>NZ_CABFLN010000001.1 GCF_901873445.1 Gemella haemolysans
ATTCAAGAACTAAAATCTAATTTACAATGTTTAACTATTTAATTTCAATCAAAAAATTATCTTTTTAATATCTATTTTAAAAAAAAGGAATCATAAGCTTAAAGCTCATGACCCTTCTCATCAGTCCTAAATTTTGAAGAACCGATGTCTATACTTTATTATTTATCCGTCTTACCTCTACTTAAATTCAGAAAAGAATTAACTAATCCACCTAGTGCAGGAATTGCAAATACTCCTGCTCCAACATTATTTCCTTTATACGCTAATATTGCAGCACTTATTAACCCTATGATAGATATGGAAAATGCAAATACTAAGCCTAAGTTTTCATTTTTCACATTAGACTCTACTATTTTTTGTTCAATCTTTCTTCTATGCTCAGATTGTTCTTCTGCCATTTTCATAAACCTATCCGCACCATTAGGAATAATTTTATCAAATTCCCTTAGCATTTCTGGGGGAGGTACAGCTCCAGAGTATGTAATTGATCTACTCATCTCTAATTTCTGTATCATTTCACCCTTTTTATTATCAGGTAGTTCTATCATTTCTTTTTCTAATTCTTCTAGTTTTTTATCATCAGTATTAGCAGTATTTGTTTCTAAAGTCATTAAAACTTGCCCTCATATCATTTTCTACAGTTTTCCAATCAGAAGCTAAACTTTCTGAATCACTTAGTACTTTATATTCTTCTGATTTACTAAACATACTAGAGAACCCAAAAACAATTGCAATTCCTCTAATTAAGTTATATATAAATGATGTTTGTTTCATAAGAAACCCCTCCTTAGTTAAATTAATTATACTATTTAAAATAATAAAATTCAAGAATTAATAGTCACTTTCAATTATATTTTCAAAATAAAATTTAATATTTATTAATAAATTAGTACTATCTCATTATTATAAATAAAACAATAGTTTTTAAAAGTTTCATAGTTGTTACGTCACTCTAACACGCTGTATTTTACGTTCTAAGCGTTCTGATTATACTTTACCTTATAATTATACTCCTTGACCTCTTACAAGGTAAATAAAAGCTTATATATATTTACTGCATTAAGACACGGTATTCATGGTATTACTTTATAGGTTATAAATGTCAAGTTTTATCAAGTTTTTTATGTTATTTCATCTTTTAAAAATAAATGTAGTAATTTGTAGTATCTTCTTATCACTAACTATTCAAATAAATTGTACAGTTACTTTCCTATACAGCTAATTTATTCTTATCAAAAACTAAAGAAAAAGTTAAAAAGTACAGAAAAAAAGCGTACTAACAAAATTTCTCATTTGTTAATACGCTCTTATCCAATTTAATATTTTAGTTTTAGTCGTTATTAATTTCTATTATTTATGAAATCCATATAATATTTTTTAGAAAACTTCATTATACAACATATCATTAAAGCCAATGTTCCATTGCCAAAAACAAATAAACCTATCATTTTCCATATATTCAGATCTTTAATAGTAGCTATAGCTGCTATTATTGAAGCATTAACTCCTAAAACGGTAAATATAGTAAATACAACGCTCATAAGTGCTATTAAGTCAAATTTATGAGCACTTACCGAATTTGTTAAAGTAGTTATTTCTTGAGTGCTTGAATTTAGTTTAGTAGTTAAACTAGTAATTTTTTCTTTACTTGAATCTAATTCCCTAGTTAGTTCATCTATTAACTCTTTTTGTTTTGTATATAAATTATTCTTTTGACTTAAAGCTAATTCTGTATGTTCTATTATCTTAGCCATTATTCTAGCTTGCTTTCTGTCTACATCATATACTCCATTACTATTCTTTAATTTTTCAATTTTTCTAGTTAAACATTTTTTTAGCTCAGCTATAAAATCGCTTAAATCAATATCTTCTCCAACTTCAAAAATAAATCTAGTAAATGTAGAGTAAGGTAAATTATATTGCTTATATGTATTGGTAAAAGAAAAAAGTTCATCAAAATCTACTTCATCTATCATATCTGTCTCAATATATTTACTCAATACGTGTTTATATTTACTTTCAAACTGAGTTTGTTCATTTTTAATCTCTTTTAATAATTCTAATATATCATTATCACTCAAAGGGGGTTTTTTAGCCATTTATTACATCCTCTAAAGAATATTTTACATCACTAGTTCCATGATATATTTTATCAGCATTAGATTTCCAAAAGATATGTCTATGACTCTCTTCTACTAAAGAGAATGGATCTTTCTCTAAAAGAATTAATATGCTATTATTAAAGATATTTAAATCATTATCCTTTTTTCCACTATCTATAATAGCTCTTGAACCATATCCTCTATATTTTCTATATATTGAAGGAACTACCGGTCCATAACGCCAAACATAAAACGGTTCGTCATACATTTGAGATAATAACTCATGATTATCTTTCTGCTCTCTCATTGCGAAGTACATTACTTTTTGCAATTGAAGATTGCTTACTGATAAATTATTTTCATAAGCTACTGCCAATATATGATTTGCAAAATTTAACATACTCATGATAAATCTCCTCCTTTATAGATGTATCACTTTTTCATTGTGTTACATCCTCTATTTATATTGTACAATATTATGAACACTCTATCAACTTTTTTTATTGGCAGTTTTAATAACCGGGAAATAGAGAGTAAACTAGAATTGTTATATCAATAATTCTTTAAATAAAAAAATTTCAAACAAAAAAGTCTATCCTAAATTTTTCTAAGATAGGCTAAAACAAAGGAGACTATTCAAAACTTCCAAATATACAGTTATTTACTCCATCAATAAACTCACCAGTTGCTACATAGTTTTTAATACCACTAGCTCCAATGTAGCTAGTCCATACATACCCTTCAGCTATGCAGTAACTATCATAGTTTATCACTTCACCGTTACCATAAACTGCAACTACTTCTCCACTTAAACTTGGACTTCTTCTAACATTTAAAGCATCTATACCTACTGTAAAATGCCAATTTGGTTCTGTTAAATTGAACTCACTAAAATTCATATCTGAATTTACAGAATTAGAATTATTATCGTATGGAAATCTGAACCAACCAATTACTCCAGTAAAAACTCTAGTTATATATCTCGCTGAACCACCTACATATAATGCATCCCAATTACCAGCAACATTTTGTTCTATAGTTTCCATAGTCCACTTTATTCCTATAACGTTTTGTATCATTTACTTATATAGGCTTTTATTTAAGGTTTTTAATACTCTATATAGGCTTTTATGTCACTAAATGCCACTAATTTCTATAAGAGTTTTTATTCTCGTATTTTCCAGTAATTTTACTATATAGTTTTCAATGTAGTATTTTGTAGTAATTCTATATAGGATTTTACACTCACATTTTCCAACATTTCAACTTACACAGGATTTTATTCCAACATTTTCCAACAATTTAACTTTCGTACGAAAAAATATGTACAGTGACGGCGTGAAAGGTCGAACAACATGGTAGAGAGGTACTATCCCCCCTTTTAAAACTTCTTTTTGATATATATGTTTTTTTATATAAGGTTTTCTAAGGTTTTTGAAAACTCCTTTAAGACAGCCGAAACAGCCGATTTTAAAGCTATATAGATTTTTATACCAACATTTACCAACATTTATAGGTTTTATTTGTCAAGTTTTGACAAGTTTTTTTATCTATATAACATGTTTTTATGCCAACATTTGCCAACATTCTATACAACATGAATAACACTCATATTTCTTAAATTTTATCTATATATAGGTTTTTATTCCTACATTTTCCAACATTTTATACTACGCCTTATAGAATTTTATGCCACTAAAAGCCACTATCTCAACATTTACTATATAGGTTTTTACACTCTCATTTTCCAACATTTTATGTAAAAAAACGTTATTTTTACCTCTAAAAATGGTAGTTTTTGTTAGTAAAAAGTAGTTTTTTCATACTGCTGTTTAAAAGCTGTTTAACGTGTTTCAACTCAATTTAGTGTAATTATATCTATTTCCACACAGAAGCGGTCTAATAACTGCATATTACCGCTCATAATGGAAAAGAAATAGTCACTGTTCATTATTATTGTTTTTTCTCTATATACATTTCAAACCTTAGCATTTCTTAGCATTCTACCTTAGTAATTTATACCTTTTACCGCTTCTAAAAATAGTGTATTTTATGAATTTTTTCACGCTTCGTTCACGCTTCAATATAATTTTATCGTAAAAAAAAGACACCTAATCAATAGATGTCTTGGTTGTGTATATCAAGTTTTGTTCTTTGTTCATTCATTGTTCAATAGGTTTATATATCCAGTTTTTCAAGATACTCATTATGTAACTTCATACAGTAACGTTCACTTTTTAAACCTACCAGTCTTGCTACCTTTTGCCATTCTTCTAACATATAGTATCGCCACCAAAATATATACCTTATTCGTATATCTTCTATTTGGTCTATAACGCTTGATAGGTATTCTCTTTCTTTCTCTATTGCTATTTTGAGTTTACTTATCTTATTTTCAGTATCTTGTATTTTAGCTAATAGATTAGTACCAGTAAAATCATAGTTAGTTCTACTGCATGTTATTTTTACTTTTGTATAGTCCATGGTCTGAACATGTGATTTACTATGTTGTTTTTCTTGCAACTCTTCTACTAAGTCGTATAATCTATATAACTGTTCTGTTAAGGCTCTATACCTATTTAATTTTTGCTTTTTATCATTGTTCAATCTTTGTTCAGTGGTTTTGGTGGTTCTCTTTTTCTCATCCTTAATATACCCTTTCTCAGATAATATGTTAAATAAATTAATTTTATGTTCATTAATAACCTTGCTTTCTTCTTCAGTTGCCTTACGTGATAGATTAAAATATACAGTTATCAATAACTCTTGTATCTTGGCGGGGTGGGTGTTTAAATATTCTTTTATAGTGCTAGCTTCTTTAATAGTCTCATCTTCTGAATAGCGTTCTATTATTTTATCTAGCTTGATTAATTGTTCTCTTGATAACTGCATTATTTAAATTCCTTTCTTTCGTATTATATATTTACCATAAATCGCCTACAATGTATCCATTATCTTTTTTTAGATATCCACAATATAAAGCTTGTAACACTAAATACTCTAGTATCTTGTATTTCTCTAGTAAATACCATGAAATTTCATTATCTTCCATTCTATATTCTTCAGTATCTTTTTTCTTCTTAAGTGGCTTCATAATATCTATTTCTTCATCAAAACAGATATTCAATAATTCAATAGTTATATTATGCTTATTGTTTCTTGGTACTAGTCTTATATCACTACCATAATTTAAGCCTTTGTAAATTTTTTCTTCTTTACTATATACAAGAAATCCAACTTTTATTAGTCTACCTTGAATATATTCTAAAGGTTGCATATTCTGTTTTAACCAATTTCTAACCTCTAATATATCTTTACATGGGTACATAACTCTAAATTTTTGAAAATCTTTATCTGTTATCTTTTTATATTTTTTTCTTGATCTCTTTTTCATTACCACACCTCCTACTTTTAGAAAATCAATTCTTAAATTTAAAAAATAGAAATACCATAAATTTTTAAAGCGACAAGTTTTTATTTTTTTTCTTTTTTTCGCTTTCCCTATCCGTGGGGTAAGGACGGTACAAGGGGGCTAGCTTTAAAGCCCCTTGTCCGTATTACCCACATAGGGGGTTATTGCCACCTACCAGACTATATACATCGTAGATAGTATATAGTGGGGTGTCTGACAAAAATACTTGTCGTTTAATGTCGTTTAGTAATTCTTAAATTCTATTAATCGTTGATTTGATAACTTTTATATGCGACAAGTATTTTAATTTGTCATATTTGTCGTAAAAAAACGACAAGTATATATTAAAAAACGCTTTTTGTCGCATTGTCGCATAGCGTCATTTGTCGTTTTTGTCGTTTCTGTCGTGGATAAAATAAATATATTTATTTTTTTAATCATGGTTTTCACAAGTGAAATATCAAATATAAATATTTTACTTTATATATTTTATGGTTATATGTCGTTTATTTATTTTGGCATGTATTTTAAAACTAATAAATAAACTTTTCCGTTAATACGACAACTATTTATAACTTTAAAATGTCTGTGTCGTTTTATTAAATATTATTTTATTTTTAATACAAATCATCAATTAAAGTATAAGTATTATCTATTTTTATAATTTCACCATCGCAGTCTTTAATTTTTCGTTGTAACGTCCTTTTACTTATACCTAAATATTCCTGTAAATCTTTTGAGGTTGGATATTCTCCTTCTAGTTGTCTAAACTTCTGAATACTTTCAATAATCTGTTTTTTATTAGAAGCTTTATTAATATCTTTTGTTTTACGCTTATCTTTTTTAGGTAGAGTATCAACAGCCTTTTTCCCTACTTCTAGATTTTCAATATATTCTGATGTTACATTGTATAAATATGGAAAATAAAAATAATAGAAATAATCTTCTGATCCATTTTCTTTTGATACTATCTTCAGTTTATAAAATTTCCTACGATTAACCATTTTCATCTGTTCATCGATCTCTGCAATAATCTTTTCTTTTTCATAGTCTTCTAAGAAATCAAGGGTATTTATTCTTTCTTTTAGCTCAATTATCTCATTTTCTAAACCTTTGCTAATATCAAATTTAAAAGTAGTTAAAATTTCCGGAATGGTATTTTTCAAATATCCTATTACTTCATCACATTTAATAGTGTCTAAGTAATAATCAGAAGGATATAATTCTAAAAATTCAATATATACATCACAAAATAAATGTAATTTAGTATATTTAATTTGATTATCTGTTTCTATATTACCAATTCGTGGGGTAAAATTATCATGTGTAAATACAATAGCAGTATTTAAATTGAAAGCTAATCTAGATAATGTGGTTTTAACTGGGATACTATTATAATTTTGATTTTCTAATTGTGTACATGTATCAATAGTATCAATTATAATTAAATCATATTTTTCAAAACTAGCATTATTTATAAAATTACATAATTCATCAATTTTATTAAAACTTTCGTTTCTAACATCTAAAATTTCTAAATTTTCGTTAACCGCTTCATTTCTTCCTAATTTCTCTATTGTTTTCACAACATAACTAAATTTACTACTTGTATTAACAAACAGAACTTTCTTACCACTTACTTTAAATCTATCTAACCAATAACCATTGTTTATTATACTAATAGCTAAACTTATTACAACACTTGTTTTACAACTGTTAGCACTCCCGACTAAAGCCATTACTTCATGTTTATTTAGTAAACTAGTTATTATTTCATCATTATTATTAATTTGAATTACTTCTTTTAATTTTAATGGTTTTACATCTTCCATATTTTTACCCTTTCTGTGTATATAGTATTCATAATTACATCACCTCTTTTAATGCTTCTTTAACTTTGTCTAGTTTTTCATAGCATAAAATAGATAATTCTTCTGATGTATTAATAGCAATAGAATTAGTTAAATTATGTAAGTTGTTTCCGTTGTTTACTTTGTCCCAATACTTGAGTAATTCTTCACTACTTATTGTTGAATTTTTTAATTCTTCAGGTGTTAGTACCTTAATTGCGTTTGTATGAGTTGCTAATAACTCCATTGAAACCTGTAGACTTGTCAACCTTTGTTCTATTTCCTCAATGTGTTTAATCACTTCTTGTTTATCCATTTTTATTATCTCCATTCTATTTTTATTTTAAGAAGCGGTAATAATACTGCCTTTATTAACTTCTTTGATATGTGCTAGATACCTTTATTTTAAATTGTGTTTTCTTTCAAAAACTTGTTTACTTCACTTTCAAGATAAATATACTGCCTACCTACTTTAGTAGGTCTTAAACCGCGTCTATTTAAGTCTGATAAGGTATCAACTCCAATTCCTAAGGTTTCACATAGTTCTTTTTGGTTGTATCGTTTATCTTGCTTTATTTCATCTTGTAAGATGTCTTTTACTATCTCACGTACTGCCTTAATCACTTCTTGTTCAAATTCTACACTGAACATATAATCACTCTCCTTTTAGTAAATGCTGTCCGTTAGCATAGCTAGTATATAAATAAATGCTGTTATGAATGGTATGAATACCACTGCACAACAAAAAGTATTAATGTATAGATCTTTATTTTCCATACTTAAAACTCCTTTCTTGTGTTATAATGTAAGAAAGTATTTTTGATAAATACTTGTCTTTAACCTTTTAAGTAGTTGAGTTGGTGGCTTGATACTTGAAAGGTTTTTGACATTTTTGACTCAAAGCGTCTAAAAAAATATACTTTCCAAAGTCTCTTCGGGAAAACTTTTTTTAAAATAGTTAGTAAGTATAACTTTTTCACTATCGGTAAATTTCTGTTTACGTTCCTTTTTACAATAAGTCCCTTGAGATATATTTAAATAGTCAGCCATATCAGATTGCCTTTTGTTTAGTGCCTCTCTAAAAGCCTTTACTTTATTAATTCTTACTGTATTCATTATTATCACCTCCTATTTTTTTGACTCTTTTGACACAATTAAATATTACCATTCATTTTTTTAGTTGTCAAGAATATTTTTGACATTTTTGACATTTTTTATTCCTTTTTTATAATAAATATTGTATAATGGTATCAATAAAATAAAATTAAGGATGTGTATTATGAAATTTAATGTTGATAAAATTAAAGTCGGTGAGCGTATATTTAACATAAGGAATAGTTTAAATTTGACTTTAGAACAATTTGGAAAAGATAAAGACATAAACGCTGAACGTAGTAATGCTTCAAAATGGGAACGTGGAGCAACTTTACCTAATCGTTCTAGATTAAAAGCAATAGCTAAAAAAGGAAATATGACTGTAAATGAATTATTATATGGTTCTATTGATGAATTTTTGGATAATAATTTAGTTTCTATACTTGAATATCAAACTGGAAACAAAGTATCATCTAACGAAGAGTATTCAATCGCTAGACTTCAGTTTAAAAAATGGTTAGAAGATAGAAATATAACATTAGAAAATATCAATTATATTTATGATTATATTGACCAAAATAATGCTTCATGGAATCCTTGGAATATTGATATTAATTATTTAGAAACTATGGAAAATATAAGGGTTAATATGCAAGACGGTACATATTCTCTAGTACCATTAATTGAAATGTTAACAGCGAAAGATAGAAAACAACTTATTAAAAAAGTTATATCAAAACTTAAGACTTATCAATTATCAGATAGTGATAAGAAATATATACAAAGTATAGAAGATGGTTATGCTAAAGAATTGAAGAATGAGGTAGAGAATGGAAAATAAAGAAAAAATCAATATTTCAGACTTAATAAAAGGATTAGCAGAGAGAGAAAAAAATGCAGTTCTAATACATAAAGATTTAGAAAATATAATGGATAATTTGACTGAGGAAGAAATCTCTCGTAATCTAGTTTCACTTAAACTTATGGATTTATTGCATATTAAATCAAATCTAGAAAATACTAAAGCAGCATTTACTAGATCAGAAAATGCTATTAAACCGCTTTTATCATCAGCGCTTAGTTTTGGTTTAGGTGCATTATCAGTAGGCATAAATAAAGCAGAAACTTTAAAAGAGATATGTATTTATACTGGATATCTAGTTTTTCTAGTTATTTGTTTTCTTGGTTATATAAAATATCTTTTGTTCCAAAAAATTGATTATCATGATAATAATGTTGATGTAATTTTATCGCTTACTAATTTAGTAATTGATAACCAAAAAGAAAAGTTAAAAAATAATTTAAGTATAGATGATAATAAAAAAGTAATCGATGGATCAGTACAAGGAAAAAAAGAAAATAAGGAGAAAAGTAATAAAAAAAGAGATAATAAAAATTATAAGAAAAAACAAAAAAGCACCAGTAAATAATTACTAGCGCTTTACGGATTTAATAAAAATGAAAAACATACTTTATTAAAGAATATATACATATTATATCATATAAATGCTGTTATATCAATGTTTCCGCTTCTTAATTAAAACCACAAGCTATTTAAACCGTTTCTAAGCGTTCCAATTGTTAAAAGGTGTAATTACATTACCTAACCTTTAAAAATCTTACCACGTCCATTATATAAGGTGATTTTCACCTAATCATTTATTAATTTCTTTGATATGTGCTAGATAGAAAGGAAACGGAAAAATGATTAAAGAATATATAAATAAACGTGACAATAAAAAATATTACATGGTAAAACTTTATCTAGGTATAGACGATAAAGGACGACGAAAAGAAACTACTAGACGTGGTTTTAAAACTAAAAAAGAAGCTCAACTATGTGAAGCTAAGATTAAAACTGAAATAGCTAATAATGGTTTATTAAATACAGATGTTACAACATTTAAAGAAATATATGAATTATGGTACGAGGGTTACCAACATACTATTAAAGAAAGTACTTTACTTGTTAATCAACACATCTTTAATTTACTACTTGATAAATTAGAAAATATGCAATTAAAAAAGATTACTCTACCTTATTGCCAAAAAATCATTAACAATTACAGCAAGAGTTTTTCACTTGCTGTTCTTAAAAAAATAAAGATCTATGGTAGCATGATTTTAGATTATGCTGTTAAGATGAAAGTTATCTACAGTAACCCTATGAAAGATGTTTTGTTACCTAAGAAAGATGATGATATTACTTCAGATGATAAGGATAAATATTACTCTAAAGAAGAGTTAAAACAATTCCTTACTTTAGTTGACAATGAGAACGATATAAAACTAACTGCAATGTTTAGGGTTTTAGCTTTTACAGGTATTCGTAAAGGTGAGTTACAGGCTCTTGAATGGTCTGATATTGACTTCACCAACAATACAATTAATATAAATAAGACGTTAGCATTGAATACAGAAAAAAAAGTAGTTGTTCAAACTCCTAAAAGTAAAAGTAGTGTAAGAAATATTAGTATTGATGAACAAACCGCCAATATTTTAAAACGTTGGAAATTAAACCAAAAGGAAAGGTTTTTAATGGTTGGTACAAGAGTAAAGAAACAACAACCTTGTTTTACTGATGAGGTTACAAACTCTTATTTATACCTAAATTTCATGAATGCTAATTTAAAACGTATCTGTAAAAAGCACGAGTTTAAAGAAATTAAAGTACATGGTTTCAGACACACACATTGTAGCTTACTTTTTGAAAGTGGTGTTACCATTCAAGAGGTACAAGAAAGATTAGGTCACTCTGACTTAAAAACAACAATGAGTATTTATGCTCACGTAACAGAAAAACAAAAAGAAGAAGTTGGGAAAAAATTCGCAAAATACGTAAATTTTTAATGTGTGGGTCAAGTGTGGGTCAAGTGGAAAAACAAAAAGCCTTAAACGTTGATACTTTAAGGCTTCTCTAACTTTATTATTTAGTTTCTCTGTGTAAAGTCACTTTTTTTAATCTTGGACAGTATTTTTTAAGTTCAATACGGTCCGGATTATTTCTTTTGTTCTTTTTAGTAATGTAGTTTCTGTCACCACATTCTGTACAAGCTAATGTTACATTTACGCGCATTAATATAACCTCCTATAAAATTTAATCTTAACAACTTTTTCATACAACAAAATATATTATAACATTACTTTATAAATATTTCTAGTATAAAGTGTAAATTTTTTAAATTTTTTTAAGAAATATGACTTTAAATTACGTAAATCGTTTCTATCGATTACTCACCAAATACTTTATAGTAATCTTGTTTGAATTTTTCTATTCCAATATCAGTTAATGGATGTTTAACCATTTGTTTAATTACAGAATAAGGAACAGTAGCAATATCGCACCCTAATTTAGCACATTCAGTAACATGAATTGGATTTCTTACACTTGCAGCGATAATTTGTGTATCAATATCATTATTAGCGAAAATTTCCACTATCTCTTCTATTAATAATAATCCATTATGAGAAATATCATCTAATCTACCTAAAAATGGAGAAACATATGTCGCTCCAGCTCTAGCTGCTAATAACGCTTGAGTTGGACTAAAGATTAGAGTAACATTTGTTTTAATTCCCTCTTTTTTTAATACATTTACAGCTTTTAATCCATCTTCAGTCATTGGAATTTTAACAACCATATTTGGATGGATTTTCGCAATTTCCCTTGCTTCTTCTATCATATCCTTCCAATCAGTAGTAGTTGCTTTTACTTCCCCACTAATAGGACCGTCCACTATTGATGTAATCTCCTTGATTACTTCTTTAAAATCACGTCCTTCTTTTGCGATTAACGATGGATTTGTAGTTACTCCACAAATTACCCCTAATTCATTAGCATTTCTAATATCTTCAACATTTGCTGTATCTATAAAAAATTTCATTGTATTATCTCCTCTCATTCTATAGTAATTTCATAATATCACATTCAGAAAGTGTTTTCAATTTTGTAGCTTGAATAATAATTATTTCTTTATTGTTTTTCACACCAATATATGATAGAATAACACTATAATTAGGAGGCAGATGATGAAGAAATTTTTAGAAAAAGTACCATATTTAATTTTTTCTTTCTTTTTATTTATAATACTCCCTCTGTGTTCTTATTTTATATCAAATAGATCAGGTATGATAATTTTATTATTAATTATCTTATATCCTGTTATTAGTTTTCTAATTTCGTTTCTATATGCATATAATAAAGAAGACTTTAGCTATATTTTCTCATTTATTATAGGAATTTTTTATATATTATCATGTTTAATCATTTTAAACTTTGATATTCTTATCTATGGTTTAGGTTATATATTCTTCAGCCTTTGTGGTCAAGGGACTGGTTTTTTAATTGGGAAGTTTCGAAAACGTAAAAAAAGAGCTAAACAGAGTTAGTTGAATTTATTAAAAAAGAGAAGAAGTGTTCATATTTTACAAACACTTCTTCTCTTTTTGTTAAGAGCATTAAATCTTTAAAGGTTTAACTTATATTTCATATCCTAAAAGCATTCCACCTTCTTCTCCGTAAAAACTACAGATTCCAGATGTGGGAACAACAATAAATTCTACTTCAGAAAATTTTTCTTTTAATTTTTCTTCTATTTTTTTACAAATATTTTCATTATTTCTATGAGTAATTACAGCTCTTCCACCTTTGTAGCCGGCTTTAATCATTTCATCAACTACGGTAGAAATAGCTTTTTTCTCACCACGCACTTTATGAAGTAAATGTAGGGTTCCTTCAGTACTCGCTTCTCCCACCATACGCATATTCAATAATCCTACTACTGCAGCTGCTAACTTAGATAAACGTCCATTTTTCACAAGATTATCCACCTTTTCTAATGAGAAAATAAGTTTTGTATTTTTTTGATACTCATTCATTTTTTCAACTACTTCATCAAAAGATAGCCCATCTTTTATTAATTCGTTTATCTTAAGAAGGAATAAGTCATTTTGTCCACCAGCAGAAAGTGTATTAACTATGTGAATATTAACATTTTCATTTTCTTCTTTCAACATCTTCTCACCGATTACTGCACTGTTATAACTCCCTGACATTCCACCAGTTAAAGTTAAAACTATTACATTATCTGCACCTCTATATGCTGAAAGATACGCCTCCGGACTAGGACATGCTGATCTTGCTGACTCAGAACTAGCATACATTTCTTCCATCATTTTATCAATATCTAAATCTAAGGAATCAACAAAAACCTTATCTTCTATTTGCAATGAAAATGGTACTCGCTCATAAGAGACATTTTCCGCTTTATTAGGAATTTCTCTAAAATCGCAAGCAGTATCAACTACAATTTTCCACTCCATAATTTACCTCCAAGTATTTTATTTTAACTTTTCTACTAGATCATGTGTTTTTTTATATAATCTCACAGTATCACAGGCTGCCACTATTACTTCTGCTAGTCCCTCTCTCTTCTCGCCATTCATACACATAACAAAATTATCATACATCTCTTCAGAACTTCCCTCTGAAGTCAAGCTATTTATTGTCTTACTAATCTCTTGAATTGAGAATACATTTTTTAAACATGTAATTACTATTAATCTTGCTAATTGTTTTCGATTATATTTTTTCTTAATTGGTTTATCTAAGTGAGCATTTTTTACATAATTATTTATCATCGCTGAAGTTAAACCTTTATCATCATCGACAATTGAGGAGTTATCTAATCGATTAACGTATAATAGTACTTGATCTAAGTACAAATCAATATCTGGTAACTCAGACCATTTTGGATATACTTTGTTCAAATTCTTTTCTCCTTCTTATCTAGTTCTGATAATCACATTATATAGTTTTTCAAAATTAGAGTCAAGTGATTATACAAGTAAAATAAAAAAAATTTTGTAGTATTTAAATTTACCACAAAATTTTTACTATTTAGCTAATTTTATTTTTTTCTTAATTCCTCTTCTCATATATAGATAGTAGAATAAGACACCTAAAGCATATACTGCAAGTCCTATTATCCAACCTATCCATAAACCTTCTATACCAATACCTTGTTTAAAAACAAAATAATAAGCTGTAGGAATACCTACTAGATAATAACCAATAAACATTACCACACAAATCGGTACAACTTTTTTGTATCCGCGAAGTACTCCTGCTAGTGCTGATGCAAATGAATCACAAATAGCAAAACCAATTGCAAATAATAATAGCTCTGCTGTTAAATTAATTACTCCACTATCATTAGTATATAAGTATGGAATTTTTGTATCAAATAACCAGACGATTATTCCAGCTATTATAGAAAATATCATTCCCATTATTACCGTCAGTTTTGTATACTCTGTTGCCATTTTATAGTCTTTTGCTCCTACATGAAATGCTATTATAATTGTTGCAGTATTCGCAACACTAACTGGTAAAGTATATAAAAATCCAGAGAAATTTAACGCAGCTTGATGGGAAGCAATAACTGTAGTATCAAAACGTGATACCATTAAAGATAACGTTGAAAAAACAACCGTCTCAAGTGCTGTAGCTAGAGCTATTGGAACTCCTAGCTTAAAGATTTCTCCCCATTTTTCAAATTTAATTTTTTCTTTTTCGAATATTTTATACTTATTAATTTTAGGGTTTGTTAGTACTATAAATAATGCGATGAAAAATAATACTGTATATGTTACTGAAACAGCAATTGCATTTCCAGCTCCACCAAGCTCTGGCATACCAAACTTCCCAAAAATGAAACTATACGCGAAAAATACATTTACAGGTACAGACACTATCATCATTATCATCGATAATCTTGTCAATCCTAAACTATCTATAAACGAACGTAAAACTACATACAAGAAGATTGATAGCACTCCAAAACTTTCATAAAACAGATAGTTCTTAGTTATTTCTGCAATATTACTATCCATACCTAATTGGTCTACTATTGGTGTTGCTAAAGTATTTAACCCAATAATTAAAACAATACTAATAATTACAGCTATGTACAGAAATTGTCTAACTACTGTAGGTATCTCTTCTTCTTTATTTTTTCCAATCAATTGTGAAACTATTGGAATTAATGCTAAGACGATCGCATTTAAAGTATACATAATTGGATTCCAAATATTAACACCCATACTCACACCAGCTAAATCTGTAGGACTATAGTGTCCCGCCATAAACGTTCCAATCATCCCAGATGAATATGAAATTACTTGATACACTAAAACAGGCAATAGTAATTTAATAAGAATACTTGCTCTTTCAGAAAAGTTTTTTCCTTGATACATATGTTCTCTCCTTTATATATTTTTTCTTTTTTCACACAAAAAAAATCCAAAAGCGAATTTACTTTTAGATATCATCGATTTATACTATATGCAACCGAGACTTGAATAGATTAAAAAACCGTTAGTCTAATCGCCAACTCAACCTCGACAAAAACTCACACCCACAATAGACTTACTTAATGCTGCTTCCTTCCGGACCTGACATGGTTCATAAGTATTGCGTCGTAAGGTGCCTTAGTCTCAACATTACGTGTTAAACTCGACATTCCCTATTCTACCCGCATCTCGGTATTCGGTCTTGCTAAAGCGGATTGCAAGTACAGGGCACCGCTAACTCCCCACCTAGCATTTTTTAATTATAACAAATTTAAATATAAAAAGCAAGGAATTAATAAAATTTATAAAATAAACTCCAAATTAGTACTTCATATAGTAGCATTATAATTTTTCAACATAATATCTACTACAAAAATACTATTTTGGAGTTTTTCTAACATTTATTATTTTAACTTATTTAATTCACTTAATTCTAAGATACATTCACCTTCACTAATAACTAAACAAGGTATACCAATTCTCATATTTCCTCTTATTTCTTCAAACTGAGTGTATGTGTCTCTTACAAATAAGAACTCTTTAAAGTTTTTCAACGAAGACATAACTTCTACTTCTTTATAAGTAATTCCTAATTCTGCTAGTTTTTCTTTAAATGGTGCAGTATCTGGACAAGTTTCTGCAAAGTATAAAATATATTCCATAATAATCTCCTTTTATAAAATCTTTCTTTTATTATATCACTTTTAACGTTTTCTTTGTATTTTTACCCTCTGAATTGAAGAAGAAAATACAGATGCTAGTAGTATCCCCATTGCTATTGCTCCAGCCTGAAGGAGTGTTTCCATCCCTACTTTTGAAGCTACACCATAATTCTTTGTTACTATATTTTGCATTGTATTATACATACCATATCCTGGCACTAACGGCACCATCCCTGTATAAATAAATATAGTAGCCGGGAGCTTTAAAAGCTTAGATGCATTTGTTGATAATATACCAACACAAACGGCACCTAAAAAACTACTCACAACAACGTCTGCTAATAACAAGTTAACTACCACTTGAATTAACCAACCGATAGCTCCAATCAGTCCACAAGTAAACAATGATTTTCTCGGCGCATTAAAGAAAATTGCAAATGCTACACTAACTACAAAACCTGCAATAAATTGTATAAAAACATTATTCTCCATAAATTTCTCCTTACACCAATTTTAATCCCATAACCACACCAAGTGCAATAGCTGTAGATACAAAAATTGCTGCCTGTATACCAATCATCCCTGATAAATAATCACCAGCCATAAAATCACGTACAGCATTGGTAACCTGTACTCCAGGAACAAGCGGCATTAACCCCGCAATAATAATACTAAAAGGATTATGTATTAAGAAAAACTTGTTTAACACCATTACCAAAATGGTAGCTATAAAGGCCCCTAAAAAATTACTCACAAAAGATGTAAGTTTATATTTCACAGTTAAAGTCAAGAACATAGCTTCTATTGCCATAATAAAGAATGCGTATAAACTGTCCTTAAACATTCCTCCAAACATTATCGCAAAAAAAGGACCCGATAAGGTTAAAGCAATAATCACAGAAGTATTTGAATATCTTTTTCTAGCCTTTATTTCCTTCATTTTTTTGAAGGCATAATCTAGAGTACAACCACCCATTACCATTCTTCTTGAGATATCATTTAATAGCGCAATTTTTTCTAAATCACGATCTCCTAATACGACTCTTCTCATCGCAGTATAAGTATTATCATCATAAACAAAAGAGACAATTACAAAGTTATATGTCACTAAACTATTTGCAGCTTTTATATTATCAAACAATCTAAAAATTCTATTTACAGTATCTTCTACTCTATATACTTCAGCTCCATATGCCAACATACTTTTAGCTATTTTCATACTAAAATTCAATAACATTTTAGCTTCTTTTTCATCACGTAAAGACTGTAACATACCTTCCCTCCTCTTAAAAAAATTATTATGAAATAATTTCTAATATTTTTTTATATTTATTTTTAAATTCTTCCACTTTATTCTCTTGAATTTCTGTTGCTTTTTCAAGTTGATTTAAAATATACTCAATTTTAGACAACTCTAATTTTTGCTTTTTTACAAATAGCTCATTCTTTTCTGCTAATAAATATTTCCCAAAGTTGATTTCATCTTCTGATAAGTTCATAACCCCTGGTTTTGCTACTATGATTTCATAAATATGTCCATCTTCTTCAATAATATTTTCTGCAGTTATTTCATATCCTAATTCTTGTAATTTTTCTCTAACGAAGTTTTCACCAACATTAGGTTGTAATACCAGATTTGGTTTATTTGCTAATTTATCTTTTCCTTTTTCTAGTATATCAGCAATTAGCTTTCCACCCATACCACAAATTGTTATTACTTCAATATTATCACTTAATTCTATAGCATCAAGTCCAGCTGCTTTACGACAATCTATAGTTCCTACTAAATTTTCTTCTTGAACATTTTTTATAGAAACCTTATGTGGACCTTCTACTATTTCTCCAGCTACAGCATAATCTATTTTATTGTTTTTAGCTAAATAAATAGGTAGATATGCATGATCACTACCAATGTCGGCCAATCTTCGATTTTCAACATATTCAGCTACTAATTTTAATCTTTTATTAATCGCTAACATCTTTTCTCCTTTTTATTAATCAAGAAAATCCTTACTAAAACTTGTTGTAATAACAGATTTACTTTTTTTATCAAAGTTTGCAAAATCAGTTATTATATTATCACCAAATTCAGCTTTTAACTTTTTAGAAAGCTTTCTTAGTTTCTGTTCTTCTTTATAATCTTTTTTATCAAAAATATCAAGTTGTACCTTTAATTCCTTTGATTTTTTAATATCATTTAATGACACTCCAAGCAACCTAACTCCTTGTGTGAAATCATAATGTTCCAATAATAATTCCCATGCATAACTAAAAATATCATTTGCACTAAATATAAATTCTGAAATTTTTTTAGATCTCGTAATTGTTTTAAAATCACTAAATCTTATCATTATTGAAATATTATTTCCAACATAGTTACGAGATTGTACTCTCGAACTGACTTTTTCAGATAGTTTTTTTATTTCTTTTAAAATATCGTCTTCATCTATTAAATCATTTGTGAATGTTTTTGAATTTCCAATTGATTTTCTATCAACTGTATATTTTAGTTCATCGCTACCTTCTCCATTAGCCCTATTCTTTAATCTTAAACCTTGAACACCTAATAGACTGTGTAGAATCACCTCATTCGCTTCAGCAACATCACCAATAGTATTAATTCCAATCTTTTTAAGTTTTTTAGTGGAAGCTTTACCACAACCATGCATTTCCCCTATATCTAAATTCCAAAGAATATCTTTATAATTTTTTTTATTTATAATTGAGAATCCAAGAGGTTTTTTTAAATTGGAACCCATCTTCGCGAAAAATTTATTAAAAGATATCCCTACCGATGAAGGCATTCCCAATTGCTTGTATATTCTTCTTTGTATTGTGGCTATTACCTTTATTGGTTCATGAAAATCACTTAAATCTATATATGCTTCATCAACAGAAACTACCTCAATTTTATCTGTATATTCTCGTACTAAATCAAAAATCATCTTTGATTCCTGCTGGTATTTCTGCATATCAGGTCGAAGAATTTTAATGTTAGGATAAATCTTTCTGGCATCTCCTACACGCATAGTAGTTTTTATACCTAATTTCCTCGCTTCGTAATTAGAGGTTACAATTATTCCATGTCTTGTTTTCACTTCTCCTGCTATTGCTAAAGGTTTTCCTTTCAATTCAGGATTATACTTTTCTTCTACACTTGCATAAAAGCAATTCATATCAATATGAGCAATAACTTTAGACATTTTTTCACCCCTTTTAATAGACTAAAAACGGGAACAATAGGGAGCCATTCTATTAAATGTTTAATACACTGTTCGAATTGTTCCCTATTATAATTTCCCGTTATATTTTCATTATTATACTAATGAAAAGTTAATTATTATTATTGGTTTTCTCTTAGTATTGTCATATAGTAAGCTAGATAACATACTTCTTATCTCTGCCTTAACAGCAGCACATTCTCTAATACTCTTGATTGGATTGTTTTCTAAGTACTCAATTACTTTTTCTTCAGCTTCTTTAATCAATTCCATACTCTTCTTAACATAGACAAAACCTTTTGTTTGAATTACTGGTTTACCTACTAAAGTTTTCTCTTTTTTACTAATCGCATATGAAGCCACGAAAATCCCGTCGTTAGAAAGCAGTTTTCTATCTTTTAATACACTATCTTCTACATCACCAATTCCACGACCATCAACTAGTATATTTCCTACCGGAACATTATTTTGAAGTGTTTTCGACTTACTTCCACTGATTTCTAAAGTTGTTCCTTTAGATAAAATATGAATATTTTCAGCAGCAACACCTGTTTCAGCAGCAATTTCAGCATGTTTACGAAGATTTCTAAATTCTCCTTGAACTGGAATAAAGTGCTTAGGCATTAGCATATTTAACATCATTTTTAACTCTTCTTTGGTAGCATGGCTCGCAGCGTGTAGACGTTTAGAAGCCGTTACAACATTTGCTCCAAGTTTAACTAGTAAGTTTAATGTTTGGAATAACATCACTTCCATATTTGGAGATGGTGTCGCCGCAACCATAATCGTATCTCCAGATTCAATCTGAATTCCATTAACTTTTTTCTCAGCGATATTTTTCATCGCCTCGATTGGCTCTCCCTGATCTCCAGATGAAAGAATACATACTTCGTTTTGTGGATAGTCTTTTAATTCTTCAATTGAAATTAAGTTACTATCTTCAATTTGTAAGTAATTCATATTTCTTGCAGTATTGATAGATGCTTCAATAGCTTGACCTAAAAGTAAAATTTTTCTATTTTGAGCCAGTGCTGCTCTAACAATATGAGAGATTGTTAAAAAGTTAGAAGCGTAACATGTTACTATAATGCGTTTATTTGCTTGATAAAATGCATTATCAATTTGCTCAGCAGCTTCATTTTCAGGAACATTATATCCCTTAACATTAGCGTTACTTGAATCACTTAGTAAAGCAAGAACACCTTTTTGACCTAGTGTACTAATTTTTACGATATCAGATTTATATTCTTTACTTACTGATTGGTCAAATTTAAACTCACCAGTATAAACAATATTTCCTTGACTAGTCTCAATACAAATACCTAAAGAATCAGGCATTGAATATGTTGTCTTAAAGAATGTAACACTAGCATTATTGAAATCATATTTATTATTATCTTTTACATAGTAAAACTTAATTCTTCTTTTTATTCCTAATTGTTTAAGATGATTTTTTAATAAATCAATTGTTAACTTAGAACCATAAACGGGACATTTTAATTTATCAATAATATATGGAACAGCCCCCATTGAACTCACGTGTCCATTAGATAAAAATAATCCTTTAATTTTTTGTTTATTTCTAACTAAGTAACTAATATCAGGTATAACAGCATCAATACCGATCATTTCTGTTTCAGGGAACATTAACCCCGCATCAAGAACGTAAATTTCGTCCCCAATTTCAACCATATACATATTTTTGGCTACTTCTTCTACCCCTCCTAGTGGAGTAATACGAATTTTAGCTAATTTTTTAGATTTATTTTGTTGAGATTTATCTCTATTCATATTATTAATTTTCTTTACTACTTGTTTTGAGTTATTTGGTTGCTCTTTAACTACAACTTTTTTTGAATTTTTTGGTCTAGTATTATTTTTCTTAGACACTTGTCCATTATTTTTCTTGCTATTATTTTTTTGTAAATTTTTAGCAATACTTATTCCGTTATTACTCATGTTTTCCTCCTTGTATCATTGATTTTATTGGTTCGAAGTCTCTTCTATGTATAGGTGTAACACCGTACTTTTTCAAGCCTTCTAGATGTTTCTTTGTTCCATATCCTGCATTATTTTCAAAATCATAATAAGGATATTTTTGGGCATATTCTTTCATTAGATTATCACGATAAACTTTCGCCATTACTGATGCCGCTGCAATAGATACACTCTTCTCATCACCTTTTACCATACTAAAATTAGGTATAGGATAATTTTCAAACGGCATAGCATCTATAAGTAGAAAGTCCGGTTTAACTTCTAACTTTTCAACTGCTCTTTGCATTGCTATACGCGCAGCGTTGTAAATATTATATTTTTCAATTTCAATATTATCAACTTCACAAATAGCATAAGCAACAGCTTCATTTTTTATCTGTTCATATAATGCTTCACGTTTCTTTTCAGATAATTTCTTTGAATCATTTAATCCTTCGAAATAGCTGTCTTTTTTTAAAATCACAGCGGCAGCAACTACTGGTCCAGCGAGTGGTCCTCTACCTACTTCATCTATTCCACAAATATACTTACATCCATTATTATAACATTTATTTTCGTAAAATGATTTTTTTTCATACTCTTTTTTATAAAAAAGTTTTTTCTCTTGCTTCTTAGCATAACTTAGTAGTAGTTTTTGAACTCCCAATCTTTCATCTTTTTTTAGCTCACTTAATATTTCCTCGGAAATAAATTCTTGATTTAAGACTTCTTTTACCTCACTAATTTTCATTTTGTTCCTCATTTTCTAATAAATCATTATAATTATCTAACGTAATAAGTCCAAATTTTTGTGTTCTAAAATCTTGAATTAATAGTTTAATTGTTGAATCGTAATCATAATCTCCACCAATTTTTTTAAATCTTTTTTCAGCTACTTTTTCCATAATAAATACATTTTCATCATCACTATTAACATTTATCTTATATAGATTATTTAGATTTTCTAAATAATTTTCTTTTAAAAGCTCTATTAAGTATAAACTAACATCGTCAAGTGGAGTAATGTCATCTTTTATAGAACCAATTAAACTTAACTTTTTACCAATTTCTTGATTATCAAACTTTGGCATAAGTATTCCTGGAGTATCTAATAATTCTATATCTTTGTTTAATTTTAACCATTGTTGTTTTTTAGTAACACCAGGTTTATTAGCAGTATTAGCTACATTTTTCTTAATCAGTTTATTTATAAACGTCGATTTACCAACGTTAGGTACACCTATTACCATTGATCTGATTGCTCTTGGTTTAATTCCTTTTGCAACTTGGCGAGCTATTTTTTCTGCTAATTCTTCTTTTGCTTTATCAATTACTTTATTTAAGTTATTACTATTTTTCGCATCAGTATATACTACAGTATATCCTTTATTTTCAAAGTAATTTTTCCATTTTGCTGTTTCAGCTCTATCACATAAATCTATTTTATTAAATATAATTATTTTCTTCTTATCTTTTACTACTTGATCTAAGTACATATTGTGAGAAGAAAGTGGGCAACGTGCATCTACTAGTTCAAAAACTATATCTACTAATTTTAGTTTTTCTTTCACTTCTCTTGTTGCCTTGGCCATATGCCCCGGGAACCATTGAATAACCATAAATTTAACTCCTTTTATTTTTATTTTATAAATTCTACTATTTTATACAGTCTTTACTATTTTACCACATTTTTGAGTTTTTTTAACCTATTTTGGTGTCAATTATTCGTAAAACATTAATATTTTATAATTTTCATGTCTATCAATTAAAAAATCGTTCATTTTTTACGCACAACCTCATATAAATAAAAAGAACAAGACAGCTACGCTACCTTGTTCTTTTTATTTATCTTTTATCTACTTTCTTAACGATAGTATCCCCTAGAATTTGAATTGTAAATACAATGATTAAAATTAACACTGTCGCAACGAATGTTAAAGTACTGTTATTACGTTGGAATCCATCTAAATAAGCTAAGTTACCTAATCCTCCAGCTCCGATAACACCTGCCATCGCTGTTGATCCAACTAAAGCGATTGCTGTAACAGTTAATCCTGAAATAATTGCTGGTAAACTCTCAGGAATTAAAACTTTTGTAATAATTGTAGATTTTTTAGCTCCCATAGCGCGTGCAGCTTCTATTACACCTTTATCTACCTCACGTAGACCAATTTCTACTAAACGAGCATAGAACGGTGCTGCTGAAATAATAAGTGCGGGAATCGCTGCTTGAACACCGATAATTGTACCAATTAATGCCTTAGTAAATGGAATTAATAATACAATTAAGATAATAAACGGAATCGCTCTAAAAATATTAACAATCGCTGTAACAACTGCATAAAAACCACGTCCAAATGTACTCTTACTATTAGATGTTAAGTACAATAGCAATCCTAAAAACAATCCGACAATAAACACTGCTATTAATGACTCAAAAGTCATAATTAGTGTTTCAATAGTTTTATCTTGTACTTTATCCCAATTAACTCTTGAAAAATCAAACATTATAACACCTCCGTTAAAATACCTAGTTCATTTAATCTAGCTATTACTTTATCTGTATTTTCTTTAGAACCAATCAATTGAACAAATAGCGTACCAATATTAGCATTTGCTGTTTTATCAATATGTCCATTGATAATATTAAAATCAAAATCGATTTCTTTTAATAACATACTAAGAATAGGTTTTTTCGAAGTATTATTGTCAAATGTAAATTTAATAATAATACCATCTGTAAATACTTTCTTCCATTCTTCGATATTTTCTCTTTCTTCAAATTCCGATGCAAATGAAGTCTGAGCTAAGAATTTCTTCGTTACTTCTTGTGTTGGGTGATAGAACACTTCAGAAACAAGACCATCTTCAGCAATTGTACCACCATCGATAACAGCAACTTTTGTACAAATTGTTTTAATTACATTCATTTCGTGAGTAATTAAAACAACAGTTATATTAGTTTTATTATGAATTTCTTTAATTAAATTTAATACCTCTGCTGTTGTTTCAGGGTCAAGTGCACTCGTTGCCTCATCACAAAGTAAAATTGAAGGATTCCCTGCTAATGCACGTGCAATACCTACTCTTTGTTTTTGACCACCAGAAAGTTGAGAAGGATAAGCATGCAGTCTATCTTCTAATCCAACTAACTTAGCTAATTCCTCTACTCTTTCTTTAATCTCAGCTTTTGATTTTCCTAAAATTTCTAATGGAAATGCAATATTTTCCGCAACAGTTCTACTCCATAATAGATTGAAATGTTGGAAAATCATTCCGATTTTTTGACGTTTTAATCTACGTTGCTCTTCAGTTATTTTATTGAAGTCATCGCCATCAATAATAACCTCACCATCTGTAGCCACCTCAAGTCCGTTTAACAGCCTTACTAACGTACTTTTTCCGGCACCAGAATAACCAATAATACCGTAAATATCACCTTTTTCAACTTTTAAATTAATATCTTTTAGAGCATGAACTTCATTATTATAAATCTTATTAACTTTTTTTAACTCAATCATGTCTATCTCCTTTCTCTTTTTAAAAAATAAAAAACACCCTTACTCCTACAGGAATAAGGGCGTTTTACGCGGTACCACCTTATATTTTACTTATTACAACTACTAACATAGTCTATCCTATAACGTGGATCACCGAACAAAGTTTACAATTTATGTTTACCTTATTAACCACTCGAACCATTTTCATAAATTTT
The DNA here is from genome assembly GCF_901873445.1 of Gemella haemolysans. Classification (GTDB taxonomy): domain Bacteria; phylum Bacillota; class Bacilli; order Staphylococcales; family Gemellaceae; genus Gemella; species Gemella haemolysans_C. Next base: position 25,388 of record NZ_CABFLN010000001.1, read on the forward strand.
ATATTATACCTTTTCAGCTAACGGTACTCTCTTTAAATACTACATTTATTACTTATACGAGTATTGGTTTTTATTAATTTCTATTAAGTATAACATTATAATTTTATAGTGTCAAGTGTAATTTTTGAAAATATCTTAGAAAGATTCTGAAAATATTACTCTAATTTTCTAATTTAATATTGTTTTCTTTTAAGTATTCTGCTACGACTCTTGCCATATCATCTAATAAATCATCTAATTCTTCCCAGTTTTTGACCGTTGCACCACTCGCTAACGGGTGACCTCCACCTGCATACTTTTCTGCTAAAGTATTTATAACAGGTCCCTTAGATCTAATACGCACACGTACTTTATTCCCCTCATCTATTGCAAAGCACCATGCATATAAACCTTTTAAGCTTCTAAGTAAGTTTACTCCTGTTGAAACTTCTCCTGGATCTACACCATATTTATCCATATCTTCTTTTGTAATTTTTAAATATGCAACTCCATCTTGATAGACATCATAATTCTCAAAAATAAATGCTCTAAAACGCATAATATTTTCACTGATAATCTCCATCTTATCTAATAAAGCGCTCATATTGAAATCATACTTAATAAGTTCTGAGGCTACTTTAAGCGTATTGTTAGAAGTATTCGGGAATAAGAATCTACCAGTATCTCCTACAATACCAAGATAAAGTAATTTTGCCGCTTCATCATTCAATTTTATATTATGTTTTTCGTTTAAATATGTATAAAAATTATATATTAATTCACTACAAGATGAAACCTCAGTATCAACTAAATTAATACTTCCATAATTATCTAGTGGTGGGTGATGATCGATTTTTATTAGGAAATTATTTTTCGTAAATAATTTCCCATCAATTCTTGGAAAATTAGCCGTATCTGTTACAATAACTAAAGCATCTTTATAGTCTTCTTCTGTTACTTCTGAGTTTTTGAATAAGAAGTCCAATGAAGGGGAATCCTTACCTACAGTTATTAGAGTTTTTTCCGGAAAGTTTTCTTTAATAATTTGATACATTGCCCCTTGAGATCCATATGCATCTGGATCTGGTCTTTCATGTCTATGAATTATAATTTTATCATTTTCTTTAATCTTTTGAAAAATTTCCTCATATAAATTTTCGTAGTTTATATTCATCTAATTTCTTCTTTCTCTAATTTCTTTGGAATACTTGACAAGTTACCATAGCTTTTGCAACTAATTCTGTCTTATCATAAACTTCAACATCAAATTTGGCTGTTTTACGCCCTATATCCAAAATATTTACTTTTGTTGTTATTGTTCTATCTAATGGTACAGATTTTAAAAAATAAAGAGTAGTATTTTGCATAAGCACTTCACTTCTATTGTAGTTGTAACTTGTAATATGAATAGATTCGTCAATAATACTTAATAGAGCTGAGCTAGAGAATGTACCAAATTGATCTAACATTTGAGGAATAACTTTAACCTGTAATCCATCAGCTCTCGGAACTATACCTTTACGCATAATTTCATCAAATGTATCATTATTATGACCTTCTTGAAACCTATTATTTGTTAATAATGAGTTAATAACTATTTTTCTAGTAACTACACCAAGTAATGTATTTTTTGAATCTATTACAGGCATTAATTCATATCCTTCAGATAGCATAGTATTAGCTACTGAAGATATAGGTGTTTCTAAAGTCGTAGTTGCTACTTTTCTTTCCATAACTTCTTTTATTAGTGCATCTTTTTCTTGTAAAAATACATCACGAGCTGTAACAATACCAACTAATTTAGCATATTCATTGATTACAGGATATCTAGTGTGACCTACTTCTAATTGTAAATCATACCAGTCTTTTACAGTATCATTTAGATTTATTGTATATAGATTTTCAACTTTCATATAAATACTTTCAACAGTAATTATATCTCTCTTAATTATTTGGTCATTAGTTACACGATTTATTAAATGAGTTACTGAAAAAGTATCGTGCGGGGTTATAATTAAAGGTAAATTTTTACTATCAGCTAATGCTTTTATTGAATCATTTGGAACATATCCTCCTGTAACTAAGATAGCACATTCTTTTTCTAATGACATCTCAATAATTTTAGGACGATTACCAATAATTAATAATGTACCTTTTCGTATGTGTTGTCCTACTTGTTCAGAATCCATTGCCCCAATTGCAAAGTCCTGAACTATTTCATGAACTCCCCCGCGTCCAGCGATTAATTGTCCACTTACTATATTAACAATCTCTGAATATGATAATTTTTCTACATTATCTCGTTCTTTCTTCTGAATTCTCACTGTACCGACACGTTCTATCGATGATACAAAACCACGATTTTCAGATTCTTTTATTGCACGATATGCTGTTCCTTCACTAACTTTCAATTCTTTAGCTACTTGACGTACAGAAATCTTGCTACCAATCGGTAAGCTCTTTATATATTCTAATATTTTTTGGTGTTTTGATTTCATAATGATTCCTCCTTATATTTTTATTATAATACAAATATTTTATTTATAACACATTCTATACATATGTAATTATATACTTTTTATAGAACTATTTCAAGATGAAAGAGGACGAAAAATAACTAATTTTACTTATTTTTCATCCTCTTCTATATTATTTTGTATATATTTTAAACTTTGAAAAATATATTGAATATTTTTGAAAAATTTAATGATACAGTTTGTTTTCAATATTTTTACTATAACACCCTATTAACTGTTTAATATTAATATTTTACGATTTTCTACCCGCAGGCATTTTTCTAGCATATCCTTCTTTATTCTCTTGTTTCACCCTTGCTATTACTAAAGCATCAGATGGAGCATTTTCTGTAACAGTAGTTCCTGCAGCAACCACAGCACCATCACCTATTTCTAAAGGTGCTATTAAGTTTGAATTACATCCTATAAATGCATCGCTTCCTATTTTTGTTCTATATTTATTTTTACCATCGTAGTTAACAGTAATTGTTCCACAACCAATATTTGTATTTCTTCCTACTTCAGTATCTCCTAAATAACTTAAATGAGCTGTTTTAGACCCATCTCCATATGTAGTATTTTTTAATTCTACAAAATTACCTACTCTTACGTGTTGACCTAATTCACAATTATTTCTAATGTGGGAATATGGGCCAACACTAGTAAAGTCCCCAATTTTCGAGTCACTGATAGTTGAAGATAGAACTTTTACTCCATTTCCTATCTGTGCATTTTCTAAGTATGAATTAGGTTTAATTTGACAATCTTCTCCAATTACAGTATTAGATTTAATAGTAACGTTTGGATAAATCGTTGTATCACGCCCGATTACTGCATTCGGTGCAATATATGTATTTGTAGGATCTACTAGAGTAACTCCCGCTAGCATATGTTTAGTGTTAATTCTATTTCTCATAACATTTTCAGCGTAAGCTAACGCTACTCTGTCATTAACTCCAAAAGTTTCATCAAAATCATCACATAGATAAGTTTCAATAATTTCTTTTTGTTCTCTAATTAAGGCTAGTACATCTGGAAGATAATATTCACCTTGATTATTATCATTTTTTACTTTTTCTAGCATTTCAAACAATAATTTGTTATCAAAGCAATAAATTCCTGAGTTTATTTCTTTAATTTTTTTCTCTTGTTCTGTTGCATCTTTTTCTTCAACAATTTTCACTAACTTTCCATTCACATCACGAATAATACGACCATAAGCAAATGGATTATCTGCAATTGCTGTTAATACAGTTGCTTTTGCATTTGTATTTTCATGGTGATCTAGCATACTATTAATAGTCTCTGGACGAATTAGAGGAGTATCTCCATACATTACAATAGTTGTACCCTCTTTATCTTTTAATTCATCTTTGGCTACTTTTACAGCATGAGCAGTTCCCAATTGTTCTGCTTGAAGTACAAACTTAGTTCTGTTCCCTAGAACCTCTTTAACTCTTTCAGCTCCATGACCAACTACAGTTATTACCTCTTGCATTTCTAAGTCATTAAGGCTATCTAATACAAGTTCTACCATCGTTCTATCACAAACTTTATGCAATACTTTATATAGTTTTGATTGCATTCTAGTTCCTTTTCCAGCTGCAAGAATTACTGCATATCTATTATTACTCATTTTCAACATCCTCTTTTTCTACTTGTCTTAATTTTTCAATAACATTCCCTAATTTTACATCGAAAGTTCCATTAAATTCGTCAATATTTTCAATTTTTGAAAGGTATAAGTAATCATCTTCATGTTCTCTTGACGAATCAAAACACTGTGTGATTATTACTTTACCAACAACATTAACGTCAAATTCATTCATCAGACTTTCCATACCTGTAAGAACTCCTCCCCCACGCATGAAATCATCAACTAATAGTACTTTTGATCCTGTATTTAAACTTCGTTTAGATAAAATCATTGTTTCTATCTTCTTAGTAGAACCTGAAACATAGTTAATAGCTACAGTGGTTCCTTCTGTAACTTTATTATCTCTTCTTATTATTATTACAGGTTTATTTAATATTGAAGCTATGGCGTAAGCTACTGGAATTCCTTTTGTAGCGACAGTTACAACAGCATCTATCTCCTTATTTTTATATACAGTAGCAACTACTCGTCCTAATTTATTCATCAGACTAGGATCACCTATTATGTCTGACATAAAAATATACCCACCTGCTAATAAACGATTTCCATCATTTATTTTATCAAGAAAACTACTTAGAATTTCTTTAGCATCTTCTTCTACTAAAGTTGGTGTAAAGATAACACCACCACTAACTCCTGCTAAAGTTTTAACTTCTCCTATATTTTCTTCTTTAAAACCATTTTTTATTATATGTATATCTTCACTTATTGAAGATTTAGCTTGATTAAATTTTGAAACGAAATATGTTAATGGAATTAATTTATTCGGATTATTTAATAAATACTCCGTCATTACTACTATTCTTTCACTTCTCTTTAACTTCATCTTATACTCCTTACATAGCATATTTGGTAACATTACCATACTATATACATTCAATATATTTTATTCGTATATTATATGTATATAATACCACTATTGTTCGGAATAGTAAAGGGTATACAATAATTTTTAAGTTGATTTTAATTAACTAAACTTTTTATCACATCACCTATAATAAAGAGAAGATAGCTTAATAAAGCTATCTTCTCTTTTTCTATTTATTTTTCTTTCCAAACTTCTAAAGTTCGTATTTGATTTTCTTCTACTTTTCTCACAACAAAAGTTAATTTATCAATAGAATATACAGCTCCAACTTTCGCTTCATATTTTTCTAAATAAACATAAGCCCCAATTGTATCAACTTCTTCGTGGGGGAGTTGAACATGGAATAGTGCATTGACATCTTGGATTGGCACCCATCCATCAATAAGATAATGTCCATTTTTTAGTTTTTTAACTAAACTTTGTTCATCTTCATCAAACTCATCGCGAATTTCACCAGTAATTTCTTCTACTATATCTTCTAAAGTAACTACACCACTAGTTCCACCATATTCATCAGTAATTACTATCATGTGTTCCCTATTTTGTTTTATAGTTGCTAAAACTTGAGAAATCGGAGTATGTTCAAATATTTTTATAGCTGGTGTTATATATTCTTCTAAATCTTTAGTATTCTCCAAAGGTTTATCAGCAAACAATAATTTTTTAACATTTAAAATCCCTAAAATACGATCTTTATCTCCGTCTTCAATAACTGGATATCTAGTATATTCTTCTTGTTTTAATTGTCTCATGATAATTCCTAAAGAATCACTCATATCTATTGCTTCAACCTCTGTTCTAGGTGTCATAATCTCTTTTGCAATTTTATTATCAAATTCAAATACTCTTTCTACATATCGATACTCTACATCATTAATTTGACCATGTGCTCTTGAAGATTTCATTATCGTTCTCAATTCTTGTTCACTATGAATATCATCATGCTCTGATGCTGGTTCGAAACCAAACATTTTTGCTATGACATTCGCTAATGAATTAAGTAGCCAAACTAGCGGACGCATTACTTTATCAAACATATACATTGGCCAAGCAACTCGCAGACAAGTTTTTTCTGCAGATTGAATTGCTATAGTTTTAGGAACTAATTCCCCTAAAACTACATGTAATAGCGTCATAAATCCAAATGATACTACTAACGAGATTGTATGTGTAACTGCCTCATTTAGATGAAGTAATTCAAAAATCGGATTAAATAGAGAATGGAATGTTGATTCCCCAATCCAACCTAATCCTAAAGAAACGATTGTTATACCTAACTGTGTAGCAGATAAATAATGATCCAATTGCTCAACCATTACTACCAAAATTTTCGCTGTTTTATTTCCAGATTCAACTAATTCATTTACCCTTGTAGGTCTAAGCTTAACAAGTGCAAACTCAAACATTACGAATATTGCTGAGGCAATAAGTAATAATATAATTATAAATATTTTAATTAAGATACTGAGATCCATATGGTTTCAATTTAACCTCTTTCCTTATTTTTTAGTCATTAATAAATAATTTTACTACATATAAACTTTTTTTTCAATTATTATACCACCTATAAGTTTTATCGCTTCTTCCAATCTATTAGTAATTCATATTGATGGATATTTTTTCTTTTGAGTGATAGTATATTAAGTAATTGAAAACGCTAAAATAGGAGGTTATAATGAATAGCGCAAATAAATTCCAAAATTTTTGGTCAGAAAAAATAAACTATATGAATAGCCTTCAAATTAATTACAAGGTGGAAAAAACTTCATTTTCACAATTTGAAAATATAGAATTTTATAATTTAACTTTTAATAGTTTTGATAATTCAACAATATATGCCAAATATATAAAAAATATAAAGTATAGAACTCTATATCCAAATAAAGCTATCCCTATACTTTTCTATTTCCATGGCTACCCCGCTTCAAGTAGAAACTGGTTAGAAAAGTCCGCCCTTGCTTCTTTTGGATACGATGTAGTTGCAATAGATTTTAGAAATCAAGGCGGATTAAGTAAAGACAAAAGTAATTCCTCACCTTCAGTTTTCGGTCATCTTACAATAGGTCTAGACGAAAATATAGAAGATATGATATTTTACAAAAACATTTTAGATGCTCTTATTCTTTCTAGAATAGTTACCTCATTTGATAAAGTAGATTCGAAGAATATAATTACCTATGGAGCTTCTCAAGGTGGGGCTTTTTCTATAATGTTTGCTGCATTAAATAAAAGTGTTACAAAATGCATAAGTTTATATCCTTTCCTTTCAGACTTCCAAACCTTCTATGATCTTGATAATAGAAACAATGCATATGCAGAATTTACTTATTATGCACGTTGGTTTAATACTACAGGACAAAACACTAAAAATTTTTTAAGTAATCTTTATTACATAGATACTTTAAATTTTGCCAAACTATTAAATTGCGAAGTTTTATTTGGAATTTCTAACCTTGATGAAGATTGCCCTAAAACAACTCAAGAAAAAGTCTATAACAATATTAAAAGTAAAAAGAAAGTATATATTTATAAAAAACATTATCATGAGAGCATCCCAAATTTTAACGATGAAATAGTTAACTTCTTATTAAACAAAGATTAGGAGTATGTTATGAAATTAAAAAAATATAGAAAATTAAATTATTCGGAACAAATCTTAAATATTGACCATCCATTTGTTCAATATAAAAAGATTAATTTTAGGGGAATAGATAATTCAAAAATAGAACTGGATCTTGCGATTCCAAATTCTGATATTAAAGGAATCATAATTGACTTTCCAGAATTTAAAGTTAAAAATAAAGATTATTTAACTTTAACTAAATACAGTCTGTTAGGCTACGCTTTAGTATCTTTACATATTAGAGGACAAGCTGGAAACAGTGAAAACAATACTCCTAGTTCACATTTTCCATTTTTAGATGATAGTTATGAATTCCCATATTATAGTTTAGTTTTTCAAGATGCTCTAGATACTCTCCAGATAATTGAATCTCTATTCCTTCATAAAGATATATATGTTACTGGCGTTGGACAAGGTGCTGCTATTAGTATAGTTTGTGCAAAATTTTATGAAACTATTAAAGAACTTTTCATTTCAGATTGTTCACTTTGCGATATAAAAAATACCTATATTCAAAACAAAAAAAGCCCAATATTTAAAAAGTTATATAATTTTGAAATTGATCTACCTGAAAAAACTGATTATTTATATACTGTCCTGGATTCAATCGATATACTTAATATTAGTAGCTTCGTTACTCAAAAGGTTCACTATTCACTTTCATATCTGAGTCCTAAAACACCTCATTCTGCACAACTAAAATTAATTGATTCCCTTAATGATATAGAGGTTCAACACTACAAATTTTTAGATTACAAAAAAATATTTCAACATCAATTCGATGATTATATACTAGAAACACTCTCAAATAGATAAAAAATGAATCGACAGTAGTCTTATCCTCTGTCGATTCATTACTTTTAATGCAATTAGCTTAATTTACCTTTTAGCTTCATATTTTTAACAATTTTTTCAATAGAGTTTACATATGCAGCTTTTCTCATTGGGATATCAAATCTTTCTTTCACTTCCCAAATATCATTAAATGCTTTTGTCATTACTCTTGCTTGTTTTTCAACTACTTCCTCTTCAGTCCAGTAGTATCCTTGTAAGTTTTGTACCCATTCGAAGTAAGATACAGTTACACCACCACTATTTGCAAGAATGTCAGGTATTACAACAACACCTTTTTCTCGTAATGCCTTGTCACCTTCTAATGTAGCAGGACCATTAGCTCCTTCTGAAATTACAGGAGCTTTAATTAAACTTGCTTCCTTAGCATCAATAGCATTTTCTAAAGCACATGGACAAAGTACATCTACATCTAATGCCCAGAATTCATCCAATGTTAAACGTTTTGTATTTGGTAATGTATGGAATCTAACTTTCTTATCTTTACATTCTTGAAGTTCAGCGTATGATAATCCTTCTTCACGGTAAACCGCATATTGAACCCCATCATCATCACGTTCTGTTACTGCAACAACTGTTGCTCCAAATTTAACAGCAGTATCTACAGTATAACTACCAACGTTACCAAATCCTTGAACGGCAAATTTCGCACCTTGTGTAGATTTTCCTAATTTTTCTAATGCTAGTTTTGCAGCAAGTGCTACACCATATCCTGTAGCTTGTGTTCTTCCTAATGAACCACCTAATTCCAATGGTTTACCTGTTAAAGTTCCAACACCTTGTTCTCCTGTAAGCACATTATATTCATCAATCATCCAAGACATAATTTGACCATTTGTATTTACGTCTGGTGCAGGAACATCTTGTTTTTCACCTAGGTATTTGTATAATCCTCGAATATATCCTCTAGAAAGTCTTTCTAATTCACCTTTAGATAAATCTTTTGGATCTACAATAATACCACCTTTACCTCCACCATACGGAAGGTTAGCGACTGCACATTTAAATGTCATCCAAATTGATAATGCTTTAACTTCGTCTGCTGTTACAAGTGGATGGAATCTTAATCCACCTTTTGTAGGACCAATCGCATCATTATGTTGTGAACGGAATCCTTTAAAGTATTTTACCTCACCATTATCCATTCGAACCGGAATAGAAATCTCAATAAATCTTTGTGGATCTTTTAATGATTCATACACCTCTTCTTTATAACCTAATACTTCACAAGCACCTTTAATTTGTTCTCTTGCGTTAACCAATGGATTGTTATTCATAACTACATCTCCTTAGAATCTTATTTTACATTTTTAATGTAATGCTGTTTTAATTAATTATATCAAATACTACACTATTTTGTAAACTTTTATTTTTAAGAACCTTTTTAGATTTTTATATTTTTTTATGTAAACTATTTTCATTATTATTTTCAAAACAAAAAGTTGGTTTATCAGCTAAAATAATAGCTTTAAACTAATTTTTTTGAAAATAATATTAATTTTTATTTATTATTTCATAATATTTTTATAAGTTATTTAAGTCGAAATATATTTGAAATTAAAAGAAAACTAAATATTTTTATCTATTTAAATAGTATTATTTTCAGACTATTTTAAGATATTTTCTGATAAGGTTTCTGAGAGTGTTTTTATAGCCTCTTTCGATGTACAACAACACCCACCAATCATTGAACATCCTTTTCCATACCAATCAAGACAATCTTTACTAAAGATATGTTCACTATCTCCACTATTACTCCATTCTTTTATCGAAGCATCATAAACTGCTCCTCCATTAGGATAAGCAATTAGATTTTTTGATTTATTTAACGTTAATAGTTCCATTGATTTTGAGACATATTCAGGTTTAACACAATTTATACCGTAACCTATAATCTGTTTATTCCCTTCAAGTATAACTTGAACATCTCTCAATTTGCTTCCATCACTAATATGCTCAGAGTCTTTCAATGTACATGTTACCCAAGCAACGGTTTCGGGATACTCTGATAAGATATTCAACAATACTTTAATTTCTTCAAAATTAGGAATCGTCTCTATAGCAAGTAAATCGACACCTTCTTTAACTAATAATTCAATTCTTCTCTTATGAAAATTTTCTAAAAATTTACTATCTACTTTATAATCTCCTCTATATTCTGAACCATCAGCTAAATATGCTCCATAAGGACCTACAGAACCCGCTATCCACATATCTTCAGTTGTTTTAACTTCTTGCCTCGCTTGTTTTGCTAATTCTACTGATTGTCTTATAAATACTTCCGCCTCTTGTTCAGAATAACCTAAATCTTTAAAACCTAAAATACTAGCTTGATAAGTTGACGTAATAGCTATATTAGCACCAGCTTCAAAATACTCTTTGTGAACTTCTTTTATTTTCCCTGGATTCTCTACTAACACTTTTGCCGTCCACAATTTATGATTTAAATCCATTCCTTTTTTCTCTAACGCAGTAGATAAAGCTCCATCAATTACAACGTATTTTTGTTCATCTAACCATTTTTTAAAATTATTCATAATTGTAATCTCCTATTTTTTATTTTTAAATACTAGTTGATAATACCCAAAACATAATATTACAAAAGGAATAAATATTAAAAGTCCTAAACGTTGGTTAGGATCAATCGCTATACCAACCATAGAAATTAAACATAATACTATTACCAAAATAGGAACTATTGGATATAAAGGTGCTTTATATTTTAAATCATTTATTTGCCCACCATTTTTGATATATTGTTTTCTAAAATTGTAATGAGACCAACCTATTCCTAACCATACACCAACAACAGATAATCCTGAAATAGATGTTAATACTAGGTACACAGTTTCAGCTGCATATATACTTGAAAATAACGATAAGAATCCTCCAAGCATTGTAAGTGCTAAACCATAAACCGGCAATCCTTTTTTATTTAATTTAGCAAAAGATTTTGGCAATGTGTTTTGATCTGATAATGACCAAAGCATTCTTGAAGCTGCATATAATCCTGAATTAGCTGCTGATAACAATGTCACAATCAAAATAAAGTTCATTATATCTCCAATATAAGGAATACCTATATTAGTTAATATTGTTACAAATGGGCTCTCATCTAATCCTGCTTTCTCTTGAGGTAATAAAGCACCAATAACAACAATTGTCCCAATAAATAGTACGATTAATATAACTAATGTTTGAAATATTGCCTTTGGAACACTTTTCTCTGGATTTTTTGTTTCACCTGCTGCCACCCCGATAATTTCAGCTCCAGAAAATGCAAAGTTAGCTGATAATATCGCAAGAGCTATTGCACCAAATCCATTAGGAAACACACCATTTTTTGTGAATTCTTTAAACAATGGTGCTTCAGATGCACTTTGGTATTTTAAAATACCAAAAGTCGCTAATAAACCTAGAACTAATATGACAGCTAATGCTATAACTTTTATAAACGACATCCAAAACTCACTATTGGCGAATAATTTTAAGTTAAAAATATTCAACCCTAAAATAAATAACGCAAATATTAAGCACCAAATCCACTGATTAACTCCAGGGAACCATCTTCCCATAAAAATTGCTAACGTAATAAACTGGTATCCTAATGCAACTGTCCAAGTTAACCAATATAACCAAGCAACAACAAATCCTACGCCTGGATGAATATACTTACTAGCATATGTATGAAAAGCTCCCGTATTAGGGTCATGTACTGTAAGTTCACCTAAACACAACATTACTAGACATACTAAAAATGCTCCGATTAGATATGCAATTATCGTCCCTACTGCTCCTGCTTCTTGAATTAAATAACCAGAACTTAAAAAGATACCCGTACCTATAACTCCACCTAATGATAGGGTAATTAGATGCTTACTTTGCATCTCTTTAACAAAACTTTGTTTTTCCTCCATAAAAACATCCTTTCATAAATATAAATTAAGAGAATGATAATATTTCCATACTGAAAATAACTATCATTCTCCCTTGTTAATATTATATATTATTTCTTTTTATTTTAATAGTGAAAGCAATCAGACTTTTTCATATGTTTTCATTATTATTTCGCATCGTACCATGAAGACCCGCTACTTGCTTCAGCTTTAAGTTGAACATCTAAATTAGCCGCTTCTTCCATAATTTTAATCATTTCTTTTGTGAATTCTTCTTCTATATCTTTATTAACATCGAAGATTAATTCATCATGTACTTGTAATAATAATTTTGCATCTACATTTGTCTTTTCTAAATACTCAAATACATTAACCATAGCAATTTTTATAATATCCGCAGCAGTACCTTGAATTGGTGAATTCATGGCAATACGTGCATTCAGATTGGCTACAATCTTGTTTTTAGCATTTATATCCGGTAATGCTCTTCTTCTATTAAATAGAGTTTCTACATAACCATGTTCTTTTGCAAACTCTACAATATCACTCATATATTTATCAACACCTTTAAATGTTTCTAAATATTTATCGATAAATTCTTTTGCACGTTTTCTAGTTATACCTAGGTTATTAGATAATCCAAAATCAGAAATTCCATAAACAATACCAAAGTTAACAGCTTTAGCCTCTCGACGCATTGAAGAAGTTACCTCATCAAGACTCACTCCATTAACATCACTAGCAGTTTTAGTATGAATATCTACATCATGCTTAAATGCATCTATCATTCCTGCATCTTGTGCTATATGTGCTAGAACTCTAAGCTCTATTTGAGAATAGTCGATAGATAATATAACCCTATCGGCAGAAGCTGGAACAAACGCTTTTCTAATTTTTTTCCCTTCTTCGATTCTTGTAGGAATATTTTGAAGATTCGGATTCACTGAAGATAAACGCCCAGTTTGTGCTAATGTCTGCTCATAACGTGTATGAATTTTTCCTTCACGAGTAATATCTTTCACTAACCCTTTTGCATAAGTTGAGTTCAATTTTGTAATGGTTCTGTACTCCATAATTAATGGAATAATTTCATGACTATGTTGTAGTTGTTCTAGTACCTCAACAGCTGTAGAATATCCAGTCTTTGTTTTCTTAATAGGTAGCAGTCCTAGATCCTCAAATAATACTACCCCTAGCTGCTTAGGTGAAGCGATATTAAATTCAGAACCAGCTAAAGTGTATATACTAGATTCTAAAGTTTTAATTCTTTCATCAAACTCAGCACTCATTTCTTCAAGTGCTTTTTTACTAACATGTATACCTTCAAATTCCATATTAGCCAAAACTTTTGCAACTTTAATCTCTATATTTTTATATAAATCCATCATATTCTCTTCAGAAAGTTTTTCTTCCATCAACGGTTTCATAAGTGAAATACTCTCTGCAATTTCTGCTATATATGGATTAATAACTTCTTGAGCAGGTAAAGTACGTTTAGCACCCTTGCCATATATTTCTTCATCACTACTTATTATTTTTCCAAGATAGTTAAAGACGATTTTGTCAATTTCAGTTTTTGTGTTTACATCTAGTAAATAAGAAACTATCTTAACATCAAATACTTCACCATTAATATCAACACCATTTCTCTTAGCTATAAATAAAATCTTTTTGAAGTCATATACTGTTTTAAGCAATTCACTTTGAAGATATTCTACTACAAATTCATTAGTGAAAAATTGTTCTTCACTAAATATATAAGCATCCCCTTCTCTATAAACTACTATTCCTACTACATCTGAATTATGATAATCTTCTGTATAACACTCTACATGTAAAGTACTGTCGGTAAAATCTATTTTCGTATTTTTATCTGCTAAAATACTATTAATTTCCTTTTTAGGAGTAACTGTTTCTTCATTAGTTACCTCTATATCTTCAGTAGAATTTTCTTGTGATAATTTTCTTAGAAATGAAACAAATTCAAGTTTTTCAAACAACTCTCTTTTAAGTTCTATATTCTCACTATAAGTTAAATCTTCTAACTTATTGTCAACTGGAACTTCCGTATAAATAGTTGCTAATTTTTTACTCAACAGAGCATCTTCTCTACCTTCTGTTAGTCGCTCTTTTAGTTTTTTTCCACTAATATTGTCAATATTCTCTAGTACATTTTCTACAGTTTTATATTCAGTTAATAGTTTTATGGCAGTTTTTTCTCCTACTCCAGCAATCCCTGGAATATTATCGCTCTTATCTCCCATAAGACCTTTCATGTCAACGATCTGTTCTGGAGTTAATCCGTATTTTTCAGCAATAAATTCTGGCGTGTAATAATCTATATCAGTAACTCCACGTTTAGTATAATAGATTGTTATATTCTCACTAGCGAGTTGAGTTAAATCCTTATCTCCAGTTACTATTATAACTTCCAAGCCTTCTTTTTCGGCGATTTTAGCGTAACTACCGATAATATCATCCGCTTCATAATCAAAATGTTCTTCATACTTTATTCCATATGAATCCAGAAGTTCTCTAACATAACCGAATTGCTCTACTAACTCACTAGGAGTTTTATCCCTAGTACCTTTGTACGCTTCATAACTTTGGTGTCTAAAAGTTTGTTTTCCTTTATCAAAGGCAACTAATGCATACTTTGGATTAGTATCCGCTAATATTTTCTCTAACATCAATGTAAATCCATAAACACTATTAGTATATAGCCCTTTTTTATTTTTCAAAGCTGGCATAGCATAAAAAGCACGATAACTTAAGCTATTCCCATCTATTAATATTATCTTATCCATTTAAATCTCCTAATTTTAATTCTAGAAATTATAAAGAGGTACGAAACAAAAATCACATTTTTTTAAAAGCGATATTTGAGTCGCCCTCATACTATACTTTATATATCACTATTTTTTATAAATTTCTCTTTTTACTTCTACATATATCTTCTAATTATTGATTTTACAACAATTTATAAATTGTTTCTATCTTTTTCTTCCAAGAATGTTGCTCAATTTCTTCAAGTAAATAAGCTGGAATCTCGCGTTCCTCTCTCGTTCTTTCTATCATAACTTCTAAAGTTTCTACTAGCCTTTCTACAAAAGCTGGCTTTTCTTCTTCTACCGCTTTATCAGTATCATAAATAGTCGGCATTTTTACATACTCAATTATCTCAGAATTATTTATTTTTTCTCCAAGAAATTCTATAAGCCCTTCTATCTCAGTAGCAACTACTCTAAGTCCACTTCCTAAAGCTTCAACCGCGATTAATCCCAATCCTTCAAAATAAGAAGGTAATACAAATATATCTTTATGACGCATAATCTCGCCTAGATGAACTTGATCAACCGCATTATAAATTCTTATTCTCTTAGAATCACCAACTAAAGACTCAACTCTAGGTCTATCTTCATCTTTCAAATTCCCTATTAATTCTAATTCTACTTTAGTGTCTTTTTTCTCTAATAATCTAAAAGCTTTAATTAATTCATAAAAACCTTTTGACTCGTCGAATTTTCCTGCATATAAAATTTTCACATTATCATGTTTTTCATATTTTTCTGCAGGATAAAAGATTTTTTCATTATATCCCGCACCAATATTCACAATTTTTTCTACAGGATAATTATAAATATTAGCTATTCCATCTATAACACCACTGCTTAATGCCAATATCTTATCTAACTTCCCAAGACTTTTTACGTATTTATCTTTCATTGCAGGATTTTTTTCAGCTTGTCTTATATCGGTATTATGACATACACCTAGAACTTTTTCATTTTCAAAAACATCACAAACCATAGAACTCAAAATCCATAAATGATGTGTGATTACAACATCTGGTTTAAATGTTTCTCTAGCTTGGATCAACTTTTTACGAAATGCCGCTTGCCAAGATTCAATCATTTCATCTGTCATATTTTTATATAGTGTATTATCATACGGCATAATATCACTCATTCCAACAATCGGAAAACTGATGTCTTTCCCTTGAAATTCAACTTCAAATTTTTCATCTACAAAGTTAAAATTATACTCTGGAGTCGTAGCGTAAATAGCAGCTTGCTCTACGTTAAATCCCTTTAATCCATCTATAACATTAGTAAAATATACACCACTTCCTGTTTTTATCGGAAGTTGAGCTAACACATGTAAAATCCTCATATTTTTATCCTCTGTTTCATATTTTCCATCATCTCTATTATAACCTAATTTGTATATTTTTTATAGTAAACGCATTAAATTAATATAATAGAACGCAAAAATAAAGAGCAACTCATAAAATAAGATTATTTAAAAATCTATTTTATCTAGTTACTCTCAAATTTGATTGAAAATCATTATAAACGATAACCTATCGTTTTTTAAATTCTACCCTCAAGCACTGCAAGTCGCAGCTTCTTTTTCATCTTGACTTTCGATATAGTCGTTTTTGTTATAAAATGCATTTCTATAACTAGCAGTATTAAATGGTTCAATTAAATTGATAATTGTATATCCATCTAAACCAAGTTTCTTACATACCGCTTTACTTAGCTCAGGTTTGTCGCTATAAACAAAAATTTCTGAAGACATATCTAATTTTTCGATTACACTGTCTATTTCCTCAGGTGAAACTTTAATTTCTTCATCACTTAACACTTCAGAACCAAGGTTTAATAATTGTTTATTTTTGCTTGCTGAAATACGATATTTGAATTCTGATAATAAGGCATTACTATAAATAGCTTTTCCATAGTCATATTGTTTTACACCATCACCAATATGAAGTTTTGTGAATCCACGTTCTCTCAGCAACTTCTCAGTAGCACGTGATGTTACATCGACTACACAATATAAAATTATATCTTTATCCTTGTAGTCATCAAGCACATCGCTACCATTTTTAAAAAGTTTAATCGGAAGATTCACGGCATTTATAGCGTGACCTCTTGCATATTCTTTTCGCCAACGAACATCAACTACTAAAGCTTCTTCGAATGTTTTCTTCTCAACATCTGCTCCAGCAATTCTTCCTGGTTTTCCTTTTAGTAATTTAAGCCAAAATGCATATAATCCAGATACAATAATTAATAATACAATTACTATAATTAAGAATATTTTCATTACGTTTACTCCTTTCATCATATAATTATATTTTAGCATACATTTTGTATTTTTAATATTAAATTGTATTAATAAAATATTTTTTTGATTTTTTTTGTAATAAGGAGTAAAATGTTGATATAGACAAAATTTTTCGAAAGGAGATCTGGATGAAAATATCAAAAATTAGTAAAATTGAAAATAAAAATTTAAAAATTGAATCCTCTTTATTAATTGATGGAATTTTAGTAGGTTTAGCTGCTGGAATTGTCGGTGCTAGTTACAGACTTCTTATTGGTTATAGTGAGAAACTTGTTCATTATACAGCCGACTTTATTAAAACTGAATTTATATATAAAATAGGTCTCTTATTAATTCTAATCCTACTTGCCTTGTTTTCTGGCTTTTTATTAAAACGTGAACCGATGGCTAGTGGAAGTGGAATTCCTCAAGTTTCTGCAGAAATTACCGGTAGACTAAATTCAAATCCATTACGAGTTCTAATTTATAAAATAACTGGTGGATTAACGGCAAGTCTCGGTGGTTTATCACTTGGACGTGAAGGTCCCTCTATTCAACTAGGTGCAATGAGTGGAAAACTCGTCTCTAGAATATTAAAAAAGGATAGCGTGAAAGAAAAGTATCTTATTACTTGTGGTGCTAGTGCAGGTCTATCCATCGCCTTTGGAGCTCCACTTGCTGGTGTTTTATTTTCTATAGAAGAAGTACATAAGCAAATAACTAAAAAAATCGTTATCTGTTGTTTCAGTGCTGCTGTAGTAGCAAATATAGTTGGTCAGTATATTTTTGGACTTACTGCTATTTTCAAATTTCCTGAAATACCCTATGTTGAAGTAAGTATTTATCCTTGGGTTGTTTTATTAGGAATTCTATTAGGAATATTTGGGACATTTTATAATATTACTATAAAAATACTTTTTAAAATTTATGAATATTTTAGATTAAATATAGTATTTAGACCTCAAGTAGCATTTATAATTTCATTCGGACTATTTATTTTTTATCCAATAGTGCTTGGTAGCGGTCATAGTTTAGTAGAATTTCTGATAGAGAATAAATTTAGCTTTATGTTTTTATTAACCTTATATTTCATAAAAACTTTATTTTCACTTATTTCTTTCACATCAGGAGTCGCAGGCGGTATATTCTTACCTATCTTAATACAAGGTGCTGTACTCGGAACATTGTTTAGTAACTTTTTTGATGCTAAATATACTGCATTATTTGTAATATTATCAATGTCAGGTTACTTAACTGCAATTGTACGTAGTCCTATTACTTCAATAATTTTATTATTTGAAATGACACAAAAACTAAATTATTTCCTGCCGATCGCGCTATGTTGCTTATTTGCATATATCACTGCAAATATACTTGGAACAAAGCCTGTTTACGAATATTTACTTGACCGCATTTTAACTAGTAATAAACTAGGAGATGATGAACTAGAAATGGAAGTAGAAATTCTAACTACTATATCAAATGATAGTACATTAATAGGAAAAGAAATTCGTGAAATCGATTGGACAAAAGGTGCTCTTGTTTCTCATATCGAGCGCTCTGGTCGTGAAATCGTACCAAAAGGAAGTACAATTCTAGAAGCAAATGATAAACTTACCGTCATTATGCCAAAAGAATGTGTAGATTTATTTTTAAAGCAATTTAGTGATTAAAAAAATAGGGTTACTCAAAAGCTCTAAATTTAAGACAGTTTATATAAAAATTTAAATATACCGTAGTTTATCAATATCTAACAAACTTTAAGGGAGTGACTCGACAAAATAACAATTTTGCCGAGTCACTCCCGTTTTTATCCTTATAATACATTAAAATGTTTTAGAGCATGAGTAATTCCATCATCATCTACACTAGTTGTAATGTAATCTGCTATTTCTTTAACATTATCACCTGCATTTTCCATTGCTACACCAATTCCAGCATGTTTTAGCATATCTATATCATTTCCACCATCACCAAAAGCCATCGTTTCTTCTAATTTTATACCAAAGTGAGAAATAATTGCATCAATTCCAGTATTTTTTCCACCATCTTTTGGAATAACATCTGTAAAATGTGTAGTCCAACGAGCTGCTTTTGAATTAGGCATATACGCTAAAAAGTCTTCTTCTTCCTCTTCTGTTACAAAAACATTTAGTTGATATACTTTTTCATTAACAGCCTTATCGTAAGCTGATGGATCTTCTTTAAATCTTTCTGGATCTCCTAACTCATCTTCTAACCATTTAACCCTCGAGTTTTTCAGATTCATGAAAGCTCCATCTAATAATGCAAAATCACAAGCTATATTATTCTCTTTAAAATAAGGAAGAGCACTTTTTATATCCTCTTTTGATAAAATCTTATCATTTAAAACTTCTCCAGATTCTAAATAACAATACTGTCCATTTATTGTAATATACCCATCAAACTTAAAATCTAACAAATCATTTAAAAATGTCGTATGAAATGGTGCTCTTCCTGTAGCTATAAAAATTTTAATTCCTTTTTCTTTTAGCTTTCTTAAAGTATTTGCAGTGTTTTCCGGAATAGTTTTAGTTTTAAAACTTCTTATCGTTCCATCAATATCAAAAAAAATCGCTTTTATATTCGTCATTCTTATTCTCCATATTTATTTAAATCAACTACACTATTTCTTGTTTTTAAATCATAACCTATTAATAGTTTCATAGCTGTCTCTTCTTTTTTTATAACATTAAGTAACATGCTGACTGTTTGCTTCGCTGCATCTTTTAAATCAAATTTTATAGTTGTTAATGGGGATTTTAATAAAGCAGATGAAGTATAATCTCCAAATGCAGCAACTGAATAATTTTCACCAACACTTAAACCTTCTTCTTCAAGAGCCTTCATAGCACCATAAGCTAGATTATCAGTGGCGCAAATTAAACAACTGTCATCTTTCAACTTTTCTATATTTTCTTTTACAACATCATATGCTTCTTCCATAGAAAAATTCGTAATTAGGATATTTTTTGGTTTTAAACCATATTTCTCTAAAGTCATTATGACCCCTAATTTTCTATAGTATCCTACCGCTATATCATCTTCACTTACTCCTAGATAAGCTATTTTTTTATGTCCACTAGCTAGCACATAATTAGTTAAATCTCTAGCAGCATTAAAATCATTGTACTCGACACTATATGTATATTCCCCCTCTTGTCCCAACATCACAACCGGAACATCAATAGACTTTATAGTACTCTCATATGCTTTACTCATAGTTGTCGGTAATAAAATTATCCCATCTACGTTCATTCTTGCTAATTTCTTAATATATTCTAATTGTTTATTTTCATCAAAATTAGCATTCATTATTAATGTTTCATAATTATTATCTTTTAACTCTTTATCAAGATATTTTAACGTATTACCACTAACATAAGAATGTAAACATGGCACTATTACACCGATTATTTTACTATCTGTACTTTTTAACGCTTTAGCAAAAGTATTAGGCGTATAATTGTATTTATCAACTATTTCTTTAATTCTTTCATGAGTTTCTTTTTTTAAATTCCCACCATTAAAATATCTAGAGACAGTAGTAGTACCTACTCCAGCCATTTTTGCTATATCTACTATTGTCAATTTCTTCATAGATTACCTCCTTAAGTCACAATCTTAATTATAAACGATTAAACAGAATAAATAAAGAATTATATAAGAACAATTTTAGAAAATATTTTTTACTATTTTTTTATTATTTTATTGAATAGTTCAACATAAAAATAGAACTCAAAAATACATTAATTAAATTATTCTAATACAATTTAACTAAGAGAAAATTCTATAATCCTTATACATATTACTATGATAATGGTTATCTTTTCTATAAAAGATATCATATTTCCCATCATTATATCTACAACGTTAAACTGTATCATTACAAAGTTAACAGTTTTTGTTAACAGATTCACAAACACTATCAAACAAGCACTGAACAATACAAACATTTTTTTCGAAAAAATTAAACAAAGTCCTTGAAATCCTTTTCCGAAAGTGGTATAGTTTACTTTGGAGGTATATTATGATAGTTCAATTAAAAAACGTATCAAAACAATATAAAGATGCTAACTTCAAACTTGAAAATATATCATTTGATATCAATAAGAAAGAAGTTATTGGAATAATCGGTAGAAATGGTACAGGAAAAAGTACTATTTTAAAAATGATTAACGGTATTGTATCATATGATAGTGGAGATATTTTATATAAAAACTCTTCTATAAAAAATATGGATGCAAGCACCCTTAGAAATACAAGAAAAAATCTAGCCTATATATTCCAACACTCTAATCTTATCGATAACAAAACTGTATATTATCATTTAAGTTTAGTATACAAACTAAATAAGGTTTCTGTTGATAAAAAGAAAATAGATGATATTCTTGAATTCATGAATATCACAAGACTTAAAAATAGTCTTTGTGGGAGCCTAAGTGGTGGAGAACAACAAAAAGTTGCTATCGCTATGGCACTGTTACAAGAACCAGAAGTTCTACTTTGTGATGAAATCAGTTCAGCATTAGATACTAATAGTGAAAAAGAAATATTTGCACTATTAAATAAATTGCGTACAACAACTGACATTTCAATAGTTATGATTTCTCATAGCTTATCATTACTTAAGAACTTTTGTGATCGTGTAGTGGTTATTGATGATTCTACAATAAAAGATATTGTCGTACCTAATAAAAATGCAAAAGACGATTACGACAGTAATTACTATAACTACGTAAAGGAGTTTTTATTAAATGATTGATTTATTTAAAGCCAATTACGATGGTATTATGAAAGCATTTTGGGAAACAAACTATATGATGCTTTACTCAATGTTAACAGTATTTTTCATTTCCCTACCATTAGGTATTATGCTTTTTGCTTTCAGTCGTGATTATTTATTAAAAAATAGAGCAGTTTATGAAGGACTTAGCATTTCTCTTAATGCCCTACGTAGTGTTCCATTTCTAATTTTTGTATTCATATTAATCCCTGTAAATAGATTTCTATTTAAAACATCATTTGGGAATATTGCAGCAATTCTGCCTCTTACACTAGTTGGGGTAAGTATCTATGCTCGTTTCGTTGAACAAGCATTAATTAATGTTCCTAAAAAAATTGTAGATAGAGCTATAAGCATGGGGGCTACAAAAGTTCAAATTATCAGGTATTTCTTATTACCAGCAACAATGGATAACTTAATCTTATCATTCACCTATACTACTATTAGTTTATTAGCTTATACTACTGTAATGGGTGTAATTGGTGCTGGTGGTCTTGGAGAATTTGCCTTTAGATATGGATACCAAGAATACAACTATGACTTAATGTATTTAATAGTAATAATATTTATTATTTATGTATTTATTATACAATCAATAGGTTATGGATTAGCTAAACGTTTTACAAACAAAAAGGAGAAATAATCTAATGAAGAAAGTATTATCTATTATTGCTAGCCTACTAGCTCTTGTGCTTGTTTTAACAGCATGTTCTAGTAAAACTAGCGATAAAAAAGAAGATAAAAAAGAAAACAAAACAATTAAAGTTGCTGCACATGTCCCTCCTATGACTGATATGTTAGAATTAATTAAAGAAGATTTACAAAAAGAAGGGTATACTCTTGAAATTGTAAAAGTATCTGATAATGTTCAAGCTAACGTTGCTTTAGCTAACAAAGAAATCGATGCTAACTTCTTCCAACATGAACCATTCATGAAACAGTACAACGAAAAAAATAAAACTAACTTAGTAGCTGTACAAAAAGTTTATAATTCTATTCCAGCATTCTACTCAAAAGACATCAAAAACATTAAAGATCTTAAAGATGGTGCTGATGTAGCTATCCCATCGGATGCATCTAATATGGCGCGTGCATTAAGATTATTAGCACACGGTGGATTAATCACATTAAACGATCCTAACAGTTATAACGTTACTGTAAAAGATATTAAAGACAACCCTAAACATCTTAAATTCACAGAAGTTGGTCTTTTAAACTTAAGCGATGCATATGCAGAGAAAGATTTAATCTTTAACTATCCATCATATATCGCTAAATTAAACCTAACACCTATGAAAGACGGTCTTTTATTAGAAGATAAAGGTGATTTCACATATGCAGGTGTACTTGTTGCTCGTGAAGATAACAAAGATGATGCTAAAGTTCAAGCAGTTAAAAAAGCTTTAACTAGTGAAAAAATTAAAAACTTCCTAGAAAAAGATTACAACGGAAAAGCCATCGTAGCTTTCTAATTATAAATTTTAACTAATCCAAAATCTATATATAATATCAACAACCTTACCTCTAAATAAAAAAATATAAATAATATAAAACAGGAGAAATATAATAATGAAGAAAATAATTTCATTTATCGCTAGTTTAACAGCATTATTATTAGTTTTAACAGCTTGTTCAAGCAAAACTGAAACTAAAAAAGAAGAGAAGAAAGAACCAGTTACTGTAAAAGTAGCTTCTCACACTTCTCCAATGACAGACATGTTAGAAATGATCAAAGAAGATCTTAAAAAAGAAGGTTACAACTTAGAAATCGTTAAAGTTTCTGATAACGTTCAAGCTAACGTTGCATTAAACAATAAAGAAGTTGATGCTAACTTCTTCCAACACAGACCATTCATGGAACAATTTAACCAAAAAAATAATGCTCACCTTGTAGCTATTCAACCAATTTACAACGCTACTGTAGCTTTCTACTCAAAAACTATTAAAGATCTTAAAGATCTTAAACACGGTGCAGATGTAGCTATTCCTTCAGATCCAACTAACTTAGCTCGTGCTTTACGATTATTAGATCACGCTAAAGTTATTACTCTTAAAGATCCAAACAGCTTTACAGTAACTGAAGCTGATATCAAAGATAATCCAAAACACCTTAAATTTACTAAAGTAAGTTTACTTAACCTAAACGAAGCATACAACGAAAAAGATTTAGTGTTTAACTATCCAACTTACATTTCTAAATTAGGATTAACTCCTGATAAAAATGGTCTAGCACTTGAAAAAGCAGATGATTTGACATTCGCTATCTCACTTGTAGCTCGTGAAGACAACAAAGATGATGCTAAAGTAGTAGCTGTTAAAAAAGCATTAGCAAGCGAAAAAGTTAAAGAGTACATCAACAAAGAACTTAAACCAAAAGGACACGCTACTCCAGCGTTCTAATATAAAATAAAAATCCAAAAACGTCAATAAAATCTGAAATAGCCCAAAAAATTTGAAAAAGTTTTAGAGGGCTATTTATTATGACTCTTTGTCAAGTTCAGAGCATGGGAAAAAATCATGTTAGAAATCTAGGCAGCATTTTGTTGCTTAAATTTTTTCTTACTTTCATTAAGTTTGACATTATTTTTATACTCATAAACAAATAATCTAGACATAATTAAAATGCATGGTCTGAAATTACTAAAGCTAGAATACTTTCTTGTATTCAGCTTATTTACACCCTCAGAGATTAATGGGAAACTTAGATATTCTAAAGAAGAGTGTTAAGCTATTCTCACTAAAAATAAAGAAATAAGATTAAAACGAAAAAATAGGAAAAAAGCTATACTACTTAATATATATAGCATAGCTTCCTCCTAATTTTCAAAATCAACCGTACTTGACAAAGAACCCAAATTCGGTGCTGGATTTCTCCATACCCCGAATTTATTATGTATTAACAAAGAATTATTTGAAAAAATTTAAAATTTATATCTTTTGTATAATTTATTCCTCATCTTCTCTACGTCTTTTAGCAACCACTAATAGACTTCCTAACATAGCTAATCCTAATCCTGCTAAACCTGTATTTGTTCCAGATTCACCAGTATTTGCTAATCGTTTTGTAGATTTATTAGCTATTGAATTTTCTTTGTTATCTGATGATTTTTGTGATTGTGGCTCTCCTTTTTCAGATGTTCTAATCTTCGCTGGTGTTGTTACCACTGGAACTTCTTCTGTTGGTTTACCTGGTTCTGTAATCTTAGCTGTTCCTGGAACTTCACCATCTGGTAAGTCACTATTTGGTACTTTACCTTTTCCGTCTTGTCCAATTATTACAGTAATTGTGTTTCCGTTCTTACCTGGAATTTCTACCTTAGTTCCTGGTGGGTATGTTGACCCATCTGGTTTCTTAGGTGTTACTGTGACATCCCCTGTATTTGGATCTTGATCTAATTCTACTGTTGGTGTCTTACGGGCTGGCGTTGTTACATCTACTGGTTTAGATGGTTTTTTATTCGGTTCTGTTACTATTCCTTTACCTTCTACTTCACCTTTTGGAAGTTTATCATTTGGAACTGTTCCTGAACCATTATCCCCAATAATAACTTCGATTGGAGTATTATTATCACCTGGAATAACTACTTTAGTTCCTGGTGGGTATATTGACCCATCTGGTTTCTTAGGTGTTACTACAGCATCTCCATTTGGTTTTCTTGTAATTTCAATCTTACCTGGTTGTTCTGTTCGTAATGCGTTTGGATCTAATTTTTTCGGTGTTTTCACTTGAACTACTTCTGTTGGTTTACCTGGTTCTGTAATCTTACCTGTTCCTGGTACTTCTCCATCTGGTAAGTCATTATTTGGAACTTTACCTTTTCCGTCTTCTCCTATTGTTACAGTGATTGAATTTCCGTTTTTACCTGGGATTTCCACCTTAGTTCCCGGTGGGTATGTTGTTCCATCCGGTTTCTTAGGTGTTACTGTTACATCTCCAGTCTCAGGGTCCTGATTCAACTCAACTGTTGGTTTCTTACGAGCTGGTGTAATTACATCCACCGGTTTAGATGGTCTAGCTCCCGGCTCTGTTACTGTTCCTTTTCCTGGAATATCTTGTTTTGGAAGTTTGTCATTCGGAACTGTGCCAAAACCATCTTTCCCGATTGTCACGACTATTGTTGTACCGTTTTCTCCTGGGATTTTCACCTTAGTTCCTGGTGGATACGGTGTTTCATCTGATTTCTTAGGTGTAACTTTTGCATCACCTGTTTTTTCGTCAGTTGTAATTTCAATTTTAGTTGGTTGTTCTGTTGCTGGGCTATTTGGATTGATTTTTTTCGGTGTTTCTACCTTAACATCCTCTGCTGGTTTTCCTGGTTCTGTAATCTTACCTGTTCCTGGAGTATCTTCATCAGGTAAATCATTATTTGGAACTGTACCTTTTCCATCTTTTCCAATTGTTACTTCAATAGTTTTCCCATCTCTTCCTGGAATTTCTACCTTAGTATTTTCTGGATATGGTGTTCCATCTGGTTTCTTAGGTGTTACTGTTACATCTCCAGTATTTGGATTTTGTTCCATTTCCACTGTTGGTGTCTTGCGAGCTGGTGTTGTTACAGCCACTGGTTGTGATGGTTTTTTATTCGGTTCTGTTACTGTTCCTTTTCCTGATACTTCATATTTTGGAAGTTGGTCATTCGGTACTTCGCCTGAACCATTTTCTCCTATCGTTACTACGATGCTTGTTCCATTTTCTCCTGGAATTTTCACCTTAGTATCTTTAGGATAGTTTGTTCCATCTGATTTCTTAGGTGTTACAATCGCATCTCCATTTGGTTTTCTTGTAATTTCAATTGTACCTACTTGTGCTGTTTCTGGTGCATTAGGATCAATTTTTTTCGGTGTTTCTACCTTAATCTCTACCTCTGGTTTGCCATCTTCTTTAATCTTACCTGTTCCTGGAGTATCTGTTTCTGGTAAATCATTATTAGGAACTTTTCCTGTACCATCTTTTCCAATTGTTACAGTGATTGGATTTCCATTTTTACCTGGAATTTCTACCTTCGTTCCTGGTGGATATGTTGTTCCATCTGGTTTTTTCGGTGTTACTGTCACATCTCCAGTTTTTGGATCTTGATCTAATTGCAGTGTTGGCACCTTTTTAGCTGGTGTTGTAATATCCACTGGTTGCGATGGTTTTTTATTTGGTTCTGTAATGATAGCTGTTCCAGGTACATCTCTTTCTGGTAAATCACCATTTGCAACTGTTCCTGAACCATTTTTTCCGATTGTTACTTCAATCGTTTTTCCATCTTTTCCTGGAATTTCTACCTTAGTATTTTCCGGATATGGTGTTCCATCTATTTTCTTAGGTGTTACTGTCACATCTCCAGTGCTTGGATTTTGAGTCAACTCTACCGTTGGTGTCTTGCGAGCTGGTGTTGTTACGTCTACTGGTTTTGATGGTTCTTTATTTGGTTCGGTTACTGTTCCTCGACCTATTTCCGCTTCTTTTGGAAGGTTGTCATTTGGTACAGTTCCTGAGCCATTATCTCCTATCGTTACTACTATTGCTGTTCCATTTTCACCTGGAATTTCTACCTTCGTATCTTTAGGGTACGGTTTCCCGTCTGGTTTTTTCGGTGTAACAATTGCATCCCCATTTTTCTCACGCGTAATATTTATTTCCACAGGAGTTTGTGTTGTAGCAACTTTTGGATCTGTTCCGTTTTTCTTTTCTTCCTCATCTGAAATTCCATCATTATCATCATCTTTATCTGTAACATCTGGATCTCCATCTCCATCTGTATCACGTTGAATAATAACTGGAACTTCTACTCGAATTTCCTCATCACCATTCTTAACTTTAACTGGAATGTTGACTTTAAGTTCTTCATCACTACCCCAATTAGTTACGCTCGGTGTTCCTGTTAATTTACCATCTTTATCAACACTTAATCCATTTACTGGGTTTTCTGTTGTAATTGTTGAACCGTCTTTATTCGGTGTTACAACTTTCGGTAATGTTGAAGGAACTGGTGTCTTCTCTGTAACTTTAGTTGGATCTGAGACTTTTGCAGTTAGGTTGTTTGCATTTTTCGGATCTGTTCCATTCGCTTTTTCAACTTCATCTGGAATTCCATCGTTATCATCATCTTTATCTGTAACATCTGGCTCTCCATCTCCGTCTGTATCACGTTGGATTGTTACTCTTACTGTTACTTCTTTTACTTCCGGTACTTCTTGTTTACCATTTTCTGTGAATTTTTCTACAACTTTAGTAACTTTAACCGGAATGTCGATAGGGCGTTCTTCTTCATCTTTACCCCAATTATTTACTGTTGGAGTTCCTTCTAGTTCACCTTTATCATTGACTTTTAGACCGTTCACTTGTCCTGAACCATCTGGAGTATTTGTTACAATCGTTGAACCTTCTTTATTCGGTGTTACAACTTTTGTTGGAGTAACTGGAGTTTTCTCCTTCACTTTGTCTGGATTTGTAACTACTACTTCTAATTCATTTGCAGCTTTTGGATCTGTCCCATTTTTATCCTCTACAGTATCTGGAATTCCATCATTATCATCATCTAGATCCTCAACATCTGGGATTCCATCATTATCTGTATCACGTTGGATTGTAACTGGAACTTTTACTATAGTTTCTTTATCACCATTTTTGACTTTAACCGGAATTAAGATATTACGTTCTTCTTCATCTTTTTTCCAATTATCTACTGTCGGTGTTCCTTCTAGGTTACCATCATTGTTAACTTTTAAGCCATTCACCGATCCATTTGGAGCATCTGTTGTAATTGTTGAATTTGGAATATTTGGTGTTACAACTTTTGTTGGAGTAACTGGTTTTTTCTCTTTAACTTTTTCAGGTTTCGCAACTGTTGCTGTTAGATTGTCAGGAATTTTTGGATTTGTTCCATTACTCTTCTCTACATCATCTGGAATTCCATCATTGTCATCATCTGTATCTAAAACATCTGGTGTTCCATCTCCATCTGTATCACGTTGAATTGTGACTGGAACTGTTACGTCTTTTTCTTCCGTTACTTCTTCTTTACCATTTTCAGTGAATTTTTCTACTTTTTTCGTAACTTTAACTGGAATATTGATAGTTTTTTCTTCATCATTGCCCCAATTTTCCACTGTTGGAGTTCCTGTTAATTTACCTTCTCCATTAACAGTCAGACCGTTCACTTTTCCTGAATTATCTGTTGTAGTAGTTGTAATTGTTGCTCCTTTTTTATTTGGTGTAACAACTTCTTTTGGAGTGACTTCTTTTTTCTCCATCACTACATTCGGTTTTGTAACTGCTACTGTTAGATCATCAAAAGCTTTTGGATCTGTTCCATTATTCTTTTCATCTTCATCTGAGATTCCATCGTTATCATCATCTAAATCGTCAACATCCGGAGTTCCATCTCCGTCTGTATCACGTTGAATTGTCACTGGAACATATACCGTAGCTTCTTCTTTTTTACCATCTTTTTCTCTCGTAATTTTAACAGGAATGGCGATATTACGTTCCTCTTCTCCGCCAACCCAATCTTTTACGGTCGGTGTTCCTTCTAATTTACCTTCTCCATTAACGGTTAAACCTTTTTCTGGAGTTGATGGTTCAATTGTTGCATCCGATTTATTCGGTGTTACAACTTTTGGTAAAGGTGTCGGTACTGGAGTTTTCTCTTTCACTTTAGCTGGAGCTGTAACGATCCCTGTCAGACCATTCGCTACTTTTGGATCTGTTCCATTTCTCTTTTCATCTTCATCTGAAATTCCATCGTTGTCATCATCTGGGTCTGTCACATCTGGTGTTCCATCGCCATCTGTATCACGTTGGATTTTAACCGGTACACTTACGTTAACTTCTTCCGAATCCTTCTTAACTTTTACTGGGATAGTAATATCACGTTCTTCTTCACCTTCACCCCATTTACCTACTGTTGGTCTTCCTGTTAATTTACCATTGTTATCAACTCTCAAGCCATTTACTTCAGCTGGTGTTTCTATCGTTGAGTTTTCTTTATTTGGTTTTACTACTTCTGGTATATCAACATCTGTATTCTCAGTAACGGTAGATGGTTTCACTACTCCTGTTAGACCATATGTTGTTTTATTTCCTGGTGTGTCAGGAGTTTTCGGATCTGTTCCATTTTTCTTTTCTTCCTCATCCGTAATTCCATCATTATCGTCATCTGGATCTGTAGTGTCTGGTTTCCCATCGCCATCTGTATCACGTAGAATTGTAACTGGTACGCTTACTGTGATTTCTTCAGTTCCATTTGTAACTTTTACCGGAATTGTGATAGCACGTTTTTCTTCGTCTTTGCCCCAAATTTCTACTTTTGGTATTCCTGTTAAGTTCCCGTCATTACCAACTCTTAATCCATTCACTTCATCTGGTGTTGCAATCGTTGAACCCTTTTTATTTGGTGTGACAACTTTTTTAGAGTCAACTGCACGTTTCTCCAAAACTTCATTTGGTTTCGTAACTTCTGCTGTTAAATTCATAGGTACACTAATATTCACACTAACATGATCTCTTGTTTTGTCTGGATATTCTACCACAACAATTGCAGAAACAGTTTGCCCGCCTTTGCTTGTATCCGGTGTAGTTAACCAAGTATATTTTGTTCCTTGCGGAAGGTCTTGTTTATTTCCTATACTGTCTGCCGCATCAGGTTTTGAATTTTTAGGAACTGTTCGATTTATTCCTACTGGGTTATACTTGTCATTTTGCCCTTTGACTACAATTTCAATAATTTTTTCAGCCTTATTATCATTTTTATCATAAGCTTTAATCGTTACTTTTGCAGTTCCAGGTGTTCCAGTTGGAGTTCCTACGATTTGACCATCTTCGAATCTTAATCCATCTGGTAAGCCTGTTACTTCGATTGGAGTATTTTCACGCATTCCAACTCCGCCATCGTTATCTTTAGCTGTTACTGGAATTGGCGTAATTTCCTCACGACTTGTAACTGTTGCTCCATCCGCTGAAATAGTTGGTGCTGTCTTATCACGTGGTGTTACAACAAATGAGAAAATCACCGGATTAGCTTTGTTACCTGAATCGTCTTTTGCGTTAAATATAATTGTATTTTGTTTACCAACATCTTCTGCTACAGTTTTAATTGTAAACTTAACTTCTTTCAATATAGGTGTATCTTTTACATAACTAGCCGTCACTGCCCCTAAAGTATATCTATTAAAATATTTACTTAGAAAATCATTCATATCAAAAGTAACATTTTTGTCATCTCTTGCCGTCACTGTAAATGTTACAGTTTCTCCTTCTACTACCGTTACAGTACTAGGTGTTAGAGTTAAAACTGGTGATTCATTATCTGGTGTTTTCGCTTTATCTGTTGTCGGTTCTGAATCGTCACTTGTTCCATTTTTTGTTATAGCTGTTACATCTGTTTCATTTTTTACTTTTTCAGCAGGGATTGTAATTTCACCTGTGTCTGCATTGATTTTGATTTCTGGATCACTTGAAATCCATTGATTAAACGGATCTTTCGTTCCCACTACTGTTTTTGGTGAACCATCTTCTCCTGTGTAAGTAACCGTAATTTTGTCTGCTTTGGTTGGATCTTGTGGTTTTGCTGTTACAGATCCATCCTCTTTTGCTACTACTGTTGGTTTTTCAGGCTTTGGAAATCTTGCGACTGCTTTAGCTGGGTCTGAGTCAACACTATTTCCATTTTTTGTGATAGCTGTTACTTCTGTATTGTCTTTGACTTTATCAGCCGGAATAGTGATTTCACCAGTTTTAGAATCAATAGTTACACCTGGATTGTTCTCAATAGTCCATGTGCCATCATTTCCTTTATTACCTACTACTGTTACTTTTGACCCGTCTTCTCCTGTATAAGTAACCGTAATTTTATCTGCTTTTGCTGGATCTTTTGGTTTTGCTGTTACAACACCAGTATTTGGTGCAGTTACGATTGGTTTTTCAGGTTTTGGTGCTTTTGCAGTTGCTTTTGCTGGAGTTGATTCATCACTGTTTCCATTTGTTGTTACTGCTGTTACTTCTGTATTATCTTTTACTTTATCAGCTGGGATTGTGATTTCTCCTGTATTTGCATCGATTTTGACTTCTGGATTACCCGTAACAGTCCACGTTCCATTTCCACCTTTAATTCCTTCAGCAGTCTTTTTCGAACCATCTTCTCCTGTGTAGCTAACTTTGATTTTATCTACTTTCGTTGAATCTTGTGGTTTGGCTGTTACAGATCCATCTTCTTTTGCTGTTGCTAATGGAGCTTCTGGTGTTTTTACTTTATCCTCTGTAACATGAATAGGTGCATCTACAATAAATGTTCCACGTTCTGGAATAATCACTTCCACTTTACCATACACAGGTGCACCTGGCGCTGTCGCTTTTGATACATCCGGGTCTTTAAACCAACGATAAGTTGTACCCTTTGGCAACTCATCCGGATTTGCAATACTATTGAAAGCATCTGGAATAACGCCTACTTTAGTCGTTTGTGGCTTAGATTTTGGTTTTAAGTCGTATTTTTTTGCTTCCTCTGGCTTAAGTGGTAATACCCCGATAATGGCATTTTCACCATTTCTATAACGTATACGTCCACCACCTGTATACCCTCCAAAAGCAAGGAATGGGTCATTGGCTAGACGTTTTTTTATTTCATCAAGCATAGGGCTATTGGTGTTTTTATCTCCCCAATCCGACATAATACTATTGTTTAGGTCATCTCCTTCAAGAATTTTCGTCTTGAAAGTGATAATTGAACGTTGCCCTGCAACTACGTTCATTTTGTCTTCTATAACACCTCGAACAAGATTATAGTCAAGGCGATTTTTATAAATCCCCAACATATCAGTAACACGAGAAGCAGCATCTGGATTACGATCAGTACCATCACTAGAGTTACGATAAATATTCCATCTCCAATTATTAGACGGATTTATATAATCCATCCAAGCATCAATATTTTCTCCGTAAGTTGCTCCTGAACGAGGAACTCCATTTTTAACATAAGCACGATAAGCTGAGTTTTCATACTCCCATGCTGATGCGCTATCATACTTCTTGTGGAAAGTCTGTTTTCCATCTTGGTATTTTGTATAAGTAAATTCATAAGGATCTCCAACCGTACGTGGAATCGCAAGTGAGATTTTTTTAGAAATACCAGCCAGTCCATTTGGTCTTGGACCTGAATCTAAGATCCAGTAGTAATATTTATTCCCATCTTTTTCGATACGTTCTTCACGGTAAACACGAATGTTGTCATAAGCTTGATCAGCTGTTCCTTTACTTACGAAAGCATATTGCTTCGTATCTGGTGAATATACATCACGCTCTGAGTAGTTAATCATTGGGTTTTTATTCCAACCAACCCCGAAGTCAGTTACTTTTGTTTCACGAACTGTACTTGTTCCACGACCAACTACTTGACCATTCTTTTTGATAACACTCATAACAACTGCATCTTTTACCATCAAGTTCGTATCAACATTAATCGTGAAGTATCCATTTGTTTGTGATTTAGTTTTAAAAGTTTTTCCACCAACAGTTACCTCAACATCAGCTTCTGCCGCTGTATATCCGTCAACTTGAGCAATTCCTGCTAAACTATCATTGAAAGCCACTGTATCTGCCGGACTTACTCTGGTAGTATAAACACTCTTTCCATTAACAACTAACTCAACATTATCTCCAACTTCGATACCTTTGGCATTTAATTTGAATGTTCCTGTATCATCAAGTTTAGAAGTAAGCACAGTTATACCATTTCTCTTAATCTCAATTGTTGAAGATGGTGTGGCATATCCTGTAATAAATCCAGAGTTCGCTACAACAATTCCAAGATTTCCTCGGCTAGTTTTATCATCAATTGGTGCAGATCTAAAATCAGAACCTACTTCATTCTTATTCCCATTACGCAAGTCACGAGAGCCACTATTAGCAATCGTATTTTCCCCTTCTTTTAACTCTTTTTTAGGAGCGCCAATCTTAGGTATTGAAGATAATACCGTAATTTTTTCACTTAGTTTTTTAGCTAATACATCAACTTCAACTTGTGTTAGCTCGTTATTATTTAATGCATTCTTCGCATTTTCTAAATCAATTTTAATAGCCGCTAAAGTAGAAGCAGGTGCTTTATCTTTATTAATTTTTTCTAAAAGTTCTTCTACTTTTTCAATATTAGTTTGTAATTTTGTTTTATCTAATGCTTGCTTTTCTACTATTTTTCCAGTATTAGCATTGTTGTTTACAGCGGGAGTATTTCGAGTGGCTAACTCCTCTTTTTTAGCAGGTTTCGCTTCCTCTTTACCAGGCGAAACTGCTACTTCAGTATTTTTTTCTACAACTTCTCCTGCATTAGCTACCCCAGCAGCTCCAAAGAAGATACTAGCACCAATTACAACCGAAGCCGCCCCTACTTTAAACTTTTTAATAGAGTAACTTTCAACTTTTACTCCACTTCTTGTGTCCCTTAAATATTTATTATTTTTTCCTATCACTTTCGTTTCTCCTTCCTTAACACTTATTAAAATAAAAACAATCCAATACTATAAGTATTTATAATATGTTTACGTCAACTATTATATTCCAATTTTCTATTATACTTGCATAACTTAAAATTTACTTTAAGTTATGTAAAATAAGAAATAAAAATTCTTTGTCAAATTCGGTTTATTTTGAAAATTAGGAGGAAACTATTCTATATTAAATAGTATAACTTTTTCCTGTTTTTCCATTTTAATCTTATTTTTTTCTTTTCAGTGAAAATAGCTTAACACTCTTCTTTAGAATATCTAGGTTTCTTACCAGCTTTATAAGGTGTAAATAAGCTGAATACAAGAAATATTTTAGCTTTAAAGTTACTAAAGGTTCTATTAACTAACTGAACAATATGAAATCTATCGATTACTATTTTCGCATTAGGGAAAAATTTTCTAATGATACTTTTATAACCTGAATTCATATCAATAACTACCGCTTTAACTTTACAACGTTCTTGATAAGAATAATATAGGAAGTAGTCTTTAATAATCTTATTGGTTCTTCCCTGAAGTATATTTTGTATTTTATGAGTTAGTGCATCTGCATATATGAAGCTCATTTTACTTATACTATCAGAAGTAGAAGAAACTTCATCAAAACACATATAATAAGGTAAAGTTTTAGGTCTTTCTAGAGTTTTAGATAGATCAGACTGTATTCTTAATACAGTATTAGTAGA
>NZ_CABFLN010000002.1 GCF_901873445.1 Gemella haemolysans
GACATATATATATATATATATAATAATATATATATAAATTTAAAAGGAGATATGTAATGAAGAAAAAATTTTTATTAAGTCTTGTTGCGAGTGGTATTTTACTAAGTGGTATGAGTTTTGGTTTAGTTACAAAACATATTGACAATGCTTATGCAGTAGATAGCAAAGAAGAAGCCAAGTATGATAAATCTTTAGGATATGCTACCCGTGAAAATCATCAACTTCGTTTTATAAGTGGACCGACATTATTTAGTTTTGTAGATAGAAATGGGAAAAAAATAGATATTCCTGATTATAAATTTGTAAACGGAAGAGCAACTTATGAAGCTAATCCTAACATAACGAACTGGAGTACAATTAAACCTATAAGAAATTTACTATCTGAGAATGTTTGGACTCATACTAACATTAGTGGTTACACTAATGGAACTTCTACTTATGTAGAACCAGTTCAGGTTTTTGCCTTTTTCTGGGACGGAAAAGATAACACAAAAGTAATGGTAGATTGGTATTTCATTAGAAATACTAATGGGGTTTTATCTTATGAACTTCGTGGTACATGGATATCTAACATAAATGATTTTAGTAGTGCTACTAGTTATCTAGTTTATCCTGGACTAAAAGAAAAAATGAAAGTTACACCTACTGCCCCTATTAAACCTAGTGAAAAAGAAAACGAAAAACATAATCTAGAATTTAAAAAAAGTGAAAAAGAAAACGAAAAACATAATCTAGAATTTAAAAAAGCTCTGCCAAAAACATCTGTAGCTAAATAATTTTAAATAAAAAACAGCATATTATTTAAATAATATGCTGTTTTTGTTATTTAGTTTTAATAAAAAATTTTGGTTCTTTGTCAAATTTGGTTGATTTTGAAAAATAGGAGGAAGCTATGCTATATTAAGTAGTATGGCTTTTTTCCTATTTTTCGTTTTAATCTTATTTCTTTCTTTTTATCGAGAATAGCTTGACGCTCTTCTTTTGAATATCTAGGTTTCTTATTAGTCTCTGACGGTGTAAATAGACTGAATACAAGGAGTATTTTAGCTTTAAAGTACCATAGGAAATACGCTTAATAACTTTAATTTTGTTGTTAATTCCTTCTAAAGGACCGTTAGAAAGCCCATTGTAGTACATAGTATTCTTAATCTGTCTTTTATATTTTCTAAGTGTTTTAATAGCTGTAAACATATATCTAGGTAAAGTAGATTTATCGTTAATTAAAGACTTAAACCTATCAAAATCATCTTTTTCAAGAGCTTCTCTAAGTTCTTGGATAAGCCAATAACACTTATATAGTTGAGGATCTTGCTTAATTAGGTAGTTGACAATATCTTGTTCGGTAGTGATGTACTTAAAGTATTTAAACTTCTTGTGGGTACCATTATCTAATTCATCATAACTAGTAAGAAGGTTTTTCCAATAACATTTCAATTGTCTGTATAACTCTTTATTTTTATCTTTAATACTGTTCATAAA
>NZ_CABFLN010000003.1 GCF_901873445.1 Gemella haemolysans
AATGAACTTGCTAATGGTTCTAAACGTCTAACCGATGGACTAACTCGTCTTAGCGATGGTGGACAAAGACTTAACAACGGAATTAATGAACTTGCTAATGGTTCTAAACGTCTAACCGATGGACTAACTCGTCTTAGCGATGGTGGACAAAGACTTAACAATGGAATTAATGAACTTGCTAATGGTTCTAAACGTCTAACTGACGGTCTTTCTCACCTTAGTGAAGGTGGAGCTAAACTTGGTGATGGAGTATCTCAATTACAAAGTGGAGCTGGAAGATTATCAGGGGGTCTAAGTTCATTAAACGATAAAAAAGACGCGTTAATCTCTGGTGTAAATGAACTAACTGAAGGTTCTAATAAACTTACTATCGGTTTCGATACATTCAAAGCTAAAAGTATTATGCTTACTTCTGGTTTCAATTCTCTATACAACGGAAGCAAAGAATTCCAAGCTGGACTTTTAAAATATACTAACGGTGTTCTTACACTTAATGAAAAATTATTAGCTAAAAAAGATGATTTAGAAAAACTTAATGTCGGAAGTGCTACATTAAACAATGGAATCGATAGATTATCAGACGGTATTTCACAAATCAACTCTGGACTTGCAGCTAAAAAAGATGATCTTAATAGACTTACTGCGGGTGGGGTGGCATTAGGTGATGGAGTAGCTAAACTTTCTGAAAGTACTCCAAAACTTGTAGATGGAGCTGATAAGCTAAACATAGGGTTAAACGCACTAAACGATAACCTACCTAGCGATAGTGCTTTAGCAGCTAAGAAATCTAATCTAAACTCAACATTAGATAAACTTAAAGGATTAAAACTTACTTATAGAACTCATTTTAATCCACTTAACAGTGCTTTTGCAGAATTAGGTTCTCAATTAGAATCTATAAAAGCTCTCGTAGATCGTATAGAAACACAATCTACTACGACTACTACAACTACAACAGCGTCTGCTCCAGCTCCTGCAACTACTAACTTTGCAAACTTGGAGCAAACATTATCATCAATGCAATTAACACCTGAACAAAAAGCAAGTATCCTTGCTGCTGCTCGTAACGATGTTGCTGCTACACCAGCACCTGCTGCTCAACCAACTACTACTGTTCAAAATAGCAGCAGTAACAACAATAGCCAGATTAAAGCTGAACTTTCTTCAGCAGTATCTAGCGCAAACTCAAAATATTCAAGTATGAAATATCGTGTAGGAAGATTAAATTACATCCAAACTCAACTTGATAAATTCGATGTAAATACACTTTCTTCTCAACTTGAAGGAACAATTAGTGGTTTTTCTAGCATTAAAGACGCTGTCGGTAAACTTTCTGCTGGTAGTGGGCAATTAAAAGCTGGTTTAACTATAATGAACGAAAAAACACCTACCCTTATGGCAGGATTCAATCAATATAAAGGTGGAGTAGATGCTACAGTATCTTCTCTAACAACAGGGGACTTAGCAAATGGACTTAACCAACTTGCTAGTGCAACTCCAAAACTTAAAGATGGAGTAACAAACTACACTAACGGTGTAAGTGCCCTTACTACATCAATGACTACAGGTGAACTAGCACAAGGTGTTGGAACACTTGCAGCTAAAGGATCAGAACTACAAGCAGGATTCGATAAATTAGGTGGTGGTATCAGCATAATGCATGAGAAACTTCCTGAGTTAGCTGGTGGTATTGATGCTTTAGTTAATGGAAATGCAAAAATCAATGCAGGACTTAACAAACTACAAGCTAAACTTCCTGAATTAAGTATCGGTATTAAAGAACTTGATAACGGTGGTAAAAAATTATATCAAGGACTAACAGATATGAAAGCTAAAGCTCCGGAACTAATTAACGGACTTAACAGCGCTAAAGACGGGTCTGAAAAACTTTCTAACGGACTAGCCGTTATGCAAGCTAAAGCTCCGGAATTAATCAACGGGGTTAATGCTGCGAAAGTTGGATCTGAGAAACTTTCTAATGGTTTAGCTGCTATGCAAGCTAAAGCTCCTGAGTTAATTAACGGAGTTAATGCCGCGAAAGCTGGATCTGAAAAACTTTCTAATGGACTTGCTGCTATGCAAGCTAAAGCTCCGGAATTAATTAACGGGGTTAATACTGCTAAAGATGGATCTGAAAAACTTTCTAACGGACTTGCTGCTATGCAAGCTAAAGCTCCGGAATTAATTAATGGAGTTAATAGCGCCAAAGATGGAGCTAACAAACTTCACGGCGGACTTGTTGCTATGCAAGCTAAAGCTCCTGAGCTACTTAATGGACTTAACACTGCTAAAGCAGGTTCCGACAAACTTTACAGCGCTCTTACAATCATGCAAGCTAAAGCTCCTGAGTTAATCACAGGATTAGATAAAGCAAAAGATGGGTCTGGTTTATTAGCAGATAAACTTTCTAGCGGAGCTGATAAACTATCAGCAGCTAAAACTGGAGACAAAAACGTAGACATGATGTCTAACCCAATCAAAACTAATATTAGCGACATCTCAGAAGAAACTAGCTACGGAAACGCAATGGCTCCATTCTTCTTAGTATTCGGACTTCTAATCGCAGCTGCGGCATTTAACATCCTATTCCCAGCTCGTAAAGCGGAATACAGAGAATCAACAAATAGTCTATTCACTTCAAGACTTGCATCAATGTCTACATTCGCAGTATTAGCTACACTTATCGAAGTTGTAACGATGAAATTATTATTCGACTTTAGAATACAAAACTTCGGAATGTACTTCTTAGGATTAATACTTTCAGGTATCGTGTTTATGATAATAACTCACTTCTTATCATACACGTTCGGAAAAGTTGGGAATGCTATTAGTATCGGATTTGTAGCTCTACAATTCGTCCTAACTACACCACTATTCCCTAAAGAAATGTTACCATCTCTATATAGTGGATTAATTCCTTTCACACCTGTTTACTATGGTGACATGGCAGTTCGACACGCTGTTCTTGGTGGTTTAACTGATGGAATTTACAACAACTCTATATTAATCTTAGTTGTTTTAGGAATAATATTCTTAACTATTACTTACATCTCTTATAACAACAAGAATAATAAAGTTGCTGTAAATTTAGCAAAATAGTACAAAATAAATAAAAATGAGGGTGACTCAAAAAATCAAGATTTCAAAAAACGATTTCATCGAGTCACTCCCACAATTTATGGTTATATAATAAATTCGGGGCATGAAAAAATTCTAACCCCGAATTTCAATTTTTATATAAAAAGACAAATATCCAATATAATAAAAGT
The DNA here is from genome assembly GCF_901873445.1 of Gemella haemolysans. Taxonomy (GTDB): domain Bacteria; phylum Bacillota; class Bacilli; order Staphylococcales; family Gemellaceae; genus Gemella; species Gemella haemolysans_C. The sequence goes on from NZ_CABFLN010000003.1 coordinate 3,270, forward strand.
GTAAAAACTAATTAACTAAGAAAGGATATTGGTCGTGAATAATTTTATCACAAATTTACTATTAATAAAAAACGGTAAATGTCAATATCAAATTAGACAGAAAATTTTTCAGTAAAAATCTTAGGGATTAATAACACTTCCCCTCATTTTTTTGAAACAAATCAGCTTAATAGGCACGTAGAAAAAACAAATATCTTAGTCAAGGGTTTAAACAAAGTATCCCTTGACTAACGGTGGAGGTTTTTTCTATACTTTGCCTATGCTGATTGTTTTATTATCACTCTAGCTTCTTTATCAAAAGCTTCATTGGCTCTTTGATAACCTAGTATTTTTCTAGGGAGATTATTTATTCTATCTACTATATTCTCAATGTATTGTCTATTATAATCATCTATAGACGTACCTTTTGGTATAAACTGTCTTATTAATTTATTAAAATTCTCATTCTCGCCTCTTTCGAAGGCTGAATATAGGTGTGCGAAATATACTTCTACCACGTTTGAAAAGTATTTACTTAATGTTGAAAATTCAGATCCGTTATCTTCTGTTATAGATTTTATAATACCTTTTTGATATTCTTCCATTATTTTATTTAATACATATGTAACAGATTCACTGTCTTTAAAATCTATTAATACTACGATTCCTTTTCTTGTTTTTCTTTCTGTTAAGGTTAGTAAACATGTACTTTCTCCTTTTTTCATGTACTGTATCTATTTCAAAATGACCAAATTCTTCACGCTTATCAATATGGTTTGGTCTTTCATCTATACTAATACCTAAGATTTTTTTATTCTCCTTTGGGTTTGTTTTGCATTTTTCACGTCCCAATTTCTCTTTCAGATTTATATTTTTAACTTTAAGTCTACCTTCATCTATATAACGATAAAGCGTATTTACGCACACTACTTCTTCTTTTGTGAATAATCCCTCTATCAATGCTCATCCTATAACTACATCAGGTGATAGTTTATCTTCTAAAATCAATTTTTCTGCATATTCTATGAACTCTTTAACCTTGTTAAACTTTGATTTATTGCGACTATTCATTCTATTTGTTTCATACACACATTGATCGTAGACTGGGCTATACTCCTCTTTATATTTAACTTTACTATTAACCTTTTGTTTAGTTCTAACTGTTCCTCTTTTGATTTCATTGAGTACTGTTTGTGGTGATACTCCCAGTATTTTTACCATAGTTCGTTTTGGCACAAAAGGTAGCTTTTTCTTCTTGCATTTCTCAGCTTCTTTAATCAAGTTAAATAAAATTCTTCGCGTTGCGAATATTAGATGTTTACTTTCTTTGTATTTTCTTGTAAAATTAGTTTTAGTATTTCTACTTTACTCAAATTACATAGAGAGAATGATTTAAATATATTTCTAACACTTTCTTTACTTCTTTTAAGAAACAACTTTTTAGCTCTAAAATTTAACCTTTTTCAAATTTTTTATACCTTATATTGCTAATTTCTATATAAATTGTATAATTATAAAATATTGTAATATAATTACATAAATTTTAATTAAAGTTTATTTATAATGAATTAGAATTATTTATATTTTCTATAACGCGGACTTCTTTTATCCACAATAAAAAACAGAGAATTTCTAAAAAAACCTCCGTTTAATAATTAATCTATTATTTGTATATTTTCTCTAAAAATGTCTTTGTTATTAAATAGTAATTCATATATTCTAGCTACTTTAATATCTTGTTCAAAGTTCAAACTATTTTTACTATTCAAAAGTGGATGAAGAATGATTTTACCGTCTCTATTGATTTCTCTAATAACAGCTGCTCTATCCTTTTTCACAGCTAACACTCTAAAATTGTTAGTAGAAAAATATTTTTTATAATCTTCTTTCGTTGTATTAGTTAGTATATGAAGTAATACCCTTTGAATTTTTTTATTACTATATCTTTTCGTAGCAATTAATTTTACTAAATCACCATAACTTCCTGCTTTAATAGCTGCTTCGTAAATTCTATTTTCTAACCCCTCATTAATATCATAAATCTTTTCTATCTCTGATTTACCAAGAGATAATATCTTATATTTTAAATACGGAAATATCTCTGTTTCTGATGCTTTTTTTTCTTTTTTTAAATCTCTCAACATCTCATTCGAAAGATACTTTTCAATCTTTTCATCATCTATATTGTTTCTTATGGAAGTTGCACTAAGATGCACTTGATCTGACATCTCTGCGCTATTCAATCCTTGACCTTCTCTTTTTATCGGAATCATTTGAATTTCTAGTCCCGCTTCTCTAATAGCTTTGTAATAACTATATGCTAAACTGAAATTCGGATTATTATTCTCAAAACCATATAATCTACTATTAATTTTCGCGTGATTAAGACCTAATTTTAATAATTTTTTATATTCTTCTCTGCTTGCGTTTTGCTGTTTTGTGTAAATCTCCTCAAACATACTTACATCTTCATTTTCAGTTCCAAAGATTAAATGAGTTATTCCAGCACCAGACAATATCTCTATACTCTTTTTAGCGAAATCATCTCCATACGCAACACTACCCAAATAAGGTAGTGCTACAACTAAATCACAACCACACCTAACAGCTTCCTTAGCACGAATATAGCCATCTACAACAGCAACTTCTCCCCTCTGTGTAAAAAATTCACTCATCACACAAACAACTTCTCCGTTATTTCGATCCGCAATATCTCTTGCACATTCTATTAAATATCTATGTCCACTGTGTAACGGATTAAATTCTGCAACTATTCCTATCCTCATACTTCCACCTCACTTTTTACTATTTTTGTGAAAACATGGAAAATAGCGAGTCTTTTACTTAATACTTTTATACTAAGCAAGTCCCTCGCTTTCTTTTTCCTATTCTCTATTTTTATTATTTTCTGTATTTTCTGTCGGATTAGAGACTATCTTCTCTACGCTGTTATCTTCAAAAATATCTACAGTCCATCCTACTAGGCTTCCATCTTTCGCCGTTACCTTACTTATAGAAAATTGTCTAGGTCTTTTATCTCCTTCAGTTAACTTCTTAACCTCTTGTTTTCCAAAATCTAAAGCTTCTTTTTGGGAATTAAATACTTTACCAGTCGTACCAACACCTTCTGATTCTGATAGTTTTTTCCCTTTATAATCTTGTACTCTATTATTTTTTTGAGATACATTATCGCTATTTTTTATTATATTTTTTTCTTTGTTTTGTATAACTTTATTATTAGATTCGCTATCTTTATTTTCTGATTTTTGTTCTTCTTTTATCTCTGTAGACTGATTATTATCTTCATCACGATTGTTATCTTTACTATTTTTATCTTGTTCTATCTGTTCTTGTTTATTTTCACTTTGTGATGAATCTTTCTTCTGAACAGATTCCTCCTTACCAAAATAACTAATTGTTAAAAAAATAATAATCGCAATAATACAGGATAAACCGCTATATAGCATAATCTTAGTGGTTTTATTTTTTTTCATAATTTCTATATCCTCTTTCATACTTACTCTATATTATACCACTTATCATAGTATTTTGCTAAAATAAAAAGATATTTATTCTCTCTTTTTTACGCAAAAAACACAGTCTCTAGCATATTCCTAAAGACCGTGCTTTTAAATTCTAACCTTCTTTAATATTTACAACAAATTCACCTTTGTTATTTCTGTCTACAGTATAACTATAGTGTTTTTTATTTTCTTTTGCTAATCTAGCTATTTCATCATTAGCATATTTTTTAGCATCAGCTGAACTTCCATATGTTCCTTGTGATGATGTGTTACTAGAAGATGAACTATTATCTTTATTATCAGTGTTTGCTTCTTCTTTCTTAGAAGCAGTATTATTACTATTTGAAGCTGTGTTACTGTTACTAGTTGTTCTATTACTTACAGCTCTGTTATTATCACTTGACTTATTGCTTTCTGATTTAGAAGAGCTTGAAGATGATGAACTATTGCCATCATTAGAATCTTTACTTTCTCTATATTTCTCCTCATCACTTTTCTCTTTTGATTTAGACTTAGAGTCATCTTTGTCTTTAGTTTTTGATGAAGATACATCTGTAGTATCATTATCCTTTTTCTTACTTAAACTATCTCCACCTGTAAAATAACTTATCCCTATGAATAACGCACTACATAAGAATATAGCTAATACTATACCCCATAATACTTTCAACAATCTATTATCTTTCATTATATTCCCCTCCTTCGTTATTAATATATTATAATACTATTTTTAGCAGATTTCCACTATTTTTTTATTATAATCTATTCAAATTAAATTTTACTTAAAACTTTCTCTAAAAATAATTATTAATCAAAAAAATTATTTTTGACAAACTATAACTAATTAATTCGTTATATATAGTGTCAGAGGCCAAAGACAAATAATAAACAATTACAAAGGAGATTTGAAAATGAAAATATTAAAAAAAGTTTTACATTTAAACTATAGCGAAGAGAAAAACCAAAAACAAGTTGGTAAAAGTTATAACTTTGAGGTTGCTACAAACGCTGAAGATAACACTTTAAAAGAAGTAGGAGAAGAATTAAAAAAACTTATCGATAAAAATATCGATACTATTACTACTAACACTAAAGAATCACTATAATTTAGGAGGAAACACATATCATGGAGAAAAAATTAAATATTTATTTTAATACGGAGAATAAAAAAACTTATCACATCGCTTTATCACATCCAAAAGAAAACTTAAGTAAAGATACTGTTGAGGCTGTTGCTCAAAAAATTGTTGATACAAAAGTATTTAACAACGAAAAACATACCCTTACAGGTTTCAAAAAAGCTACTTACGTTACACGTGAAGCAAGCGAACTTCAATAATAGAAGGGAGGGAGGTGCGGTTAATTCCGCACCTTTTTTTATGGATATATTAAATTTCATTAATACTGTAGGTTTTCCTATTTTTGTTGCAGTATTCTTTTTATTAAAATTAGACAATACTCTACAAAATATAGGAAAAAATTTAAATGAACTTACTCGTATTATCGAAACAAAATTAAATCTAGATATTAGCAATAAATAATACTAACAAAAGGGAGTAAATATTATGACAAGTCAACAAACAATGGTAAATTGGGCTAAAGATAATGTATATAAATGGATTGATATGGATGGTATGTATGGTGCACAGTGCGTCGATCTTACTATGGCCTATGTAAAAAACTTTGCAAACTTTCAAATATACGGTAACGCTATAGATTATCTAACTAACTCTATACCTCCTGGGTGGAAAAGATACTATAAAGGGGAGGCAGAAATAGCTCCTGGAGATATAGCAATCTGGCATTGGGGAAGTTGGGATAAATATGGACATGTAGGAATAGTCATTGAGGTAAACGGTAGTACTATTACCTCTGTAGAACAAAATGTTGATGGTACTCCAGAACGTGGAGGTATCGCTCGTATCATGAACCGTGATGATACTTATCTAGTTGGATTCATAAGACCTAGCTATGATTCTAGTGAAGAATGGACTAGAATCTCCGAAAATGGGCAGTTCATAGTAGAGGTTCCTTCAATAAATGTCAGAGTTAAACCAAGCAAACTAGGGAAAATCGTTAGCGTCTATCACAAAGGCGAACGAGTCTTTTATGATAGCTATGTAATTAAAGAAGGATTTGTTTGGATTAGTTATGTCTCATATTCGGGCGAACGCCACTATATGGCTATTGGAACTCATAACGGTTCGCAACGAACTAGCTGTTGGGGAGATTTTGAGTAGTGACGACTAATTTGCTATACTAAGAGAAACTAATCAAAAATCCTGTAACTAAGCAAATCAAACCAATTAAAATAACTTATCAAAAAAATTGGGGGTGACTCAAAAATCATGATTTCAAAAAAAACAAGATTTTGTCGAGTCATCCCCGAAAATCTTATTATATGTATTAAAATCTTTCACAGAACGAAGATAAATATCAATAACCCTCTATGTCTATGAATCCGTATATAACGGATTTTTAAACTAACCTTTTCAGCTACTTCTCTTATAAATTATATCTATTAAAGCCCTAATTATTATCAACGCACTTTTCCCCTTAAATTTAGAATATTTATCATCAATTAGACCTTTTTTCTTCTATCCTATAAAATTATCAAGCCAAAATATCTTTTATGTTATAATATTAACAAATAATCTCTTAATGAATATTTCAGAAAAATATCCTTTGACAAATAAATCATTTCAACACATTTTTCATTATTAAAACTGTAATTACAACCATTCTCCTACTAAAGAACAAATCTTTAAACTACGATTATTGCAATATATATATTGCAAACTACTAAATTTTTTCGTATAATATAGCTAAACTTTATGCTGAAAGGTGAAAAATTTATGCGTAACATAGAACAATATAAAAATACAATATATACAATAAGAAAACTCAGCGTAGGGACCGCTTCTATCGCTATCGCTTCTATAATGTTTTTAGGAGGAAATGCTTTAGCCAGCGAAGATAACAACACCACTAGAGATAATAGCGTTACCGTCACTCCTGCTAATAATTCTCCACAAGCCGATAACATTTCATCGGCAACACCCAATGATGAAAAGTCAGCGTCGGATGTTCACGATAATACAGACTTGAAGAATAATACGAACGAACAAACTACTAACGCCGTTACCAACAACAATGAGCTAACGACATCGAAAGAAAAATCAGAAAATACTAGAACTAACATCGATAATACAACATCAGCATCTAACTCTGAACAGCCGGCTGATAGTTCTAACACACATAAACCTAGAAGAAAAAGAGACACTTCCTCTCAACCAGAAAACAATAACGAAACCAAAACTCTTCATAATATTTCGGAAAAAACAAACAAGAATCCTATCCAAGGTAAAGAATTTAACGGAGAATATGGATTTTATCTTACAGCAAATGATAAAAATGGAAAAAAATATTCATCTACATATGGAGGATACTCTTTTCTTAATCTAGATAATCTAGATCCCGAGTCAATCCGTGGTCACTTCGTCCTAAAAAACGGAGATAAAGATATTAATTCAAATATAATCTTAACACTACCTAATTATTTTAAAAATGGTACTGCAAATCTAGTATTTGACAAAGAAAACATTGATTCTAAAGATGGTATTGCTGTTAAGAGTAAATTAGGAGAAGATTATTCTGGACAAATGAGATACGGTAATGCTAATGGTGAATATCGACCACTAGCAGACTATCTTCAAACTTATGGCAACGCTGCTTTTGGAGAACAATTAAGAGCTATTCGTTTAGAGAGTGGCTCTATAAAAGCTAACGACGAAGTTACTTTCAACTTTAAACTTAAACTACTTAAACCAAGTACCGAGATTAACCGTGACCTTAATACATTTTCTATCTATAATTTCATTAACGGACACAACGGTTATGTTACCGATAATCTAAATCTAGCTATGATTCATCACTCTGATATTAATACAGGTGAGCACATCGGTAAATATGTTTATCCTGTTTATCGTAAAGAGGTTGATGTTGATGGAGGTTCTAATTGGGTTTATGTACCTGAACTACAAGAACTTATACCTACATCAAACGAAATATTTAGATTCGGAAGAAAAGATAATAATACTAGGCCTGAGTCATCAATCCAAGCCGAAGAAGATGCAAAAGGATTCTATGTCGTTAAATCACAAGATCCAGATTTAGTACCTTATCCTAATTTAAGCCCTTACTACTTCCTTCTATTGGATAAAGCACAAAAAAACATTTCTAAACACGGGTATTCTGTCAATCCAGATCGTATTGATGCAAACTTTTACATCTACGGAGGTCGCAATGGAATAAAAATAGAAAATAATGGCAGCGTTGACTCTGATAGAGAAGCTTTAGCTAAAGAAGGAGCAAAATTTCTTCACTTCCAAGTAGTGCCATCAATATTACTAAAAGAAAAGCAAATTTTTACAGCATCTCCTGATGGTGGCAGCTGGGATCCTAAAACCCTGGTAACACAATTTACAGATCCACGCACTGTTAAATGGCTAGTTTCAGAAGATGATTCACGCCAATTAGATAAAAATAAACTTAATTTGAAAATAACTAACGTTACACCCGGCGTTCCAGCGACGACTGTTTCTGAGGTGTCACTAGCGAAACCTGGAAAATATAAAATTGAATATAGTTATAATTTTGGAACTACTGAAAAACCACTATCAATATCGAATACAGGTTATGTTGATGTTGTTTCTGACTATCAACAAGTTAATATCCGCGTACTAGATGACACAACAAATACAACTTTATCTGATGGAAAAGTCTACTCTGGAAAATCTAATGAAGTTCTTAATGAAACAACTAAAGAAAACATGAAAACTTCTTTAGATAATATCAAAAAAACTTACCTTGATAAAGGATATAAATTGGTTTCTGAACCTCTATTACCTTCAAAATTAGACGATACAGAGAACTTTTCAGCAAACACTGATAACAACATACAATATGTTGATGTACACCTAGTTCACGATACTCGTGTCGAAACAGAATATAAAGAATCAAAACAAATAATCCACTATAGTGGGGCTGGAGATAAAACTCCCGTTGATAAAGTCACTACCGATGATAAGACGTTTTCTCGTGAAGTCACTTATGATAAGGTAACTAACAAAGTCATAGGTTCCCCTACTGCATGGAGTGGAGCAAAAACATATTCCGCTGTAACGACTCCTGTTATTAAAGGGTACTCTTCTGATAAAGCCGAAGCTGGTTTTGGGCAAGTTATTCCAGATAATCCTACGATAGAAGTAACAGTTTCTTACTCTAGAATCCCAGAGACTGTCTCTAAAGTTAGTAAAACTGTTTCTAGAATTATTAATGTGACTTATCCTGACGGTAAAATGGAAACTATTACTCAAACTGTGACTTTCACTAGAGATAAGACTGTTAACTCTGAAACTGATGCGGTTACTTTTGGTGCTTGGAGCAAAGATGGTAAGCATACTTTTGAGACTTTTTCTCCTAAGGATATCAAGGGATTCTCTCCTTCTGGGGCTGTAGACGCTGTTGTCGTATCTCCTGACAGTGAAGATATATTTATAAATATTACCTACCACAAAACACCTGATGTTATAAATCCTGATAACAATAATAACAACAATAACAATAACAAAAACAATAACAATAATAAAAACCCAGGAAACCTAAATAAAGTTATCGATAGTAAATCCCAAACTACTCCAAAAGTTAAAATCCTAGCCAAAACAGGTATAAATTATAACAATACCGAGTTGCTAATAACTTTATTATTTGAGTTACTTATATTAATGGTAATTCTCTTCCCAAGAAAAATAAAATAATTCAAAAAATGGAGATGACTCAGAAATCACGATTTTGAAAAAGCAAGATTTTGGCGAGCTCGCAGTATAAAAACAACTTATCAAAAAATGGGAGTGACTCAAAAATCGTGATTTCGGAGAAATGATATGTGCCCCTTTTACTGGACAATCCAGTGAAAGGGGTGTTTTTTATGCGTTATAATTATGAATTTAAAATAAAATGTGTTGAGTTGTATGAAAGAGGAGAATATCTAGATACACCTAATGGAATAACCACTAGAAAATTTAGAGATACTATTAGGAAATGGAAAAGAATGGTCGATTCATTAGACGTAGGCGTCTTAAGACATAAAACGAAAAATAAGAAGTTGAAAATGATAAAATAAGAATGTATAGTTTTGACAAAATAAAAATGTATTAGGCTATAATACTGCATATAATAAAGAAAGAGAGAAATATATGTTGGAGTTATACTAAAAAAGTAGACACAGAAAGGAAGTGTTTAAAACGGCAAAAAATGTCTACGATGAAGATTTTAAAAGATTAATTGTTAGTCTATACCAAAATAGTAAGACTCAAACACAACTAAGTAAAGATTATGGTATTTCTTTAAGTGCCATTAATAAATGGGTGAAACAGTATTCTGAGATTAAAACTGAAGATGGCGATGTGTTTACCGCTAAACAAATAAAAGAACTTCAAAAACGAAACGCTCAATTAGAAGAAGAAAATCAAATTTTAAAAAAGGCGATTGCCATCTTCACGCCACACTCAAACAAAGATTAAACGCTATTTTCACCCTTAGAAATCAACATAATATTAAACTTTTATGCAAAGTATTCAATGTTAATAGAAGCACATACTATAAATATATCTCAAATGATTTACCTCCTAAAATTGAAGAAAATCAAATGATTTCTAGAGTTATTTTAAAAATTCATGGAAACTAAGATAAGCGACTTGGTGCATATAAAATAACTCATATTTTGGAACGTGATTATGGTATTAAAGTTAGTGTTGGAAGAGTATATCGATTAATTCAAAAATTAAATCTCCCTACTATGTCTACTTCTAAACCTTTTATCAAAGCGAGTAAAAAAAACTGTGAGGATACTAAGTTATGTAACCACTTAAAACAAGAATTTAATCCTCCTAAGCCTAATATGGTTTGGGCTAACGATTTTACTTATATAAAAGTAAATGGTGTTTGGTTTTATTTGTGTATAATTATGGATTTATTTTCTAGAAAAATTATATCGTGGAATATTTCCAATAAAGCTGATTCTAACCTTATTATGAGCACATTTAATGACGCTTATAATAAAAGAAATTGTCCTACTGGTCTTATGTTTCATTCTGACCGTGGTACTCAGTATACAGCAGCCCCCTTTAGAAAACTCCTGGATAAATTTAACGTAGTTTAATCTTTTTCTAAAAAAGGATATCCTTTCAATAATACTTGTTGTGAGTCTTTCTTTAAATATTTAAAGAAAGAGGAGTTGAATAGGAAAAATCATCACTCAATTGGAGAATTAAAACTTTCTTTATTTGAGTATATTGAGGGATTTTATAATCTTAAAAGACCACATTATTCATTAGGTTTTATGACTTCTAACGAGAAAGAATTAGCATTTTATAAACATTAAAAATTTATTTTACACTGAACCTCTATCGGTGTGATTCTTAATGTAGGAAAAGTGGCACTGCCACATTTTCCTCACAGGATATCACACCTACTTCTCAATATAAAACAAATTCCACTTAAATTCTTAACTAATTTTCGTATTTTCGTATCTATTTACTTGACTATAGTCCATACCAGATGTAGTAATAGGAAGAGCATTGGCAATGGGAATATTTACAAAAGAAGAAGTATTGTGCGTAAATACGCTATATCGTTATATAGATGAAGGTAGACTTAAAGTTAAAAATATAAATCTGAAAGAGGAAGTAGAACGAAAAAAACGTAAAACAAAGCCAAAAGAGAATAAAAAGATCTTAGGTATTAGTATAGATGAAAGAATATCCAAAAGGTATTATAAAATCTATAACAACAGATAACGGATCTGAATTTTCAATATTAAGTGAATACTTCTCAAACGTGGTAGAAGTATATTTCGCTTACCCATATTCAGCCTTTGAAAGAGGTGGAAATGAGAACTTTAATAAATTGATAAGACAGTTTATACCCAAAGGAACGTCTATAGATGATTATGATAGACAATACGTTGAGAATATAGTAGATAGAATAAATAATCTCCCTAGGAAAATACTAGGTTATTAAAGAGCCAATGAAGCTTTTGATAAGGAAGCTAGAACGATAATATATATGTTTATAGTGAAAATAATAAAATATTTTCTATCTATAATTCCCTATCAACATATATATTATACAGCCGAAAATTTCCAAATTAAAAAGCGATTGGAAAATTCCAATCACTTTTTATTACATTTCTTTTAATTATTTAACTCGGATGTATACTGCTCCACCAGCTACGTTTGCAGAGTTAAGTACTGTTTGATTACCTAACCATCCACCGTGAACTGCTTGACCGTTACCAGCATAAACTGCGATGTGAGCCATTCCTAATCCACCATTTGCATAGTAGATTAAATCTCCAGGTTGAGCTTGTGATGCTGGAACTACAGTCCCTAAACTCATGTATCCTATTGGCCAATCGTGGAAGTTAATTCCTACTGCTTTAAGAGCATTTGTTACTAGCATTGTACAGTCTTGGTATCTACCTAATTGAGCTAATGCTGCTTGGTAAATTGCTGCTCCTTTGTTTGAAGAAGCCACTTGAGTAGTTGCCACTGCAACTGGAGCCACTGGTTTTGCTGCTACACTTGGTGCTGCTGTTGCTACTGTTGTTTCTTTCTTAACTTCTGCTTTTGGCGCTGCTGCTGGAGTTTCTTTTTTAACTTCTACTTTTGGTGTAGCTACTGCTGTTACTGCTGGTTTGGCAGGCACAGTTTGAACTGGGTCTACTTTAGCTACTGTTTTTTCTGTAGTGTTTTCTACTACAGTTGCTTTAGCTACTGTTACTTCAGCTTTAGCTGCTGCATTTTCACTTACTTTTAATACTGTTCCAACATAAATTAAGTTAGGATTGTCAATGTTGTTTAATTTAACAAGTTGATCTACTGAAACACCAAATCTATTAGAGATTTTTCCTAAAGTATCTCCTAATACTACTGTGTAGTAACCTTCTTCTTTAGCTTGAGCTACTTGAGCTACTGTTGTATTGTAAGTTAATTTATCCCCAGGGAAAATTAATGAACTTGTTAAGTTGTTATCTTGCATAAGTTGATCAACAGTTGTTCCGTTGTTGATTGCGATATCCCAAAGAGTATCACCTTTTTTTACTGTATATGTATCTGCATCAGCGATTTGTGATAAACCAACACCTACTGTTGATACGATTGCCGTAGCGGCTACTAATTTTTGTAATTTACTCATCTATTCTAATCTCCTTAAAATTAAGTTCGAGTCAAGCGACTCATTTTCTACTAAGTTCTATTTAAATTTCTGTTTTCTAATTTTACATTTTTAATTTCTAACGTCTTAACTTCACTTCGAATCACTTCGATTGATTTATAAACTTGACGTAATATCATTATATATTGAATACACTCGTTTTTCAATACCTGTAACAGTTTTGTAACAATAACGATAACTCTCTGTTACATTATATTATACTCGTAACATTCCCTTTGATTGCAAGCAATTTAATTGCATTTAAAACGTTTTTATAATATAGTAAATCTGTAATTTTAAATTTAATTTTCAGGGAGGTTATATGACAGATTTTAATACAGCTAGTTCTGCCTTAAAGATGGGCCTTGTCTTTTTAGAAGGACTTTTATCTTTTCTTTCTCCTTGCGTAATACCTATATTGCCAATCTATATCGGTATTCTTGCTGGAAAAAAAGAAATGAATGAACACGGAGAACTAGTCTTTAATAAACGTAACACTATTACAAATACACTATCATTCGTACTTGGTATTTGTTCAACTTTCTTCATCCTAGCTTTTGCAACTAGTTTTATCAGTATTTTCTTAAACGAAAATATTAAAACTTTACAAATTGTTAGTGGTGTCTTAATTATTTTTATGGGACTATTACAACTAGGCATCTTCAAGATAGGATTTTTAAAACAAGAATTTTCAATAAAAAATAAAGTTAAGAGAAAAGGAAATAAAACTACTCCTATTCTTGCTTTTCTAATGGGATTCACCTTTAGCTTTTCTTGGACTCCATGTATTGGACCAATCTTAGCTAGTGTTTTCTTATATGCATCTAGTCACACTGGAATAATGAGTGTTCTTCTAATTCTTGCTTATTGCTTAGGATTTATCTTACCATTCATCCTTGTAGCATTCTTCGCTTCAAAATTATTAGACCTATTCAAAAAACATACAAACATTCTAAAATATACACAAGTTATCTCAGGAATCATCCTTATTTTAATAGGTATACTAATCCTAAGTGGATCATTTATCGCATTAACTAGATATTTCGCTTAAACTTGTAACTTGAATTGGAGGAAATTAATATGAAAAAATTGACAATACTTAGCGCAACTCTTCTTAGTAGTGCTCTTATTTTAAGTGCATGCTCAAGTTCTTCTGAAAAGAAAGAAGAGACAAATAAACAAACTTCTACATCTTCATCTAGTGAAACTAAAGCTACTCAAGCTTTTGATTTTACAGCAATGGATAAAGATGAAAAAACTGTAAAACTTAGTGATTTTAAAGGTAAAAAAGTCTATATTAACATGTGGGCAAGCTGGTGTGGACCTTGTATGAGAGAAATTCCAGAATTAGAAAAAGTTTATCAAAAATATAAAGATAATAAAGATATCGTCTTTCTATCAATGACTTCACCTAATGATGCGGAATTTAAAAACCAAAGTCCACAAGATAAAAGTAAAGATGTAATTCTTAAAAAAGCAAAAGAACTTGGTGCAACTTATCCTGTTCTTTTCGATGTTAACGATCGCTTCATCATAAACTACGCAATTCGTTCATTCCCTACCCACATTTTAATTAATAGTGATGGTACTTTTGAAACTAGAATTGCTGGGGCTGTTACTGAAGAATCACTAACAAAAGAAATAGAAAAACTTAAATAATAAAAATATCCGAATCTAATTTATTTATACACATCTATAGATTAATTTTCTATAAGACCATGTAATTATTAGATTCGGATTTTATTTTATACAAAGACTCATTGCTAGGTCATACTCCAACTTAACTCATCAACCACTCTTCCAATAACTTCTCATGAAGATTTTTCTCTTCGCAATCGAAAACAACAACTCTTTTTCGTTTAAATAAATTAGCTAGCTTCTTATGAATAACAATATTTCGCTCATCATCTAAACTCGAATAACCAAAATAAATCTCCGTTTCAACATCCTCTGCATAATTTAACACATCAATTTTTTCTAACATCTCTAATAAGTAGTCCTCTTTTTCAGGATAATTACGATTATATTCTCGAATACCATCATAAACTCCTACATCAAGATTATTATCAAAAATATATCTAAAATCTACATTTTGAACATTTGAAATGACCAAATTTTGAACTTTCTTACCTACCGCTGCTGCGACAATTCCTATAGCTGCTCCTTGTCCTTTAGCAACGATAGTCACTTGGAAATTGGGAAACTCCTTCTTAAGTATATCCACTAAATCTATCCCATCTTGATACGCATAATTATAATATAAATTATCCTCACTATTATTATTTAAAAATGGAGAATATATTGAAGCTGGTTGCTTATTTTCACTTCTTCCTCTATCTCCCCTAACATGAAGTGTCGCACACCCATAACCCAAGGCACAATATTTCATGAGATTCACCTCACTACTCGGTACTTCCTCATAATCTGGAATTTCTAATATTAGTCCTTTGTTATTATCTTTTTTCACAACAAGTTCGGTATGAATTTTTGAATTATCTATGGCATCAAATTCAATCGACAATAATTGCATCTCTGCATAATCTTTTAAAATACTAACCTTATAATCTACTTTTCGTTCTCTCTCTAATTTCATTCTCTCACCTTCCTACCCCGTATTTCAATACAATTATACCTCAACAAGATTTAGAAAGACAGTATCCTAACTCATTGTCTCAAAACTCTAATAAACTATCATAAAAAGAACAATCCCCGACTTTTACATCGAGGTTTGTTCTTCGTAAGTTTGTTATATTTTATTTAAGGTCTTTGCTTATTATTTTTCTTCTTTTACGTATTCTTGATCTTTAGTGTGAATAGTAAGTCCAGTGATATTTTTAGTAGATTTGAAGAAGAAACTACAAACATATCCGAATACTAATGCACTTAAGAATGAGAATCCTGAGAAGATAAATGGACTTTGTTTAGCATAAGTTGTAAAGTCTTGGATGTACCAACATACAACACCTGCTACTAATAATCCTAATAGTGCTCCTGCTCCGTTTGCACGTTTAGTAAAGATACCAAGTGCAAATGTACCAGCTAAAGGCACTCCTAGAAGTCCGATATATTTAAGGAATAAATCCCAAGTTTCTTTTTGGTTAGTGTTAACAAAGTATAATGCTGCAATTGTTCCAAGTACACCTGCTACAATAATGATAACACGAGCTAATAGAACGTCTTGTTTAGCATCTTTACTTAGTCCGAAGAAACGTTGTTTAATATCAACTGTGATACAAGCAGAAATTGAGTTTAAGCTTGATGCGATAGTTGATTGAGCAGCTGCTAAAATAGCTGCGATAACTAATCCAGCGATACCAGCTGGTAATGCTGTTAAGATGAAGTAAGGTACTAAAGCTGTTGTGTTAGCTGCTTTACCTACTACTTCAGCGTTCATGAAGTCTGGTAATTTAGTTACAGCGTGGCTACCTTTGTAGAAGCTGTAAAGAACTGTTCCCATTCCATAGAAAATTGGAATAGAGATGAATGCTAATAATCCGTTAGTCCAAAGTGATTTATTAGTTTCTTCTACTGATTCAGTAGTACTATAACGTTGAACTACGTCTTGAGAAGCTGTGTATTGTTGTAAACTGTTAAATACTGATCCAATAAAGATGATTGGAATAGTAGATGCAGTTAATGACCAATTAAATTTCTCAGCAGTTACAATTTTACCATTTGCTAAAGCATCTTGAGTAATGTGTCCGAATCCACCTACGTGGTAAGCTCCTAAGATGATTACTAAAACAGCTCCTCCAAGTAAAATAATACCTTGGATAACGTCTGTCCAAATAACCCCTTCTACCCCTCCTAAGAATGAGTAAACTACACAAAGTAATCCGATTACCGCACACACTAAGAATGGATTAAGTGTCGATACTGATGTAATCGCAACTGTTGGTAAATAAATAACGATAGCTACACGTCCAATATGGAATAGTGAGAATAACACACTTCCTACTACACGTACACTAGGATTAAAACGTTCTTCTAAATATTCATACGCTGTCGTTACATTTAATTTTCTAAAGAATGGAACATAGTAGTGAATTAATATCGGAATAATCGCGATAATTGAAAAGTTCCCTGCTGCATATGTCCAGTCTCCGTTGAATGCTTTTTCCGGTGTCGCCATAAATGTAATGGCTGATAATGTTGTTGCATAAATTGAGAATCCTACTGCCCAAGATGGAATATTCCCACCAGCTTTAAAGAATTCGTCCGTGCTTTCACCTGCTTTTTTAGTGAAATACACCCCTATACCTAGCATAGCTATTAAGTAAATTCCTAATACTATACTATTAAGTGTACCAAATCCTATTTTGTCCATGGTACTCCCCTCCTATTTTGCTGTTTTTGTTTAATAATATTTTTTGTTATAGAAAGATTTTTCTATTTAGGAAGGAGGAGCTTTGCTCCTCTTTCCTGGCCCCTAATTTTACCTCTAATATACCCCTTATTATTAAAAATTATAGGTTATAATCTTTAACTAATTTTTCAACTTCAGCTAATTTAGCTGGATCGAATGATTTCATAGGTTTTTTACAAGTTCCTGCATCAATACCTTTAACTTTAAGGATTTCTTTAAGTGTTTGGTATAATCCTAATTCTAGAACTTTTTCAATTACATCATTTGCTTCGTGTTGAAGTTCATAAGCTTCTGCAACTTTACCTTCTTTAGCAAGTCTGAAGATTTCTTTACTTCTTTGCCCATTAACATTGTATGTAGAACCGATAGCTCCGTCTACTCCAGTAATTGCAGCTTGAACTAACATTTCATCGAATCCTGACCAGATAAGTTTGTCAGGGAATCTTCTTCTGAATCTTTCTAATTGATAGAAGTCTGCAGCAGTATATTTAACCCCGATAACTTTTTCATCTTCGAATAATTCAGAGAATTGATCTAAACTAATTTTAACCCCTGTTAAGAATGGGATGTAGTAAAGAATCATGCTGTTATCTGTAGCATCAATGATTGTTTTGTAGTAGTGTTTAATTTCGTTAAATGATAGTGGGTAGTAGAATGGAGTAACTGCTGATAATGAATCATATCCTAATTCTGTAGCGTATTTAGCTAATTCTACCGCTTCATTTAAATCTAATGATCCTACTTGAGCGATAAGTTTAACTCTGTCCCCTACTACTTCTTTTACAAATTTAAAGATTTGTTTTTTTTGAGCAGTGTTTAATAAGAAGTTTTCCCCACTACTTCCATTAACATATAATCCATCAACTTTACTTACGTTAATGTTGTGCTCAATAACTTGTCTTAATCCTTCTTCTTTAACCTCACCATTTTCATCAAATGGAATCAGTAAAGCCGAGTAAATTCCTTTTAAATCTTTCATTGTTATAACCTCCGTATATTTGTTTTTATTTTAATTTTAATTTCGTGCATTTATTTAACACATTAAATTTTAATACACTTATATTGTAAAACGTTTTCTACAGTTTGTCAATAGAAAAAAAGAAAATTAAAATATTTTTTGAAAACCTTTGGCACCTTATATTGATAAAGTAGTATCCACTATTACTTCACTTCCATAAATCGCCTTTTAGGTATTTATCTCTCATCGCAATATAGAAGTCAATTATTTAATACATTAAAATACTTTAACTCTTTATATCAACTCCCCTCTGACGTTAATTAGACATAATAAAAAGCAATGACAAACATCTCCTTGCCATCACTTTTCTCTATTCTATGATTAAGGGTAATTATCTATCGTAACTTCCTATAAGCAGCATATCTCCATCTAACAGACAATCGCTACATTGGGTTGTCAAAATAAAACTATCTCCTTTTTTAATATCATACACAGTATCTTCTACCTTAATACGACCTTGACCTTCTAACACTGTGAATAAATTCCCTGTATCGTTTTTTGTTAATTCTGCCTCTCCTGATACTTCGATTTTATAAACACCAAAGTATCTTTCTTCTGCAAGTTGGGTTACTTTTATATTTCCAACTTCGTAAACTTCTTGCTCTAGTTGGACTTTTTCAAAAGGAACTTTGGTTACATCTTTTGTTTTTTCTATATGCAGTTCACGAGCATTTCCCTCTTTATCAACACGATCATAATCGTAAACTCTATATGTTGTATCAGAGTTTTGTTGCACTTCATAAATTAAGATTCCTTCTCCAATCGCATGAAGGGTCCCTGCTGGAATATAGAAGAAATCCCCTGCTTTTACACTTTCCTCAATAAATAATTCATTCCATTGTTCAGCATCTATTTTACTATTGAACTCTTCTTTTGTTTTAGCAGTGTGTCCATATACTAATTTTGCACCTTCTTTAGCATCTAACACATACCAACACTCAGTCTTACCTAGCTCTCCATTCTCATTTACTCGCGCATAGTCATCTTCAGGATGTACTTGAACTGACAAATTATCACTAGCATCTAAGATTTTAATCAATAATGGAAACTTATCGTAAGTTTTTTCTGTAAATAACGTAGGTTGTTTCTCGTAAGCCTCTTTTAATGTTAATCCCGCTAATTGTCCATTTATTATTTTTGAACTTCCATTATCATGAGCTGCAATTACCCATGCTTCTCCAATATTTCCTTGTGGAATAGAAAAATTAAAACTTTCTAAATTGCGTCCTCCCCATATTCTTTCACAAAATACAGGCTCTAAAAATATAATTTTACCCATTTTCTTCTCCTTATATTATATAACTACGATTTAATTATACACCAAGTAGACTACTTTATATAGCAGATGCCCTATATTTTTTTCAATAACTTATTTTCAAAAAACCGTTTTTATGGTAATATATCGTTGTAAAGAAATTTAAAAAAATTAACAAAAATCAAAGATTGATATGTCTTTATTTAGAAAGTAGGTATAATATGTATTTAGGAATTGATATTGGTGGGACAAGTATAAAATTTGCTGTGTTTGATGACAACTACAAAATCATTCACTACGAAACTTGTAAAACACCTGACAACGTAACTGTAAAAATTACTGATGAGATGTTCAGAATAGCAAGCAAAATCCGTGAAACTTACAACTTCTCTGCAGCAGGAATTTCTGCAGCAGGAGTTATCGATAATGTACACATGGAAGTAATCCGTGCCGCTCCAACTATTAAAAACTACCTTGGAACTAACTTCAAACGTGACTTTGGAGATAGACTAGGTATTCCAGTATATGCTGACAACGACGTTAACTGTGCTCTACTTGGTGAACAATGGCTTGGTGGAGCTAAAGGGCTAGATGAAGTATTCTGTATGGCTTTAGGAACTGGAATCGGTGGTGCTTACTACTTAAACAGCCTTCCTTTCGGATCTAACTTCGGTGTTGGAGAAATCGGACAATCTGTTTATGACTTCGATACTAAAACTACATACGAACAACGTGCTTCTACTATCGCATTAGATAGAAAAATTAAAGCTGAAATGTACGAAGGGCTAAGCGTTATCGAATTCTTCGACCTTTGTAAACGTGAAGATACAACTGCATTAAAAGTGCTAGACGAATGGTTATTCGAGCTTGCTCGTGGTATCGTTAACTTACTATGTATCTTAGATCCAAAATACATCGTAATCGGTGGTGCCGTATCTGCTCAAGGTGATTACTTATTAAATAAACTTGAAGCTAAAGTACGTGAACTACACCCAATCGAAAATAACCAAACTAAATTCCTAGCAGCTGAATTAGGAAACGATGCAGCTCTATACGGAGCTATCAGCCCATTTGTAGAAAAATAAAATATTAAAACTTATCCCCTCTTTACCTAAAAAGTAAGGAGGGGCTTGTTTCTATTGTATTTCAATAGCTAATAATATATAATAAAAGTGAAAAACATTATTAAGGAGACATTGTTATGAATTTAGACCTAAACGAAAATGAACTAACTATCATGGGAATTAAATTTGATAATATTAAAGATTTTAAAAGTGTCTGGTATGCCCTTAGTACAAACATCATTGAAGGATGGACACCGTCATCCAACGATGTTCTCGAATTAAAGAATAAACTTACTTCAATTTCAAAAAAACATGAGTAGAAATAAATACGAAGAATATACATATATAGATTATGATAATATCTATACCTATCCAGACACTAATATCCTTATAAACAAATTTAATGAAAAATCATTAGAATCGTTAAAAAAGAAAGAATACTCTCTAGTGGCTAACAAAATACTAGAATTATACCTTCAACCTATCTTAGTTCATTCTATATCTGATATTTATAAAATACATAAATTTTTATTCTCAGACATATATTGGTGGGCTGGACAATATAGAAAAGTTAATATTTCTAAAAATAATAAACCCTTTATCCCTATTCAATCTTTTCCTACAGCTGAGAACTATATTAATTACTTAATTTCAAATTATCACAGAAATGCTCATAGCAAAGAAGAAATTTCTAGTGAACTAGCTAATATTTTAGATAACCTTAATTACTTTCATCCGTTTAGAGAAGGAAATGGACGTACCCAAAGAGAGGTAATTCGTGTCTTGGCGTTAATGAAGAATTACGAAGCTATAATTAATGTTGGAACAGATGATAATATATACAACCTCTATATGGACGGCACTGTATACAGTGATAAAACTAAATTAAAAATTCTATTTGACAATATCCTAAAAAAAATATAATAGGTTATTAAAACTTATCCCCTCTTTACCTAAAAAGTAAGGAGGGGCTTTGTTTTTTCATCAATATCTCTCTAGTTCTAATATTCCAACTTATGCAACCGTTTAAATTTTTTCTAATATTATTAAAAATTTTTCTTTACAAAGTTCATGATAAGTGATAATATAAATTTAAGTTAACA
Source organism: Gemella haemolysans (assembly GCF_901873445.1). Lineage (GTDB taxonomy): Bacteria > Bacillota > Bacilli > Staphylococcales > Gemellaceae > Gemella > Gemella haemolysans_C. The sequence continues at coordinate 24,855 of NZ_CABFLN010000003.1, forward strand.
CATTAAATTTTAATAAACCTAGTTTTATATAAATTAGCCAAGGAGGGATCAACTTGAAAAAATACGAAAAGATTATAAATGACATCATTTTAAAGATACAAACGGGTATTTTTAAAGAAGGTGAACAACTCTATACAGAAAAAGAGATAAAAGAAATATATAATGTTAGTAGTACTACTGCAGTACGTGTTCTTAACGAACTAGAATCTGCTGGGTATATTTTTAGAGTTCAAGGTAAAGGAAGTTTCGTGAATAAAACATTAGTTAACAAAAAAGTTTTAGTTACAGAAAATAACAACTTCCACAAACACTTTAAAGAATCAGTATCTGAACACTCTGAAGTTATCGAAGCTGAAATTATTCAAGATAAAGAGCTTTGTGCAAAACTAAAATTAAAAAATCAAAAACTTCTAAAAGTTGCCCGTATAAAATATATCGGTAATATCGCATGGGCTCATCAAACAAACTATATTCCAATTAAATATTTACCTGATGTCAATATTAATGATATAGATAGTTTTAAAGAGCTTGCGACTATGATTAGAAAAAAATATCGTATAGATATTCACCAAGAAAAATCTAAAAAAATTATGAACGTTATAGTTGATACTCCTGAAGAAGTTGCCAAATTTATCGCAAAAGACGATGAACCATGTTTTGAATTCGATAGGTACACTTACTTCGGTGATGGCAAAATTTTCGAATATGTAAAAATATATATAAATTATAAATACTACAGCTTAACCATTAAAGATTAAGCTCTGATTGGAGTTAACTATGGATAAAAAAGAAAAAATCTTAAACCAAATAAAAGGTGGAATCATCGTTTCTTGTCAAGCATTACCTGGAGAACCACTTTATGTTGAAGAAGGTGGAATCATGAAACTTATGGCACTAGCTGCTAAAGAAGCTGGAGCCGTTGGTATCCGTGCACAAGGTGTTACTGATATAGTTCAAATTAAGGAAACAGTAGACTTACCTGTTATCGGAATTATCAAACAAAGTTACGAAGGAATGTCTCAATTCATCACAGCAACTATGAAAGAAGTAGACGCCCTTGTAGAAACAGGTTGTGAAATCATTGCCTTAGACTGTACTTTACGCCCTCGTTTTGATGGAACAACAATTAATGATTTTATTGCAGAAATCAAAGCTAAGTATCCTGATATTATTTTAATGGCAGATATCGCTACTTTCGAAGAAGGTGTAAATGCAGAAAAAATAGGTGTTGATTTCGTAGGAACTACCTTAAGTGGTTACACAGAAAATACAAAAGATAGACCAAATGAAGTAGACTTAGATCTTATCAAAAAATTATCTGAAACTATTTCTGTTCCAATCATAGCTGAAGGACGCATCCATTACCCTGAGAATGCTAAAGCAGCATATAATGCAGGAGCTTTTAGTGTAGTAGTAGGTGGAGCTATTACCCGTCCAAAAGAAATAGCAGCTAGATTTATCGATGCAGTGAAATAAACAAAAAGTTCTAATTGACAGTTGATCAATTAGAACTTTTCTTTATATTACTTTTCCCAAGCACGTCCATCGATGTAGCTTGATTTTCTATAATTTTCTTTCATCGGTTTTACCGGCATTATTATCGATAACAGTATATATATCAATATCGGGCTACCGAATGAGAAAATACTCGCTAATAAGAATAGTACTCGTAAAAAACTAGCACTTATTCCAAATCTTTTACTTAAACCACTGCATACCCCAGAAACTAAAGCTCCTTCGTATGATTTATAAATTTTTTTATCTTCTAAAAAATTAAGAAATTTATTCCAAATTTTATTTAATCCATCTATCATAATAAATTCCTCCTGACTTTATTGTTGATATTTTATTATTCTGACTTTATAAATATTATATCACATTTCTATGATATATATTAACTATTGTACTTAGGCGACTTTAAACTAAGTTTAGATTATTAAGATTTTGTAATAAATATCTTATAATTGGCATTGTCAGTAAAATATTTATCCAAAAAAAACAAAAGAACACTCCGAAGAATGTTCTTTCATTTTTTAACAAGAGTCTTAAAGGATGGACGGCGTACCCATCATCTCAGGTACTCTATAAAAGAGTGTGTAGAGAGCCTTTTCTACTTCTATAAGACTTTTTCTATCTTTATGTTATAACAAATATTTTGGTTTGTCAATTATTATACTTTTTAATACGTCCACTTCTTATCATGCTCTTTAATTTTGCATCCGTAATATCATACATCGAGGCTGTATAAAAATAATTATTTTTAATATCTAGTTTTATTGCCAATAGTATATTATCTTCAAATAACTTTATACATTCTAAACTAATACCTTTCTCTCTCGGATTAATTCCTACATAATCTGGAGTTTCTATAATATTTTCTATATGAGAAATATACTTAATCGCATGTTTATGTCTACTCTTTTTCATATGAGTTTCTAATCCTCTAGAAATTATTACCTCATCGACATCGATATTAATATCTAGCTGCTGTTTTATTTTTTTATTTATTTTCACTTTAATCTCTCCCATCTATTCAATTTTATCATATTATAGATTTTTTTTCACCGTTTACTCACTTATTTCAATAATTAAATCTTTATTTTTCCTGATTTTTTATTTCATCCTCCTTATTTCTTCTTGACAAGTGAGTGTTTACTCACTATAATATTAAACATAAGGTGAGTTCCTACTCACCAAAGATTTGAAATTTTATTTCTAATGGAATATTTCTTAGCACCTACCGTGAACTGTGCTTTAATACTCATAGTTCTAATTGTGTAACACTAACAAGTATACCTTAAATAATCTCTGCTATATTTTTTTAATCTTGAAGTGAGTGTCTACTCACTTTAAAAAGAAAGGTGATTCTTATGAAAAAATTAATACAAATTACTTCATTATCAAAAAGCTTCGGCGATCAAACAGTCCTTGACAACATTGATTTCAACCTAGAAAAAGGTGAAATTGTCGGTCTTATCGGCCCTTCAGGATCTGGAAAATCAACATTAATAAAAACAATGCTCGGTATGGAAAAAGCGGAAAAAGGTGAAGCACTTGTTCTAGATAACAAAATGCCAAAAAGAGAAATTCTTTCTAATATTGGATATATGGCACAAAGCGATGCTCTTTATGAAATGCTTACCGGCTACGAAAATTTAGAATTTTTTGGAAAAATGAAAGGTGTCCCTTCTAAACAACTAAAAGAAGAAATAGCTTATATAGCAAAAATAGTTGACCTAACCGACCACCTAAAAAAATCAGTGTCGAATTATTCAGGTGGGATGAAGCGAAGACTTTCACTTGCTATTGCATTAATCGGTAGCCCTGAGTTACTTATACTCGATGAACCTACTGTCGGCATAGACCCTAGCCTTCGTCGTAACATTTGGAAAGAATTGTTCAAGCAAAGGGATAATGGTGTGGGCATACTTGTGACAACTCACGTAATGGATGAAGCAGAACTTACAGATAAAGTTGGACTTCTTCTTCGTGGAGATATTATTGATTTTGACACACCAAAGGATCTAAAAGAAAAAAATAATGTTACTACTATCGAAGAAGTATTCTTGAAAGCGGAGGAAAAATAAAATGAGAATTTTAACTATTTCAAAAAGGGTATTTAAGGAATTTTTTAGAGATAAGAGAACTTTAGCAATGATGTTCGTTGCACCCATTTTTATAATGTGGTTAATTAGCATAGTCTTTTCAGCAAACACAAATTCTGAAATTACTGTTGCTTCTGTGAACACTCCTCAAAGCGTCGTTTCCATAATGAAAGATATCGACAACGTTCATCTAGAAGAATATCAATCAAAAGAAGCTGCTGAAGAGAAATTAAAAAATAATGAGATTGACACTATAATTTCTTACGATAACAATACCTACACGGTGACTCACGCTAACATAGACACTACAAAAACTATACAAGCTCAACAAGTTTTAAAAAATTCTATAAAAGCATCAGAAGTGAAAAACTTGGAGGAAGTTGTAAAAAAAGTAAATCCTAAATTAAATGAGAATAAACAAGAACCTGAAGTTAAGGAATATTATAACTATGGTAGTGCAGATTCAACATTTTTCAATAAAGTTGCGCCTACTTTAATTGCTTATATCATATTCTTCTACGTGTTTCTAATCTCTGGTATGGCACTATTAAAAGAACGTAATAGCGGAACTTTAGATAGACTTTTAGCAACTCCAGTAAAAAGAAGCGAAGTCGTCCTAGGTTATGTATTATCTTATAGCTCATTAGCCATAATTCAAACTATTATCGTCACTTTATCATCTGTATATTTATTAAATATTGAAGTTGCTGGAAATCCGTTTTATGTTATAATAGTTAATGTATTACTAGCAATGGTTGCCTTAACACTAGGTTTACTAATCTCTACGATAGCAAAATCAGAATTTCAAATGATGCAGTTCGTTCCGGTAATAGTTATTCCACAAATGTTCTTTTCAGGAATTGTATCTGTTGAAAGTATGGGGAAAATCGCTGTCTATATTAGTAAAATCCTGCCTGTTACCTATGCTAGTGACGGTTTAAGTAAAATAATTTTAGAAGGTAAGAATCTTCTTGCGATAAAAACTGATATCATTGTTCTACTTGCACTTTGCATCCTTCTAATAATTCTTAATATTCTGGGCTTAAAACGATATAGAAAAGTTTAAAAAATAATAGGAGACTCTTATGACTGAAAATATCTTACAATCTTACTTTAGCATATCTCATGACGAAACCTTCCCACCTGGTAAGAAAAAAACAATAGAAGCTGCGATTAAATTATTCGCAAAACAAGGATACCACGGGACATCTACGCTTCAAATCGCCAAAGAAGCAGGCGTTAGTCAAGCAACAGTATTCAAGTACTTTAAAACTAAAGAAGATTTATTACATTCAATAATAGTCCCTGTTATTCCTAAATTATTTTTAAATTTTCTAAAAAGAACTCAAAATACTAATTCTCTTGAAGAATTAATCAGTTATGTTGTGGAAGATCGCATGGTTTTCCTAAAAGAAAATAAGGATATTGTAAAAATAATCTACTCAGAAATATTAACAAATGAAAATTTTAAAACACAACTTATTAATTCTTTAAAAATAACATTTGAAAAAATAGACTTCAAAGCTATATTACAAACATATAAAGAAAATAATCCTGAAGTTAACGAAAACTTATCAACAGCTGAAATAATTCGTTCATTCTCAGGACCTATCACTACGTACTCAGTCCAAAGATTTATTCTTTTTGAGAATATTCCATGCCCTACTGAGGAGCATGATCTACAATTTATTAAACAACAAATCTATAAAAATTTAACAAAGTAGAAAAAAGAGGAGCTTGGCATTTTCCAAGTTCCTCTTTCTTTCTACTCACCTAATCTAATTACCTTATCACATATTGATAATGTTGATTTATTATGTGAAATTATTATTGTTATCTTATCTTTTTTACTTTCTTCTAAAGCTTTTAGCACTTCGATTTCACTGAAGATATCGATGTTCGCTGTTGCTTCATCAAGAATCAGAAGTTTACTATCATTGTAGAATGAACGTGCTACTGATAAACGTTGTTTTTGACCCGAACTTATGTTCGAACTTCTCTCTCCAACAATTTCATTTTCACGGCGTTTTAAGCTATCCACAAAACCTCTTAAATTAGTTTTTCTTAAAGATGCATCCAATTCTTCTTTATCTAAATCTTTTTCGAAGAATGTGATATTATCTTTAATTTTTGCATTGAATAAGTAACTATCTTGTAAAATTATCGAGCTATTTTCTCTAAAGTAACGATTATCTATATCTCTTAGATCAATACCATCGATAGTGATATTACCTTCCATGTTTTCATCTGAGATGAATTTCATAATAAGTTTCGCTATTGTAGATTTACCGCATCCACTAGGTCCACTTAATCCGATAATCTCACCTTTTTTCACGTCGAAGCTTAGATTATCCACTACAGTATTATCAGCGTATCGATATGTTAAATTATCAACTTTAAGTTCGTTAAAATCAACAACTACTCCGCTATTTTCCGCTTCTTCTGGCGTATTCATAAGCTCTAAAAATCTCTTTCCACTAGCCATCGTCTGACTTAATGTTGAAGCAAGATTCCCCATGTATAAAATAGGAATAAACGATACGATAAACATCGCAACTAATGAAACAGTTACGAACTGACTATCAAGAGAAGATGCCACATAGATAAATGCCAACACCCCGATATTGTAAGTTACAACATTTAGAACATTCAAATCTACTAAAAATTTATTTTTAAGATATGAACTTCTTGTCAGTTCTTCGGTTTCCATATCGATGTTACGTTTTGCTTCATCGATTTTTCCATATTGTAATGTTTCAAAAATTCCATAAGCTTCTTCTGATGAATTGTTGTTTACTTGAGTCAGTTTACGGCGATAATTTTCACCAACATCTTGCCCTACATTTCTAAAACTTAACGGATATACAAGTCCAATTACGATATAAATTATTAACGCTACTAATGCTAGTTTCACGCTAAAGAATAGTAAGAAGATACTAACTACTAAACTTTGCACGATATAAATCATAAATGGTGTTATCGTGTGCGCGTAGAAAACTTCTAATAATTCAATATCAGTCGTAATCATCGTCATATAATCACCAGATGTGTTTTTTGTAAAACTATCGACAGATATACGTTTGAATTTCTCTAAAACTTTAACACGTAAGGCATGTAGTACTTTGAACGCTACATAGTGATTTAAAAGTTGCTCAGTATAACTGAATAGCCCTTTTAATACAGCTAAAGCGAAAATCACGATAAATAAAATCGCAGCTATTGTCGTTATTTTCGTTAAAAAGAATAACGAGATGAAGTAGGTAAATACAACAAGCGTTAAGTGCCCTAAACTCCCGAATAGAGTCGCTCTAAGTAATGGACGTTTAAACTCTTGAGCAATAGCTAAAAGTTGTTTTAATTCTCTTAATGATGTCATTACTCTACCTCCTTAGCTAAAAATTTTGATTTCAGTTGTTGTTGATCTGTGAATAATTTTCTATACAGAGAATTTTCTTCAATCAGTTCATCATGTGTTCCTTCTTCGATAATTTTCTTATCTTTTAGAACATAGATATTATCTGAATTTGTCACAGTCTCTAAATCGTGAGAAATAACGATAATAATTTTTCCTTCTTTTATTGAATCGAAGGCATTAAGCACGATTTCTTTACTGTAATCATCAATATTCGATACAGCTTCATCAAGTATATACAAGTAAGAATCTTTTAGTATTGCTTTTGCTGCAAGTAATCTTTGTTTTTGACCACCTGAAAGATTCGAAGCTCCTATCGCAAGTTCATAATCTAGACCACCGTGTTCTTCTACAAAACCTCTAAGATTAACTTTTTCTAATGCATTGTACATTTCTTCTTCAGTTATATTTTTACGAACACTTAGATGCTCTCTTACAGTACCTTTAACTAAATAACTATCATTAGTAATAAGTGTCGTAATTTTAGCCATTTCTCTAGTAGGAATACTATCGATATTGAAGTTGTCGTATTTTATACTTCCGCTATAGTTAGAATTTAAACCTAAGATTAGTTTGATAATAGTAGACTTACCACTTCCACTTTCTCCTACTAATGCTGTTTTCGTACCAGGTTTAAATATCATATTAATATTTTCTAAAGTCGTCTCCTCACCATAAGAGAAGCTTACATTGTTCAGAACAATATTCTTTCCAGCCTCTACCTCGATAGTCTCGTCTTTTTCTTGTTCCGGATAATCAAGAAGTTTATAGATATTATCTAACTCAACATTCCCTTTCATCGAAATATGGAACAAGCCACCTAAAGCACGTAACGGTTTGAAACATTCTAAAGAAGCTACGATTACGAAAACAATAAGTTTCTGATCTTTCACCGCAAAAATAGCAATAATCGATAAAACAAAAATAGAAACATAAGTAATAGCGTCCATCACATTAATAGAATTAAGTTGGTGACGAAGTAACGCCATCGTTGATTTTCTATATTTTGCACTACGAGTATCAACATCACTCGCTACGTTATCTTCTTTACCGTAAATTTTTGCCGTTGTGAAACCTGATAATCTATCGTAAAATACCTCTGATAAACTTAAGAAATCACTAAAATTCTTTTTATTAGCTTTTTTCGATCTCTTAATAATAATCATAATAGACACAGGAATAAGCGGATATAATAATAACATCGCTATAAATAGTAAGATGTGAATCTTCCCATAAATCACAAACGAGCTAAGTACTATAAATAATGTTGCAAACATCTGTGGTACAAACTTATTGAAATAAAACTCAATATTCACAATCGATGAAGAATTCATCACAAGAAGACTACCAGTGTTTACTGCTTCTGTGTAATTTAGTGAAAGTTTTTCTACTTTGTTGTAAATCTCTTTCCTTAATGTATTTCTAACCTGTTTAGAAATTTTGTGACTGAAGTAATTATCCCCTGTTGTAACTGCGTAATAAACTACTAAACCTACTACCGTTTTTAGAATAAATCCTAATACAGCGCCGCTTCTACTCTCTTCACCTAGTGAATAAAATAGAAAATCTACGAAATTGTAGATAAAAAATAGCGAGCACCAAAAGGCAACAAGTTTAAGAATCGCTACGAGATATACTTCTTTTTTGATATTAAAGAGAGCCATCGCTCTACCATCTATCTTCATAATATCTCCTTATTTAATTTCAAATTTAGATTTATTTTACATAAAATGAGTAAAAATATAATATCAGACTTAGGTTGTTTTTTATAAAAATCCAACATTCACTCTTTTTATGAAAAAGGCTCTAGCTACCTTTATTGATATTTATTATCAATTACTATTATACTATATAGCTAAATTAAAAGATAGCTTTAAAGTTTATTGTTACGAAAATGTTCAAAAATACAAAGAATGTTCGGGAAATGAGGTTTTATCTCGTTTCCTATAACGCTTTGCGTTGCATGGTTTTGTTTGTATAGGGTGCACAGTTTGCCGTTGCTTATTAATTTGTATGTTTTTCTTAGAAAGACAGCGAGTAACTTTTCTTTTTACTCCTAATCTCACTTTTGCTCTTACATTTCCTATTTTGTAAGAACAAAAGTCCAAATGCAAATAAAAAGAAATAAACTCCAGATTTTTCCTCTGGAGTTTTTTTTCGTCTATTCTTTTATAATTCTATAGTAAATTTTTGATGTTATTGCATAAACTATTAGATAGAAGATTGCGAAGACTACTATTGTCACAGCTAGTGCTTGTAAGAAAATACTATTATCTGTTATTAAGAATAATCTTAAGATTTTCTCGATAAATGGATATGCTACTATCGTGTGTAGTGTCGCTATAATTAGCGGTGAGAAGAAGATTAACAATACTTGTGATCTTATTGATTGTTTAATCTGTTTATCTGTAATACCTACTTTTCTCATGATTTCAAAGTTTCCTTTATCTTCATATCCTTCTGAGATTTGTTTGTAGTACATGATTACCACTTGAGATGTTACAAATATTAAGCTTATGAACACTCCGATGAATAGGAATGATGCGAAGACTCCTCTAAATGTAAGTTTATTTTCTTCTTTACCTTCTATTTCTATACCACTTTGTTTTTCTAGTTTTTTAAAGCTTTCGATTACCTTAGCTTCTTTAGTTGTATCTTTGATATTGAAGGCAACGTAGTTTTGAAGTGTAGGAATACCTGTTTGTATACTAATCCCTCTTTTTTCTAACTCTTTACTACTTAACTCTGTTAGTTTTGTAGCTAATTTAGTTGCTTCTTTCTCATCTTTAACAACAGCATAATATGTATCCATAATATTTGCGGTAGCCGAACCTATTGTTCCCGGAAACTCAGATAATTTTTCTTTAATTTTATAGTCACTACCATTTAGTGAAATAGTATTGTGATTGTAGTTTCCTTTTTTGTCGATATGTAATAAAATTTCATTACTTTCTAATGTTTTATTTTTATTAGCGAACTTATTATAATCTTTTAATTGTAAAACAACTATCATTTTAACATTACTTAAGTCTACACCTACATTTGATTCAAAATTGAACTTATCTTCAACTAATCTTCCTACCATAGGTAATGAATTATATGAGACCATGTCTTCCACTTCAGTTCCCGCTTCTTTAGCTGATAATTTTGCATTATTTTCAATTTCTTTTAGTTTATCACTAGTAGAATGATAACCTGCAATCATTAATTGTCTTGGGAATCTTTCGTTGTAAGATTTTTCCATACCTGCATATAATGCTGATGTTGATCCCATAGTTACAAGAACCATTGTAGATAATATACAGATATTCGCTAATCCTACTGCATTTCTCTTCATTCTGTACAATAAACCAGAAACACTGATGAAGTTTTTAGGTTTATAGTAGAAGTTTTTATTATTTTTCATGATTTTTAGTACTGTGATACTAACTGCCATAAATACTAGATATGTACCTATAATTACCGCAATTACCGCAAAGAAGAATACTGTTATTGCTTTTATAGGATTTTGTACCGTTTGTGCTGTGTAATATCCATAACCGATTAATGCTAACCCGATTATCGCTAGAATCCATCTAGATTTCGGTTCTTTTTCACCTTTATTTTCATCTTTTAATAAAGCTACAATTCTAAGTCTGGCTATTTTTATAACAGTATAAAGTAATAATAAGAAGTATATTCCTCCGAATAATAGTACTGAGAAAACTATAGCTATCGGTGTTATGCTGAATCCAAAGCTAACTCCCGCTGAGAATAATTTTAATAATACTAACAACATAAGTTTATCAAAAATTATTCCTAATCCAATTCCTAACACTATTGTAGTTACAGCGATAAAAATTGTTTCTAACACTAAGATTTTAGCTATTTGTTTTTTCGTCATACCTAAAACAGAATACAATCCAAATTCTTTTACCCTACGTTTTACTAAAAAACTATAAGTGTAAAATAAGAAAATTACAGAGAACAGCGCAATTACAATAATACCGAAACTTAATACCTGTTTCGTAGCATCAATACCGTTTGGAAGTTTGTTTAAATTGTCCCCAAATGCTAGAGATGACAATATGTAAAACGACATTATTGTAAAAATTGCTGATAACACATACGGTATTATAAATTTTTTGTTTTTTACAAGGTTATTTAAAGCAAATTTGCTATAAAAGAAGCTCATCTTACTCACCTGCCTGCATTAAAGTTAACGTGTCATTAATTTTTTGGAACATCTCACTCGTAGTCGCATTTCCTTTTCTAAGTTCATGGAAAACTACCCCGTCTTTAATAAATAATACACGTTTAGCACGAGCTGCTGTTTTCACAGAGTGCGTAACCATAATTATTGTTTGTCCTGCATTATTAAGTTTTTCAAAAACTTCTAACAGTTGATCTGTTGATTTTGAATCTAGCGCTCCTGTAGGTTCGTCCGCTAAGATTAATGCTGGATTCGTAATAATCGCACGAGCTACCGCTACCCTTTGACGTTGCCCACCAGATACTTCATATGGAAACTTGTTGATTAATTTATCAATTCCTAAAGGTTTAGTTACTTTCTCTAATCTTTTTTCCATATCTTTATATTTTTTATTAGCCAGTACTAACGGTAATAAAATATTATCTTTTATAGAAAAATTATCAAGTAGATTGAAATCTTGGAAGACAAATCCTAGATTGTCACGACGAAAATTCGCTAAATCTTTATCTTTCAACTTGCTTAAATCTAAATTGTTTAAATTCACATTTCCTGATGTTGCTTTATCGAATGTTGCGATAATATTTAATAAAGTAGTTTTACCACTTCCACTCTCACCCATAATCGCTACATATTCACCATTATCTACTGCGAAATTTACATTTCTTAACGCTTCTGTACTTTGTGTACTTAATCTTGTTGTATAAACTTTTCTTACATTGTTGACTTCTAATAACATTTTTATCACTCCTGAATTCTTTTTATCTTATCTTCCTAGTTCGAACTTTTCTACAACTTCCTCGTTGTTTATATTTATATTCTACCTTACTTTTCTTACGGATTCTATCGATTTTCCTTACAAAAAAGCTCCCAACCTTACACTTTTGTAAGATTGGGATATTTATTACTTTTTATTTGATTTCAAAGAGGCATTATTACCTTATTTCCTGGGAAATTATAATCTCAATATATCTGTAAATCTTTGTTCAGAGTTGCTATCTAGTCTGTGTGTGATTAGAATTACCGTTAATTTTGGATTAGTTAATAGAAGTTCTTCTATTTTCTCTGCATTATCCTTATCTAAATTAGAAGTTATCTCATCTAACAGCACTACTTTTTTCTCTCTAATTATTCCACGAGCCAAGGCTATTCTTTGTTTTTGACCACCCGATAAATTCTTACCACCTTCTACAAGTTCAGTATCTAAGCCATCCTCTAAACTTGCTAAAAACTCACCTAATCCTACACTTTCCAACACATCTTTAACTTTTTCATCAGCATAATCATCACCTAGCGTTATATTAAATCTTAGACTTTCTGTGAAAATATACGGTTCTTGCGGAATATATAACATCTTATCATACAGGCTATGCTTATTAAGACCCTCTAGTTCTTCTCCGTTAAATTTAATTTCACCTTCGTAATTTTCTATTCTTCCAGTCAATAATTTTAACAATGTAGATTTTCCACTACCACTTTCACCGACAATAGCGTATTTACCATATTTATTAAATGAATACGAAATATTTTTTAATACACTTTTCTCTTCATATTTATAAGAAACATCTTCTAATTCTATAGTTTCAATTTCTTCTTTTAATAATTTTTTACTAGCATCTTCATCATTAATTGTCTTAGCTTCTTCTTTGAATTTCTCGAATTTTTCAAAGATTGGCACTACGATATTTAACTCTACCGTAATATTCATAATATTTCCTACTGAATTAAAAATCGTCGATGTTAGTGACTCTACCGTTAAAATAGATCCAAAGCCTACAATATTTTTCAGAGCTAATATTCCTGTTAGTAATACTACACCAACTTGCCCTACTAAATTTCCTAAGCCACCTAGAACTCCGGCTAATCCGACACTTTTTCTTAGAGACACTGATTCTTTTAATACTTCATTAGAAGAGTTTGCTACAATTTTTTTCAAAATTCCTAATTTATTAAACGATAATAAACTATCGAATCCCTGTAAGTAATTTGTATTTTTACTTATTAATTTTTCTAACGAACCTGAATATCTCTGAGCTTTATTCTGGATAGATTTTTGCGCAAGTGCTGGTAAAACTAATGTAAGAACACTCATTACTATAGAGAAAACGATAATCGACCAGTGGAATGCAAGCAGTCCAACTATAGCTAAAAGCGTCTCTATTATCGCTGTAATACTTTGATAAAAATTACCAAATCCTTTTTCCTCAACAATCATCAAATCATTACTAAGCCATGATATGTAATCTCCGCTATTTTTCTTATTAAAATTAGCATAGTTATTTTTAGAAATTGCATCAACGACATCACATCGGATGTCAGTTATCATTTTTTGCACTACATAGTTTTCATACGGAATTTTTATATAAAGAGAAACTAAATATAATAAAAACACTATACCTGCATAGGCTATATTATAGAAAAATCCATCGGTATTTGACTTAATTAATTCGTTAAATCCATCCCCTATAAAATATGCAGCGACAACCTTACATGCTCCTCCAAAAATAATTAGCAAAAGCAACAAACTATTTTCTAAATATCTTTTCTTTAAATACTGCTTCATCTTTTCCCTCCTTATACCTTACTAATATTCTATCAAATATACCTAATTTAAACAAAATAGTTTTCAGATAATTTATTTTATTTGTTAGAAAATAATTCTTATGCATATTATAATATATATATATCAAGTAGCTTTTTAGATATCTAATAAACCACTGCAGAAAGTGACTCGACAAAATCATGTTTCTTCTAACTCACGATTTTTGAGTCACTCGCATATATCAAGTAAATTTTGTCAGGTTTATAACTAACTTACTTTGGGAATTTATCAATTTATATCTAGTCTCACTTGTGAAATTAAAAAATCCTCTCAAGAGTTAAATCTATAATCTAACTCTCGAGAGGATTCCTTATTTATTTTCATCTAATCCCTTAAAGTATCTTCTTTCGGGAATATTATTTCTATTCTAGTTCCTTCGCCTACTTTTGAAGAAATTTCAATATGATGTCCAAGTTTATCTAGAGTTTTTTTACATAAATACAAACCTAGACCACTCGATTTTTTTTCGTATCTTCCATTAAAACCTGTAAAACCTTTTTCGAAAATTCGAGGTAGATCTTCTTCTTTAATACCCATACCGTTATCTTCTATAACTAGTTTATTTTCATAGGTTTCTATTGTAATTTCTCCACCATTGCTAGTGTACTTCACACTATTACCTAGTATTTGTTCAAAGGCGAAGCTCAACCATTTTTTGTCACTAATTACCATTGTTTCATGTGAAACATAATTTAATTTTATCTTTTTGTTAATGAAGATAGTCGCATATTTTTTTACACTATCTTTCACAACTTCATCAAGATTAATTTTCGTTATAACATAATCCGACGATATACTATCTAATCTTATGTACGTTAGAACCATTTCAACATAACGTTCTATTTTAAACAATTCTTGCTGTAAAATTTTTTGATCTACTTCTTCATTATCTAACAGAAAATTCATTGCAGCAATCGGCGTTTTTATCTGATGAACCCACATACTATAGTAATCAACCATATCTGTATTTTTTTGTCGATTCTCCTGAGTTAGTTTTTCTAACTCTTCATATAATTTCTCTATAATTTTATGATAATAGTCAATCCTAATATCCAAACTCTTCGGTAAATCTTCAAGATCATTTAAAACATTCTTCTCTAGGAATTTTAATTTTTTATAACTTTCTCTATAATTAACAAAATCTGAAAAGCTAGCTACAAGCGCTGCTAAAAAACAAAAACTTCCCGTATATATTAGAGCTTCTAGTGGCAAATTATATAAATAAAACATAATGAAAAATATAGCAATAAAAACTACGAACAAAATATAAACTTTTGTGTTTTTCTTTAAATAACTTTTTAATATTTCCATTAGACTATATATCCTTTACCTTTTTTAGTAGTAATAAATTCATCTATTCCTATACTTTTCAACTTAGAACGCAGTCTGTTTATATTCACCGACAAAGTATTTTCATCTATAAAGTTATCATTTTGCCATAAGGCGGTAATTATTTCTTCTCTTGTTACTATTTTTTCTCTATTTTCTAATAATACTGTAAGAATTTTACTTTCATTTTTTGTTAGTTCAACGAGATTATCTTGATATTTCACCTCATCACGGCTCATATCAAAAATTACATCCTTATAGACTACAAGATTCGAAGATCCACTAAAATTATAAACACGGCGGAGTAGGGCTTCTATTTTTGCCTTTAGGACAACTAACTTAAATGGTTTTTCTATAAAATCATCTGCACCGATATTCATAGCCATAACAATATTCATATCATCATTCGCAGATGAAATAAAAATTATCGGCACTTTCGACAACTTCCTAATCTCCTCACAGAAATAATAACCATCAAAGTAGGGGAGATTAATATCCATTAATACTAAATCCGGTGATTGTTCCACAAATTCCTTAACTACATTTTGAAAATCTACGACTTCATGTGTAGCGTACTGCCATTTTTGTAGATATCCAGCTATTGAATTTGAAATTATTTCATCATCTTCTACTATCATTACTTTATACATGTTTTCACCCCTTAGCTACTATTATTACTAAAATTATATCATAAACACTCTTCTTAAGATATATTCTATTAAAAAATATATCTTTCTCTATATTTCTTGAAAAATAAAAAGCAGAGATTGTCTAGGAAGGAGTTTAAATGAAATTTCCACGCTGCCTCGCTTCTATTTCGTGCTCCCAAACAACCTCTACTCAAAAAGAGAAAATTGTGGATTAAGATGTTATTTTAAATATATAGTATTAAAATAAATGGCTGTCAAGGGTATTTAGTAATCTGTCTTAATCCACAAATTTTAATAAAATATTAATTATTTTAAATTATTGTTTCTCGTGAAACTTTTCTCTTAGATATTTTCTAATGCTAAACGTAAGTCTTCGATTAAGTCATCTGCATTTTCTAGACCTATTGATAGTCTAATTTGTGCAGGAGTAATTCCTGTGTATTGTAATTCTTCTGGACTTAATTGACCGTGTGTAGTTGAAGCAGGGTGGATTGCTAAACTTTTCGCATCAGCTACATTTGCTAAGTTAGAGAATATTTCTAAACTATCAATTACTTTACGCGCAGCTTCTTCTCCACCAACTACATCGAATGAGAAGATTGATCCACTACCTTTAGATAAGTATTTTTTAGCTAATTCATAGTATTTATTTCCTTCTAATCCAGGATAGTTAATTGATTCTACTTTAGGGTGTTTTACTAAGAAGTCTATTACTTTTTTAGTGTTTTCTACATGACGTTCTACTCTTAGAGATAATGTTTCTAATCCTTGTAATAATAAGAATGCGTTGAATGGTGATAATGCCGCTCCTGTGTCACGTAATAATTGTGTTCTTACATTCGTAATAAATGCTGCAGCACCAACATCTCTTGTATAACTTAAGTTGTGGTAACTTGGATCTTCATCTACTAATTGAGGAAATTTTCCGCTACCTTCCCAGTCGAATTTACCACTGTCTACGATAACTCCACCGATTGATGTACCGTGTCCTCCGATAAATTTAGTCGCAGAGTGAACTATAATATCTACACCATGACTAAATGCATTGATTAAGTATGGACTAGCAAATGTGTTATCAACTACTAATGGAATTTTGTGTTTATGAGCAATTTCAGCCCATTTTTCTAAATCAGCTACGTTTGCTAATGGATTTCCTAAAGTTTCTACAAATAGTGCTTTAGTTTTATCTGTAATAGCTTGTTCAATTTCTTCAAAGTTATCTGGATCTACAAAAGTTGCATCTACTCCATAACGAGGTAATGTAAGTTTTAACAGGTTGTAAGTTCCTCCGTACACATTTTTAGACGATACGATGTGATCTCCAGCATGAGCTAATGTTAAGAATACATATGTAATTGCAGCCATTCCTGAAGCAACAGCTAATGCTCCAACACCACCTTCTAAAGCGTTAATTCTTTCTTCGAAAACAGCAGTAGTAGGGTTTGTAATACGTGTATAAATATTCCCAGCTTTTCTTAATGCAAATGAATCTGCAGCATCTTGAGTATCATCAAATACAAAAGATGTTGTTTGATAAATTGGTACAGCTCTTGCTTTTGTGTCTCCAACTGTTTGTCCAGCGTGCAATTGTAATGTTTCAAAACTAAATTTTCTTGTCATAATAATTTTTCCTCTTTTCTACGTTTTGATAAGTTCTGTGTTTTAGATAATAAAAAAACACCCCTATTGCGTATGCAATAGAGGCGAGTATCTTAATTCGCGTTACCACTCTAGTTTATACTAACCTTGCGATTAGTACCTTATTCAGTACATGTTTATACTGTGTGCTATATCGTGCAGCTCACGTGTTTACCTATTAGATAAACAAAACTCTAAGACCATTTTCAATTAATCTTCACCTTGTTATTTCGCACCATCCAATAACTCTCTGTTGTAGCTACGTATTAATCTACTTATCTTTTCAACGTTTTATATTAAATTTAAACTCATTGTACACCCGTTTTGTATATTTGTCAATAACTTTTTTCAAAAAAATTAAAACGTTTTATTTTTCTTCTATAAGATGTTAAACAAAAATTTTATAGAAATATTTTAATTTTTTTATTATTTAAGAAATAAAAATTTAGTAAAACTATTTATTTTAATTTAAGAAATTGTAATTTCTGAATTTTTTCCATATGAAAATTAAAGAGTAGGAAAGAAGTGACAAAAAATAAAAAAAAAGGGTAGAATATTCAAAAATAAAAAAATATCAAAATAACAATATAACAATATAAAACGAAGAAAAGTAGGAGGAATATAGAATAAAGTGAAATAATAACTGTGCAAGTAATAAAAAAAGGAGAAAAGAGTAGAAAAACGTTGTTTAACCGGATAGTAAAATATGTTGTTCCTACTCTAATACTTTCCTTCATTTCCTTTAATTTCTCCCCAGTCCAGTTCCTTGTGACGAATACCCTCATTCTCCCAATCAGAGAATAACTCATGTATAGTATCAGGTTGTTTTACTTCTGGAGGTAACACTATTGATTCTCCTTGTATAGAAATTAAGAACTTCTGATTATTTTCTAAAACCAACAAATCTATAATATTATCAGGTATTCTTGCTATAAAAGAATCTCCATAGAGTTCCAATTTTGTATTTCCTTTTATTTCTTTAATCATAAATTGCACATCCTTTTCTCTAAAACACTATTTAATAAGTTTCTTGTCAACTACATACATTTTATCCCTTCTTCACAAACCTCTTCTCCCTTTTTTTATATTCTCTGCCTCTCCATTGATTCATTTACACATCTTTTCCTCTTTTTTATGATATAATAACAGTAATAACACTCATATTACTATATGATTATTCTAGGAGGTTTATATGGAATTTACTAAAACAAATAATGGTTTCGTTAAATATGATGAGAATGGTAGGGTTATTGCTGAAATTACTTATTCTAATACTAGTAATCCTAATGTAGTTGTTGCTGATCACACTTTTGTCGATTCATCACTTCGTGGTCAAGGTGTAGCAGGTAAGCTATTAGACACTCTTGTTAAAGATATGCAAGAACAAAACAAAAAAATTATCGCAACTTGCTCTTATGTTGTTAAAAAATTTCAAGAAGATTCTTCTTTCGATTTTATTAACGCTGAAAAATAGTTTTTTAAAAGCAGAAAATTGATTTTTTCAATTTCCTGCTTTTCTTTTTTATAATATTAATCGATATTATTATTTTTATATTTTATTTTTATTTTACATTCTAGTGGAATTTTCTTAATGTTGTTTAATAATGTTATTATTTTAATATTCTACAATGTATAATTGTCCTTTATCGTATTCAGCCAGGAATATTTTAGATGTGTCTTTATATCCCATTTCTAATAAAGTTTCTTTTAGCCAGTCTTCTGTTTTATCTATTGATTCCAATGTATTAATTTGAATATTACCATCTGTAATTATTGGATATTTTGGATTTTCATCGCCCGCTAAAACTATAATTAACTGTCCATTTTGTTCTAACACGGCTCTTTTAACTTTTTTAATACTATATACTCCCTGACTTCTTAGTTTGAACGCTAAATCATGAGCAGTCAAACCACTCTTTCTTGTAGCTTCTACATCTATTTTTCCATTTTTCACCACAGTAATCGGTTCTCCATCTACTATTTTTTTGAAGAACATATTGTTTGTTTTCAACCATTTTTGAATAAGTACTAAAATAACCCATATTAATAGGATATTTATATACTGTAGAATTGAAATTGCTGGATTATAGATTACACCACCAATAATCCCCCCAAGTACGTAGTTTTGCACTTGATCACTTGCTGAAGATGGTGCTAAATTACCTTTACCAGAAACATTAATTACAAACACTAATGATATTAATCCAAGTGCTAATTTTATTGCTATATCAACGTATGAAAGTTGCATTATTTATTTACCTCCACTTTCTCAACTACTGGATCTACCAGTTCAATTTTTTCTAATAAGTAATCATCTTTTTTTCCATTATTTATTACTCTATAATATGTATCATCAATTTTTACGAATGAATTCTCTATTGATGCCTCACTATTGATGTAAATACGTGTTTTTTCTACATTTAAATGCTCTGCTATTTTTTCAATAAACTGTACAGAGCTTCTGTATTGATTAGAAGAAACAGATTTATCTTTGTAATTTGTTATACCTATGGTTATTGCTAACAATGTTCCTAATACTAATATTATTGATAATTCTCTATATTTTGTATCTTGTCTGTTTTTATAATATTTAACTAAACTAAACAACAATACTAAAAGTAGTAATCCTACTATTACAATTCCTATTAGATTATTTTGTTCTATTTTACTTTGTAAGTATTCGTAAGAATAAAATTTCATCGTTTTTCCTCCTTGTATATTGTTTCATGTGAAACGTGCAAAAAAAATTTATTATCTTATATTTGTTTCACATGAAACATCGATTTTTATTTTACTTCTAATTCATAAGCAACTCTTTCTTTATCATCTAAAATATTTTTCATAGTTAATTTTATAAGACCTCTTTCTTCGAATCCAAATCTACTTAAAAATTTTCTCATTATTTCATTGTCTAAATGAGTATCTATTCTCAAAAATTTTATATTTTGAGATTTAGCAAAAAGATAAATAGTTCCCATAAATTCACGAGCAATTCCTTGAGCACGATATTTTTTTACCGTTGCTAAACGATGAATAGCTAAATAACTAGAATTTTCTGACCAAAAAGTAGGGTGGTTTTCATAATCTTCATCAAGAGTAGTAAGCATAGCTGTAGCTACTATCTCACCTGATTTTTCATATACATATGATATTCTTTCGTTGATATCATTAATAATCGTATCTCTACTCGGAACACCATGTTGCCACTGATTCACACCTTGTTCTTTTAAAAACTCTCTACCGTCTTCTATTATCTTCATTACACAGTCTAATTCATCTTTTTTCGTTGTTCTTAGCATATTTTCACCTATTTTATTCTAATTAGTTTTTCTTGGCATCTATGCTCTTTATCACGTAAGAGTGTTCTTATTACCTGCATAGTTTTTTCCATAGCATCTATAGCGGAAAATTCCCATATCATCGTCGCTTCCATAAGGAGCTCGAATGCATCTTTAAATCCACCAGGTCTATCAGCTCCCCTAGGATCACCTATAAATAGTGCATTATTTAAAGATACTTCATCTATAACTATATTTTCAGGAGTATGCCCCACTAATTTATGAAGAATATCTGAAAAATACGGATCTATTATATCTTTTTCTGCTAAATAATCAATATATTCTTCTTCTGTTTCAAAAATTGGTAACTGTATATCTCTTTCTACTAAATAATTTCGTCCGTATGTTTCTCTAACAATATCTATTTTCCCTAATTCATCGAATTTTATATAATCAATAGAATATTGCGAATCACAATCATGTACGTCTTCTATATAGAATTTTGGTCCCATAAATTACCTCTTTTCTTAAAATTAATAACGGATGCAACCTAATATTATAGTTTATTCTAATTAAGTCGCCTCCGTTTATTTTATATGATATTTTAAGGATTATTGTTTAAATTCTTTAAGTACCAACGAATATTAATCTTAATGCTGGTTCATTAAAAATACACGTCATGGTTTACCATAACGCATATTATATTTTACAACAAATTGTCTTTTAATACAAGCTCAACAGGGCAATGATCACTACCAAATATTTCGTTATGTATTGCCGCACTTTCTAAATACTCCTCTAAGTCACGACTTACTAAGAAGTAATCAATTCTCCATCCTGCATTGTTTTTACGTGCATTAAAGCGGTAACTCCACCAAGAGTAGGCACCTGTTAAGTCTGGATTATAATATCTAAATGTATCGATAAAGCCAGCATCTAATAACTTCGTGAATTTTTCTCTTTCTTCTGGGGTGAATCCTGCATTTTTTGTGTTTGATTTTGGATTTTTTAAATCTATTTCTGTGTGAGCAACATTTAAATCTCCACAAACAACTACACCTTTAGTTTTATTTAGTTCTAATAAGTAATTTTTAAAGTCTTCTTCCCAACTCATACGGTATTCTAATCTCTTAAGCTCACTACCTGAGTTCGGTGTATATACAGTGATAAAGAAAAATTTATCGTACTCTAGTGTAATTACGCGACCTTCTGTATCGTGTTCTTCTATTCCTATTCCGTATGTTACATTTAATGGCTCGTGTTTAGTATATATCGCAGTTCCTGAGTATCCTTTACGCTCAGCATAGTTGAAATAACTGTAATAACCATCAAATTGTAAATCTAATTGGCCTGCTTGCATCTTTGTTTCTTGTAAACAAAAGAAATCCGCATCTAATTGTTTAAAATCTTCTTCAAAATTTTTACCAACGATCGCTCTAAGACCATTGACGTTAAAACTTATACATTTCATTTCGTTCTCCTTTTTGTTTCATGTTTCATGTGAAACATTTTATTTTCCTAGACAGAATCTGCTGAATAATTCATTTATCAGCTCATCACCAGAGTTTTCTCCGATGACTTCTCCTAATAGATTGAATGTATTTGTATAATCTATTAATACCATGTCTACTTCTAATCCTAATTCAGCAGCACCTATAGCATCATTTAAACTAGCTAAAGCACGTTGAATAAGGTTGATTTGACGTGTATTTGATAAATATGTCGCATCTTTTGGACGAGCAGCTCCACCAAAGAATAAGTCTCTTATATTTTTCTCTAGTTCATCTATTCCTTTATATGTTGTCATAGATGTTTTTATAATAGGGTGGTTGTACGCTAATTTTTCAACTTCTGCAATATCGATTTTTGTCTCTAAATCTAATTTATTTAATATTACAATAGTTGTTTTTCCTTCTGTTAGCTTTAATAACTCTTTATCGTCTTCTGTTAGTTCTTCACTACTATTTAATAAGAATAATACTAAATCTGCTTTTTCTAAAGCTTCTTTACTTCTTTTAACACCTATTTGCTCTACGATATCGTCTGTTTCGCGAATACCAGCTGTATCGATTAATTTAATAGGTACTCCTTTAATATTCACGTACTCTTCTAGTACGTCACGAGTTGTTCCTGCGATATCAGTTACGATAGCTTTATTTTCTTGCAGCAGGTTATTTAACAGTGAACTCTTACCAACATTAGGTCGCCCAATAATCGCTGTATTTATTCCTTCTTTAATTATTTTCCCTTGTTTTGATGTTTCTAATAGACTTTCTAAACTATTTCTAATACTTGTTGATTTTTCAAGAATAGTTTTTGTCGTTTCTATTTCTAGGTCATCGTATTCAGGGTAGTCGATATTTACCTCAACAACTGTTAGTATATCCAAAATTTCAGCTCGTAGACGTTTAATAAGCGTCGATAAACGTCCTTGCATTTGGTTGTTAGCTATTTGACTAGCCTCATCTGTTTTACTCTTAATAAAGTCGATTACAGCTTCTGCTTGTGTTAAATCGATACGACCATTTAAGAAGGCACGTTTTGTAAATTCACCTGGTTCAGCCATTCTAGCTCCATATTCTAAGCAAAGTGCAAGTACTTTTTGAATTGTTACAATACCACCGTGACAATTGATTTCAATAACGTCTTCTGTAGTATATGTACGAGGACCTACCATTTTCACAAGCATAATTTCTTCAATTTTTTCATTCGTAGCTGGATCAACTACATTTCCATAATTTATAGTGTGACTAGCTAGACTCTCTACAGTTTTTCCTTTTGGTAGTCTAACTATTTTTTCAGCAATGCTAAATGCTTCGTCACCACTAAGTCTAACAATACCTATAGCTCCTTCTCCTAGAGCTGTCGATATAGCGCAAATTGTTTCACTCATTGTTCAAACTCCTTTAAAATTTTTATATTAATAAAAAATTCATATTCTATTTATTATACACTATTCCTTTGATTTTTTCTCTATATACGACCGAACTATATACTGCTAACTATTAACTAATTGAAATCAAATTTCAACGTTAAAAAAAAAGTAGCCTGGATAAATCTCCAAACTACTCATTCATCAGTTCTATTTCTGAAATAGCGAATTCTAAATCATCTAAGTCATATTCTTTCGGTAATACACCGCAAGCTCCATTAGCGAATGCCTGCCTTTTATACACAGGTACGTGTCCAACACTACTGCAGATAAGTACCTTAGCACCAGGAAATTTCGTACAAATTTCTTTAGTTGCTTCTAATCCATCCATTATCGGCATACAAATATCCATTGTTACAAAATCTGGTTTTATTCTTCTATACATACGTACAGCTTGTTCGCCATTTTCTGCAAAATAATACTCATATCCTGCACGACTAACAACTTCTGCTCCACGGCTTCTATAATAAGAACTATCATCAACTATTAATACTGTCTTCATTAGACCTCCTATTTAGCTGTAATAACTAAATATCTATGTGGCTCTTCACCACGTGATTCTGTTTCAACGTTTTTAATACCTGTTAGAGCATTGTGAATAATTTTTCTTTCGATGCTTGTCATAGGTTCTAATTCAACTGGTTTCCCGATTTTTTTAGATTTCTTAGCTAAGTTTAATGCTAGGTCTTCTAATGTTTTTTTACGGTTTTCTCTGTAGTCATCACAGTCAACTTCAATTCTGAAGTAATGTGAGCTGAATTTTTTAGCAAAGTTATTAACTAAAAACTGTAAACTATTTAAAGTTACACCACGTTTTCCGATAATTAGGCTAGTGTTTTCTTCTGTTTTAATATTTAAAGTGAAATGACGATTCCCATCTTCTCTAAAATCAACAGTAGCATCCGGATATCCCATCGCAATAACGATATTTTGTAAGTAGCTTACGATACGGTCTTGATTTTTTACGATATAATCTTCTCTTTTAGCTTTTTTAACTGGTTCTTCAGCTGTTTCTGTTGCTTCAGTTTCAACAACAGTCTCTTCTTCAACTATTTCTATTTTTTCATCATGAGCTTCTTGTTCAGCTACTTCTTCAACTTTAACTTCTTTAATTTCTTCTGTAGTTTTTTCAACTTTTACAACTTGTTCTTCTTTTTTCTCTACTTCAATAACTTTAACAACAGCTTCTTCTTTATTATATTCTTCATCTAATGGAATTAATTTTACCTTTGCTTCTTTTTTGAATAATCCGAAGATACCTGTGCTACCACCTTCGATTACTTCAATTTTCACTGCATCTTCTGATAAAGCTAGGTCTTTTAATCCCTTTTTAATAACCTCATCTACAGTAGCTCCAATATAATAATATTCTTTTTCCATTCTTAACTCCTCTTCGCTTTCATAAGTTTTGATCTTTTTAAAACATGATCGATGCTGCTACCAAATTCTAAAAACGGCATTTCTTTAGCACCAGATCTTGCAATCACTATTATATCATAGTTTTTTACATATTCTTTTCTTGTTTTAAAAGTTTCTCGTATATATCTTTTTATTTTATTACGTTCGAAAGCCTTTCCTAATTTTTTACTAACAGAAATTCCTAAACGCATATGGTCTAAATTATTTTTTTGATAATAAATAACAAACTGTCTATTCGCAAAAGATTGTTTTTTTCTTATTATATTATCGAAATCTTGACTTCTTTTTACTCTATATTCTTTTTTCATTTTAAAACCTTTCTTAACACTAATATTTTAACAGTTTATTTACTTTTTTACAACTATCTTTCATATTTTTTAGGACTGACTAATAAAAAAAGGGAGCAACTCAAAAATCGTGATTTCGAAGAAATCGATTTTGTCGAGTTGCCCCCGCACAGTTTATTAGGCATTCAAAAAGCTTTTTAAAGCGAATTTGGATGCCAATAAACCACTGCGTCTATGAGTTTTCATATAAGCTTTTAAAAAAATTTAGGACTTTTGGGTAGCCCCCTCAGTGCAAACATTAAGCTGAAAGAACTTTTCTTCCTTTAGCTCTACGTCTTGCTAATACATTTCTTCCGTTTTTAGTGCTCATTCTAGCTCTAAATCCGTGTACTTTTGAATGTTTTCTTTTATTTGGTTGATACGTACGTTTCATTTTGTCCTCCTCGAGTTTTCTTTTCTTTAACTTAGATAGATGTAATAACTGAATTAGTTTAACATATCTAAAATAATTTATCAAGCAAAAACCTCATTTTTTCAAAAAAAATATTTTCTTAAAGAAAAATATTCTAAATGGCAGTCATTTTATCTCTATTTATGAGTAATATTTCTTTTAGCATATTAATATAGACTCACAATAAAACACATAAAATTAATATAATTGTTAATAAATTATTAAAAACTATAAAAAAATATTTAAGTATATTCCTGTTATACTTATTCACAGTTTATTAATAGTTATTCACAATTTTTTGTTAAAAACTTATATTTCTGAAATAAACAAATTATATTTATCACGAGTTTTTAACAGATTTTAAAAGTTATTAACAAATTAACAAGAAAAAGTTATTCACAGGTGTGAATTGTGTGTGAAAAACTCTTAATCTATATTTCTATCAGTATTAATCTTTGTTAATAACTTATTAAAGACTCTTTAATCTTTAATTATTTTTATTTAATTTTAACATATTCACAGCTTTTTCTTAGTTTTTTATTAACATAGTTAATAACTTCTGTTAACAACTTGTTAATAACTATCATTTTATTTTATTAACAGTTTATGCTATAATTATTTATATATTTTTTTAAGGAGGTATTTCATTGAGTAATTCTAATTTCTTATGGGAAATAATTCTTCGTGAACTAAAAAGTACTGTAGACCCTCATGTATTTGATACCTGGTTTTCTAGTGCTTCTATCGATAACGTCGATTTTATGAAGAAATCTATCGTTATTACTAGTAAAGAAGCCCTTATTTCTCAATTTATTCAAAGTGCTTATGATCAAAAATTAAAAGAAATACTAAAGAAAAATACTGGTTTTGATTTTAATATAGAATATACTTCCCTTGATAACGATCTTCCTCTAATTACACCTCATGTTGATGATGAAAAACCAGCAGCAGAAAACTTAATTAGACAGAATTTCCTTCAAGGTGACAAACCTTCTGGAGCTCAACATTTTTATCAAAAACAAACTTTTCCTCTAGAAGATTATAAAAAACCTGAACCTAATAAAAATATTATAGCGAGCAAAAAAAACCCTACGCTAAATAAAAACTATACATTTGAAAACTTTGTAGTAGGGGAAGGGAATGCTTTTACTCATAATATAGCTTGGAACGTAGCTGTTTCTCCTGGTGGAATATACAACCCTCTATTTATATACGGAGGTGTTGGACTGGGGAAAACTCACTTACTTCACGCTATTGGTAATGAAATGGAAGCTAATTTCCCTGATTTTAAAATAGAGTGTATATCTTCTGAAAAATTCTTAAATGAGTTTCTTGCTTCTATTAAACCAATGAAAGATAAGAACAATTATACTAATGCGGATGAAGACTTTAGAAGAAAATACCGTGATGTAGATGCTCTTTTAATCGATGATATTCAATTTTTATCAGGTAAAACAGAAACACAAAATGCATTTTTCCATACATTTAATGAACTACAAATGAATCAAAAACAAATCGTTCTTATAAGTGATCGCTCTCCATCTCAACTTAATGATTTGGAAGATAGATTGGTTACTAGATTCAGTCAGGGGATAACTGCAGATATTACACCTCCTGACTTCGAAACTCGTATGGCTATTATTAAATTCAAATGCGAACAGTTCGATATTAAACTAGATGAAGAAACACTTACTTATATTTCTAGTAACGTATCTTCTAATATAAGAGAGCTTGAAGGAGTTCTTAAGCGTATTAAATTCACGGCAACATCTAAACATGAACAACCTTCACTTAGTATTGCCGAGGAAATATTAAAAAGTGCTAAAACTTCACCTAGAAAAAATATCTCACCTGAGAACATTATTAATGTATGTGCTGATTTCTATAAAATAAAGGTTGATGATATTCTTTCATCTTCTCGTAAAAAGGAAGTCGTTCAGGTTAGAAATATAGCTATTTATCTATGTAGGGAACTTACAACTTTATCATTCCCTTCAATAGGAGATTGCTTCAATAAAGATCATACTTCTATTCTTTATTCATTTAATAAAATTGCAAAACTTAGCAAAGATGAAAATCCTGAAATTTTTGAAGATATAGAAGTAATAAAAGAACGTTTAGGAAAAATTTAGAAGCCTGTTAAATTCTACTATAGATATTCAAAACTTTTTTAACAAGTTATTAACAAGTTAAAATTCATTATTTTTGAGTTATCTTTAGTTTTCCACAGTTTTTACAGGCCTTATTATTATTATTTTATTAAATATATATTATATATAAGGAGAAAAAATGAAATTTACTATAACTAAATCAAATTTTCTTGATGGCTTAAATCACGTATCAAGAGTAATAGCACCTAATTCTCTTTTTGAAATTTTAAAAGGTATAAAAATAGAATTAGAAAAAGATCAACTTATATTAAAAGCGAGTGATTCTTTAGTATCTGTTGAATATTCAATAAATAGTTATGAAGATGATAAAGAAATTATAACTATTGAAGAAGAAGGTCAAGTAGTTTTACCATCTCGTAATTTTATAGAAATTATTAGAAAAGCACCTACTGATTTAATAGAAATAGAAACAATAGAAAATAATATATTAGTTAAATCAGGAAAAAGTGAATTTAACGTAAAAGGATATGATGCAAATGATTATCCAGAATTCCCAGTTATTTCTAAAGAAAATAGTCTTAAATTAGAAGCTAATATTTTTAATGATATTATTAAAGAAACAGTATTTTGTACAGCTCCTAATGATCAAAGACCTATTTTAGAAGGGGTAAACTTCTCATTAAGTAACAAAATTTTAACAGCTACAGCTACTGACTCATATCGTTTAAGTAGAAGACAAGTTACACTTAATGATGAAGATAGTAATAAAGAGTTTAATTTAATTATTCCTAGAAAAGCTCTAACTTATTTCCAAAGAATGATAGAAAATGGAAAAGATCAAGTAGAAATCTTCTATGAAAATAACAGAATAGTTCTTTATTACCAAAATGTAGTTTATACAGTATTATTAATTAGTGGAAACTATCCTAATACTAATAAACTTATTCCTACTGTCTTTGAATGTACATTTATAGCAAATAGTAGAGAATTCTTTAATGCTGTAGATAGGGTTGCATTAATGAGTAGAGAAGATAAAGATGATATTATTAAATTAGTTGTTACTGATAATTTATTAGAAGTTTCTTCTCAATCAAAAGATTTAGGAAGTGCTATAGAAGAATTAAAAGTTTCTTCTACATTAGAAGATGAAAAATTTGAGATTTCTGTCTCTGGTAAATATTTAAAAGACGCGGTATCTGCTGTTGCAGCTGAAGAAATTATCATTAAGTTCTCTGGCGAACTAACAGCATTTATCATTCAACCAAGTGACTACCACAGAGAAATTATCGAATTGATTTTACCTGTAAGAACTTACTAATAAAGTATAAAAATTAAATTTAAACATAAAAATGTAGTTATTTATTAGATATTCAACGAGTTTTTTAGCAACTTGGTGGGTATCTAATAAACTGTGTAGGGGAGATTTTACATAATAAGGCAAAAGTACTGATACCAAAATGCTAAATTTTAAAAAAGTTTATATGAGAACTCATAAACAGATTAGTTTATTAATATCTAATAAACTTTACGGGGAGATTCGATAAAATTGATTTCTTAGAAATATCGACTTTTAAATTACTCCCTAACTCTTAATTGTAAAATCACTACTTTTTCTATGTTAACAAGGAGGAACAATGACAAAAAAATCGAATAGTATATTAATTATACTAGGTGTTATCTTTTTAAGTCTTATATTAAGAACACCTATAACATCAGTTGGGGCAATATTAGGGCCATTAAAATCTATATTAGACATAAATAATACAGCGGCAGGATTTATTACAACAATACCACTAATTGCTTTCGCAATATTTAGTCCTATGGTAGCAAAACTTTCAAATAAAGCAGGGTTAGAAAAAACATTATTAATAGCTGCTATAGTAATAAGCTTTGGATTAGGCTTAAGATTCTATATTGACACGTATGTATTCTTTATTACAACATTTATAATTGGAGTAGGGATAACAATAGGTAATGTACTGTTACCAGGGTTAGTTAAAAAATATTATCCTGAAAAATTAGGTCTTATGACAGGATTTTATGCTGTAGTTATGAATGTAGGTGCTGCAGTAGCAGCTGGTATAAGTTATCCAATTTTAAGTTCTAATATTGGTGGAGAAAAATTCTCAACTGGTCTTGCTGTTAATATTTGGATAGTTATAGCTGTAATTAATATTATTATTTATGCTGCAATGTCTAAGAATAATAATGTTAGCGAAGTAAATGATGAACATGAAAAAGTTCATGGTTATTTTAAATATTCAAAAATGTGGACAATCATGTTAAGTATGGGACTACAATCAGCATTATTCTATTGTAGTGTTTCTTGGTTTGCTGAAATAATGATTAGTAAAGAGTTCACACCAGAAACTGCAGGATTATTATTATCAATAAGCCAATTTGCACAATTTCCATCAACATTTATAGTACCGATTTTAGCTGATAAAGTACATAATAAATTAATAATCCCAGTGGTTATTACTATCGGATACTTAGTGTCATTAGTAGGGATGCTGTACACAAGTGGAAACTTTGTATTAATGTTAATATTTATCATTATATTTGCTTTAGCTGGAGGAGGATCATTCTCGTATGTAATGTATTTATTCTCAGTAAAATCAAGAAATGAAAGTGAAGCGGCTGATATTTCAGGTTTAGCCCAATCAGGAGGATACTTATTAGCTGCAGTATTCCCACCATTACTAGGATATATTAGAGATATTTCTGATTGGAATAAAGCTTTATATGTATTAATTTTAACAGCTGCAGTATTACTAGTAACACTAGTACATTGTAGTTCAAAAGGAAACATAATAGAAAAATAATTTAAGAAGAGGCTCAAGAAAAATTTGAGTCTCTTTTATTTATGAAAATTTACATAGAAAAATAAAGAAGATAAGAAAAAAATATAAAACTGTAATATTACAGCATAGAAAAATAATTACAAATAACTAATACACATAAATCTAACATAAATACAGAAAATAAAATGTAAATGGTACAAGTAGAAAAAATCTACAAAATAAATAAAATTTTTTTAAAAAATTTAAATAAAAAAAATATACTAATTAAAATAAAATTAGAAAATTATCTTCTACTAAAAGTATAAGTAAAAACTAAGACAGTTAAAGGAAAACGCTTTATTTTTTATGTATATAACACTATAAAAACTTCAAAAAATATATGAAAATTTCTTTAGATTAATAACAAGATAGCATAAATAAAGGCAATAAAAACACTTTCTTTTTTTCCAATAGTGTGATATAATTCTAAGGGAAATGAGATATTTATACTTTAATAAGAGTTGTTATAGTATTTTATCCCATAAAAATAAAATAGTAAAAATAATTACTTAAAAAATATCTAAAACTATATATATATTAATGGAGGTTTTCTTATGAAAGCGAAAAATAGAAAAGTTGTTTTAATAGGAGCAGGAATGGTAGGAATGAGCTTTGCTTATCAATTATATTCAAGCGGACTTTGTGAAGAACTAGGATTAATCGATTTCTTCGCTGAAAAAGCTGAAGGTGAAGCAATGGACCTTAACCACGGTGGAGCTTT
Organism: Gemella haemolysans; assembly: GCF_901873445.1. GTDB lineage: Bacteria > Bacillota > Bacilli > Staphylococcales > Gemellaceae > Gemella > Gemella haemolysans_C. The sequence goes on from NZ_CABFLN010000003.1 coordinate 56,322, forward strand.
AGTACCACCTATTAAAGTAACTTCAGGTGGATATGAACAATGTGCTGATGCAGACGTTATCGTAATCGCTGGAGGTCTTCCACAAAAACCAGGTGAAACTCGTCTTGACCTAGTTGACAAAAACATTAAAGTTGTTAAAGATATGTCAGACCAAATCGTTGCTTCTGGATTCGATGGAGTTATCGTTATTGCATCTAACCCAGTAGACGTATTAACTAACGCTTTACAAAAATTCACTGGATTCCCAAGAAACAGAATCGTTGGATCTGGTACAACTCTTGACTCTTCAAGATTCCGTTACATCTTAGGAGACAAATTAGGATTAGCACCAAGCAGTGTTCGTGGATATATCATTGGGGAACACGGAGACACTCAACTTGCTGCATGGAGTAACGTAAATGTTTACGGAAAACAATTCGATAAATTCTTAGAAACTTCTAAATACACTAAAGAAGATTTCGCTGATGTTGAAGAAAAAGTTATGCGTGCTGCATACGAAGTAATTAATCGCAAACGTGCTACTTACTACGCAATCGGACTTGCATTATTCACAATCGTTAAAGCTATCTTACGTGATGAAAACGTAGAATTAGCAGTAAGTGGATACTGTGATGGACAATATGGAATCGATGGATTATACATCGGAACTCCAGCTATCGTAGGACGTGAAGGTGTTCGTGAAGTTGTTGAATTACAATTAACTGAAGAAGAAACAGCTAAAATGCAACACTCTGCTAAAGTATTAAAAGAAACTTTAGAAAAAGCATACGCATCTTTAGAAGCATAATTTAAAGGAAATTATAGGAGAGTTAGATTCTAATCTTAAATTTTTAAGGAGAATTTAACTCTTCTTTTTTATATTTTTTCAATAAAATGAATATTAATATTAAAGGGAAGTAAACGTTTTTTGAAAATAAAAAAATATAGAAAAAATTATTTTCAAATACTAGACTTATAGAAAAAAATTTGGTACAATATATACGGATGAAAAGGTTTTTAAAGTTATCAAAAAAATTTAAAATAAAAAAGTAGAGGAGAAAAACTATGACAATAACGATATATGACGTAGCAAAAGAAGCAAAAGTATCGATGGCGACAGTTTCAAGGGTTGTTAATAATAATCCAAACGTAAAAGAAGATACAAGACTACGTGTACAAGAGGTTATCAAAAAATTAAGATATACACCTAACGCTGTTGCCAGAGGACTTGCTAGTAAAAAAACAACTACTATAGGTATAGTATTACCCGATATAGCAGATTTATCTTCGGCTGAAATAGTAAGTGGAATTGAATCAGTAGCAAATATGTATAAATACAATATAATTTTAGCAAACTCATGTGATGATAAAGAAATAGAAAAAAATATCTTTGCTTCATTCGTAAGTAAACAAGTAGACGGGATTATATATTTAGGACATTCTTTATCAGATAGTTCTAAAAATTACTTACAAGATATTCAAATACCAGTAGTTTTAGCAGGAAACCTAGGTACTGATTCAGATTTCTATGCGGTAAATATAAATTATGAAAAAGCTGCATATGATGTAACTAAAGAATTTTTAGCAAAAGGATCTAAAAATATCTCATTAGTAATAGATAAATACGAAAGTCAAAAAACACAAAGACTGATAAAAGGATACAAAGATGCCCTTGCTTCAGAAAAAGTAGATTTCAAACCACAAAACATAATTGATGGATATAGAACATACAAAGAAAGTAACAAACTATATAAAGCATTAAGTAATATTGATTCAGAGGTAGTAATTACTATGTTTGATGAAGTTGCTTTAGCGGTAATGCAACAAGCATTAGATTTAGGAATTAATATTCCAGGAGAATTACAAATCCTTTCATTAGAAAATACAAAACTAATAAACATGACAAGACCTAAAATTTCTTCAGTATTTCAACCAATCTTTGATATCGGTGCAGTATCAATGCGTGTATTAACAAAAATTATCGATATAGAAAAAGCTAAAAGAAAAGGCGAAGAAATAGACGAGGTAGAATTAGAAGAATTTAATGTACAAGAAAATGAAATGAATCTACCTTATAGAATAGTGCACAGACAAACTACTAAATAAATATAAAAAAGAACATATTCATAGAAGAAAAAGTTTAGAAAACAGAAAAAAAGAATTTTTCTAAACTTTTTTTCTATTTTCTATTGACATAATTAATAACTGATGATAGAATAGTACAAGTCTTCTGACAGAGAAGCCGAACGATAGAAACTTTTAAAATGTTTAATGTTAAGAAATTATAAAAAAGTTCTTGACAAAATATAAAAGAAGTGGTATTATAAATAAGTCTTAAAAAGATAAGAAGTTATCAAAAAAAATAAAAAGACTTCTTGACAAAAACTTCTAAAAATGATAAAATAATAAAAGTGTTTAACAAATGCTTAAAAATGAAATTTAATAATGCGGGTGTAGTTTAGTGGTAAAACCTCAGTCTTCCAAACTGATGTTGTGAGTTCGATTCTCATCACCCGCTCCATTATTTTGAACATTGAAAACTAAACGAATTAAGTCAACGTTAATTCCAAAAAAGGACAGTTTTAAAAAGAAACTATAAAAC
>NZ_CABFLN010000004.1 GCF_901873445.1 Gemella haemolysans
TGAATTCACAAAGATTAACAATCATGTTTGGGATTTTCTGGGCATTTGGATATGCGATATATACATTGTTTAACTTTATATGGAGTTTAGTACTAAATCACATGGGATATTCTTCATCAATCATATTCTATTTATTAGGAAGTGTTATCTATATTATTTTTGTTTTTACATTCCCAGAAACAAGACCGAAGAAATAAAAAAGAAATCTTTAGAGGTAAAAAATATCTCTAAAGATTTTTTATTATAGAAATTATGTTAATTAAAATGTAATTATTATGAATTGATTTTGTAATTTCCATGTTAGTTATATTTTAGTTAGAAAAAATATAATGTATAGTAATGCAAAGTAGTAGGGAATATATTAATTATATGGTATATTATCCTTAAAAGTATAAAAAAAAGGAGTAATAATATGAGTAAAATAAAGAAAACAGCTCTAATAGGAGTAGTAGGAGCATCTGCTTTGACTGCAGGATATTATACGTTTGTAAAACCTAATACACAAACCTTAAATACGACTTCTATACCACAAAATACAAATCAAGATATAAAGAAAAAAGAGAATAATAAAACGAGAACTGCAAGTAATACACCAGCGGTACAAAAAGAAGCTGTAACTTATAAAGATGGTACTTATACTGGAGCAGTAACAAAAACAAATAAAGGTGATTTCCAAGTAAGTGTTGTTGTTCAAAATGGGAAAATTTCTAATGTTAATGTACTTCTTCAACCGAATGAAGAGTTTTCACAAAGTATTAATAAAATAGCTTTACCTAAGTATGTTGAAGAAGCGATAGAAGCACAGAGTAGTGATATTGCATTAGTATCAGGAGCGTCTGAAACTTTTGAAGGATTCAAAGGTTCATTACAAGATGCATTAAATAAGGCTAAATAAGATGGTTAAGTATAAAACTTATGTTTTAAAAAGAATGAATATGCCTTTTACAATTGCTTTTGTAAAGAATAATTTTGATGAAACTTTAATAGAGGCATTGAATCAAGTTATCGATGAGATTGATAAATATTTGAAAAAAGTAGAAGAAAAGTTTTCACCATTTCTGCCTGATAGTTTGGTTAGTAGGCATACAGATTTAGGTGAAGTTTTACAAGAAAATTTTTTTGATTTAGAATATCAAGAAGTTTACAGTCGTTCAATTTTAGCTAAAAAAGAGACACGAGGCTTATTTAATCCATTTTTTGAAGGAAAATATAATCCGACAGGATTTGTTAAAGGTTGGGCTATAGAAAATGCTTTTATAAAATATTTAAAGCCCCTTATTGATAATAATATAATAGAAGCAGGCGCAATTAATGGAGCTGGAGATATGCAAGTGGGAACTAATACTGAAAGTGATTTTTATTGGGAAATAGGAATAGAAAATCCTGAAGATAGAGAGAAAATAATAGCTAGATACAGCATAAAAAATGGAGCGTTGGCAACATCGGGGATTAATAAAAAAGGACAGCATATTAAAAGTGAGAATGATATTGAGCATATCCAAGTTACAGTTATTGGAAGATACTTATCAGATGTAGATGTAATGGCAACAGTGGGTATAGTATCTAATAAAAATGTTTGGAGTGAAATTGTAGAAAAAAATAAGTTATCTGGAATTTTATTAACAAAAGAAGGAATTAAAAGAGTTTTTGAGGAAGGAAAAATAATAGATGTTGAGAGAACATAAATTCATATTTAATATGACTTGGTTAATAGTATTATTAACGATACCATTACCATTGATAATAACAGTAGGAAATGCTTTACCTGAAGTATATGGAAGCAGGGTATTAGCGATTAATTTAGGAGTATTTGCATATTCATGGATGCTTTCAGCAATATTCCTGTCAACTCAACCTAAATGGTTAGACAGAATAATAGGTTTACCTGATATGTATATAATTCATGGAGTAACAGCTATTTTTGCTGTGATCTTTATGTATTTACACGATCAACTTTTAAAATCGTCAGGACTTATAAAATTCACTGGTGAATGGTCAATGAACATATTTATCGCAATAGTTGCGTATTCTCTTGTTTTCATGGCTGGGTGGTTAACTTCAAGAATTAGTATTTTGATGACAATAAAGAAAATGTTAGAAAAAATTTTTAAACATGAATTATCTATGTGGATACATAGGCTTAATTTAGTAGCTGCGTTATTAGCTTTCTTACATATTATCTTGATACCATATATTAGAAGTATAGTTCCATTTACTATTTTAGTTATTATATATACTCTTGTAGCATTTGGAGCATATGGGTACTATGCGTATAACAAATACTTAAATATTCAAGTTGGAATTTTAAAAAATGTAAGAAAAGTAGATGCTAATATTACCGAATTAACAATAACTACTAGTAAAGCTATATTGAGAAAAATAGAAGCGGGAGATTTTGCATTTATTTCTTTCCCTAATGTAAAAGGAATGAAAGAACCGCATCCATTTTCTATTTTAAATATCCCAGAACGTGATGGGTATGTTCAAATGTCGATAGAAGGAGTAGGAGATTTCACGAAAAATCTATCTAATATAGAAGTTGGAGAAAAAGTTAATTTAACTAGAGGGTATGGAGTTCTAAGTTCAATGATAGAAAAATCTGATAAGAATGAAAAATTTGTTCTTATTGGAGGAGGAATTGGTGTCGTTCCTTTATTAGGTTTAGCAGATAAGTTTAATAATAAAGATATTACATTTTTATACACTGTAAAAAAAGATAAGAAATTATTATATCAAGAAAAATTTGAATTGTGGAATGAAAGAAGTAATTTTAAATCATATTGTCAAAATGGAAGATTTACATCAGATCAATTAAGTAAATATTTACCAATCGGTGATGAATATAATTATATTATTGCAGGCCCAATGGTGATGAATATTTTATATGAAAAACTATTAAAAGAAAAAGGGATAGGAAAAAATAGAATATTTTATGAAGGATTTAATTTCTAAAGTAGAAGTTCTAAAAGATAGTGGGAGTGACTCAGAAATCGATTTTTGAGTCACTCCCATTCTTTTAACTTTATCGTCTGCGATTATTTTGATTGGTACGAGTTGAGTTACTTATATTTGATCTAGAGTTTGTTTCTGATGAAGAAGAGGTATTAGCAGAAGATTGGCTTGTAGTTCGAGAAGTAGTTGAATTAGTTAATGAATTGAATACTTGAGTTAATGCTGAGCGATTTTCACGTTGTTTTTGAGCTAATGCAGCTTGATAAACAGCATCGCGATCACTGCCAGCATACATGTAATCAGTTTCTTTATTTCTTTCTTTAGTGTATTCAACTCCGTTTTTAGTCTCTATTCCAGCAGGTTTTTCAAATGCAGCGGGAACCTTGTTATCTGAAGCTTTTTTTAGAACATTAGCCATTATAACTTGGGTTGTTTTTGCTTGATTATAGGATAATGCTTTGGCGGCTGAGTCTACTACATCAGCGCCTTGCCAGACTGCAACAGTATAATCGGTTGTATAACCGATCATCCAACTATCTTTAGTTGAATTTACAACATCAATACCGTAGTTATAATAAGCAGAATCATCAAAGGTACTTGAACCAGATTTACCAGCCATCTCAAAGTTAGGGATTTTACCGTCAGGGGAAGTCCCATTATTAGTTAAAACACCTTTTAAGACATTCGTCATAAGATAAGCTGTTTCTTCTGACATTGCTTTCACAGGTTCAGATTTAATGTTTACTAATTCTTTACCATTAGGATTGAATACTTTTACAATAGTTGATGGTTTGTTATAGTAGCCTTTATTACCGAATGAAGCGAAGGCTCCAGCCATTTGTAAAGTTGAAACTCCATCAACATTACCACCGATTGCTGTTGTAGGTTCATCTTTAGTAACTGGAATTCCTAATCTTTCAGCGAAGAGTTTAGCTCGCTCATATCCGACAGATTCGAAGGCTCGTACTGCAGGAATGTTGTAAGACCAAGCTACCGCACGAGTCATAGGTACTGTTCCATGATAAATTCTATCCCAGTTTTGAATATAAAAATCAGTTCCGGCTATTTTATATGGTGTATCAGAAAATGTTGTTTGTGGATCCCATCCATAATATTCTATACCTGGCGCATAATCAATTAGAGGTTTAATCGAAGAACCAGGTTGTACTCTAGCATCAACAGCATAGTTATAGCCACCAGCTTTATAATTTTTCCCTCCACCAATAGCTTCAATAAGTCCAGTCTTAGTATCAAGAACAGAAATAGCAGCTTGAGATGCATGCGGTGTCATTGGATAAGATTGATTGTCTAACATATCTTGGACATACATTTGCAATTCAGGATTTAAGTTAGTATAAACTTTTAATCCCATAGATAGTGGATCTTTAACATTTTCAAAGCTTTTATTTTCTTTTAATTCTTTTGTAATTTGATCTATGTAAGCAGCAAACTTAGGATTATAAGTATGTTGATTAGCTCTTTCTTCTTTTGTCTTACTTACAATACCTTCAGTAATTGGAGTATTAACCGCATTATTATATTCATCTTCTGAAATTTTCCCATTACTTAAAAGTGCATATAACACTGTATCACGGCGTTCTTTAGCTTGTTCAGGATAATCATAAGGATTATATAATATTGGCTGTTGAGGAATCCCCGTTAAAAGAGCGACTTGAGGTAAAGTTAATTGATCTAATTCTTTGTTATAGAAATATTTAGCAGCTGTTTTTACCCCATATTGACCATCAGAGTAGTATATTTTGTTCATATACATTTCCAGTATGTCTTTTTTAGAAAATTTATTCTCTAGTTTTAGAGATAAGTATGCCTCTTGAATTTTACGTTGTAATGATTTATCTGACGTAAGTAATGAATTTTTTACTACTTGCTGTGTTATTGTACTGGCACCTTGTTGAGCAGAATTAGAACGTATGTTAATAAGAACTGCTTTAATAAGACGAATAGGATCAATCCCAAGGTGAGAATAGAATCTTGTATCCTCTGTTGAAAGAACTGCATCAGTTATATTTTTAGGAATATCTTCTAATGATACATATTCTCTTTTTTCAGCTCCAACAGTAGCGATTAAATTAAGATTTTTATCATAAATTTCTGATGATAAAGGATCTTGTAAGTTAGCCTGAGTAATATCAGGAACATCTCTTAATTCACGTGCAAATAGTATCATAACAACAAAGAATAATACTAAGCAGATAGAAAAAAAGATTGAACTTATATATTTAAATAAAGTTTTCATCTGTTATTAAAACTCACTTTCATTATTTTTTATAATATTTAAATAATCTAATCTTATTTTGTAGTTGAACGATAATTCAAATGCCGATTCTTCAAATTCACTAAGTTTTATTGATTTTCTTCCTCCGCTATTAGCTCGATTATGAAAGAATATAAAATTTTTGAAAGGTAAAATAAAGGTTCTATCTATTTTTTTAAAACGAACTATGATAAAAGTTATTCCACCGTGATTTAAAATTTTTTGCATGTGTTTTATCTGATGATCATGGATATTATTTAGAGAAAATGATGTGGCTGAATTAGTTTCTTTAGCCTCAAAATCAATATATTTTCCATTCCAAAGACCGTTGTAATCCGTAGTAGAAGGTGTTTTATAGAATGCTTTGGTAATCATAGCGCTTGATCTACTAGGATAATTAACTTCAACAATTTGAATAGGAATTGGCTTTTTATGAATGACGGCTATGTCATTATTTAAATAATATTTATTCGCGAAATTTATGTCTTCTTCAAGTTCCATACCTCGATTAGAATATTTAGTTTTTTGAATAAAATTACCTTTTTTATTAGGATAATTAAACATATATCCCTCCATAAATAATTATCTTATTTATTATACTATATTATTGAAAAAAATTAAATTACTAACAACTAAAAATATGATATTTTTGAAAAAATCTTGAAAAAGAAATAACATAAGATAAAGATTAAGAAGTGTTGATAAATTAATAATAATGAAAATCGCTATTAGTGTAGTAAAAAAGTTATATAACAGTATTAAATTTATGAGTAAGTATTTAATAAAAAATTACAATAGAAAGCGAAAACAACAATAATTATGGTTTTAAACGCAATATTTTAAAATTAATAACAAAATATTATGGATAAGTAATACAGTAATATATTTATAAAAAAGTGAAATTATTTGAAAAAAATCATAAGTTTTGTGGTATAATATAAGTGATTTTAAAAATGAGAGGTGGTATTGTTATGAGACAATCAAGAACATTTATTCCAACAACAAGAGAAGTACCATCCTCTGCAGAAGCAACAAGTCACAAGTTGCTTATTAGAGCGGGGATGGTGAAGCAGGTATCTGCAGGAGTTTATACTCATCTTCCCTTAGCTACTAAAGTAATTCAAAAAATTGAAAAAGTTATAAGAGAAGAACACGAAAAAATTGGTGCTGTAGAATTATTAATGCCAATTTTACAATCAGATGAATATTGGAAAAAATCTGGTCGATGGAACAAAATGGGAGACGAGTTAATTCGTGTTACAGATAGAAAAAATGCAGGATATGCATTAAGTCCAACTGCTGAAGAAATTATATGTCAAACAGTTAGTAACATGGTAACTTCATATAAACAACTTCCAGTAAACTTATACCAAATTCAAACTAAATTCCGTGATGAAATTCGTCCACGTTTAGGTTTATTACGTTGTAAAGAGTTCATCATGAAAGATGGTTATTCTTTCCACGATACACCAGAATCTTTAAGAGAAACTTATAAAGATTATTATCAAGCCTATAGTAATATTTTTGATAGATTTGAACTTAAATATCGTGCGGTAAAAGCTGACTCTGGAAATATCGGAGGAAGCTATACTCATGAGTTCCAAGCTTTAGCAGAAGTTGGAGAAGATACTATTGTGTATACTGAAGAGAGTGATTACGCAGCAAATATTGAAACTGCAGCCGTAGTTGAACAAAACTACACTATGCCTACAGGTTTTGAGAAAAAAGAGCGTAGTTTATTAGAAACTCCAAATCAACAAACTATCGATGAAATCGCTGCATACTGTGGTGTTGAAGTAAACCGTGCTATGAAAGCATTAGCTTTAAAAGCTGATGGAGAATTCTATTTAGTTCTTATGCGTGGTAACGATCAACTTAATGATATTAAATTCATGAAAGCTACAGGAACTTCTGAAGTAGAAATGGCAACTGAGCAAGAAATTGAAGAAGTTATGGGAAGTGTAGTAGGTTACATGGGACCATTTGGCATTAAAAACTGTAAAGTAATCGGTGATAATGCTATTAAATACATGTACAACCACAGCTGTGGAGCTAACAAAAAAGGATTCCATTACATTAATGTAAATCCAGGGGATTATGAAATCGATGCTCACTACGACCTTCGTATGATTGAAGAAGGAGATTTAGCTGAAGACTTATCAGGACCAGTTAAATTCGCTAAAGGTATCGAAGTAGGACAAGTGTTCGAACTTGGTAAAGGATACTCAGAATCTATGGACATTACTTACCTAGATGCTAATGGTCGTGCAAATCACTTCTATATGGGATGTTATGGAATTGGGGTAACACGTGTTATTTCAGCAATCATTGAACAACATAGTGATGACAAAGGAATTATCTGGCCTAAAGAAGTAGCTCCATATCAAGTTCACTTAGTATGTGTAGATGTTAAGAAAGAAGAACAAGTAAAACTTAGTGAAGAATTATACGCTAAGTTAACGGCTGCTGGATATGAAGTACTTTATGATGATAGAGCAGAACGTGCTGGAGTTAAATTTAACGATGCGGATTTAATCGGTATTCCATTACAAGTAGTTGTAGGTAAAAAAGCTGGAGAAGGAATCGTGGAAGTTAAAGAAAGAAAAACTTTAGAAAAAGTTGATACAGAAGTTGCTGATGTATTAGCTAAAGTAGAATCATTCTACAAATAATAAGAAAAAGTTAAAATAGTAAATACCAATTAAAAATAAATAGTTAATAGAAAATAACCATTTGTTTTTAGTTGGTATTTTTAGTATAATTTAAATAAGTGTAAAATTATATTGTATTGATAATTTATAATAATTTATTATTGAAAAGCTAATTCATTTTGTTAAATTAGAAATAAAATGAATGGATTTTTTTCGTTTAGTCGATAATTATTATAATAATTTGTCGATTTAGTAAACTATAGGAGGAAGCATGAGTAATAAACATTTTTCTTTATTGGTTAAAACATTAGAATTAGAAGAAAGATTAGCCGGCTCAGAACTTATTAATTTTTCTTTAGATAATATAGAAAAAGATAATAAAAATAAGACATGGACATTTAATTTCAGTGGTGAAACTTTGCCATTAGTAGATGAATTAACATTACTTATACAAAAACTACGAGAAAGTTTTATGGGTGATTACATAGTTAATTATCGGTTAAAAACAACTAATGTTGCAACTGATGAACAAATAAAAGAATTTTGGAAATATATAATATTAGAAAATTTCTCGGAAATATCTCAAGTTCTATTAGAGAGTATTTTATTTAGTGAAATAGATGTAAACAACAATGTTTTAACTATGAAGATAATGGCTCCATCTATTTGGAATAATTTTATTAATGAGAGAAAACAACAGATAATAAGTAGTTATTCTAACATTGGTATTTTAATTAAAGATATAATTCCTAATTTTTCTAAAACTGATGTAGAAGCGGTGTTAGAAAGTCAGGAAGAGAAAATTTCCCAGGAAATCGTAAAACTAGAAGAAATTGATAAGAAAAATGCGGAAAGAAAACCAAAAGAACCTGAGAAAAAATTTGTTGCTTTTGGTGGAGGCGGTGGAACTCGTTATGGACAAGAAATTCGTGATGAAGATATTGTGGAGATTAAGGACGTTATTGGTTATGCTGGCGATGTAACAATAATGGCTCAAGTTTTTGGAACTGAAGAAATTGTTCATAGAAATGGTTCAAGCCAATACCGCTTAAAACTTACTGACTACAGTGATTCTATTATATTAAGACTATTTGGTAATAATCCTAATTCTAAGTTTCAAAATAAAAGAAGAAATGAACTTACCGATTTAGTAAAAGGAATAAAAAAAGGGCAATGGCTTAAGATTCATGGAAGTGTTAGTAATGATCCATATTTAAGAGATACAATTATAGAACCGAAGTCCATTGAAGTTGCTCACAAAGATGAAAAAAAAGATAATTATAGTGGTAAAAAGAGAATAGAGTTAAATACCCATACAAAAATGAGTCAACTAGAAGGTATTTCTTCTGCGAAAGAATATATAGCTAGGGCTATGGATTGGGGACACGAAGCTATTGCTTTCACTGATACATATGGAGTTCAAGCATATCCAGAAATTTGTCTAAGTTCAAAAGGGAAAGATATTAAACCTATTTATGGTCTTAATGCTTTTATTATGGATGATAGCATTACTGCTACAACTAACCCAAAGAACCTTAAATTAAAAGATGCTACTTATGTTGTATTTGACGTTGAGACTACAGGTCTTTCTGCTGAACGTGATAGATTAATAGAGATTGCTGCTGTTAAGGTGAAAAATGGAGCTGAAATAGATAGCTTTGAAAGTTACATTAATCCTCAAAGACCTATTTCAGAATTAATTACAAGATTAACTAGTATTACTAATGATGATGTTAGAGATGCTCCATTAGAAAAAGAAGTCATGACTAACTTTTATAATTGGTTAGATAAAGATGACATATTAGTAGCCCACAATGCGAAGTTTGATCTAGGCTTCTTAGATACATGTTTTGAGCGACTAGGATTAGAGAATAGAAATAATGCTAGTATAGATACGTTATTTGTCTCTCGTGCTGAAAATAAAGAAGCGAAAAGACATGGTCTTAGTAATTTAGCTAAACTATACAAAGTACGTTTAGTGCAACACCACAGAGCGATTTATGATACTAAAGCTACTGCAGAGATTTTTGTGAAAATGTTAGATCAATTGTATGAACTTGGCATTGAATATCATGATGAGATTGACGAAAAGATTGATTTAGAACTTGCACATAAACGCTCTAGAACTTTTCCATGTTCAATTTTAGTTAAGAATGCAAAAGGATTGAAAGATTTATTTAGATTAGTGTCTTATAGTTGTACTAAATATTTAAATTCAGCTAAGCCTACAATTCCACGTAGTTTATTAGAACAATATCGTGAAGATTTATTAATCGGTAGTGGTAATGGTGATAATGAAGTATTTGAAGAATTATTAAACTCAAAAGAAGCTAAGGTGGAGAATATAATTGATTTTTATGATTATATTGAGATTCAACCTAAGCATCATTATGCTAATTTCATAAGAAATGAAAGGATATCAGATAATGCAGAATTAGAAGAAATCCTGAAAAAATTAATAAAATTAGCTGATAAAAAAGAAAAAATTGTCGTAGCAACAGGGGATTGTTATTATTTAGATGAATATCAACATGTTTATCGCCAAATATTAAGGCTTACGGTGAAAAGTAATCCTGGAGCACGGGATTTAAAACCCATGGCAACATTTTTAACAACTGAAGAGATGTTAAAAGAATTTTCTTATCTTGATGAACAATTAAGAGAAGAAATAGTTATAGAAAATACTCATAAAATTAACGATATGATTGAGTTAGTAGTTCCGTTAAAAGATAAGTTATATACACCAAATATTGAAGGGGCAGCAGATGAAGTTCGTAATCTAAGTTATGATATGGCTCATAAAATATATGGGGAACAGTTGCCAGAAATAGTAGAGAAAAGATTAGAAAAAGAACTTGCATCTATTATTGGTAATGGATTCAGTGTAGTATATTTAATTTCACATAAGCTAGTTAAGAAATCACTTGATGATGGATATCTTGTAGGATCAAGGGGGTCTGTTGGTTCATCATTAGTTGCGACAATGATGGAGATTACAGAGGTTAACCCATTAGCTCCGCATTATGTTTGTCCAAAATGTAAACAAAGTGAATTTTTCCTAAATGCAGAATATGCTTCAGGATTTGACCTTCCGAATAAAAATTGTCCTCACTGTGATGTGAAGATGATTAAAGATGGTCAGGATATTCCGTTTGAGACTTTCCTAGGATTTAATGGGGATAAAGTACCCGACATAGATTTAAACTTCTCTGGAGAATATCAAGCTACGGCACATAACTTTACGAAAGAAATTTTTGGTGAGGATTACGTATATCGTGCGGGAACGATTTCGACAGTTGCTGAAAAGACGGCTTATTCATTTACTAGAGATTATTATGAGAAAAATGAAATAGAGAAGAGAAGTATAGATATAGAACGTATTGCAGCAGGATGTGAAGGCTCTAAGAGAACGACAGGTCAACACCCTGGAGGGATACTAGTTGTTCCAAATGATATGGACATTTTTGACTTTACACCGTACCAATTCCCGGCGGATGATGAAACGAGTCCATGGCGAACTACTCACTTCGATTTCCATTCTATCCATGATAATATCTTAAAATTCGATATACTTGGACACGATGATCCGACTATGATAAGAAAACTTCAAGATTTATCAGGAATAGACCCTAAGACAATTGACGTATCTGATCCTGAAGTAATGGGTATTTTTTCAACAGTTGAGGCACTAGGTGTAACTAGAGATCAAGTGGATTCAGCAAGTGGAACTTTTGGAATACCTGAATTTGGAACAAACTTTGTTATTCAAATGTTAGATGATACGAAGCCGACCACATATTCGGAGTTAGTTCAGATATCTGGATTATCTCATGGTACCGATGTTTGGTTAGGCAATGCACAAGAATTAATCAAAAATGGTACATGTGAACTTAAAGATGTAATTGGATGTCGTGATGACATCATGGTATACTTAATACATGCTGGACTAGAAGAAGGTTTATCTTTCAAAATAATGGAAAGTGTTAGGAAAGGTAAAGGTCTTACTGAAGATTTTGAAAAAGAAATGATCAATAATAATGTACCAGAATGGTATATCGATTCATGTAAAAAAATCAAATATATGTTCCCTAAGGCCCACGCCTGTGCGTACGTGTTAATGGCCTTAAGAATTGCATGGTTTAAAGTACATCAACCACTTACATACTATTGTGCTTATTACTCAGTTAGAGCAAGTGATTTCGATATTATAACGGTTGTTAAGGGAGCAGAAACATTAAAAGCAAAAATTAAAGAAATAAAAACTACAGATAAGAATGAATTATCGAATAAAGATAAAGATGCTTTAGTAAGTTATGAGATAGCTAATGAAATGATGGAACGTGGTTTTACATTCTCAAAAGTTGATTTAGAAAAATCAGCAAGCCATGATTATATCATTGAAGGAAATACTTTAATTCCACCATTTTCAATAGTGCCTGGGCTTGGAGATAACGTAGCGAATAAAATAGTTCAAGCGAGAGAAGAAAAATCGTTCCTTTCAATTGAAGACTTTTCGAAACGAGGAAGTGTTTCATCTACAGTAGTAGAGTATTTAAGAGAGATGGGAACATTAAAAGGCCTGCCTGAAAAAGCTCAATTATCTTTCTTTGATGAGTTATAATTGATAGTTTTATTCATTAGTAATGTAGTAAGGTAAATAAAGAAGTGTTATTCTACAGAATTATAAAATCATAAAAAGTATTTTTTATGAAATTATCCTTTTTTGTAGAATAACTTTTTTAGAATTAGATTTTTAAATGATAGAAGATAATAATTATTCATTTATGTAACTTAAATTAGTTTTTCATTATTTGATAATACAAACTATATTTTTTAATAAAATAAATATTAAAATAATTATTCAAACTTTATTTATTTATTAATTTGTGGTAGTATTATATGTGATATAAAATGTAAATATAGAGATGGAGGAAACAACTTGGAAAAAATAGTTGTTAAAGGTGGAACACCTTTAATAGGAGAAGTACAAGTTTCTGGTGCGAAGAATGCTGCTTTACCAATATTAGCAGCTGGATTATTAGCAACAGAGGGTACAAGTAAATTTTATAACGTTCCTAAGTTATCAGATATTAAAACAATCGGATTGTTATTTGAGAGTCTAGGAGTGAAAATAGATTATAGACCTGATGAAAATACATTGGAAATGGATGCTAGAAATCCATTATTAACAGAGGCTTCTTTTGAATTTGTTAGTAAGATGCGTGCATCATTTTTAGTTTTAGGTCCAATGTTAGCACGTGAAGGAAGTGCTAAAGTAGCAATGCCAGGAGGATGTTCAATTGGAAGTAGACCGATTGATCAACATTTAAAAGGATTTGAAGCACTAGGTGCAACAATTATTCAAGATGCAGGTTTTGTAGAAGCTCGTGCAGAAAAAGAATTAGAAGGAACAACTATCTTTTTTGATTTCCCAAGTGTAGGAGGAACTCAAAACGTAATTATGGCTAGTTGTTTAGCAAAAGGAAAAACTACAATTGTTAATGCTGCACAAGAACCAGAAATCGAAGATATGATTAACTTCTTAATTAAAATGGGAGCTAAAATCGAAGGGAAAGGAACTTCTGTTTTAGTTGTAGAAGGTGTTAATAAATTAGTAGGTACAGAATACTCAGTGATGCCAGACCGTGTAGAAGCGGCAACATACATGATTGCAGCTGCAGCAACTAAAGGAGATGTTCTTATTAAAGGAGCTCCATACAAAGATAATGTTGCTTTAGTGAGCAAAATGAGAGAAATGGGAGTTAACATTGAAATAGTAGATGAAAACTCTATGCGTGTAAGTAATAAATTAGATAGTTTAAAACCGGTAGATGTTAAAACTCTACCACATCCAGGTTTCTTAACTGATATGCAATCTATTATGTGTGTTCTAACACTTTTAGCAGATGGTACTAGTACAATTACAGAAACAGTTTTTGAAAATAGATTCATGCACGTAGAAGAACTACGTAGAATGAATGCTAAAATCAGAATAGAAGGTAGAAGTTCACTAATTGAAGGATTACCTCATTTAGAAGGAACAACTGTAAGAGCAACAGATTTACGTTCTGGAGCAGCATTAGTTATTGCGGGATTAATGGCAACAGGAACTACTAAAGTTATTGACATTTATCATATTGATAGAGGATATGTTGACATCGAAGAAAAAATGAGAAAATTAGGTGCAGATATTCAAAGAGTAGACGAGTAGGATTTCATTATGAAACTAAATGATAAGTTAAAAAGATACTTGCGTAATATAGCCTTAATGATAATTATATTTTATATTGGATTATTACTAGGCTACACAATTTTAGGTAAGGGAAGTTTATTTGACGCTTTAAGCTTAAAGCCGATAAGACATATTAAAGATATTATATACAATTAGGAGGAAATGAAGATGGCAAATGATTTATTTGTAGAACTTCAACAAAAATTAGAAGGGAAAAAAGTACGTATCGTACTTCCAGAAGCATACGATGAGCGTGTATTAGAAGCGGCTGTTAAATTAGGCGCTACTAGTTATGTTCAACCTGTGTTAGTTGGAAAAAAAGAAAAAGTAGAAGAGATTGCTAAAGGATTATCTTTAGATGTTTCTAATTTGGAAGTTATTGATCACGAAAACTACGAAAAATTAGAAGAATTAGTTGCTAAGTTTGTAGAGCGTCGTGCAGGAAAAGTAACTGAAGAAAAAGCTCGTGAATTATTAAAAGATGTTAACTACTTTGGAACTATGTTAGTATATACAGGTGAAGTTGAAGGATTAGTATCTGGAGCAATTCACTCTACTGGAGATACTGTTCGTCCAGCGTTACAAATAATAAAAACTAAACCAGGTACAAAACGTACAAGTGGTGCATTCATTATGAGTAAAGAAGACAAACGTTATGTATTTGCTGATTGTGCGATAAACCCAACATTAGATGCAGAAGGTTTAGCTGAAATCGCAATTGAAAGTGCAAGAACAGCTAAAAGCTTTAACGTTGATCCAAAAGTAGCAATGTTAAGTTTCTCTACTTTAGGTTCAGCTGTTACTGAAGATACTACGAAAGTGGCAGAAGCTACTAAATTAGTTAAACAAAATGCACCTGAATTGGCGGTAGAGGGTGAATTACAATTTGATGCTGCAGTTGTACCTTCAGTTGCTAAATTAAAAGCTCCTAATTCAAAAGTACAAGGAGATGCTAATGTATTTGTGTTCCCAAGCCTAGAAGCTGGTAATATTGGATACAAAATTGCACAACGTTTAGGTGGGTTTGAAGCTGTAGGACCAATCTTACAAGGGTTAAACGCTCCTGTGAATGACCTATCTCGTGGATGTAATGCGGAAGATGTATATAAACTTTCATTAATTACAGCTGTTCAAGCTTTAGAAAAATAAGATTTTAATAAAGAGGTTGACTTTGGTTAACCTCTTTTTCTTTATAGCATAATTTGATATTGTTTTTTTTATTTGATATAATTAAGTAAAGGATATTGGCTACATTTATTGAGATAAATACTGTTCATATGTACAAAAATAAAAGGGGAAATTAATAAAAAATAGGTTATTAAAATTTAAAAGGAGAGGTTTTAGTAGTAATTCATTTTTTAATTGTGTTAGGAATAGTATTGTGATAAAGTGGTGAAAAAGGAGATGTGAATTATGGATTTTGTAGATTTTTTTAGTAAGGCAATTTCTAGTCCGATTGCAAGTGCTATTGGCTTTGTTCTATTTTTATGTATAGTCTATGTTTCTGTAGACTTTATACGAAAAGGATTAAAAAAATAGAACAAATAATTTTAATAGATGTTAGAAATAGTAAATTCGATAAGAGTTAGAGTTTTCTATTATTCAGATGTATTTAGTTGATTTTTTGAATATATAAAAGATATGTGGGAGTAACTTTGTATTAGTGATTTTTATAGAATCATAAAATATAGGGTTACTTCCTTTTTAGTCTTTATAATTGCATTTATACCAACTTATATGGTATTATATAATGATGTATAAATATGGAGGTAAACATGGTTGCGATAGAATCAAAAGATGACTTATACGTTATAGATTTGTTAGAAGACTTTGATGAATTTTACTTAGAATTAGAAAAATTCGCTGAAGAAAATAGAGTTCCAATAATTGATAAAATAGGAATAAGATTTTTAATTCAAATGTTAAAAATAAAAAAGGCAAAGAATCTATTGGAAATTGGTACAGCAATTGGATATACATCTATTAAACTTGCTGAAACAATAGGATGTAATGTTACTACTATTGAACGTGATGATAAGATGTATAATATTGCTAAAAGTAATGTAGAAAAACGAAATCTTACTGATAAAATAACACTTCTTCATGCGGATGCCTTAGAACTACAAGATGAAGTAGTAAAAAATGCACCGTATGACATTGTTTTTATTGATGGTGCTAAAAGTCAAAGTAGAAAGTTTTTTGAACTGTATGAACCATATTTTGCTGAAGATGTTGTAGTCTTAACTGATAATGTTCTATTTAAAGGAATGGTAGCAGATCCTAGTATTATTAGACATAGTAGAGATTTAAAACAACTTTCAAGAAAGATAAATAACTATAATGAGTGGTTGTTAAACCATGAAAATTATGAGAGTGTCATTTTACCATTTGGAGATGGAATAGCAATAACAACTAGAAAATAAAGGAGTATATGTTAATGAAAAAATTTAATATTTTTATAATTGGATACTTTATCTTCTTATTTTTATTATTTATTATAAATGCTATATTAGAAGCTAGTACGGATTATGCGTTAATAATTGTATATTATCCATACTTAGACTATATAGCCGTATTATTAATTATTATAAAAGGCTGGGAAATGCTCATTAGGAGAATGAACACTTTTGGTAGTAATTCTTTAGCTTCATTATTTGGTAAATTTATTATTATAGGTATAGGTTTATTTGCTACTCTTTGGATTTTTGTAATGGTTTTATTTTTCGGAGGTTATGCTTCATCTAAAAAATATGAGGATTTAAACTTGCTAGCATATGATTCACCTAATAAGTTAAATAAGACTGAGTATATAGTAATAGAAAGAGGCGCTTTTGCAGCAACAATAAATTATTATCATGAAAGACATAATTTATTTTTAATGAAGAAAAAAGAGAGTTATTCTCATAAAATTTAATTAACGAGAGGATTTAAAATGACTGTAGAGTTAGTAGTAACACCGAAAAGTATTGATCATATTTATGAACTGATAAATGTAGGAGCTGATAGTTTCGTTATTGGTGAAGAAAAATATGGATTACGTCTTGCTGGTGAATTTAAAAGAGACGAATTAAAAAAAGCTATCGAGATTATTCACCAAGCAGGGAAAAAGGCATATGTTAGTGTAAATGCAATATTCCATAATGAGCATATAGATGACCTAGTTGATTATTTACATTATTTATCAACACTAAATGTAGATGCTCTAATATATGGAGAACCAACAATTATAACAATTTTAAGAGAAGAAAATCTTGATTTTAAACTTCAATGGGATCCACATACGCTAGCGACAAATTCATTCTCTTGTAATTACTGGGGGAAACGTGGAGCGTATAGAACTTGTCTATCAAAAGAATTAACTATTGATGAAATTCTTGAAATTACAGGAAAAAGTGAATATGAGATTGAAGTACAAGTTCAGGGGATGCTTTGTATGTTCCAATCTGTAAGAAAATTGGTGGATAACTATTTTATGTATAGTGGTAAAGAGAAGTATATTGAAGAATATAGTAATTCTAAGAAACTATTCCTATACAGTCAAGATAGAAATGAACGCTATCCAATTTTTGAGGATTCGAATGGGACGCACATCATGAGTGCAAATGATATCTGTGCTATTGAAGAATTAGATCGTCTAATCGAAGCAGGGGTAACTGCATTTAAGATTGAAGGTGTTTTAAAAGATGAAGATTACATCACAGAGGTTGTAACTATTTATCGTGATGCTATTGATCTTTATTATGAAGATAAAGAGGCATACGAAGATGAAAAACAAGATTTCTATAACGATATAGAAAGAATTAAACCAAAATATAGAGAAGTAGACTTAGGATTCTTCTATAAGAAAACTATGTACTAGTATATTCTTGAATTTTATAAAAGGATAAGGTTTCCTATGTAAAACCTAATAAAAAAGACAAGGAGGATGGGTCATACTTGAATGTGACCTAAACTTATGGCAATACCAAATATTTCAGAAATTAGAGACGGCAAGAGAGTAATAACAAAAAAACCAGAATTACTGCTTCCTGCAGGAAACTTAGAAAAATTAAAAATAGCTATTCACTACGGAGCAGATGCTGTGTTCTTAGGTGGACAGGAGTTTGGACTTCGTAGTAACGCAGATAACTTTACAATCGAAGAGATAAAAGAAGGTTGTGAATTTGCTGCAAAATATGGAGCAGATATTTATGTAACAGCGAATATTATCGCGCACGATGAAAACTTTGAAGGATTAGATGAATTTTTAATGGCACTTCAAGATGCAGGTGTTCGAGGAATAATCGTAGCGGATCCATACATTATCGAAAGATGTAAAGCTGTCGCTCCGAATGTAGAAGTCCATATCAGTACTCAACAATCTATCTCAAACTATAAAGAAGTTAGATATTGGGAAAGTGAAGGAGTACACCGTGTTGTATTAGCACGTGAAACAGGATATGAGGAAATAAAAGAAATCCGTGAAAAAACAGATGTTGAGATTGAAATGTTTGTACACGGAGCAATGTGTATAGCATATTCAGGACGTTGTACTTTAAGTAACTATATGACAGCTCGTGACAGTAACCGTGGAGGTTGTTGTCAATCATGTCGTTGGAATTATGACCTTTATGAAGAAGGAACTGATGAAGATACTAGGTTATTCGATGAAGGTGCAAATCCATATGCAATGAGCCCTAAAGATTTAACTTTAATTGAAGCAGTACCAGAAATTATTGAGTTAGGTATAGATTCATTAAAAGTTGAAGGGCGAATGAAATCTATTCACTATGTTGCGACAGTTGCAAGTGTGTATAGAAAACTAATTGACGATTATTGTGCAGATCCAGATAACTTTGAGATGACACCGGAATATAAATTAGAATTATATAAATGTGCTAACCGTGATACAGCGATGTCATTCTTCTATGAAATACCTAAGTATTCTGAACAAATGTTTGGGAATGAGGGTGGTAAGAAAACAAATTATGATTTCGTTGGACAAGTTCTTCATTATGATGAAGAAACTCAAATCGCAACAATTCAACAACGTAACTTCTTTAAAACAGGTCAAGAAGTTGAATTCTTTGGACCAGAGATTGATACGTTTAGACAAGTTATCGGTGAAATTTATGATGAAGATGGTGAATTGTTAGATGCAGCAAGACATCCACTTCAAATTATTAGAACAAAATTAGACTCTAGAGTATTTAAAAGCAATATGATGCGAAAGGAAATGGGACGATAATGACTACAAAACGACCAAAAATTATCGGTATTGTTGGAGGAAGCGGTAGTGGTAAAACTACTGTTACTAAAAGAATTATAGACGAGTTAACTCAAGATAAAGTTGCTTTAATTGAGCAAGATTATTATTATAAAGACCAAAGTCACATGACAATGGATGAGAGAGTTAAGACAAATTATGATCATCCTAGCGCTTTTGATAATGAATTACTTTATAATCATTTATTAGAATTAATTGAGGGGAAAGCAGTTGAACTTCCTGTATATGATTATGTAAATCATACTCGTAGTAAAGAACAAAAACACCAAGAACCTAAAGATGTAATTATTATTGAAGGGATGTTTGGTCTATATTCAGAAAAACTACGTGAGTTAATGGATATTAAAATTTTCGTTGACACGCCAAGTGATCTGCGTATTCTAAGACGATTATTACGTGATATTAATGAACGTGGAAGAACTGTAGAATCAGTAATTAATCAATATTTAGTGTCTGTTAGACCAATGCATGAAAAATATATTAAACCAACTAAACAATATGCAGATATTATTGTTCCTGATGGTGGATATAACGATATAGCGATTGATATTTTAATAACAAAAATTAAATCGCTACTAGCAAAATAAGAAAAAAAAAGATATAATATAGAGTAGACTAAAAAAAGGAGTACCACTATGGCTTTAGAAGAAAAATTAGAATATCAAATGACCCAAGAAGGTTATGACAAACTTGTTGAAGAATTAGAACATTATAAAAAAGTAAAACGTCCAGAAGTAATTGAAAAAATTAAAATTGCACGTAGTTTCGGGGACTTATCTGAGAACTCTGAGTACGATGCAGCAAAAGATGAACAAGGATTTATCGAACAAAGAATTCTAGAAATGGAACAAATGATTCGTTATGCTGTTATTATCGAATTAGATGAAAAATCAAGTGCAATTCGTCTTGGTAACACAGTAACTTATCAAGAATTACCAGATGGTTTAACAGAAACTTATAAAATCGTAGGTAGTGCGGAAGCTAATCCATTCGAATACAAAATTTCAAATGAATCTCCAGTAGCACAAGCTTTATTAGGAAAAGAAGTCGGAGATGTAGCAAAAGTTTCATTACCAACAGGTCCAGAAGATTCAATGGATATCAAAATTTTAGCGGTAGAATAGTACTATGATAGCATTAATCGGTGCAATGCCAGAAGAAGTGGCTATAATAAAAGAAAAGATAGAAGATTTACAAGAAAAGAAAATAGCACATGTAACATTTTATGAAGGTAAATATGAAGGGCGAAATATTGTTCTTATGTTAAGTTTACCAGGTAAGGTGAATGCTGCTATTGCTACAACTCTATTACTAGATCACTATAAACCAAAGTATGTGATTAATATAGGTACATGTGGTGCACTGCAAGGTGATATGGAAATTGGGGACATGATTGTTGCTACAGAAGTAAGACATTTTGATGTTGACGCAACAGAGTTTGGCTATGAAATTGGTCAAGTGCCACAGATGCCGGCAGCATATAAGAGCGATGAAGAGTTACAAAAACTAGCTTCAGAGATAAGCTTACCAGATCATAATATTCATTTTGGTTTAGTGGGTACATCAGATTCATTTATTTCTAATAAAGAGTTGAAAAAAGGAATATTGAAAAACTTTCCTAATATGCAAGTAGTTGAGATGGAAGCAGCAGCAATTGCTCAAACTTGTCACCAATTTGGAACAAAATTTATAGTTTGTCGTAGTGTAAGTGATAAAGCAGAAGAAGGAACAAGAGTTACTTTTGATGAATTCTTACAAATAGCTGCAGTAAATTCATCTATATTAACTACAGAACTAATAAAAAAACTTTAAAATCAATTATTAATCAGCAAAGGAGGGCAAAAAGCTTTTCTTTGCTGTAATATTTATGTGAAGTAGGAGGGAAAGTATGATAACTATATTATCGAAATTATTTTTAATATTAACATCTGAAAAACTTCCGAGTTATACTTTGAAATCAATAAAAAGTGGAGGATATACAAAAGAAGAATTAGATATAATCTGTAAAATTGTGAAAGATGATTATACAAGATATAAAAAAGGTTTTAAAGTAGCAGTAGTAATGGTATTTTTTACAACTACACTCATATTATTCCTCGGATTATATCAAAGAGCCCCTGGAGCGTTTTTAATTGAGATGTTGATTTTGTATATTGTGATATTTACATTGATGTTTATGTTGATTTATGTACAAAAAGTCAATAAAATTCGAAAAACATTTTTAAAAGCTGTGAAAAAAGGTTATCCAGAATTATATAATGAATATGAAGATAAGTTATATGAATATGTAGATTAGTGCAATACGTAGAGTATATATTTGACTTTTAAGCATTAATTGTATTGAAAAAAATGCTATAAAATGTTAATATAAAGTAGATAAATATTATTTAAGGAAAATAAAAATGAAAAATATTACAGAAAAAAAATCATTTAATTATTTGAAGAATATAATTCAAATAGTTTTAGGATTATTGATATTTTATTTAATTTTTTCCTATTTTAAAAAAGAGATTATTAGTTTAGATTTTAAAAAAATACATCATCTTACCTTGACTATAGGAGAGGTGAAATTTTTAGTAGTTTTATTATTCGGTTTATTCGGTATAAGTATTTTGTGTCTTTACGATTATTTTGTCCTTAAAGCCATCAATTTAACGAAAAATATGTCTTCATTCCGTATTTTTAAAATCAGCTTTATGACTAACACACTGAATATGGTTTTAGGTTTTGGTGGCTTTATTGGTGCTGGACTTAGATATTATATGTATAAACCTTATACAAAGAGTGGGAAAACATTAGTTACTGCAATAGGAATGATATTAATTTCTATGCTATCAGGTATTAGCTTGTTATCAATTTTTGTGGTTCTTAATGTATTTCCAGGTCAGGCATTATATGCTGATAATAAAATTTTTTATTATTCTTTAATTCTGATGTCGTTATTTCTACCTTTGTATCTATTTTTTAATTTGAGAAAACCAAGAATTAGAACGGATAGATATTTAAGTGTAAAATTGACAGTGATTTCTTTTTTAGAATGGGTGTTTGCGGCCCTTATTATACTAATAATTTTATATTTTTATACAGGTGATTTAGTTGCTGATAAGGAATTGCAAATAATGGGAGTTATAATAGTAGCATCTATAGTGGGATTACTAACTATGATTCCAGGAGGATTAGGTACATTTGATACATTGGTCCTAATTGGTCTTAAAAATTTAGGAATAAATCCTGAAATAATAGGAGCTACTATTGTAATATATAGATTAGCATATTATGTGGTTCCGTTTTCTATAGGATGCCTAATGTTTCTAAATGAGGGGATAAGAATGATAAAAATTAAATTTATGAGAGGAGAGAAGTTATGATTACAATGATAATTTACGCTATTATTGCATACCTTATAGGAAATATAATGGGTGGCAAGTTATTAGAAAAAATAAATAAAGAAGAATTTACTAATAAAGGATCAGGGAATGTTGGTGCAAGAAATGCAGGACGAGTTTTAGGTCCAAGATCGTTTTTATTTGTTTTAGCGGTAGATTTTTTTAAAGGGTTTTTTGTAGTTATTCTATTAAAAATATTAGATGTAGATCTTAAGATAATATATGTGTGTATAGTTTTAGTATTACTAGGACATATAAAACCTATTATCTTTAAGTTTAAAGGTGGAAAAGGAGTAGCTACTTTCTTTGGTTGTTTAGCAGCTCTGTCAATTAATTTATTCTTAATTATGATACTTTGTACATTAGTTATTGCAATTATTGTAAAAAGTTTAACAATCGGATTTTATTCAAGTCTTCCATTTGTGACATATATTAATTACGTAGAAAATCCATCATTTATAATTTTAGGAATATTTATGTTAGCAGTTTTATTAATAAGTGTTGTAGCTGTTAAAGATATAGAAAATTCATTTGATAAATATTTTAGTGTAAGAAAAATAAAGAAATCAGTTCGATAGTGAGCTGATTTCTTTTTTTAATTATTTAGTATTGTTATTTCGTAGTTCTTTTCTTATAAGCAGAGTACGTTTGATATTAATTACTGCATATAATAGGAGTAAGATTGCAGAAATTGAATATGCAATATATAAATATTCTACTTTTTGAATTTTCTTGATATAACTAAACATTATTGTCAAATATAATATTAGCATTGCCGTAGTATAAATAATACTTTCTAATTTTAAAAGATTCAAGATTTTATTTGTTTTTATTAATAATTTATCTTTTTCTTGATAATATTTTATAAAACTAACATAGATAAATACAGGAATAATTAAGTAGAGATAGAAAATATTTTTTGTATAAAATAATGTTGTTACTAGTATTGTTAGAATCGGAATAGAAATGATTAAGTATTTATTATATTTCATATAATAACCTCCCTTTTTTATATGAAAAGTACTTTATAAAGAATAATGGAAATAGAATTAATTAAGTTTTAAGTTTTTTATTTCAACTTCATTATAACATAGTAAACATAAGTAGGAGAATATTATCTTTCGTATTTTTGTATAATTTTCTTTTATATAATTTAGAGAAAACATATTGTGTGATTTAAATGTTAACTAAACTATAATTAAATTTCATTTTTAACTATAGTTTAAATTAGGTTTAAGTGAGTTTTAGTTTGTATCCATATAATATTATTTATCAATTATAAATTTGATATTTGATGAAAACTTTGGTTATAGATACTACTAACTATTGTAGGATATGAATAACTGGAGTAAAGTACTTGGAAATAGCTAAATAAAAATATTTAGGCAAGTAGACAAAATAAATTTGGAGGCAATGCAAATGAAGACTAAAAAATTACTTATTGGAACAAGTTTAATAACAATGTTAACAACTGGAGCAGTTGGAGCGGTAACACCGATACAAAATGCTTCAGCTCATGATATATCTGCTAATCAGTTTTCTACTCAATATACTGCGACTGATACAACTCAAACAAATAATGAAGGAGAGGTATCTACTACAGTAACTCAATTGAATGCACAAGAAACTACAAATAGTCAGGTATCTTCTTCAAGCAAAGGAGCTGCTATTTATCAAGCAGCATTAAGTCAAGTAGGTGCAATTCAAGATTGTACAATGCTAGTTACAAATGCATTAAAATCTGTAGGAATAAACTATCATGATTGGCCGGTAGGTTATATGAGTTTAGGTACAATAGTATCGGCATCTGAAGCTAAACCCGGTGATTTAATTTACTACGCCAATGGAGGTACAGGTTATGCGCATATTGCAGTCTATGCTGGTAATGGAAAAGCTGTTCATGGAGGTTGGTTAGGTAATCAAACAGTTGTTAATACAGCTAATGTGGGAAGTGAGGCTGTTTATATACGAGTTAAATAATACAATAAAACGCGTCTTGAAGTAATTCGAGGCGTATTTTTGTATTTAAATTTTAATTCTTAACATTGCATATCGAAATTAAATCTAGATATTGAATTCAACTTAAACTTTTTTGTTAACTTAAATATAATTAAATTTGAATTTTAATTATAATTTAAAGTTGATTTAATTAGTTTTAAAGTAGATAGTATATAATATATTTATCAAATAAATAATTTGAAATAAAAAGTAGGAGATGATTTATATGTCGATTAAGAAAATAGCAAAATTACTAGCGGATAAGAAAGTTAGAAAAATAGCACGGGTGATAATAAGTCATCCCAAATTCAAGAAAATATTGAAGAGTATATAGAAATAAATAATAAAGAATAAACATAGCAATCTTGGAGGTAATTAGAATGAAGAATAAAACATTACTTATATCAACAGCTTTAATTACATTATTAACAACAGGAACTTTTGGGACATTATCGTCAACTCAGAATGTATTTGCTAGCGATAATAGTTCTGCTCAAATAGTTGGTAAAGATAAACCAGGGAAACAACCACCAGCGAAACCAGGTTCAGGAGGTTTTGGAGGAAGTGGTAAAATTAATCAAGGAACTTCAGCGAATACAATAGATTCAGATGAAAATAAAAAAGATGAAACTTATACATCGACAGGTGATGATGAAAATGCATTACGTGTAAAAGGTGCAAAAGTAAGTTTAGAGGATATTGAAATAAATAAGACAGGTGGCTCTACATCAAACACAGAAGATGGTGATTTCTATGGAATGAATGCAGGATTATTGGCTACAGATAAAGCAACTGTGAATATAAAAAATGCGAAAGTGAAGACAACAGCACAAAATGGTAACGGAGTATTCAGTTATGGTGAAGGAACGATTGTAAATATTAGTGACTCTGAAATTTACACAACAAATGATAATTCTGGAGGAATTCAAACTACAGGTGGAGCAACAATGAATGCTAATAACCTAAATGTGAAAACCGAAGGAAATTCATCGGCTGCCATACGTTCAGATAGAGGTGGCGGTACAGTAAATGTTGACGGTGGAGAATATGTTTCAAAAGGTTATAATTCTCCAGCGGTATACTCGACAGCAGATATAACTGTTAAAAATGGAAATCTTAAAGCGGAAAATTCAGAGGCATTGGTAATAGAAGGGCAAAATTCTATTACATTAGAGAATACGAAAGTAGAAGGTAATATGAGTGATGATAAAGGTAGCAGCTCTGATACTAATGTGCATAATGTGATGATATATCAATCAATGTCGGGGGATGCTGAAGTAGGTAAATCGGTGTTTAATATGAAAGAAGGAACTTTGACTAATAATAATGGTGATTTAATCTATGTTACTAATACAACAAGTGAAATAACATTAGAGAATGTTAAAATAGAAAATAATGATCAAGATGGTAGATTGTTAGCAGTATTGGGAAATGATGCTTCTCATGGATGGGGGACAGCAGGTTCTAATGGAGGAAATGTAACTCTTAAAGCGAAAGACCAAAAATTAGATGGAAAAATTGAAGTAGATACTATTTCTACATTAAATTTAACATTATCGGGATCAACGGAATTTAATGGAACTGTTAATATAGTGGATAATTTAGAAAATGGTGAATCAGTTGAAAATAATGCTGAAGTTACCATTGAAGAAGATGCAGTATGGAATTTAACAGGAGATGTGAAAATTTCAAAATTAAACAACAAAGGAAAAATTAATTTCAATGGTTATAAAATTACATTAGCTGATGGAACAGTTATTAGTGAATAATTTATAAAATAATATAGGTAGATGTCTACATTAAAGTAGTATTTCTACCTATATTTAATTCCAATTCAAAATCGACCTCATTACGATTTAATGATGTGTAAATCGTAATAGTTACTTAAGACGAGATTCTATTGACTTGTTATATAAAACATAATAAAATTTAAGTATAGAATAAAATAACGGAGGCGATTAAGATGACTAAATGTGAGTGTGAACACCACTGCCACTGTCATGATGCAGTAGAAGATTGCAAATGTGGGAACTGTGTAGAAGGAACTTGTGATTGCAAAGAAGGTTGTGATTGTGGTTGCCATAACGCAAAAGAAGATTGTGAATGTGGAAACTGTAAGACAGGCGATTGTCACTGTGATAAGCACGTCGCTTAATAAAGAAAGAGATCTGAAAAACTGTCAGATCTCTTTTTTGATAGTTGGTATGATATATTTACTATTTTGAATTAGTAGTGTTTATAATATATAGTACGTCAATTTTCGGAGTAGTTTAATTTCAAGAGAAAATTTTAATAATATATGTACGTTAGTGTAATTTATATGGTACTTCATATAAATTTAAAGTTTACATATTTATTGAAAAATAATTAATTAAGTTCAATTTTTAAGCGTTTATAATTATATAAATTTTAAAGAAAACGCTTTATATTAACTTTATCTTCTGTAGTTTGATTCTTAATAAACTACATAATTTTTCAAAAAAAGTATTTGAAACATCTTTAATTTTGATATTTTCATTCTGTATCTATAGAAATTGAAAAAAAGTTTATATAAAGTATCTTACAAGAAGAAGTATAATGTATAGAAATGAATGAAACCTGTGTTACTCTGTTCACTTATATATCACTATTGTAATAATACAGAGGGGAGAAATATTACTGAGATAAATATTGTTATTTTATTGAGTTTATTAATTTGACTTTTTTTCGGAAACATTGTATATTAATAAAGTAATATATGATTAAAACATAATTTATACACATTTAATAAATATATACACAAACTTTGGAGGTTATTATGGTAAAAACATCAAAAGATTTAACTAAACAAGAGCATTTAGAAATGTATGAATTAATGCACCTTATTAGAGATTTTGATATGGAGTTAAGTAAACTATACTCTCGTGGTCTAGTTCACGGTATGACTCACTATTCAGTAGGAGAGGAAGCAGCTAACGTTGGAGCTATTTATCCATTAAGAAAAGAAGACTTAATGTACTCTAACCACCGTGGTCACGGGCAAACAATTGCTAAAGGTATTGAAATTGACCGTATGATGGCTGAAATCCTTGGTAAAGAAACAGGTCAATGTAAAGGACGTGGAGGAAGTATGCACGTTTATGACCTTGAACAAGGAAACATGGGATGTAATGGTATCGTTGGTGGAGGACACGGTTTAAGTACTGGAGCCGCTCTAGCTCAAAAAATGAAAAAAACAGGTAATGTTGTTATTTGTTGTATGGGTGACGGAGCTACTAACGAAGGAAGTTTCCACGAATGCTTAAATATGGCATCTAACTGGGATTTACCACTTATTTTTTACGTAATTAACAATAAATATGGTATCTCAATGGCTCAAGAAAGATGTATGCGTGTAGAAAAAATTACTGAGCGTGCTGCTTCATATAGAATTAAAGGAATTCATGTTGAAGACGGAAACGATGTATTAGCTGTATACGATGCAATGCAAGAAGCTATCGACCACGCTAGAAGTGGAAAAGGTCCTGTTTTAGTAGAAGCAGTATCTTACAGATGGTTTGGACACTCAGCTTCAGATGCTGGTAAATACCGTAGTCGTGAAGAAGTAGCAGAATGGAAACTTAAAGATCCTAACGTAAAATATAAAAACTACTTATTAGAAAATGGAATTGCTACAGAAGAAGAATTAAAAGAAATCGAAGATAGATCAAAAGCAACTATCGATGATGCTGTAGAATTTGCTAAAGAATCACCATTTGCTGATGGTTCAATTGCATTCCAAGATAACTACGCTGACTAATATTTTAGGTTAAAATAATTTAAATAATATTTTATATAATAGGAGATTAATAGTTATGACTAAAGAAACAAAAATTATGACAGTTCGTGAAGCCATAAAAGAAGCTATGACTCACGAAATGCGTGAAGATGAAAATGTATTTTTAATGGGTGAAGATGTTGGTATCTTCGGAGGTGACTTCGGTACTACAGTAGGAATGTTAGAAGAGTTCGGTTCTGAACGTGTTATCGATACACCTATCAGTGAAGCTGCGATCTGTGGAGCTGCTGCAGGGGCTGCTTCAGTTGGTATGCGTCCAATTATCGATGTAACATTTATGGACTTCGTAACAATTGGTATGGATGCTATTGTTAACCAAGCAGCACCAATGCGTTATATGTTAGGTGGAGAAGTACAAGTACCAGTTACATATCGTTGTGCATCTGGTGCAGGTACAGGAGCTGCTGCACAGCACTGTAAGGCTCTAGAAGCATGGTTCTGTCACATTCCTGGTCTTAAAGTAGTAGCACCAGGTACAGCAGGAGATGTTTACTCAATTTTAAGAGCTGCAATCAGAGATAACAACCCTGTTATCTACATCGAACCAAAAGCGTTATTTGGACGTAAAGGTGAAGTTGAAGTAGGTAAAGTTGGTGTAATCGGAAAAGGTGACATCAAAGTAGAAGGTACTGATGTAACATTAGTATCATGGGGAAGAATGTTAGAGCGTAGCTTAAAAGCTGCTGAAGAGTTAAAAGAAGAAGGAATTTCAGTAGAAGTAGTTGACCCAATTACATTAGTACCATTAGATACAGATTTAATCGTTAAATCTGTACAAAAAACAGGAAAATTAGTAGTTTGTCACGACTCATTCAAAACAGGTGGATTTGGTGGAGAAATCGTTGCTCGTATCGCAGAAAGTGATGCATTTGATTTCTTAGATAGCCCAATTTACCGTGTTGCAGGAGCTGACACTAACATTCCATCAGCTAAAAACTTAGAAAAATTAGTTGTACCTGATGTAGAAGACATCAAAGAAACAATTAAAAAAGCTGTAAATAAAAAATAAAAATTTAGTTAGCGAAGGATGTGAATAAAACATGGCAGTAGAGGTTATTATGCCAAAAGCCGGTAGTGAAATGGAAGAGGGCGAAATCGTACAATGGTTCAAAAATGAAGGTGACCATGTCGAAGCAGGTGAAGTCCTATTAGAAATCGTAACAGATAAAGTAAATATGGAAGTTGAAGCTGATGCAAGCGGAACTTTGTTAAAAATATTAGCACAAGCAGGGGATGTTGTACCAGTTGTTCAAACAATCGCATGGATTGGTGAAGCAGGTGAAGCAATTCCAGGTGCAAGCTCTACAGGAGAAGTAGCTCCTGCAGAAACTGTTGTTGAGAAAAAAGTTGATCATACACCAGTAAAAGAAATTGAAGTAATAGATTATTCAGGTCTTCGTGCTACACCAGCAGCAAGAGCATATGCTCGTGAAAAAGGAATCGACTTATCTAAAGTTAAAGGAACTGGTGCGAAAGGTCGTATTCACAAAGAAGACGTAATTGATTACAAACTTAACTCTAGAGTTAAAATTTCCCCACTTGCTGCACGTATTGCGCAAATTGAAGGAATTAATACAGAAAGTATCGCTGGAACAGGTCCAAATGGTAAGATTATGAAAGCTGACGTTCTTGCAGTGCTTAACGGTACTCCAAAACCAGAACCAGCTAAAAAAGAAGAAATTGCTCAACCAGGTAAAAAATCTGTTAAAGCGCCAAATGAAAATCAATGGGGAATCGTTGAAACTGTACCAATGTCACCAATGCGTAAAGTTATTTCTAAACGTATGAGTGAATCTTACTTCAGTGCGCCAACATTCGTAGTTAATGTTGAAGTTGATATGACTGAATTATTAGCATTACGTAAAAAAGTTGTTGATGCAATTATCGAAGAAACTGGTAAAAAAGCAACAGTTACAGACTTTATTTCATTAGCGGTAATTAAATCATTAATGAAACACCCATATGTAAATGCTTCATTATCAAGTGATGAAAAAGAAATGTATTTACACCACTATGTAAACTTATCAATCGCTGTTGGTATGGATAGCGGATTAGTAGTACCAGTAATTAAAGGTGCAGATAAGATGAGTCTTAAAGAGCTTGTAGTAGCTTCTAAAGAAATTACAACTAAAGCTCTTGCTGGTAAATTAAAACCAGATGAAATGGCAGATTCAACATTTACAATCAGTAACTTAGGTATGTATGGAGTTAAAAGCTTCGTGCCAATCATTAACCAACCAAATACAGCTATTTTAGGTGTAAGTGCTACTGTTCAAAAACCTGTAGTATTAAATGGTGAAGTTACTGTAAGACCAATTATGACATTAACATTAACAGCGGACCACCGTGTTGTTGACGGATTAGAAGGAGCTAAATTCATGAAGACTCTGAAAGAAGCTATCGAAAATCCACTATCATTACTAATTTAATAATGATATAATATATAGAAGAAAATAAGAGAAAAGTGTATTAAGGAGTGATTATAACATGGCAGTAGAAGTTATTATGCCAAAAGCCGGAAGTGAAATGGAAGAAGGCGAAATCGTACAATGGTTTAAGCAAGAAGGTGACGAAGTAAAAGAAGGTGAAGTCCTACTTGAAA
Source organism: Gemella haemolysans (assembly GCF_901873445.1). GTDB lineage: Bacteria > Bacillota > Bacilli > Staphylococcales > Gemellaceae > Gemella > Gemella haemolysans_C. The sequence continues at coordinate 31,180 of NZ_CABFLN010000004.1, forward strand.
TCGTAACTGACAAAGTTAATATGGAAGTTGAAGCTGAAGCAAGTGGAACATTATTAAAAATTCTTCACCCAGCTGGATCAACTGTACCAGTAGTTCAAACAATCGCTTGGATTGGACAACCTGGTGAAGCAGTACCAGGAGCTGATGGTGCAACTGCAGCAGCTCAAGAAGTTGTTAAAGAAGTAGCAGCTGATGTTAAAGTACCTGAAACTAAAGCAGAAGAAGTATTACCAAAACGTGAACGTCGTGGAGAATATGATGTAGCAGTTATCGGTGGAGGTCCTGCTGGATACGTAGCAGCTATTAAAGCGGCTCAATTAGGAGGAAAAGTAGCATTAGTAGAAAACCGTGAACTTGGTGGAACATGTCTAAACCGTGGATGTATTCCAACAAAAACATTCTTACACAATGCAGAAATCATTAACTACATCCGTTCTGCAAAAGATCGTGGTGTCAAACTTGTAAATGATGCATTTACAGTTGATATGGAACAAACTGTAGCTGTTAAAAACAAAGTATCTAAAACTTTATCTGGTGGAGTAGCTGGATTACTTAAATCTTACGGTGTTAAAGTATTTAACGGAGTAGGAAGTCTAACAGCTGATAAGAAAATTGTTGTTGACGAAAAAGAAACTATCGATGCTGATAATGTAATTTTAGCTGGTGGTTCTAAAGTAAGTAGAATTAACATTCCAGGAATGGATAGTGATAAAGTTCTTACAAGTGATGAGTTCTTAGATATCACTGAAGTACCATCTCGTTTAGCAGTAATCGGTGGTGGAGTAATTGGTTCTGAGTTAGGGCAAGCATTCTCTACATTCGGTTCTAAAGTAACTATCGTTGAGATGGCTGATCGTCTAATCGCAAACATGGACAAAGATGCTTCTGTAGCATTAGAAAAACAATTCAGAAAACAAGGTATCAATGTTCTTACATCTACTAAACTATTAGAAATCGTTGATAAAGGTCACGAAGTAGTAGTTAAAGTAGAAGGAAAAGAAGATATCGCAGTTGACAAAGTATTATTATCTATTGGACGTGTTCCAGATAACACATGTCTTGGAGAATTAGCTGATAAATTCGAAATGGAACGTGGACGTGTTAAAGTTGACGAATACATGGAAACTTCTATTAAAGGAATTTATGCTCCTGGAGATATTAACGGAGTTAAAATGTTAGCTCACGCAGCATTTAAGATGGGAGAAATCGCAGCTGAAAATGCAATGGGTCACCACAAAAAAGTTGATCTTAAAGCTACTCCAGCGGCAATCTACACTCACCCAGAAATCGCGATGGTTGGATTAACTGAAGATCAAGCTCGTGAACAATATGATGTTAAAGTTGGTAGATTCAACTTTGGAGCTAACGGACGTTCATTAGCATCTAACCACGGTGAAGGATTCGTTAAAGTAATTATGGATACTAAGTACAGAGAAATCTTAGGTATCCACATTGTAGGACCAGTTGCAGCTGAAATTATCAATGAAGGTTCAACATTAATCCAAACAGAAATGACAATTGATGATGTTATGGATATTATTCATGGTCACCCAACATACTCAGAAGCCTTATATGAAGCAATGGCTGACTGTATCGATATGTGTATCCATGCACCTAAGAAAAAATCAAAATAATTTCAATAATGAAGAAAGCAACTAGATTACTAGTTGCTTTTTTTGTAGTGTCCAACTATAAAAATATCTCCAAGCAAAATTTGCTTGGAGATAAGTTTTAACGAGAACTTTCAGCCTCATGAACTTCTTTATGTAATGTTTTTAAATTAATATTTACATTTTTATATTCTTCACTTTTAGGTAATTCTAGTGTGAAATTTAATGGTTTAGATACTTCAATTGTAGCATCTTTAATATCGAAGTTAAAGATATGACCACCTTGAGTACGATCATCACTAATATAATGAAGATGGAATCCTCCTACACCAACTCCTTGAGTATATTTAGGAGAAAAGAAGCCAACTATTGTACCTCTACTATCTTCGTAGCTAAATATACTTTGTGTTTCTAATATTTCTAGAAGAGGAGGATAAGGTTTTTCATGTTTTTTAGGTGAGCGAGTATCAATTTTATCGAATACTCCAGTTATTTTTATAGCATAAAAATAATTCGGATTTAGATATTCACTAATATCATTGTTTAAATTTTCAAAACTTGTTGTAGTTACTTTTTTAAAGTTTGTAGAAAACTTAGTAATGTTTGAAAAAGGTGAAGTTGCTTCTTTAGGCTGTAAAGTAGAGAATCCATTACTATCAGTTTTATAAACTTCTCCATTTAGTATAATCATTTCTCCATCGACACCCTCAAAAGTACCAATACCAAAATCACCATGTTTTAGTAATTTTTCTACAGTTGTAGTTCCACTAAATGCTCCACCCATTAGTGCAGCCATAGTGCTATATTGATATAACATAATAATTCTCCTTTTATATTTTATATTTTAGAAACAAGAGAAAACTTGAATCATGTTTAATAGAAACTAGTAGCTCTTTAAAACTAGTTTAAGTAGCTATCTTGAAGAGTTTCACCAAGTTTGATGTTGTCGCTGTAATCAACAGGAACATCAATAACAACTGGGCCTTCAATTTTGAAAGCTTCTTCTAAGCATTCTGCAAATTCTTCTTTTGTAGTTGCACGCATTCCCACAGCTCCATAAGATTCTGCATGTTTTTTAATATCTACTTGACCAAGATGAACTGCAGAATCACGACCGTATTTCATTTCCTGCTGGAAGGCAACCATATTATAAGATGAGTCGTTCCATACTACGTGAACAATAGGAGATTTTAATCTAACGGCAGTTTCAAGTTCCATTGCTGAGAATAAGAATCCTCCATCACCAGAAATTGATAAAGTTTTCTTATTAGGATAAAGTAATCCAGAAGCAATCGCCCATGGTAGAGCTACTCCCAAAGTTTGCATACCGTTAGAGAATAGTAGGTGACGAGGTTCATAAGAGCGGAAGTGTCTAGCTAACCAAATTCCATGAGATCCAATATCACAAGTTACTATAGTATCGTCAGATACTGCATTTTGAGTTTGTTGAATAATTTCTAGTGGGTGAAGACGTCCTTCTATTTTTGATTTAGGGGGTTCATCACGTTTTACTATTTCTTCTTGAAGTTCTTTTAAGTATGATAGATTTTCTTCAGATATTCTTACTTTAGGATTTCCGTTATAAATACATTTTAATGTTTCAGAAATATCACCGATAAGTTCAATGTCAGGTTGATAGTCACGGTCAATAACAGCAATTGTATCATCAATGTGAACTAGAGTAGCATTTTTATTTGTATTCCAATATACCGGATCATATTCAATTGGATCATATCCGATGGAGATTATTAAATCTGCTTTATGTAATAATCTATCTCCAGGTTGATTTCTAAATAATCCAACACGACCATAGAAATGTTGAACTAAACCACGAGAAATTACTCCAGCAGCTTGGAACATTTCGACAACAGGAATACCTGTTTTAGCGACTAATAAACGAATAGCTTCTGTAGCTTCTTTAGTTGATGCATTCATTCCTAGTAAAAGAACTGGAAGCTCAGCATTTTCTATTTTTTCAACTAAGTCGCTAACGTGTTTTGGATCTGCTATCCCTAAAATTGGTTCTCTAAGTCGTTTGATAGCTTTCACAGAAGTTTTTTCATTTATAACGTCTGCAGGTAGCGATACGAATGTAGCTCCTTTTTTAGGTTCTTTAGCTTTTCTAAATGCATTAGTAATGGCTTCAGAAATACTATCTTGATGACCAACTTCAACAGCTGATTTAGTTACCGGACGAAGAAGGCTAACATTATCCATACTTTGGTGTGTTTGTTTTAATAAATCAGAACGCTTAACTTGACCTCCGATTGCGACAACAGGGTCACCTTCAGAGTTTGCAGTAATAAGTCCAGTAGCAAGGTTGCTGACACCAGGTCCTGAAGTAACTAGAGCAACGCCAGGTTTTCCAGTTAAACGCCCAACAGCTTGAGCCATAAAAGCAGCATTTTGTTCATGACGTACAACTACAAGCTCAGGTCCACGATCGACAAGTGCATCGAATACAGCATCTATCTTTGCACCTGGTATAGCAAAAACGTGTTTAACTCCTTCGTTTATTAATGTATCTACAACTAATTCCGCCCCACGGCGAGAATGTTGTTCTAAATGTTCACTCATTATTATTCCTCCTAAATCATGAGACTAAAAAATATATAATAATATTCTAACTCTATATTATAATTTTTTCAAGAATAGAATACTAATATGATTGCTATTGAAATTCAATTTTATATGTATTCTATGTAAATATTGCAAAGAATGGGGCTGACCCAAAAGTCATAAAATTTAACAAAGTGTATATGAGAACTCATAGACGCAGTGGTTTATTGATATCTAAATACGCTTTATAAAAGCTTTTTAGATATCTAATAAACTTTGCGGGGGTGACTCTACAAAATCGATTTCTTTGAAATCACGATTTTTGAGTCACTCCCATATTACCTATTATGAGGTGGTAAAAAATTGTTGTTAAAATATTCTTCTCGCAATATTCCGTATTTTACAGAATCATAGTAAACACCGTTGAAATATCTAACCTGTCTAATTCTAGCTTCACATATAAGACCAAGTTTTTCAGCTAATCTCATCATTCGAGGATTACCACTCCAAGTAGTAAGTCCAATGTGTTGGATATCAGGGAATTTATTAAAACAGATTTTAATCCACTCATTTAATGATGTATAGCCTATTCCTTTTGACCATGTGTGCTGCTCATAAATTACTATTCCAATCTCTAGCCACCGAGTAGCAAAACATTCCCAATAGTAAGTAACAATTCCTATAGGTTTATTGTTTAAAAATATTCCTAGTACACGGTCACTTAAATAATATTCATGATGATTTTTAAGTAGGAAGGTATCTAAATCAATTAACTTAAAATCATTAAAGTAGGGGGCGTTGTACTTACTCCATTCTGGAGTTTCTGATGAGTATATTACATTGTATAAATCAGTTAAATGTTTTTCTTCTATCTTTTTCAGTATAATCATAAAAATCTCCTTTTTTATATTATAACATAAGAGATATCGAAAAAAATATATATGGATTAGTTTAAGCAGTCTTATTCCTATATTAAAGGGGATTATGATATAATATATTTTATAGAAAAATTAAAGAGGTGAATGATGGAAAAATTTAGTAAGATAATATCTGATATTTTTCTTTGGATTATGAATATCGGATTATTGATTATAGGGATATTATTGTCATTTGGTTTGATAATGGAAGCTAAAGAAATATTCCACGAAGGATCAAAATTCCTTGTCGAACAGGGAAATTATCAACACTTTGTAGAAGGAATATTAGTATTTTTCTTATATTTTGAGTTTGTTGCTTTAATAGTTAAATACTTTAAAAATAATTATCATTTCCCACTTAGGTATTTTATCTATATTGGAATCACAGCAATTATAAGATTGATTATTGTTCAACATGATGATCCTAAAAGTGTTTTAATCTGGGCAGCTGCGATTTTACTATTAGTAATTAGTTTAGCTATTGCTGAAAAATTTATAAAAAAAGATTAAAAAAGACTTCGAGAAAATTTGTTCGAAGTCTTAGTTTTATTTATTTTACTGTGTATTTTCCTGTTTTGTAGTCGATAGTTACACCTTTTTGGAAGTTTGGTAAAAATACATTATATTTAACACTTTTACCGTTATCTTCAACAGACATTGCTTCCATAATTACTCCCTGTGCTACAAGGTCATCACCCTTGAATACTGGAGTTACACGGTAACGAACATGTTTTTTAGTCTTTTTAACGTAGTCAGCAACTTCATTTTCAAAAGGAATCATATTAAGGTTCATAAATCTTGTTCCTGTCATAAGGTTCTTATCATTATCATTTTCACCGGCAAGTTGGAAGGCAATAAGGTGTGATCTATCATAAACATGGGTACCACGATTACTTTGCCAACCACTTGGACGAACGTGTGCGATTTCTTCACGTTTATCAGTAGGCATCAAATCAGTGCCGATAATCCCATTAGCTTGTCCAACACGACCAAGTTTATCTAACGGACTGTAATTTTCAAAAGAACTAGTAGATAAATCTTCTTTAGCAAAATATGGATTATTGTTGTTTAATATCCTATATTTATTATTATCTGTAGCTTCACTTTCTTTTGGTGCAGTTAAAGAGTTTATTACATCATCAGGAATTTTTGAGACACTTGTAAAAGTTGTAGTATTTGTATTTTTATTTGATGATTTATTAGTATAGTAAGTAATAGTGAACGCAGTTAGAACAACTATAGCTATAGAGATGATTGAAAATAACGAAAATTGTTGTTTTTTTCTTTTTGCCATAAGACCTCCTTATTTTTATAGTAAGTTAAATAACTAAGAGGAAGAGTTAAGCTCTTCCCCAAAAAATTAATTTTATTTTTTGAAATAATTAATGCCCATTGCATCTTTTACTTCATCTAAAGTAGCAGCTGCAACTCTTTCAGCTTTTTCACTTCCAGCTTTAAGCATTCTATAAACTTCTGCTTTATCTTTTGCAAACTCTTCACGACGTTCTCTGATAGGACGTAGGTAATCTTGCATTACATCATTTAAACGACGTTTCAGTTTCATATCACCAAGACCTCCACGAGAGTAGTGTTCTTTCAGCTCCGCAACTTCATCTGTACGAGAATCGAAAATATCAAGGTACGTGAATACTACATTTCCTTCTACTTGACCAGGGTCTTCAATTTTAATGTGATTTGGATCAGTATACATTTTCATGATTTTAGCTTTAATGTTTTCTTCACTATCACCTAAGTAAATACCGTTATTTAAACTCTTACTCATCTTACCTTGTCCATCAATACCAACAAGACGAGCATGATTTTTTGGTGGTAGTACAATCTCTGGTAATACTAGAACTTCTTTATTATATGTTCTATTGAAGTCGCGAACGATTTCACGAGTTTGTTCAAGCATTGGTTTTTGATCTTCTCCTACAGGAACGTGTGTTGCTTTGAAAGCAGTAATATCAGCAGCTTGGCTTACAGGATATGTGAAGAATCCTGCAGGAATACTTTCACCGAATTTTTTGTCATTAATTTCTTGTTTAACAGTAGGGTTACGGTGTAATCTAGAAACTGATACTAAATTCATGTAGTACATGTATAATTCAGCAAGTTGTGGGATTTGTGATTGAATAAAAATAGTAGTCTTGCTAGGATCAATTCCAACAGCAAGATAATCAAGTGCAACTTCTGTAATGTTTTCAATGACTTTTCCAGGATTATCAGCATTATCAGTCAGTGCCTGTTGATCGGCAATCATAATAAATATTTCAGTATCATCTTCATTTTGTAAAGCAATACGATTTTTTAAAGAACCAACATAGTGTCCTAAGTGCAGTTTACCAGTTGGTCTATCTCCAGTTAAAATAATTTTTGTCATAAAAGGGTAACTCCTTTATAATAATTTTAATAATTCTTTATAATTATACCATAATATATGAAAAGTTTGTTTGAATTAGTATAAAAAATATCATTTCGGATAAAAATTTAGTGTTTTACTTAGCAAAAAGTGTTATAATAAGAGATAAAGAAATAGTTAATTATTAAGGAGATTAATATGATATACATAGAATCAAAAAGTAATGATCCACGCTACAATACAGCATTAGAGCTATATGCTTTTAATGAACTTGCAGAAAAAGATGATGTGTTTATGCTATGGATAAACTCACCATGTATCGTTGTTGGTAAAAACCAAAACACAACAGAAGAAGTAAACCAAAAATTCTGTGACGATAATGATATTAAAATCGTTCGCCGTGTTAGTGGTGGTGGTGCCGTTTATCACGATTTAAATAACTTAAACTATACAATTATTTCAAACGGAAGAAGCGGTGAAGAATTCGACTTCAAATCTTTCTCACAACCAGTACTGGATGCATTAGATTCATTAGGAGTTAAAGCGGAATTCACAGGCCGTAATGACCTTGAAATCGATGGTCAAAAATTCTGTGGTAACGCACAATATGTACGCAATGGGCGTATTATGCACCACGGATGCTTAATGTTTGATGTTGATACATCAGTTTTAGCGGATGCTTTAAAAGTATCTAAAGATAAAATTGAATCAAAAGGTATCAAATCAGTACGTTCACGTGTAACAAATATTAAAGATCACCTTCCAAACCAGGACATGACAGTTCAAGATTTCGTAGCTGCACTGAAAAAATATATGAGTGAAAAATACGAAATGACTGATTTTGTTGCAACTGAAGAAGATGAAGCTGCAATCTTAGCAATCCAAGAAGAAAAAAATAACTCATGGGATTGGGTATATGGTAAAAATCCTGACTTCAATATTAAACGTAATAGAAGACTTAAAACAGGTAAAATTGAAGCTAATATCATGGTAGAACAAGGTACAATAACTAGCATCAAGTTCTTTGGTGACTTCTTCGGAGTAATGGATGTAGAAGATATTGCTAAAAAATTAGTAGGTGTAAAATACCAAAAAGAAGATGTTCAAAAAGTATTAGAACAAATTGACATTAATTCATACTTCTTAGGAGCAACATTAGAAGAAGTAGTAGATATCTTAGTAGATTAATAAATAATTTTGGAGGGATGTATTATGATAATCACAACAACTAATACTGTTCCAGGAATGGAAATAGTAGAATATAAAGGATTTGCTACAGGTGAAGTAGTAGCTGGGATTAATTTCATTAAAGATATAGGAGCAGGGCTTCGAAATTTCTTTGGGGGAAGAAGCCAAGGTTATGAAGATGAAATTATTCAAGCAAGAGCGGAAGCTTTAAAAGAATTAGAAGCTCGTGCAGAAGCGATGGGTGCTAATGCGGTTATTGGAGTTAGAATTGATTTCGATGGACTTGGAAGTAACGGTAATAATATGCTTTTAGTAACAGCTACAGGAACAGCTGTAGTAGTAAGATAAAATATATAAATATTAAAAATAAAATTAATAGCAATATTTTATAAGATATTGTATAATGTTAAACAGTAATTAAAATCTAAATAGTGAGGAAAAATGTAGTGAAAAAAATATTTAATTTCAAAAAGATTTTCTCTGTTTTACTTTTAACAATCGCTCTAGTGGCATCAGCTGTATTTGTAGCTGGATGTAGTAGTGATAAAAGTTCGAGTTCTAGTTCATCGGAATCAACTTATAAAGTAAGCCAAGAAGAGAAAGATTATTTATCAAAACGTTTTTCAGATTTAACTAGGACGAATAATGAGACTGTAGGATATATTTATGTACCAGGTACAGATTTAGATGAACCTGTAGTACAAACTAATGACAATGAAACATACTTAGATAAAACTTTTGAAGGTGGATATGTTCCTTACCTTGGTACTGTATTTATGGATATGGACAATAAGAAAGACTTTCATGATAGATTAACTTGGTTATTCGGACATGCTCGTGGAAGTAAAGTAGGAGATCACCGTATGTTTAATGATGTTAACTATTATGACAAACAAGAATATATGGACAATCATAAATATGTAGTAATTGAAACTCCAGAGAGAAAATATTACTATGAAGTAGCATTCCTAACAATCGTACCAGAAACAACTTCATTCTATCGTTTAGATTTTGAAAGTGATGAAGATTTCTTGAGCCAATTAACTAATGTTAAAAAAGACGCAACAACTAAGAATGATAGTGTTCAACTTAAAGCAACAGACAAATATTTAGTATTATCTACTTGCCGTGAAGAAGATGAGACAATCAGATCTAATCTATACCTACGTCAAATCCCAGACAGTGAAATGAACGATTTCTTAGCTAAACATAAAGATGAATTAAAATATGTAGCTAAAAGATAATAAATAATAAAAAGCAATCCAGTGATTTTAATCACTAGATTGCTTTTTTCTATGTAGTAACATTATGTTTAGGCATCATTTTAAATTCTCTAATCAAAAAGAATAGTGAAACTGAAATTGCACAAAGGTCTGTTACTGGAGTGGCATAGATTATTCCATCAATTCCAAAGAAATGAGAAAGAACAAATAACATTGGTATTAGCACTATAAGTTGTTTAGTTAGAGCTATAGCAACACCAATTTTTGGTTTTCCTATTGCAGAGAAGAATGTTGAACTTGAAATGTGTACACCATTTATAAATGTAAATAGCAAGAAGAATCTCATATATTTAACTGCAAATTCAAAGTAAAGTGCATCACCATTTCCAAATAGACTAACAATTTGTTTAGGGAAAATCTCAAAGATTAAGAAGAATGTTATCGAAATAATCATCGCGTATTTCATAGTATATCTCATTGTAGTACGAACACGTTCATATTTTTGTGCACCGTAATTGTACCCAAAAATAGGTTGAGCCCCTTGAATTAGCCCGATAATTATTGCAATAAATATGATATTAATTTTTGCTACAATACCAGCAACTGCAATGGGAATATCGTTGCCGTATACAGAATTAGTACCGTGAATATTTAATAGGTTGTTTGTTACGATTTGTGCAATCATATTAGATCCTTGGAAAACAAACGAAGGCATACCAAATCCAGCTGCAACTTTTAATAAAGGTAGCTTAGGTATGAAATCTTGTTTATTAAATTTAACACTTTTAAATCTCGGGAAATAAAATACAAGAATCATCGCGGATAAGAATTGACTTATTACTGTAGCCCAAGCTGAACCAGCAATTCCCCAACCGAATCCAAAAATAAAGATTGGATTAAGAATAGTGTTAAGAACAGCACCAAAAATAATAGCCAACATCGAATATTTTGGACTATTATCTGAACGAACAATTGGATTAGTACTAATAGAAATTAGTAAGAATGGAATACCTAAAGAAGTAATTCCAGCGAATGTCATCGCATATTCTAAAATTTCATCAGTAGATCCAAATGCATACATAAGTGGCTTTAAGAAAATATGTACTAAAATTGTAATAATAATACCTATAATAAATAATGACGATACTGCAGTACCAACTACAGATTTCGCTTTTTCAGGATTACCACGACCTAGTTCCAGATTAAAGTTAGAAGCGGCACCGATTCCTATCATTAAACCTATAGCTAAGCAAATAGTTGTAAGAGGAAAGGCGACATTTGTTGCTGCATTACCTAAGTAACCAACACCTTGCCCAATAAAAATTTGGTCGATTACACTATACATTGCATTAATAATATTAGCTGTAATAGCGGGCCATGCAAATGATATAAGTAGTCTTTTTATAGGTTTTGTACCTAGTGGATTTTCTATATAATTTTGTGTTTTTTCCATATAAGTTCCTCCTTAAGTTATTTTATTCAATAGTATGAAGAAAGTAGAAATTTCTTCTTCAGTCAAGTTTTTAAGAACTTCTTTTTCAGCTGTGTTTAGTAGATTAGAGTAAGTTGATAAAACCTCTTTACCTATTTCAGTTAAATGTAGTGTAAAAGAACGTCTATCTTTCACCCCGCGCTTTCTAATAACATAATTTTGTTTTTCTAGTGCATCAATATTACGTCCAACAATATTTCTATCTTTTCTATGTATCTCAGCAAGTTGCGCTTGAGTAACACCTTCATTTTCCGAAACGTAAATAAGAGTAATGAAATGTCCGTGTGTAATACCAATCTCAGATAAAGGTTGTTTGGTATAACTTCTCATATTCTCTAATAGCGTAATAAGCTTATAACCCAATGCATCTTTTAACATAAATTCACCACCTAAAATAATATAGCTTATATATTATATACTTAGTATACTATTTTGTCAATATAAAAAAGAAAACACTGAAAATAATATGTTTCATACTCTCTTTTCAGTGTTTTCTTGTTATTATTGAAAATTAAATTCTGTTTGAGCTACTATAAATACATAGAGATAATTAATGCTCTAAACCACCTGTTACTTTTGTATCTTCTTTATCAAAGTAATTTACAGCAGTTTTTATTATTAATTCTAAAGCAATAATAATATCCTCTTTTTTCATAAAAGGCATATTAGGTTTATCTTTAACTTGTTCTTCAATATAAGGGATATGAATAAATCCAGCTTTAATATTTGGATATTTTTTTGAAGTTAGGTATAAAGATTCATACATAATATGATTGCAAACAAAAGTACCAGCAGTATTAGAAATAGCAGAAGGGATATTATTTTTATTTAATTCATCAACAATTGCTTTTATTGGCAGTGTAGAAAAATATGCATTTTCACCATCTTTTCTTATGGTTTCATCAATAGGGCTATTTCCAATATTATCTGGGATTCTAGCATCATCAATATTAATAGCGATACGTTCTGGTGTAATCTTACTTCTTCCACCAGCTTGACCGACACATATAACGATGTTGGGAGAAAATGATTTTATATTTTCTTCTAAGACATGTGAGCTGTCATTGAAGACTGTTGGTAAAGTGATTTTCTTAATTTCTATATTATCAATATTGTCTGGTAAGCTATTAACACATAAACTAGAAGGATTAATACTCTCGCCACCAAATTTATCAAAACCAGTTATTAATACTCTCATAATGCACCTCGTAATATTTATAAAAAATATATTGTAATAATTAACTTAATAATATTCCATGGTAATTATCACATCTCAATTAATTAAATTTTTAAATTATAATAATTATAAAACAGTTTGGATAATTTTAAAATAGTATTCTTATAATTTTAGGAGATAAATTGTAATTGATTATTAAAAGTGATATTATTAAAACATAAGGGGTGAGAATTTTGTCTAGAGAAGAGAAATTAAGAACAATTATTAGTACGATAGATAATTCTGAATATAGTGCTACTAAGAAAAATGTTACTAATAAGTGTATGATGAGAACATTTAAAGAAGCTAACGACACTTGGTTAGCAGAAGCTTATTCTAAGAAAAAATATGCTGATTATAAACCATTTCAATTCGTTGATGGAGAGGGAGTAAGGTGTTCAATATATTTAAGTGGTTGCTTATTTGCTTGTAAAGAATGTTTTAACGAAAGTATTCAAAACTTTAATGCTGGACAATTATACACAAAAGAAGTAGAAGATCAAATAATACAAGATTTAAGTAATTCATATGTACAAGGACTAACAATTTTAGGAGGAGAGCCGTTCCTTAATACTCAGGTAGCTAGAACGTTAGCTAAAAGAGTTAGAGATGAGTTCGGTACAACAAAAGATATCTGGGTATACAGTGGTTATACATATGAACAACTCTTAAATGCTAGTGAGGATAAAAAAGAATTATTAAATCTATGTGATGTATTGGTAGATGGACCGTTCATGATTTATTTGAAAGATCTAAGTTTAAGATTTAGAGGGAGTAGTAACCAAAGAATTATAGATTTAAAAAATTCGAGTAAGGATAATGTAGTGTTATATTTAGAATAGTAATACTAGAAATGAAATTACTTTTAATAGAAAGTTTTTCATGATATAATATTTAAGTTAATAATTAGGGATATATAATATCTCTAATTATTTTTGTTAATTAATTTATAGAGAGGAGATTAAAAGTTGAAAAATATTATTGAAATTTTTCGAAAGGATATAAAAGAAGTATTTAGAAAAACTAATACGTGGATAATTATAGTAGGATTAATATTTTTACCATCGATGTATGCATGGCCGAATATACTATCATCATGGGATCCTTATGGACATACTAACAATATAAAGGTTGCTGTTACATCTGAAGATAATGGTGCTACTGTCGATGGTAAAGAGTTAAACTTAGGTAATAGTTTAGTTGAGGGATTAAAAAGTAATAAGAGCTTAGATTGGCAGTTTGTATCTAATAAACAAGAAGCTGAGGACGGAGTAAGAATAGGTGATTATTATGCTAGTATAGTAGTTCCGAAAAACTTTAGTAAAGATATGACTTCTGTTAGTAGAACAGAACCTCAAAGGGCGACAATTGAGTATACGGTAAATGAGAAGATTAATGCTATTAGTCCTAAAATAACTAATAGTGGAGCTTCAGCAATTGCAAATAATATTAGTAAGAGTTTCGTTGAAACGGCAAATGGAGTAATTTTTGAAAAACTGCATGAAGCCGGTATTAAATTTGAAGAAAATTTACCATCAATAGAAAAAGCTAAACAAGAAATTTTCAAATTGAATGAAAACTTTTCTACGTATGAAGCGAGTTTAAGTGAATTAATAGGAAAAGTAGAACATGGTTATAATATATTAAATACAGTTCAAAATACTTTACCTGAAATAGATAGAGCAGCGACTAATAGTATTATGCTAGCTGATAAAGCAGGTGTAACAATTAACAATATTCAAGGATTTAATGATAGAATGTTACCTATTATTAGCAATCATTTGAGTGTAGTTGAAGAAGTCTCTAAAGAAGCACATATTATAGCAAAAGAAATTCAACAAAAACCAGATAGAACAGAAGAAATTAAAGCTAGACAAAAAGCTTTAGATAGCAGACTTCAAGCTAGTGGAGAAAGACTCCAGCTTGTAAAGAATATTTTCGAATATTTTAATAACCTATCTAATGAAAAATTATTTAATAATCAATTATCAAAAGTGACAACTCTAGAAAATGATATTAATAAAGTAAAAGAGATTAATATTAATATTTATAATAAGATGAATCACTATGATGAAATTACAGATACTTTGAAAGAAGAGTTTGTAAATAAATCAGCTAGAATAAACGAACTTTCAACAGATATGAATACTAAGTTAAATGATGAAGTTTCTCCATTAATATCACAGGTTCTTAGTAGGGCAGATGTTAATATTGGTAAAGTGAGTGGAATAATAGCCCAAGCTCAAGGAGAACTTCCAGCCGTAGAAAGAAAATTATCAGAAACTGAAGCGAAAATAAGTAATGCACATGGTAAATTATTAACATTACAAGCTCATATGCCATCAGCAAAAAGTAAAATTCAAAAACTAACAGATGAAATAAAAAAAGCTGATGGAGAAGTAGATAAAAACCAACTGTTTAATTTATTAAAAGTCGATTATAAGAAACAAGCTGAATTTTTCGCAAATCCAGTAAAACTTCAAGAGAATAAACTTTATCATATAGAAAACTACGGATCAGCGATGACTCCATTTTATACAGTTTTATCTATTTGGGTTGGATCATTATTAATGTCTTCGTTATTAACTACTAAGGTAGAAGATGAAGAAAATAAATATAAACCATATCAAAAATACTTTGGAAGAGGATTATTGTTTGTAATAATTTCTTTATTCCAGACATTAATTATAACTTTAGGTGATATGTATGTTCTAGGTACTCAGGCGACATCACCATTTAGATTTGTTATATTTGCATTATTAATATCTTTACTATTTTCATCAATTATTTATACAATAGTATGTATTCTAGGAAATGTAGGGAAAGCAGTTTGTATTATATTATTAGTACTGCAATTAGGAAGCTCAGGTGGAACATTCCCGATTCAGATGACTTCAAAATTCTTCCAAACATTATATCCAAAAGTACCATTCACTTATTCAATAGGATTACTACGTGAAGCGGTAGGTGGTGTATATGCTCCAGCTGTGCACCGTGATATAAAAATATTATTTATATATCTAATTATCGTTCTTGTAGGTGGAGCGATTCTAGTTAGTCTAAAAGCACGCTCTGCTAAATTAAGTAGAGAAAGAGAACGTTCTAAGTTATTCTTATAAGATTTATATTTTTTAAATTTTAATAAAGTGATTCAAAGGGATTGATTAATGCAGTCAAAACTTTTGAGTCACTTCTTTTGTTTGTTTTCTCATACTAAATGAAAAAACTTAGTATTTATGATATAATTAAAAGATAAAACCTTAAAATATAGAGGATAGATTATGGTTAGAACATTAGATAGAACAAAAGATATCTTTTTAGATACAATGCTTTTGGGAAATGAAATTTTAATAAAAAAAATAAAAACAACGAATAAAACGAAAATTACTGTAGTTATAGCAGCATATAGAAGTGTGAAAAGATTACAGGAAATAATTAATGATTTATTTAATCAAAGCTTCCAAGATTTTGAAGTGATAGTAGTTGATGATCTTTCTAGTTCAGAAATAGAAGAAGCGGTTGCTGCAGTCGACAGTAGTAAAATAAATTATATAAAAAAACAACTAGGATCTAATTCGTCAGCGAAAAATTGTGCATTAGATTTTGCTAAAGGAGAATATGTTGTTTTTGTAGAAGAAAATTCAAAATTAAAACAAAATTACTTAGAGATTTTATATAATGAGATTTCTAAAAATAATCTTGATATTGTAATGTTAACTAGAGATGGATATCCTAGTATATTAGATGAAAAGATTTCATCTGGTCAAGAGTATTTAGTAGAAGAAATTAAAAGATTGAAAAGTGATTTAAACTATAACATTACTTCATGCATGTTTAAAAGAAAATTTTTAGATATCTATAATTTAAGATTTCAAGAAGACATGCTTGCTTTAGAGAACTTATATTTTAAATTAAAAACTTTTGATATAGCAGGAAAGGTTAGTCAAATTGGAAAAGTTGGATATAAAGACTTATTAGAAAAAAAATCAGTGAGAAACAATGCAATGATAGATGCTTCAACTAGAAGAATAATGATTGCAGTAAATAAAATAGAAGAGTTTAAACAAAACAAAAAATATGAAGAAAGTTTAAATCTTCTATGCGGATACTTACTTTTTGATGTGTTGAGAATGCATGAAAATATGTCCGAGGAAATAGAAATTTTAGAATTGATAAAATCAAGAAAAAATTATTTTGAAAGTGATACATTTGTTAACAAAACAATGATAGCAATGTCTCCGATAATGTTTGCTAATCATCTTAACAGAAAGGATAGGAGATAAATATGAGGCGAATACTTCATAATGTATTTTCATATGCGTTTATAGCGCTTTTCACAGTTGCTTTAACTTGGGCTTATGTAGCACCGTTTGTATATGAACGAATATTGAATCCACTTGCGTTACTTTTAGGAGTTCCTGTTGTATTCATATTATTTATTTATGCAGTAAAGAAAATTTTAGCAACTGATGAAGTAGGATTAAAAAAATATAATAGAATTATAATATTAGTATACTTAGTATTTCAGGCAATAATATTATCGATGGATACCTTAAACTTTTCAGATGGTGCAGAGATAGAAAATGAAGCACACTATATGTTAAACTATGGGAAATTTTCAGGTGAGAGATACTTTTTAGTTTATCCTAATAATATTACACCTACTATTATCCTTTATTGGATATATCGTATAGCAGCATTTCTACATGTTTCTGAAGTTTGGATGTTGCATATATTCTGTTTCTTAGTAACAACGGCAACAATATTCTTAACGTATAAAACTGCTGGAAAATTACTAACAAAACAAAAACAAACAATAATTCTTGGTTTAATGATCTTATACATACCATTTCAAATGTACAGTTTATTCTACTATTCTGATACTTTGATGGTAATCATGGTAGCTTTAATAATATATGTACTTATCCCGTCGGATGGGAGTTTTATCTTTAGAACCAAGCATATTGTAGCTGTGGCAATATTAGTAGCATTTGCTTGGAATCTTAGATCAAATATTATTATTATTTTACCAGCATTAATTGTGTACTTACTATTTTTTAAATGGTACAAAAATTTGGTATTATTACTAGTAACCTTCGGAATTGCATTTATCTTCTTTGGCAAAGGATTCGATATGCTTTGGGCACACTATGGATTCTGGAAAGATGATGGTTATAGATTTCCTATGTTACACTGGGTAATGATGGGAATGAGTATTCAAGGTGGAAGTTATAACTGGCAAGATTTCCAATTTACATATCTTAGTCAAAATAAAATGACTGATGACCTCGGCTTATTCTTTAATAGGGTGACTCATAGACCATTTTTCCTTAATTTACTTATGATAGTTCTTAAAATAAGAGGTAATTGGAGTGACGGTACTATAAACTACACGAATGGTACTCGTGCATTAAGAGATGGAGATGGATTCTTATGGCAACTGTTCTATGGAAGTGACAATAGCTTCTTTATCTATATTTCTCAAATGATGTATGTAGTAATCTTATTTGGAATGGTTTATTACATTTATAAACGTAGAAAAGAGTATATAACATCTTGTTTCTTATTCCAAATTATTATTTTTGGAGTATTTATGTTCCATTTAATTTGGGAAGCAAAACCTAGATATGTTTATGCATGGATGCCAATAATTTTTATTTTAGGAGCAAAAGGTTTAATTTTATTTGCTGAAAGATATGAGGCTATAATATTTGATAAATACAAGAAAAAACTTTATATTGCTTTTGGAATAGTTTTTGCACTTCAGGTAGGAAGTGATAGTTTTTTAAGACCATCGTATTCAATGAACTTAGACTATGATTCACGTGTAATTAATGGTATTAGTATATATGCAACAGATAATTATCTGCGTGATGGAATAGTTAGAGTTAATAAAGATACTGAAGTAGAACAAACGTTTAAAGCGAATCGAAGTTTTAATTATGTTCGTGGATATATTTCATCTTATGATGAGAAGAATAATTCGAAATACAAAGTAGAAATTATTGATAAAAAAGATAATAAAGTTGTAAGGGAACATGAATTTGTATATCGTGAATTGTATTGGGAAATTCCTCTGCAAACATATACATTACGTTGGTACTTTGATGATCTTCCAGCCGGAGATTACAGTGTGAAATTCTCACAAATAGAAAGTGATAATAATGGTAGCATAGTAATTTCAAGTGTACCAAATGAAATGGTAGATATGTATGAAGCAGGAAAACTATATATTAATGGAGCAGATCAAAATAAAAAAGATCTATCATTACAAATTGGACATAGATACAAAAAACTTTGGTGGTATTAGGGATATAGAATTTAAAATAAGTATAATAAGGTTAACTAAAAAGATTTTTAAAAAAAGTTTATATGATAACTCATATACTTAGTGGTTTGTTGATATCTAAATTCGCTGTATAATAGCTTTTTGATATCTAATAAACTTTGCGGGGGTGACTCTACAAAATCTTGTTTCTTAAGAAATCATGATTTTTGAGTCACTCCCTTTTTATATAATGAAAGGTGCTGACTTAAAAAATCTAAATTTTAACAAAGTGTATGCAGTAGTTAGTTTTATATTCAATAGTGTGCATTATTATTTATAATTTTATTTATTTATCAAAAATGAATTTATGATACAAATATAATAATATTGCGACTTTGAACAAAGAAAATATTTATTGTAAATTCTTGACAAATAAATATTAAAACTCTAAAATAGAACTTGAAGGAAATAGACTATTTAACTGTAAAAAGAATATATACTAGTTAATAAAAGGATTATATATTTTTGTTGTTAGTATTTTTATTGATTTTAAGTTTTTTAGTAGAAGTTTAATAGGAAAATAATTATTAAGGCAATGACTTTTAAGGTTAGATATTTTTAAAATAAGGATACTTAACGGGTTTTATCATAATTTAGAAATAATAAGATTTATAATGTGAAATATTTTATGAAATTTATAAGCTTATTTTAGAAAATTTCACTTTAATGTTTAGTGAAAAATTTTTCATATATACATTTAAAATTTTTTGTATCTTTTAGGTAGTTGTAAAATAATGAGATTATAGATTAGATTTTGTATGCTTATCTTTCAATTTTGTGTAACATTTAATATATAGTAAGGAGTTCCAATGGAAAATAGAGATAAAAATAAGGTGTTGAAATATTCAATAAAAAAATTCAGTGTAGGAACATTTTCAGTATTAGTAGGAGCTTTTATATTTTTAGCAACACCAGCTTTAGCAAGCGAAACCAACTCTGAAAATATACATAAAGAAAATAGCACTATTATAGAAAAGGAAAAACCTAAAGAAAATTATAAAAATGAAGTAAATATAGCAAATGAAACAAGTAATGTGGAAAAAAATGTTTCAAATAATGCTAAAGAAAATAATTCGCCAGAAAAGCAAAGTAATCTAATAGAAGAAAAAAATTCTATAGATGCAGCTGGATTAGAAAGTGGAGAAAAAAATTATTCAACAGAAAAGAACGCTGACTCAATAGATGAAAAGAGTTCTATGGACAAGACTGTTGCTGGAAAACCGAAATCTCGTGGGAAAAGATCTATAGATTCAGAAAGAGAATCTGCAAAACGATTTGCAACTGATGATGATTTCGAGAAAATTTCAAAAGGTTTGATAACAACAGAAGATGGTAAAATTGATAATTTACTTTTTGGAAAAACACCATTAAAAGCAAATGAAGATAAGGATGGAGATACTGCAAAGAATGGTAGAGAGATTTATATTTATGAAAAAGATGGAAAAACTTACTATGGTTACTATGGGCATCCATTTTTAAAAGATACGGATGGTGATGGATTGATAGACCATGATCAAAGTGATTTAAGTAAATCAGGGGATGATGATAATTTCAAGTGGTATGTGACCGATCGTGATATGGCTATGTTTATGAAATTGGCATATCGTGATGATGAGTATATTAAAAAAGTTTTAAATAAAGACTATAAGTGGACTGCTGCCGATAATAATGTAAAAGATGATGAAAAAGCTAAAAATGTGTATGAGCTTATGCATAATGAGCTTGCTGGTTATTGGGAAATTGATAAAACTTATCATAATGCTAGCGGACTCGATGCAGTATTATTTAAGACAAAAAGTGTATTGCCAATTTTACCAGACGGTTTAGTTCATGTTCTTGCAATAAGAGGAACAAAAGGTGGTGCGGATGTTACTAATGATGGGGTTATTGCAGCAGGGCAAGATCCGAAGCAAGGTAAAGAAATTGAAGAAATAATAAAAGAGATAGGTATAAGAGAAGACATAAAGAATTTTTATATTACGGGACATTCTTTAGGAGGATATCTGACTCAACGCGCTGTAGTTAAGTTAAATAGGTTGGCTAATGAGGAAAATGGGTATTGGATTGATTCTGCGGCTAAAAAATATAGAAACTTTTACAATAATGTTTTTAAAAAGGCTACAACGTTTAATGCTCCGAAAATCAATGCTTCGAGAACAAATGGTGATTTATATAAGAAAAGTATTTTAAGTAAGGAATTAGCAAAACAAGGGAAAATTAAACACTATGGAATGAGGGGAGATAGCTTCGTAGGATTATTATATAATGATAAAGATGTTATGACCTACATAGAGGGAGGAGAGCATAGTTCTAATGCCTATTTCTCAGCAATGTTGAATGATGATGATAATTTTAATATAGGTGAAAGAACTGGAGTTAGCGGTAAAGGGAAAGAAAATCTAATACTGAAAAACTTAAAAATAGTAGAACCAACGGATGAAGAAGTAAGAAAAATAGTAAATGAGAATATAAAAATTTCATTGAAAGATCAAAATCCAGTAGAAATATTAGCGTTAAATAAAATATCAAGAGAAGAAGTATTAAAAAAATTAAATTTAGATAATTTACCTAATACAGCAACATTGAATATAAATATTCCTAATGAAATTCAACCAACAGCGGTAAATTATGTTTTACCAGTAACAATAAGTTATCTAGGAAAAACGGTAAATCCTAATATAAATGTAGTAGTAAAAGTGTTACCAAATTTTGAGGAGTTGAAAGTTGTTAAACAGAAAGCATCTGATGAAAAAGAGAAGAAAGTAGACACAGAGCATAAAACTACGGAAACAAAAAATCGTTACGATGCAAAAAAAGTAGAATTAGACACTAAACTACAAAAAGTAGAAGAATTGTTAAAAAATAGTACTGCCAAACAATCAGATATAAAAGCTTTAACTCAAGAATTAGAAAGATTGTTAGAAGAATATAAGACTTCGGTTAGTGATTTAAAACTTGATAAAACTTTATTGACAGATGAGATAGCAAGAGTAACTAATAGTTTGGAAACATTCGAAAATACTAATACTACATTAAAACCGTCAGAAGTAGTAACTGAGTTTAATAGTCAAAAAAATGAATTGTTAAATAAGTATAATAGTCTTTTAAAAGAAGTTAAGGGGAATTTAGACGGAATAGAAACTTACGATAAATTAGTGGAAGAAAAAAATAAATTTGCTAATTTGGAAAAAGAAATAAGTAAAGCTTCATCTATTTTAAATAAAACCCAAAAAGATTATTATGAACCAACTAAGAAATCTTATGAGCTATATGAAGGAGACGAAGCTAACGCGGAATTATCTATTGAGAAAAATAATCTACCTATAAAAAATATTATATGGGAAACTGAACCAAATACTTCAAGTTCTGGAAATAAAGAGGGAAGAGCAAAAGTAGTATATAATGATGATAGTTTTGATTTAATAGATGTAAATGTGAATGTTAAAGCATTGTATGGAGAAATAGTAACGACAACTGAAGAAGAAAAACTACCATTAAAAGTAACTTACACTGGTGATGATACAAAAGATTATGGTTATATTAGTGAAACTACAGGAAAAGATGGTAAAGTTGTTACAACTATAAAATCAAGATTAAATAAAAAGACGAATACTGTAGAAGAAATAAATAGAATTTCAGCAAGAACAGAAGCTGTAAATACAGTTATAACAAAAGGGATTAAGACAAAAATAAAAGAAACTACAATTCCAAGGGAAGTTGTTTATGAAGAAGATGCTTCAGTAGAAAAAGGAAAAGATGTTGTAAAACGAGAAGGAGAAGATGGTAAAAATATTACGACAACGACGTATATTTTAAATAGTAAAACGGGAGAAATTACAGAAAAAGTAACTGTAGAGAAGAAAGAGAAAACAGATAAAATTATAGCAAGAGGGACAAAAGAAGTAGCTAGTGAGCCGGAAATTATAGAGGTGCCGGCAGATCCTAAGATTAATCCTAATGAGGATAGTACTTCGGTGGAGCCAGAGGAAACAGGAAATCAAGGTAATTCAACAAAACCTGTAGAGGAAAAACCAAAAGAAGAAACACCGGCAGATTCAGAAAAACCAGAGCGACCAGTGAAGCCAGTTCAACCAGGAGAATCAGGAAATCAAGGTAATTCAACAAAACCTGTAGAGGAAAAACCAAAAGAAGAAACACCGGCAGATTCAGAAAAACCAGAG
>NZ_CABFLN010000005.1 GCF_901873445.1 Gemella haemolysans
TGAAATTAACTTTTTTTGAAAAATTAGAACAGTATCAAAACAGTTCTAAAGAAGTATATATTAATAATATATATCAGGATGAAAATTTAACATACAAAAATTTAATAGAATATTCGGATAAACTTGCGTTTTATCTAGAAGAAAAACTAGGAGAAGATAAAAATCCTATAGTAGTGTATGGACATAAACATCCGTTTATGTTAGTGTATTTTTTAGCGTGTGTGAAGTCAGGACGAGCATTCTGTCCAGTAGATATAAATACACCAAAAGACAGAGTTGAAGAAATAGTAGAAACAGTAGAATCAAAACTAGTACTTGTCACAGAAAAAATAGAACTGACTAGAGAAATGCTAGATGTTAAGTCATCTAAAGAAATAATCTCAAGTACTCAAAATACTATTTCAAAAGAACACTACGTAAAAGATGAAGATTTGTTCTATATTATATTTACATCAGGAAGTACAGGAAAGCCAAAAGGCGTGTGTATTACATATAATAACTTGAATAACTTCTTACATTGGTATACAGGATATTATGATGAAAAAGAAGAATTAGTATTTTTAGGGCATCCACCTTTCTCGTTTGATCTATCTGTAATGTCATTGTGGCCAAGTATTTATCTAGGAGCATCTTTAGTACAAATAGATAAAAAACATCAAGAAAACTTCAAATTAATGTTTGAGGAATTGAATAAATCAAATGCTACAATATGGATTTCAACACCATCATTTATAGAAATGTGCTTTATAGATAAAAACTTCAATCAAAACTTAATGCCAAAAGTAAAACAATTTGTATTTTGTGGAGAAAAACTTTTTAGTACTACTGTAGCTAAAATCCATGAAAACTTTGAAAATGCGCAAGTAATAAATACATATGGACCAACAGAATCTACTGTAATGGTCACATGGGTTGAGATAACAAAAGAATTAAATGAGAAATACTATGAGAACCTACCAGTAGGAGAAGTGAAATGGGGTACTAAAGTACACCTAGAGAATCCTGATGAAGAAGGAAAAGGTGAGATAGTAATTACAGGTAATACTGTCGCAAAAGGTTATTTCAAAAACGATGCTATAACAAATGAAAAATTTGGATTAGGTGAAGTAGACGGAAAAGAAGAGAGAAGCTATCTTACTGGAGACTTAGGATATTTCAAAGATGGTATGCTGTTTTGTGAAGGACGCATAGACTTCCAAGTAAAACTACATGGGCACAGAATAGAACTTGAAGATATAGACAACAATCTACTTAAAAACAAAAAAATACGACAAGCTGCGACAGTACCAAGTTATGAAGATGGAAAAGTAAAATCACTAACATCATTTGTAGTATATAACGAAGAGATAGAAAAGCGCTTTGAAGT
>NZ_CABFLN010000006.1 GCF_901873445.1 Gemella haemolysans
ATTTTGTACTAGTGGTGTTGTTTCATATGCTTGTTGTTTACCATATTCATAACCAGCAAATGCTGACAGTCCGATTACAAGTGAACCACAGGCACTAGTAATAATCATTTTTCTCTTGTCCATACAATTTTCTCCTTAATTTAATAATTCGTAATAATTCCGTTTTATTATAACACGACTTTTCGTTTTTGTAAATAGTAATCTTTACGATTAATTCGTTGCTCACCACGCCTTAAAAACATGTAGCACTATAAAATAAAAAATAAAGAGGAACGATTAATATTTAAATCATTCCCCTTTACATACGGTATCTTAATTATTATTTTGTTCTCTTCTTAATAACATAGCTACTAAAATCAACATAAATCCAATAATTTCTACAGCCATAGATTCTATACCTGTTTTCGGTAATACTGTGTTTTCTTTAGAATTATCTATCGGCTTTGTTAATGTTTTTGGTAGTTCGTCATCTTTGTTCTTAGTATTTTCCATTATTTCTGGAATTACTATTTGTGCTCTTTCTTCTAAATCCTTATGACCAACTTTAATACGTTCTACAATTGTAAACTTACTAAAATGATTAACACTAAATTGTAATTCACCAGATGAATATTTACTATTCATTTTTTCAAGAGAATTATCATTTGCAACATGATATACTTCTAATTCTACATTATCCTTCTTAGCAATTGCTATTGTTACTGTACGTTCTTGATTACTATCTATCTTCTTGTCATCTTTCTCAAAATGAATTTCGAAAGTTTCAACAACTTTATAATCTTTTCCTAACTTATTTTCAATAGATTTATTCAATTTACTATTATTTATAGATTCAACATATAACTTATCAACAGAAATACTTCCTTTTTTATATTCTACTCTTATATCACGTCCTGATAAACTAGCAATCAATAAACCTTTATTAGACGTATTATTTGAATCATAATGTTCTTCTTTGTCCATAATTGTCGGAAATTTATCACCATCTTGTATCTCTGGTGAGTTATCTTCTTTCGATTCTACCAATTGTTTTCTATCCGATTTAACAGATGGCTTACTTGTTGGTTTCTCGATTGTTTTTTCTGTTTGTTTAACAGGTGACTTATCCTCTGTTTTCTCAGTTGGCTTACTTCCTGTCTGTTCTATAGGCTTAACAGATGGCTTGCTTTCTAGTTTTTTGTTTGGTTTTTCTGCCGGTTTAACAGGTAGTTTATTTATCGATTCTTCTGATGAATTTTTTGGAGAAATTGGTTCAACATCTGGTCTTACTCCATTTTCATCGATAATGACTTTTTTATCTGTTGACATTTCAGAATTTGCTGCAGCATTTGTCGTACTAATTTCTCCGGCACTTAACCCAATAATAATACTAGCAATACCAGCAGAAATTTTTCTAATAGAATACTTATTATTCTTCACTTTTTATCTCCTTAATTAATTGTTAAATCTATCAAAACTATCTTACAATTATATTACACATTAAAATTTTCATCAAGTTAAAACCTATAGAAAAGAGTTGATTAATAATTTAAATTACTAATCAACCCTACCTTATCATTATCTTGATAAAAATGAGAAAAATCCACTTATAATAGCAACATTAAAGAAGTCGATAAATAACGCTCCTACTATTGGCATTACGAAGAATGCTATATGTGAATGTTTATACTTATCACAAACGCTTTGCATATTTGCTATACCATTCGGTGTTGCTCCAAGTCCAAATCCAGCGTGCCCTGCAGATAAGACTGCAGCATCATAATTTCCACCCATTGCCCTAAATGTAACGAAGTAGATAAATACCCATGCTAATACTGCCTGAGCTAATAATAACAATGCAAGTTGCCCTGCTACATTACTAAGTTCCCACAGTTTTAAACTTATCATAGCCATTCCTAAGAATAGATTTAACGAAACATCTTCTAAAATATGAACCTCTTCATAGTGCAAATCGAATTTTGTAGTATGATCAGAAATATTTCTTAATACTGCTGCCACAATCATCGGACCTATATAATTTGGAAAATTTAAAAATTGATTTAAAAATGTAGACACATAACTACCGATAAACATTGATAATAATATTAAGAAGAATGCTTTAGCAAAGTTCTCTCCATCTAATTTCTTAACATCATTATTAAATAAAAATTCATCATTTTTTACTTTTTCATTATCAACTTCTTCAACAACAACTTCTAACTTTTTCCCATTTATTAACCTATTAGCTAATGGACCTCCAAGACTTGATCCAGCTATAAGTCCAAATGTAGCTGCCGCTATTGCTACACTCTTAGCTCCTGTATGTCCTAATTCTTCAACAATAGGTGCCATTGCTGCCGCAGTACCATGTCCACCAGTCATAGCCGTTGATCCCGTTAATAAAGCTATTAATGGATCAATACCTGTAGCATATCCAATCCCCACTGCAACAATATTTTGTAATACTACTAAAATTATAGCCATTATTAAAAACATAATGACTTTTCTTCCACCAATTTTTAATAATCTCCAGCTTGCATTAAAACCTATACTTGTGAAGAACAACGTCATAAAGAAACTTTGTAAAGTATTATCAAATTCAAAAATTACTAAATTTGTTTGTCTTAAAATTAAATTTATTATTGCAAATAAGAATCCACCTATAACTGGAGATGGTATACAATATGTTTCAAAAAATTTAACTTTTCTCCTTAGTAATCTACCTATAATTAATATCACAACAGCTAGTCCAACTGTTTGTATCATATCCATTTTTATATTGAACATATTATCATCCTCTCTATATTATGTTATATTTTCTAACACTAAATTATTAACTTTTCTTCAGAAAGTACTTTTTAAAATAAATATTTTTGTAATTTATAAATTTTTATAATATATATTAAATCGTATAACTTTATATTACACTCTTTCATAATTTTATTCAAAAACACGTTAGATTTTATTACATTTTCATATTGAAAATTTTCTTCATAAATAAATGAAGCAACTAAACTCACGATTTTATAGAAATCGTTTAGTCAAGCCGCTCCTATATATTTCATCTAGGGAGTGACTCAAAAATCGTGATTTCGGAGAAATCGATTTTATGAAGTCACCCCCGCACAGGTTATTAGATATCTAAAAAGCTTTTGTAAAGCAAATTTAGATATCAATAAACCACTGCGCCTATGAATTCTCATATACATTTTATTAAAATTTAAGTCTTTTGGGTCAGCCCCATATTTTTCTAATACTATTTGTTAAAAAATTGGTTTTAAAAACTCTGACCAAGTTTCATAGTTTTCTTCTGCTTTAGCTTCATCAGCTGTCATCCATTTGATAACAAGTGTATCATCTTCTTTTACTTCTACTTTACTTTTATCAACTTTACATTCATATACAACACCTACATGTACTTGCCCTACTTCAGTCTTGTCATCATTTATTAAACCTATAAAGTGTAAGTTGTTCAACGCTTCTTCTTCTGAGACACCCACTTCTTCATTTAATTCTCTAGCTGCGTTGATTTTTAACATTTCAAAAATTGTTTTTCCTTCAACCTCATTCATATGACCACCAATACCAACAGAAGCTTTTCCATGAAGTCTTGCTTCACCTCCACCTACTAAACGCTTATATACAAGAACTTCATTTGTATTCGTATCTTTTAATAGAACGTATCCTATTAATTGTTTATAACTTGGATCTTCTTCCATATCCCCACGACGTTTTACTTCATAAGATTCGAATGTATCAATAATTTTCTTTGTTTTTTCATCATTTTTTTCTATAAATCCATAAAAATGATTTTCCTCATTATTAAATAATTCTTTTCTATTTACTACTAGTATTTGTTCATCCCACTTACTCATATCTTTTTCTCATCCTTTCTTTTTATTTTGCTTGGTATGTTCCTTCTTTTAATTCTTTTGCTATTTTTGCAATTTTTCTAAACCTATGATTCAACCCTGATTTTGATAACTTTCCATCCTCAATCATTTCGGCAATTTCTTTCAATGGATATTCTGGATACTTAAGCCTTGCCTCTGCTACAACTCGAAGCTTCTCATCGATATTATCCAATCCTATTCTTTCCTCAATTATATTAATATCCTCAACCTGCTTTGCAGAGGCATTAACAGTCTTATTCATATTCGCCATGTCACAATTTTGCATTCTATTAACGGAGTTATTTATATCTCTAACAATTCTTTCATCCTCAAATTGGAATAGAGCTTGAAAAGCCCCTACTAAATTAATAAACTCAGCTATTTTCTCTGATTCTTTAATATAAACTATGAAACCTTTTTTTCTTTCAAGACTTCTAGCATTTAACTTATAACTATTTAATAATTCATTTAGTTCTTTATTGTGTTCCTTATATGATGAGAAAATTTCCATATGATAACTTGATGTACGAGGGTTATTAATTGAACCTCCAGCTAAAAATGCACCACGCAGATAAGCCCTTTTTTTCTCATCAGTATCAATCAATTCTTTAGCTATATCTATTCTCATTGTATAATTTTCATTTAGAATATAAAGATCTGTTAAAATTTCTTTTACATTTTGATCTAAACGACATATATAAACATTATTTTTCTTTAACTTTAACTTTTTTCGGACCGAAATATTCACATGAACATCATAAAAATATTTGATTAAAGAAAACATTCTTCGTGCAATTGAGGCATTCTCAGTTTGAAAACTTAAACTTAACCTACCATTCGATATATTTAATACACCGTTCATTTTTATAAGAGCAGATAACTCAGATAAAAATTCTCTGTCTTTTGTTATCTCTATTAAAGTTAACTCTTTTTTCATATCTGAAGCGTATGACATAAATTCCCTCCTATCTTCATTTTTCTATAACCTATATATTTTATCATGATAACAGTAAATTAACAAATCATTTGAGTCGAAAATAGAGTTAACATCGTACATTTGTAAATGATGTGAGACAAAAAAAGAGTTAACATACTATGTACATTAACTCATCTTTTCTAATATTTTATTTTTATTATTCTCATTTACCTCTATACGTTCTTTTATCCCTTGTTTATCAAGATAAAGAACTTCATCGGAAACTTGACATAGGAACTCATAATCATGTGTAATTATAAATATTACTACATCATTCTTAGCTATTTGTTCAATTAAATGACTTAATTCTATCATATTCACATAGTCTAGACCACTAGTAGGCTCGTCAAAAATTAAAATTTTCTTATTAGATAGTAAAGCAGATGCTATTGCTACCCTTTGTTTTTCTCCTCCAGATAATGTATTAGGATGGCGATTTAAGAATTTCCTAATGTTTAATTTATCAACTACCTCATCAAATAACTCTAGATTATTACTTCCTAGTTTTATCTCTTTCTCTACAAGATTAGTAAACAATTGATAGTTCACATCTTGCATTACTTGGAAAGTGCTTCGTATTAAATCTTTTTTGTTAAGATTTTTATCGTTCAAATTAACTTTATGCTTAGATCTGTGTAAACCACTTAGCGCATTAGCAAAGGTAGTCTTACCGCATCCATTCTCGCCAATTATAGAATATATTCTCGATGCAGAAAAACTCTCATTTTTCAAATATACTTGATGATTATGTACTTTATAATCAAGCTGTTCTATATTCAAATAATTTTCCTTAATATTTCTAGGTTCTTTCTTACCAAGTTCAACCTTAGATAAATCTATTTGTCTTGTTTGACATGATCTACTATCAAAGTCAGAGAGCTGTTCTTTAGTAACTTCGTGAATCAATCTTCCATCTTTAATAATATACATTCTATCAATTAAATCTTTTAAATAATATATTCTATGTTCAGCAACAATAATAGTCTTACCTTTTTTCTTCAATGTTTCTATTATTGAGGAAATTAACTGAATTGACTTTAGATCTAGATTACTCGTAATTTCATCTAAAACATATACATCAGCATCTAACATCATACTAGCCATAAAAGCTAATTTTTGTTTTTCTCCACCACTTAACTCAAAAATATTTCTATCTAATAGATATTCGGCAGAGAAATCTGATACTACTTCATCTATTCTATTTTTTATTTCCGCTTTAGAATACCCATAATTCTCCATACTGAAAGCAAGTTCGCTAGTAGAGTCCAAATTAAAAAATTGGTTTTTAGGATTCTGAAAAACACTACCTACTACTTTTGAAAATTCTTTTAATCGATCTCCTATGCTTAAATGTGCCACTTTAAATTCACCACTAAAACCACCATCAAAAAATTCAGGAGCTAAACCATTTAAAACTCTCATAATTGTTGTTTTTCCACAACCACTTGCCCCTGTGAAAAGAACACATTCACCTTTATTAATTTCTAGCGACAAATTTTCAATATTTAATTGTTTTGATTCTATATATTTATAATTAAAATTCTTAAATGTTATCAACTTACCACCTCATAAACATAATAAAACAAAAAATTATAGTAACAGCTACCATGACCAAATAATCAATCTTGTTAAATTTCAATTCGATATAACTACTTGGTTTTTCCTCATTATCAATCCCTCTACATAAACACGACACTGAAAGTTCGTTAGCAATATTCGTACTTATAATTACATAAGGAACAAATATATATTCAAAAAATTTAAATGGATGAAGTAAGTAGTAACCTCTACTTACTCCAATCCCCTTCATTTTTAATGAATTTTTAATTAACCTATAATCTGTAAGTAATACTGGGAAAAACCTATATAAGACTGCTAAAACAATAATCATTTTCTTTGGTAATCTTATACTTCTTAAAAAACAGATTAATTCAGACACTTTCGAGCTACTTACTAATGCCATACCAGCACACAATGGAAAATATAAAGTTTTAAACATTAATCCTGTTAGTAATAAGAAACTGTCTATAACTTGAAGTGTCACTGCATGTGCAAAAAACACCTCATAAACAGTAAAGAAAAGATATATCCCAAAAAATCTAGACATTCTTTTTATGTTAGAACTTATACCTAAGTATATCGAAAAACAAAGTGCAACCAACAAGTGAATATTAACTGTCATTATTTTAAACATTAATATATTGGCAACAACTAATATAAAAATCTTAGTTCTAATATCTAGCTTCAACATATTATAATCCCGCTTTATTGAAGTTTTTAAAGTATAATTTTCTACCTAAGTATGTTCCTACTATTGAGAAAATTATTGTAAATATAACTATAAAAACAAATGTCTTCATATCTGTAGTGCTCATAACTAATTTAATTTTTTCATCAGAATAATTTCTATTTTGAAGATGTTTAACATATGAATCTTTCATAAAGAACATCGGTAAAATTATCCCAATAGTCCCTAAGTTAAAGAATAAGTATGATAGATACTCATTACCATATCTAAAAGCAATCTCCGCTAAAATTGCCGCAAAGATTAATACTATTCCTCCCACTACAGAGTGACCAGAAACAGACATGAAAATCCCTATAATTGCAATCATAATGAATATTGCCATATTTTTATTAATTTTGTTAAAAATTAAACTATATACACTTCCACAGACTAATGCTGAAGTTATAGATGTATATGTTGCGAAATAAACCTTTCCGCCAAATACAACAGCGGTTAAAAGTGTAGAAATACCAATTCCAACAGCCATAACAAGAATTAATAAAATAGTATATAATCCTAATGTTATTAAGTCTTTAATTTGTAAGCTCTTATTTTCTTCTTTATTTATATATTTTAATTCTGTCATCTATTACCTCACTATAGTTTCTTAAGCGCTTCTAGAGCATTGTTATAATTTGGCTCTTCACCGATTTCCTCTAACACCTCTTTATAACGAATAACTCCTTCTTCATCAAGAACAAATACAGCACGAGATAATAAACCTAATTCTTCAATTAAAAGACCGTTGTTATTTTCAAAATCACGGTATTTATAATCAGAAACTGTTATCGCATTATTAATTTCTTTATCCGCGCAAAATCTACCTAATGCGAATGGTAAATCTTTCGATACTGTGATTACTACTGTATCCGCTAGGTCTCCTACTGCTTTATTAAAGCTAATAGTTTGTAAAGCACATATTCCCGTATCTACTGATGGAAAAGTATTAACAATTACTTTTTTTCCTTTATAATCAGCTAGTTCAAATTCTGATAATGTTTTTGTAACAGCTCTAAAATTTGGAAATACTTCCCCTACATTTAATTTATCCTCAATAGTTACTGGAGTTCCTTTAAAGCTTATTGTTTTTTTCATAATCAATACCTCTTTTAAATTAAAAATTTGTTGATAAAACTATCTACCCTAATGATAACATATTTCAATTAGACTTAAAAGTTTTTTACATAATTTAATGTGATTTTAAGCGTTTTTTATGTAGTTTTGTTACAATTTTATGATATAATAGAATGGAATATTGCTTGAAAGGATTATTTTTATGTCAAAAGAAGAAAAAGATATAGTAGGTAATAAAGATGCTACAGACACGACTGAAGAAAAAGATAACTCTACATCTTTTTTTGGTCGTATAAAAAAACAAGTTAAGACTCTTAATTTTAAAAACAACGAATCTACAAGTTCTGAAAATGGAGACTCTCATATTGATGAAACTACTTTAGAAAAAGAGCTCCGTAAAAAAGAAGAAGAAGTAAAACATCAGGAACAAGAATTAAAAAAACGCGCTCTTGAATTAGAAAAAGCTAGAAAACAATTTGAAGAGCAACAACGTAAAATAGAAGAAGAGAAAAAGAAAAATGAGCTTGCTAGAGCTGAAAAAGAAAGATTAGAAAAAGAACGTCTTGCTCGTGAAAAGGAACTTGAACGTCAACGTATTGAAAAAGAAAAAGCTGAAAAACTTGAACAAGAACGCCTTGAAAAAGAGCGTATCGCTCGTGAAAAAGAATTAGAGCGTCAGCGTATTGAAAAAGAAAAAGCTGAAAAACGCGAAAAAGAACGTCTTGAAAAAGAACGTATCGCTCGTGAAAAAGAACTTGAACGTCAACGCATTGAGAAAGAACAAGCTGAAAAAAGAAAACGAGAATACAGAAGAAAAGAAAAAGAATTCCAATTACTAGAAGATAGAAAGAAACTAGAATTATTACAAAAAGAAAATGAAATGAAAGAACACGAAAACACACTTCTTTCATTACAAACTTCATTAATTTCTCTAGAAGATAAAATTGAAGAAAAGAAACTGACTGTTTCTACTCTAAAAAATAGAAAAGCTGATAAAGAAAAAATAACTCTTGAAGAAAAAAGGCTTAACAACTTAAATTCTCAAAGACAAATTGTTTTAAAGGATATTACATCTGAGAAAAAAGCAATTGAGAAGATTCAAAAAAATCTAGAAATAGAATATAAATTAGATGGTCTAAAAAAAGAAATACATAGTATAAAAAAAGAAGTTGTTAACGAAGATGAAACAGCCTTTAGAGTTAAATATATTGATAACAAATCAAAAAATATATTTATTGTTTCACTATTAAGCATCAAAGCTTTTATTTCTAAAAATATATTCAAAAACAAAATTGAAAACTATGATAAAATAAGCAAAGTCTCAAAAAACATTAAAGTGAAAATTGCTACATCAATTATTTTAGCACTATTATTATCAATTTGTTTCTTAATTACACTGAAATTTATATCTTCTGCAAAAGAACACTATGTAAGTTTTGGAGAAACTAATACTACATCTGTCGATACAACAGAAGAATTGAAGAAACAGAAAGAAGCTGAAGAAAAAGCTAAAATTCTGAAAGCTCAAGAACAAGCTGATGCTGCTCGTATCGATTCAGATGCGCAAGATGAAGAAATTACTGCAAAACTTGCAGGAACATTTACATCATATTCTTTTGATGTAGATCGTGAAGTAACAGTTAATAAGAAAATTCATGCATTCAAATCTGCTGGTTGGTCTGAGCCTGGCGATGTAATCGAACCTGGAACTAAATTAACAGTCGATAAAATAATTTCGCCTGCTGGATATGTTATGTATCATATTTCTTCTGGAGACCATCAAGGTCAATACATTACAGCTAATGAAAAATTTGTCTCTGTTGATAAGAAAAATGATCAACTTGAGAACTTTATTTCTCGTCCAGTAGCAATTAAATTCTTAACTACACAAAATATTTATTCTGATGAATCACTTAGTAGCGTTAGATCAACTTATGGTAATGGAGCACAGCTAAACATTAATGGTATAGGTATCTCTAAAAACAACAGATTAGTTTATCATGTAACTGATGGAACATTTGTTCCTGTAAATCCTGTGCGTGTAACCGAAGTTAACAGAGAATCTCCTAAACCAAAGAATACCGAGAGTGATAATAAAAATACTGCTAATACAACCAATTCACAAAATACTCAAAAAAGAACAACGAGATAACAAACTAAACTACCTTGGTACTTTATCAAGGTGGTTTTTTATAAAAGAAAAGAGAACATAGCTTTAAGCTACATTCTCTTATTTACTATCTAATTTCTGCACCATTAGGAATTTCAGCATTAATTTCTACTACACGTAAAATTCCATCTTTTTCTGCTGATAAAATCATTCCCTCACTTAATTCTCCACATAATTTAACTGGTTTTAAGTTAGCTACTACAGCTACTTTTTTACCAACTAATTCTGCTGGATCATAATATTTAGCAATACCAGAAACTATCTGTCTTTGATGATTACCTAAATCTAATTTGAATTTTAATAGTTTAGAACTTTTCTTAACTTTTTCACATTCTAATACTTCTGCAACCCTTAAAGAAGTCTCGAAGAATTTATCGATTGTAATTTCTTCAGCAAGCTCTACATAAGTATCGTCTTGTTCTTCTTTTGATTCAGTTTCTAAGTTTTCTAAAGCTTTTGGAGACATCTGAGTTTTAATATACTCTACCTCTACTTCTTTATCAAATCTTGGGAATATTGGTGTTGGTTTTTCTACAACTTTTACAGTCCCATCAAACACTCCAAATGTTTTAGCTGATTCGAAGACTAGTAAATCTTCTTTAATTCCTAATTGCTTAGCAATTTCTACTGGAGCTTTTGTTAAAGCTGGAGCTATTAAAATTGTAGCAATACGAAGACTCTCAGCCAAGTAGTTCATTACCTTATCTAATTCAGCTTGATTAGCTTTATCTTTTGCTAATATCCAAGGTGTTGTTTGATCGATATATTTATTAGTTCTAGAAATAAATCTCCACACTGCTTCTAATGCTTTAGAGAATTGCATATTTTCCATATATTCTTCGTACTCAGCAATAACTTCTTTTGATAATTCTATTAATTCTTTATCAAATTCTGTAGTTGGTTCAACAAATTTTGGAATTACTCCACCACAGTATTTATTAATCATCGAAATAGTTCTATTTAATAAGTTTCCTAAATCATTTGATAAGTCTGAGTTAATTCTATCGATAAAACTTTCAGGTGTGAAAATTCCATCTTGACCAAACGGTACTTCACGTAATAAGTAATAACGAGCTGCATCTAAACCATAACGTTCTATTAGCATATAAGGATCTACTACATTACCTTTAGACTTACTCATTTTTCCGTCTTTCATTAATAACCAACCATGAGCAAAGACTTTTTTAGGTAGTGGTAAGTCTAATGCCATAAGTAATATCGGCCAATAAATTACGTGGAAACGCACGATTTCTTTACCAACTACTTGTACATCTGCTGGCCAGTATTTTTTGAATAATTCTTCACTTTCTCCAGTTGCGTATCCTAAAGCTGTAATATAATTAACTAAAGCATCAATCCAAACATACACCACGTGTTTTGGATTAGATTTTACTTTTACTCCCCAATCGAAACTTGTACGAGTAACAGCTAAATCTTCTAATCCTGGTTTAATAAAGTTATTAAGCATCTCATTTTTTCTACTTTCAGGTAGAATGAATTCAGGATGCTCATCATAGTATTTCACTAATCTATCAGCATATTTACTCATTTTAAAGAAGTAACATTCTTCACTTACTAATTTAACTTCATTTCCACTTGGTGCAATACCACCAATCATATTACCTTCTTCATCTCTGAATACTTCTTGAAGTTGTGTTTCTGTAAAATATTCTTCGTCACTGATAGAATACCAACCTTTGTACTCTCCTAAATAAATATCACCTTTTTCAACTAATCTATCAAAAATTTCAGCAACTGCTCTTTCGTGATAATCATCTGTAGTACGAATAAACTTACTATAGTTAATATCCATCGCTTTCCATAATTTTTTAATATCTTTAATCATTTCATCCACATAAGCTTGTTCTGAAATTCCTTTTTCTTGAGCTTTTTGTTGAATTTTTTGACCGTGTTCATCTGTACCTGTTAAAAAGTATGTATCATATCCACTTAATTTTTTATATCTAGTTAATGCATCACAAGCAACTGTTGTGTAGGCATGTCCTATGTGTAAGTTACCACTTGGGTAATAAATAGGAGTTGTAACATAAAATGTTTTTTTTGTCATCTTACAACCATCCTCTCTTTCAATTTTTTAGTTAATATACATTACTATTGTACCATATATCGCGAGTTAATGCATATTTTTTTATCATTTTTTTCAAATTTCAAAATACTTTTATATAAAAAAGACATTACTCCTTAAGTGAAAAAAATCAAAAGCAAGATTCGTTACAAACCTTGCTTTTGAGCTACTCTTCTATTAAGTTTCAAATTAATTCTTGAACTAATTTCCTCACAATGAACTTAATATTATTATAATCGAGTATATATTATATAGTTTCATAAATTATCTTTGACACCACGGTGTTATTTTTTCTACTTTTTTGCTAGTTTTGCTATCTCCACTATTGTATCAGCTGCTTTTTTCATATGTTCTAAACAACTGAATTCATATTGTCCATGGAAGTTTTCTCCACCAACAAAAATATTAGGCGTTGGTATTCCCATGTAAGAAATTTTAGAACCATCAGTTCCTCCACGTATTGGAATAATTAATGGTGTCACACCAACATTTTTTATAGCTTGTTCAGCTACATCAACGCAGCGTTTATCTTCTCTAATTATATCACCCATATTATAATATTGATCATATAATTCATACTCTACTACATTTCCATATTTTTCATTAATTTTAGCTGCAACTTCTTCTGCAAATTTTTTACGAGACAAGAATTTTTCTTTGTCATGATCACGAATTATATAAACCATTTCAGCTTCTTCTATTCTTGCTTGCATATTATGCAATAAATAGAATCCTTCATATCCTTCAGTATGTTCAGGAACTTCTTTTTCCGGGAATAATGAAGCTAATTCAGCAGCAATCATATTTGCATTTTTCATTTTACCTTTTGCTGTACCAGGATGTACACTTACACCAGTAATTTTATATGTAATTTGAGCTGCATTGAAACTCTCGTATTGAAGTTCTCCAAGAACTCCACCATCCATAGTATAAGCATAATCAGTAGCAAATCCCTTGGCATCAAAATGATCAGCTCCACGTCCAATTTCTTCATCAGGACCAAAAGCAATACGAATATCTCCATGTTCTATTTCAGGATGTTCACTTAAATATTTAATAGCTTCAACAATTTCCGTAATTCCAGCTTTATCATCAGCTCCTAGTAATGTTGTACCATCTGTAGTAATTAATGTAAGACCTTTATAATTGTTTAAATTAGGAAACTCTTCTTTAGTCATTACAATATTTAATTCTTTATTTAAAACTATATCTTCTCCATCATAATTTTCAATAACTTGTGGATTTATTCCTTCTACATTAAAATCAGCTGTATCTACATGAGAAATAAAACCTATTTTGTCATAAGGCTTATCAGTGTTAGCTGGTAATGTCGCAGTTAAAAACCAATTTTCTTCATTTAAAACTATATCACTAAGATTTAGTTCTTCTAGTTGACCTTTCAACATACGTAAGAAATCTTTTTGCTCTGGAGTAGACGGGATTGTTGTACTAGCCGCATTAGATCTAGATTTGAAATTAACATATCCTAAAAAACGTTCTAACATAGTTTCATATTTCATTATTCTTCACCTCATTTGTATTTTCTTTTATTATAATATACTTTTTAACAAAATGTAAAGATTATAATCATATATCTTTTTTATAATATTATAAACAATCTTACTTAATAAATCTTTATATTTATGTTACAATTACATAAGTATTCTAATTTTATATTAGACATTAGTAAAATTAAATTTTAAGGAGATCTTTTTCATGCAAGAAGTTATGAATTATAAAGATACTAGGATTGAAAACTTCCATACTATTTATCCTAACCATATGAACAGACATGACACATTATTCGGCGGACAAACTCTATACTGGCTTGACGATGTACAAGGTTTAGTAATACGTAGATATACACACCTACCCTTCTTTACAGCAAGTATTGATACATATCAATTTTTAGATGTTGTCCATAGACACGAAGCATTAATTATTGATAGTTATATTTCTAGAGTTGGTACAAGAAGTGTAGAAATTTTTGCAGAACTAAGTGCATTTAATCATGAAACTCGACATACTCGTCTAGTTGGAATCTGTTTCTCAACATTCGCTATTAGTAGAGAAACTGTCCTTGAGAAACCTTTACCAAAAGTAGAATATACTGACGAAATTTCGAAATTTGTTAGTTCTTCATACGCAGATAGACAAAGCGGGAAATTATCAGCAAGACAATTTTGTAAAGAATACCTAAAATATTATAATAAATAGCAAAAAAAGGAAGTGAGATTTTTTCTCACTTCCTTTTTTCTTATTATTAATCAATTGAGTAAAGTAATTCTAATACTTTTTCTTCAAATTTAACTAATTTTTCTTCTGCAACCTTCTTATCTGCATCTTTAACATAGATATAAAGTTTTACTTTTGGTTCTGTTCCACTTGGACGTAAAGTATACCAAGATTCGTCTGAATAGCTGAATTTAACAGCATCAGTTTTTTCAATTTCGATATCTTTTTCTTCACCAGTAGTTACAGTTTTTTCTTTTTGTACTAGATAGTCAGTAATAGCTACTACTTCACTTCCAGCAATTTCACGAGCAAAGATTTCACGATATTTTTCCATCATACGTTTAATTCTTTGAGCACCTGCTGCGCCTTCTAAAACGATTGAGATAGTTTTATCTAAGTAGTACCCATATTTTTCATAGAATCCGTCAAGTACGTCAACTAATGTTTTACCTTGTGTTTTGTAGAATGCTGCAGCTTCTACTAATAACATGGCGATTGTTACACCATCTTTATCACGTAAGAATGTACCAACGTTGTATCCGATACTTTCTTCATATCCCATTACATAGTTTTTCTCACCTGTAATATCCCATTCATTTGGTAATGCACAGATGTTTTTGAATCCAGTTAGAACGTCAATTACTTCTACTCCGTATTCTTTACAAAGTGGTTCAACCATTTTAGAAGTTACGATAGATTTAACTAATACTGGGTTTTCAGGAAGTTTATTTTGTTTAGCAAGATTTTCAATAACATATTGTACTAATACCGCTCCAGCTTGGTTACCATTTAGAGAAACTACTTCACCATTGTGAATTACTTCTACAGCAAGACGGTCACAGTCAGGGTCAGTCGCGATGATTACATCAGCATTAACTTCTTTAGCTAATCTTTCACCATATTCAAATGCTGCAGTATCTTCTGGGTTTGGATATTCAATTGTTGGGAAAGTTCCATCTGGATCTTTTTGTTCTTCAACAACATGAACATTTTTGAATCCACGACGAGCAAGAACTGTTGTTACAGCTTTGTACCCCGCTCCATTTAATGGAGTATAAACTACAGAAATGTCTTTATCAATATTTCCATCATTAATTGCACAATTTAAAGATTCTCTATAGAATTCTTCATCAATTTCTTGACCAATGTAAACTAGTAATCCTTTTTCTTGAGCTTCTTCTTCTGTTAAAGTAACATAGTTGTCAAAGATATCCATTGAGTTAATGTATTCTAAAACTTTATCACTTATGTCAGATTTAATTTGAGATCCTTCTTGCCAGTATACTTTATATCCATTATATTCTTTAGGATTATGACTTGCAGTGATATTGATACCACTAGCTGTTCCTAAGTAACGAACTGCAAATGATAATTCTGGAGTCGGACGTAAATCTTCGAATAAGTATGCTTTAACTCCGTTGCTAGCCATTACTAATGCTGCTAACTTAGCAAATTCTTTTGAGAAAAGACGTGGATCGTGCGCAATAGCAATACCTTTTTCTTGTAATCCATTATCGATAATAGTTTGTGCTAACGCTTTTGTAGCACGAGCGATAATAAATCTATTCATTCTATTTGAACCCATACCTACTTTACCACGTAATCCCGCAGTTCCAAATTCTAATTCTTTATAAAATCTATCTTCTTTTTCAACTTCATCATCAGCTACGTTTTTTAATTGAAGTTTTTCTTCTTCTGTTAAAGCTGAACTGTTTAACCATTTTTCATATAATTCTTGATAGTTACTCATATAATATTACC
Organism: Gemella haemolysans; assembly: GCF_901873445.1. Lineage (GTDB taxonomy): Bacteria > Bacillota > Bacilli > Staphylococcales > Gemellaceae > Gemella > Gemella haemolysans_C. The sequence goes on from NZ_CABFLN010000006.1 coordinate 16,462, forward strand.
TCTAAATTATCTCTTAAATTTTAATTTTATGCTAGACCTAAAGCAATTTCCATCATTTTAGTAAATGCTGTTTGTCTTTCTTCAGGAGTAGTTTCTTCTCCTGTTACTAAAGAGTCACTTACTGTTAAAATTGTTAAAGCATTAACTCCTGCTGCAGTAGCGTTAGCATATAATGCAGTACTTTCCATCTCAACAGCTAAAACTCCCATTTTAATCCAGTTTTCCATAGCTTTTTCGTCAGCATTATAGAAAATTTCACTACATAAGATATTTCCTACGTGAACAGCCTGCCCCATTTCTTGAGCTTTATTATACGCTTTTAATAATAAATCGAATGACGCTGTTAAGCTATAGTTTCCTGGGATGTTGTATTGGTGCATGTAATTTGAATTTGTAGAAGATCCCATACCTAAAATTACATCATATAATTTCACTTCTGGTTGCAATGCTCCACAAGTTCCAATTCTAATTAAGTTTTTCACTCCAAATGTATGAATTAATTCATAAGAATAAATACCGATACTAGCTGGTCCCATACCAGTTCCCATTACAGAAATCTTTTTACCTTTGTATGTTCCAGTATATCCTAGCATACCACGCACTTCATTAAAACAAACGGCATCTTCTAAGAAAGTTTCAGCAATAAATTTCGCTCTTAAAGGATCTCCTGGTAAAAGAATCGTTTCTGCGATCTCTACTCCATTTGGTTTAATATGCGGTGTTTGTTTATGTGACATCAGTTAGTCCCCCTGTAAATATATTAATAACTTTATTATACCTTTTTTTTTTATCTTAAACAAGCTATATTAGAAAAATAATTGTCTATATTTTTCATTAAATATTCAGAAAACAATAAGTTTTCCACAATGCTTTCATCAGAATTTTCATTCATAAACTCTATACAACATATATTCTAATCCTCAAGAAAAATAAAATTATATTTATTCTTTTTGAAAAATAATTAACACATAATTTCATCGTTTATTTAAGAATACATAATGCTATTTTATTATATACAACAATTTTTATTGAAAAATAATTAGATAAAAATTGAATATTAATAGTAATTTAATCAATTTTGTTATATAATTAATGTTATAAAAAATAAATTAGAAAGAGGTTTTTTTATGTTACAATTAGCTGTCTTTTTCCCAGTAATTGCGATGTTTTTGATTCCTTTTTTAAGGAAAAACTTCAAAAATATCCATACTGGTAAATTTGTTATAATTGTGCCATTAATTCTGTTTGGATATTTTGTTTCAAATATTAAAAATATCTATTCAGGTGGGACAATCTATAAAAAATTAGCATTTGTTTCTAATGCAGGACTTGATATCAACCTAAATCTTGATGGTTTATCACTTCTTTTCTCATTACTAATTACAGGAATTGGTACCTTAGTAATCTTGTATTCATGTTACTATATGAGCATTACAGATGAAAAATTACATAAATTTTATATATTCTTACTAATATTCATGTCAGCTATGCTAGGAGTTGTATTATCTGATAATATGCTAAGCATGTACATGTTTTGGGAGATGACTTCTGTATCTTCTTTTCTACTTATTAGTTATTGGCACGAAAATGATGCTTCAAGAAAAGGTGCATTAAAATCACTAATAATTACCGTTTTTGGTGGTGTTTTAATGCTAGCAGGTGTTTTTGTCCTTAATAATATTACTGGTAGTTTTAATGTTAGTGAAATAATAGAATTCACTAAAAATCATGGTTATAATAATAAATATATAATCGCAATGATTTTAATAATATTTGGTGCATTCACTAAATCAGCACAATTTCCATTTCATATATGGTTACCTGATGCAATGGCTGCTCCAACACCGATCAGTAGTTACCTTCATTCAGCTACAATGGTTAAAGCTGGTATTTATTTATTACTTCGAATCGGAATTATATTCGCATTCTCAACTACTTTCGGTAATATCTTAATTATTTTTGGAACAATTACGATGTTAATAGGATCAATATCTGCAATCTTCTTAAAAGATTTAAAAGGTGTTTTAGCCTATTCAACAATCAGTCAACTAGGTATGATGACTCTTATGATTGGTATTGCAAACTTAGGACTTTATAATGATAATCATTATATTTATACATTTGCATTTTATGCAGTATGTTTCCATATTATTAACCATGCTGCCTTCAAAGCAAGTCTATTTATGATAACTGGTATTATAGATCATTCATTCCATTCTAGAGACATCGAACAACTTAGAGGGTTAAGAGTATATATGCCACTTGGATTCATATTAAGCATTATTGCTGGTTTCTCTATGGCAGGAATTCCACCACTAAGTGGATTCTATTCAAAGGAATATTTCTTAACAGCTGTATATGGCTTATTAAATTCTAGTATGCTATATATAATAATAGTAATAGCTGTTGTAATCGGTGCTCTAGGAACAGCTGTATATTCATTAATATTAGCTTTCAAACCATTCCTAGGTACTTTCGATAGCAAAGTACTTGGAGACAAAAAACTTCATTTACCAAAAAATGGAATGTTTATATCTCCAATAATACTTGTAATATTTGTTATTATTAACACGTTTATTAAAGATTATATTGTAATTCCAGCTCAACAAGCTGCTCTTGCAGTAAAAACAACAAATAATGAGGTAATAACTCATGTTCATCATGATAGTTTCATATCATCTGAACTTCTTACTTCTATTTTTGTTATAATCGCAAGCTTTGTAATTTATAAAGTTCTTGCTAATGGTAATGGTATTTATTCAATAAATCCTAGCATTGTATCTATTCACGGTGCATACAACAATTTAGGAATATTATTACATAAAGTTAGTGGTAGACTTCACAATGCATTCATCACTAATCAACTTAGAAGAAATATGAGTTATATATTCTGTGGCCTATCAGCGACTATTATCGGCGGTTACTTTGCAATTGGTAGACCTATGATAATAAATAACTTCTCTACTATTCATTATATGAATATATTCATTGGACTATGTATTGTCCTTTGCTGTGTAGCTCTTACAAGAGTTTACAATAGATTAGTACTTATAATCCTTTCATCTGGTGTTGGATTTATGATGACTGGTTTATATGTAACTTTCAGAGCACCTGATTTGGCAATGACACAATTTGTCATCGAGTCAATTTCTACAATTATCTTCTTGATAGCTTTCATTCTATTAACTGATAAAACAAAACAAGTAGAAAAAAATAGTTTCAAACTTACAAACGCAATTATTGCAACACTGACTGGTGTTAGCTTTATAATTGTAGGACTTGTATCTTATGCATACAAAAACCCATCAGAAATTAGCCAATTTTATTTCGACAATGTTGTAGCTTCTGGTGGAGGAAACATAGTAAATGTTATTATCGTTGATTTCAGGGGATTTGATACCCTATTCGAAATCACAGTTATGACAATGGTAGCTCTAATAATTTATGCTATGTTCAAAATCATTAAAAGAGGAGGACCAAAAGATGAAAACTAATGATGTAATTTTAAAATCATTATCTGCAATTATTTCAGGTTGTATATTTCTACTTTCACTTAGTTTATACTTCGGTGGGCACTTCCTTCCAGGTGGTGGTTTCGTAGGTGGACTCCTTTGTACAATGGCTCTTGCTTTATCTATGTTCACATATGGAATAGACAAAGTTACTAAACTACTTCCAATTAATTACGTTTATGTAACAGCAATCGGCTTACTTTTCTCTATTGGAACAGCTTTTAGTGGAGTCGTTGTTGGAAAAAATTTCTTTAAACATCACTTCACTCATATCCATGTTCCAATTATGGGAGAGATGGAATTACACACAGCTGCGATTTTTGACTTAGGTGTTTACTTCGTAGTTGTTGGTGTATTAATGTCAGTAATATTAGCTTTTGGAAAGGATGGTAAATAATGGAATTTTATATGATTATCTTATGCGGTATTCTTGTTGGTTTTGGTGTTTACCTTATGCTTTCTAAGAGTATGATGCGAATAATTATCGGTGTTGGTCTTTTTGGACATGCTGCTAACCTAATTATTCTTATCGCAGGTGGTTTATATGATGGAGATATCCCTATTATCTCAGAACTAGGAAAAAATTATATAGACCCAATTCCAGCAGCACTTATTCTTACTGCTATCGTTATTGGTTTTGCAGTAACTTGTTTATTAATTTCAATTTATATCGCTAACTACAAACTAAAAGGAAGCGATAATGTAATTGATCTTGAAGATGTTGAAAATATGAAGGAGGAGAGAAATAATGTATAGTAATTTACCTGTTATTCCAATATTTATACCCCTTCTATTTGCTGCGATAACAGTATTATTCAGAAAAAGGATAGCCATGCAACGTTTACTAACAACATTGGCTACTCTGTTAGTCTTAGCATTTTCAATCTACAACATCTATCTTGTAGATAAACATAAAATACTAATATTAGAAATGGGGAACTGGGCTAGTCCATTCGGTATTACATTGACTTTAGATGGACTAAACAGTGTTTTAGTTACAACTTCATCATTAGTATTTTTAGCAACTTTATTATATTCTTTTAAAACAATAGATAAAATTCGCGAACTTAGCTTCTTCTATCCTGGTTTTTTATTAATAATGGTAGGTATTAACGGAGCGTTCACTACAGGAGATATTTTTAACCTTTTTGTTTTCTACGAAATCTTACTTATGTCTTCTTACTTACTATTGTTAGTAGGTATAAATAAAGAACAGCTTAAATCTTCTATTAGTTATGTACTAATGAACGTTTTTGCTGGTAGTTTATTTGTTATTAGTATCGGTTATCTTTACACAATTGTTGGTAGTTTAAATATGGCATACATATCACAAACAATTTCTTCTATGTCAGATCGAAGAGGATTATACCTTGTCGGCGCAGTAATGATATTTGTGTTCTGTATGAAAGGAGCATTATTCCCACTATTCACTTGGATGAATAGATCATATGTAGCACCTCCAATTGCTGTCTCAATTATCTTTGGGGCGCTATTAACAAAAGTTGGGCTATACTCGATTATTAGAACTTATGGACTATTCTACTACGAGTCAAACTTCATTAAATCATACTTATTAATTTTAGGTGCTATATCTATAATAGCCGGATGTATTGGTGCTATTTACCAAAAAGATTTAAAACAAATAGTAGTATTCAATATCGTTATTTCTCTAGGAGTAATGGTTTGCGGAACAGCTACATTAAATACATTTGGTGTTAAAGGAGCCTTATTCTACGCTGTTAACGACATATTACTAAAAGCAGCATTATTTATAATCGTAGGATTAATAATTTACGTTAGTGGTGTTAAATACATTCAAAAATGTGGTTTAATCAATAAATATCCACTTCTAGGTTGGACATACTTTATAGTTGTTCTATCTTTATCAGGAGTACCTCCATTTAGTGGATTTTACGGTAAGGCTCTGATTATTAAAGGACTAGTTACAAACAACAATTTATTTATTGCAATACTTGTTGCTTTATCTGGATTAGTTGTGTTTTACTCATTAATTAAAATTTTCTTGAATGTCTTTTACGATAACATTAATAAAAATCTAATTCTAAAACCACTCCCTAAAGGAGTTCAAATCCCTCTTATTGCTATCGTTTCGATTGCGTTAATAGTTGGAGTTAGTACTAACTTATTAGATGGATTCTTTGATAAAGGAATACAAATGGTGTTAAATCCTCAACATTATATTGATTTAGTACTTAAGAAAGGAGCATAATTATGGCACTACAATTTTTAATTAATATATTAGTTGGTGTAATATGGATGTTCTTTTCAGGAAGTTATAATTCTGAATATTTTGCAGTTGGATTTTTCTGGGGAATGGTATTATTATTCATCTTCAGAAAGACATTTGTTAAAAATATTTTAGGAGAACAACTATACTACATTTATGTATACAAATGGATAAGATTAATCTTAATGTTTTTAGTTGAATTGCTAAAAGCAGATGTGAATGTTCTAAAATTAATGTTCAAAAAAGATCTTGATGTTAATCCTGTCATTTTTGAATATCCTCTTGAAGTAAAAAAAGCTTGGCAAATTACTCTTTTAGCCAACATGATTACTTTAACACCTGGTACTCTTACGGTGAATGTTAGTCATGATAATAAAGTCTTACATATTCACTGTTTAGATACTGATGATATTCCTGGTGAAATTGAAGGTATAAAAAATAGCTTTGAAAAAGCAATATTGGAGGTTGATTTAGATGGATAAAATTGTAGAGTATTCTATTTTATTGGGGATTTTCGCTAGTATTGCAATGATATTTTTCTTATTAATTTACATCGTTAAAAGACCTAGCATCTTCGATAAATTAATAGCAAGTGATCTTCTTGCTATGCCTCTTATGTGCTTAATAGTTTTAGTAAGCATGTACTATAAAACTTTTTCATATATTTCACTTATACTTATAATAGCTATTATCTGTTTAGTTGGTACAGTTGTTACTGCTAGATTCTTAGCTAAAAAGGAGGTTTTCAGTGATGATACTAAATAATATTTTAGACATTATTATAATACTTCTAATTTTAGTTTCGATTGTGGCAATGTTAGCAACTGTCATTGGATTCATTAGATTACCAGATGAGCTGACTAAAATTCACGCTGCCGGGGTTACTGGTTCTTTCGCAGTGGAATTAGTTCTTATTGCAGGATTTGTTTATTTCTATAGATATTTACATGTCTTTGAATTAAAATTTTTCTTAGCAATTGGATTCTTATTCTTGGCTGCCCCAGTTTCAGCACATATGATTTCTATAAGTGCAATAATATATAATAAACATGTATATTCTAAAAACAATAAAGATGAAGCTAAAAAAGTTTTAGAAGACATAGAAAAATTAAATAATTAATAATAAGTTTATCAAAAAAGTTAAAAACATTTAAATACTCGTAAGTATATAAATCACTCTTTAACTTAATGAAAAACTACAAATCTAAAAGAAGCGACTTGAAAATATGATTTTTAATCAATCTATATTTTAAGTCGCCTCTTTATTTTTATATTTTTACACACTAAACCTATCTGATTTTATAAATATAAATAACTACTTATATGATATTAATTCCCCACTAAAACGCTTAAAACAACCCTAAACCTTGACTAATTTGATTTTATATAGTAATATTCATATAGATTATAAAACAAGGAGTCATTTTTTTATGAGAAAATATTTTGGAACAGACGGTATTCGTGGTATCGCAGGAGAATCACTAACTGCCGATTTAAGTTTTAAAGTAGGTAAAGCTCTTGGTAAATTACTTACTGAAAAAAAAGAACATCCAAAAGTAATAATAGGTAGAGATACAAGAATTTCATGTGATATGATTGAACAAGCATTAACAGCTGGATTAACTAGCACTGGTGTCAATGTTATGACAGTAGGAACAATCCCTACTCCTGCTATTGCATATCTTACAAAAACTATTGAAACTGATAGTGGAATAATGATTTCTGCTTCTCACAATCCTTATCAAGATAACGGAATAAAGATTTTTGGACCCGATGGATTCAAACTTACTGATGATCAAGAATTAGAAATCGAACATTTAATAGATAACACTGATGAAATTAAAAATGCTAGTTTTGAAAAAATCGGAAAATTATATAGTGGAAATGAACTAACGCAAAAATATATTCAACATATAAAACAATCAATTTCTGGAGATTTATCTGGAATAAAAATTGCCTTAGATTGCGCTAATGGTGCTACGACTGGCGTAGCTCCATTTATCTTCGGTGATTTAGAAGCTGACATTGAAACTATAGGATGTAAACCGAATGGTATTAATATCAACGACAATGTTGGTTCAACTAAAATAGACACTATTGCAAATTTCGTAAAAGAAAATAACGTAGATGTAGGTTTCGCCTTTGATGGTGATGGTGATAGAGTTTTAGCTGTCGATTCAAAAGGAAATATTGTCGATGGCGATAAAATAATGTTTATTCTTGCAAAACACCTTAAAGAACAAGGTGAATTGAAAGATAACATGGTGGTATCTACTGTAATGAGTAATATAGGTTTCTATAAAGCAATAGAAGAAAATGGATTACACTCAGTAAAAACAGCCGTTGGAGATAGATATGTTGTTGAAGAAATGAGAAATAACGACTACTCTCTTGGCGGAGAACAATCAGGTCATATAATTCTTATGAACTATGCTACGACTGGTGATGGTATACTTACAGCAGTGAAACTTGCTGATATTATCAAAACTTCTGGTAAATCACTAGAAGAACTAGCTGGTGAGGTTAATATATATCCACAAAAATTAGTAAATATTAAAGTAATAGATAAAAAATCTGCTATGGAAGATGCTGAGATTTTAGCTGAATGTGAAAAAGTAGAAAAAGAATTAGAAGGTAACGGCCGTATTTTATTACGTGCTTCTGGTACTGAAAATCTGATTCGAGTAATGGTCGAAGCAAGTAGCGATGAACTTACAGATAAATATTGTGAACAAGTAGCTAAAATTATTCGAGAAAAATTTGAAGTAAAATAAATTATAAAAAAGAAGTTAGCATTAAAAACTAACTTCTTTTTTATTTTGTATTTCAAAACAAACACTTGTAATTCTAATAAATCTATAAAATCAATTTACATAAGAAAATTTACCTCTTATTTTTTATATATTATCTCAAATATTTTTTTATATTAAGGTATTTCACTTTAATAAGACTTAACTTAATATTACATTAATTTTCTTTAATATTTAATTGGTACTTTTTAAATGTATATATATAAACAAGATATTTACATCTTTACAGTAAACAAATCTCTCCTTATTTTTACTATAATAATAGTATTACTTGTAGTTAAACTACAAATTTATAAATATATTATTCTCAAAACTTTAATCTTTTTATATAAATCGAGTTTTATTAATATTTTACCAAAATAAAACGACACTATTTCAAAAAAAATTGTATTTTCCTATTGTTTTTTGTATATACTTCTGTTATACTTATAGGTGAAGTAATTGTTATATTACTTCATATGTTCTTTTATTATAAGTCTCCCTAGCTTATAATAAAGACTTTTCATATTTACTCCCTTATTTCTACCTTACAATATTTTTTGTAAGGTAGGTTTTTTTATTTTCTAAAAACGATATCATTTTCACTTAATTTTCATACACTACATATTTTTTTCTCATTACAACAAAATTTACTTGACTTATTTTCTTTCCTAAGGTAAACTTTAATGTATAGAGAAAATAAAATAAAGAAGGGAAAAGTATGATAAAAACTGAAAATCTGAATGTTGCATATAATCAAACACCAGCCCTTTCTGATATCAACTTAGAAATAAAAGGGCCTGGTATAACAGGTATTATAGGTCCTAATGGTGCAGGGAAATCTACATTGATAAAAGCCATTTTAAATATAATCCCCTCAACAGGGATTGCAAAAATAGATGATAAAATATCAAAAGAAAATTTAGATAATGTTGCTTATGTTGAGCAAAAAATTAATATCGATTATAACTTTCCAATAAAGGTAAGAGAATGTGTTTCTCTTGGTTTATATTCTAAAATTGGAATTTTTAAAAAGTTAAAAAAATCTGATTGGCAAAAAGTTGATGAAGCATTAAAATTAGTTGGTTTAGAGGAATTTTCTAACCGTCAAATCAGTGAGCTATCAGGTGGACAATTCCAACGCGTATTAATAGCTCGTTGTCTTGTTCAAGAGGCGAAGTATATATTTTTAGACGAGCCCTTTGTTGGTATTGACTCGGTAAGTGAAGAGATAATCATGGAAACATTACGAAATCTTCGAGATAAGGGACATACGATATTAATAGTGCACCATGACTTAAGAAAAGTTCATTCTTATTTTGATAACGTTCTTCTTCTAAATAAAAAAGTCATTGCTTACGGTAATACTAAAGAGACTTTCACTAGAGAGAACTTAACAAATGCTTATGGTACCGACCTATTCTTTATGGGAGGTGGAGAAAATGATTAAAGAATTTATTGATGGGCTTTATAGTTTTCATTTCTTACAAAACGCACTTATTACTGCCATTGTTATTGGGATAGTTGCAGGCGCTGTAGGATGTTTTATAGTACTTAGAGGTATGTCACTTATGGGAGATGCAATCTCTCACGCAGTACTTCCAGGTGTAGCTGTTTCGTTTATTCTTGGAATTGACTTCTTTATAGGTGCAATCGTTTTTGGACTAATGGCATCAATCATTATTACTTTTATCAAAGGTAATTCAATTATTAAAAGTGATACAGCAATAGGTATAACATTCAGTTCATTCTTAGCACTAGGAGTTATTCTAATTGGTGTCGCAAAAAGTTCTACAGACTTATTCCACATCTTGTTCGGTAATATTTTAGCTGTTCAAGACTTAGATATGTATATTACAATTGGAGTTGCTATTTTCGTATTACTTGTAATAAAACTATTCTACAAAGAATTATTACTAACTTCATTTGATGAATTATTGGCAAAAGCAATGGGAATGAAAGTTAATTTCTATCACTATTTACTTATGATACTTTTAACTTTAGTATCTGTTACAGCTATGCAAAGTGTTGGTACTATCCTAATCGTTGCTATGTTAATTACACCAGCAGCTACAGCATATTTATATGCAAACAGCTTAAAAACTATGATTTTCTTATCATCAGCTATCGGAGCTGGTTGCTCAGTATTAGGGTTATTCTTAGGATATTCATTTAATATCGCTGCTGGATCTAGTATCGTTTTGACATCAGCTATTGTTTTTGCAATAAGTTTCTTTATTGCACCAAAACAACGCTTTGTTAAGCATAAAAAAAAATAATTTAGGTAATAACATACAAAGAATAAACTAGTTTTTATCTAATCTAAATTAATATAATAATCCCTTTAAATAAACTTATTAAAATAAAAAATACTTCCAAAGTGAGTTTATTTAGAGGTGTTATTAAAAAGGTTTTAATTGATAATGATTATTATTAGTTATGTAAATCTATTTTATTCTCTGTCTTACAAAAAAAAAAATAATAAAGGAGGCCTATAATATGAAAAAATTAGGTTTTAAAAAATTAAGTTTTCTAGCCCTTATTTTTACTTTAGCAGTTGGACTTTTCGCATGTTCTAGTGCTAAACAAAATTCAGGGTCTAATGATGCTACTAAATTAAAAGTAGTAGCAACTAACTCTATCATTGCTGATATTACTAAAAATATCGCTGGTGATAAAATTGATTTACACAGTATCGTACCTGTTGGACAAGATCCTCATGAGTACGAACCGCTTCCTGATGATGTTAAAAAAACATCTGAAGCTAATCTTATCTTCTACAACGGTATTAACTTAGAAACTGGTGGTAACGCTTGGTTTACTAAATTAGTTCAAAATGCTAAAAAAGAAGAAAACAAAGATTACTACGCAGTTAGTGAAGGTGTTGATGTAATTTACCTTGAAGGTCAAAGCGAAAAAGGTAAAGAAGACCCACACGCTTGGTTAAACCTTGAAAATGGTATGATTTATGCTAAAAACATTGCAAAACAATTAGAAGCTAAAGATCCAAAAAATAAAGATTTCTATGAAGCTAACCTTAAAACTTACTTAGAAAAACTTTCTAAATTAGACAAAGAAGCTAAAGATAAATTCAACAACATTCCTAAAGAGAAAAAAACTATCGTAACTAGTGAAGGATGCTTCAAATACTTCTCTAAAGCATACAATGTACCTTCTGCTTATATTTGGGAAATCAATACTGAAGAAGAAGGAACTCCAGATCAAATTAAAACTCTAGTTGAAAAATTACGTAAAACTAAAGTACCTTCTCTATTCGTAGAAAGTAGTGTTGACGAACGTCCAATGCAAACAGTATCAAAAGATACTAATATTCCAATTTACGAAAAAATCTTCACTGATTCAATTGCTGAACCAGGACAAAATGGAGATAGCTACTACAGCATGATGAAATGGAACTTAGATAAAATTTCTGAAGGATTAGCTAAATAATTACTCCTAGAACAACTCCCTGTATAAATATACAAGGAGTTGTTATTTTTATTCCATCATAATTTTTTTAACATTTAAACCTTTTATCTTATTACTATAGTATAAAGTAAAGATTTCATATATTAATACAAATGCTATAAAACTACCAATTACTGAAATTAAATCAAAGTTATATGTTGTTTCGCTATCTAATTTTTTAGATAAAACTTTTAGTAATGCTCTTATTAAAAAATACTGATAAACTGTTCCTACAGCAAAACCTATGTATGCTACTACTCTATAACCTGATAATACTATTTTTGAACATTCACTTTTTGAAAAGCCCATAATATTTAAAATAGATATATTTTTTATATTACTACTAGCAATCACTTCTAATGAAATTAATAATATAGACAACGATAATATCACACCTATTATCATCATCATAATTCTTATTGTTCCATCAACAAAATCTCTCATACCAAATGCCATTTGAATCATTGAAGAAAATGATAACGAAGCAAAAATAACAAAGAATAATAGGGTTTTATTACTAAATAATACTGTTGCTCTTAATTCTTTAAAAAAGTTTTTATATTGTCTAAATTTTCTTTTTCTAATTATTTTATTTGTTGAATTTATTTGTTTAAGTAAGTTAATCGTTGGTAAATTTAAATTAAACAGTACATACACAATTGATATTACTAAAAACAATAGTGATGGTAATATAACCATTATTAATAAAAGTTGGGGATGAAAGTTCATTGTAAGTTCAGATAATATATTATCTGTATTTCTACTCTCATAAAATTTCGGCATAAATAAATGCGAACTACTATACCCTAATAATGAACCTAAAAATACTAAAAATCCAAAAATAGAAAACTTAGATGCTATAAAGTTATTACTATAACCTTGAGCTTTTAATATTCCAATTTTATGTTTAGAATCATCGATAAATTGTTTTATATAGAATATTAACATTACGGCTGCACTTATTGATAAGACAGCTCCTGTTATAATAACTACAAATTTAGAAACAATAAGCTGAGCATCATAAAACTTTTTCTGCATTATATTAAATCCCGTAATATCTAGGCCTTTCAAATCTAAATATAAGTTAGAAAAAAGTGTAGTTATAAATACCGCACAAAAACTTACTATCACTACTGCAATTGCTTTTCTTAAATCTTTTAACTGTACTAGCATATAATTACCACCCTATCTCTTCTACAGATTTAGGTGTACGGTTTTCTTCAATAGAAGTTACTCTACCACTACCTACATGAATTATCTTATTTGAAAGTTCAGCAATATTCTCATTATGAGTTACCATTATCATTGTAAAGTTTGATTTATCTTTTAGTTTTAATAAGTACTCTAATATTTTTCTTCCAGTCGCCTCATCTAAAGCTCCTGTTGGTTCATCTAAAAATAGTACAGTTGGCTTCTTAGCTAATGCTCTCGCAATTGAAACACGCTGTTGCTCTCCTCCAGATAACTCATTAGGATATTTACTTAATTTATCTTCTAAACCTAATTCCTTTATAATATCAACATACTCTTTATTATTTGCTAAATTAGCTCCTACTTTAACATTTTGTTCTACTGTTAAATTATTTAATAAATAATATTGTTGGAAAACAAATCCTATTTTGTCTTTACGAAACTTTGTTAATTGTTTTTCTGAGTAATCACTTATAGACTCATTATCATATATAACTTCTCCTGAATCTGACTTTTCTAAACCAGATAAAATATTTAATAATGTAGATTTCCCTGAACCTGAAGCCCCAAGTATAACAACAAATTCATTTTTATCAATTTTTAAATCTATTCCCCTTAAAACTTCTTGATCATTATATTTTTTCTTAATATTTTTTGCTGTAATCATTTAATCAATCTCCCTTAAATATTGTACTATTAAACTTTTAGCTACTTCTTTCATGTACTCAATAATTTCAGACTGTGTAAAATTATATATTCCCGTAACTGTTAATGTTGCAATACCATGACTATATATAAATAAGTGCTCATAAAATTTTTTTGAATTTTCTATTGAAATTTTATACTCTTTATCTATAGACTCAATTACTGATTTATATTCATAGTCTCGCATTGGAAGAAAATCTTTAAAACTTTCTACTTCTATACCTTTTCTCATAAATAACCATTGAAATAATTTAGGTTCATTTTTTGAAAATAATATATACTCTACTCCTAATCGTTTAAATGGACTATCATCTTTTAAAGCTAAATTAACTTTTTCTGAAAAAATATTTTCTGCAACAAACTTTGCTTCATCTTCTAAATTTTTCATATTAGAGAATAAACTAAATATTACTTTAGTAGATGACTGCAATTTTTTAGCTAGCTCTCTTGCAGTTAATGCTTCTATTCCATTTTCTCTTATAAAGTCTATAGTTACAGTCAAGACCTCTTCTTTAGTAAATTTAAATTTTGGTGCCATATTCAAACCTCCATCGATAGGTAACACTTGTTTCTTATTGTAAATTATTTTGTATGAAATGTCAACAGAAAAATTATTGAATTATTACAAGAAATCCTATACAATAAAAGTAGAATAAAAATTAGGAGTTATTTATGAATATAATTAGAAATTTACCTACACCAATTTCAGGTTTAGCATTAGGTTCTGTTGCATTAGGAAACCTATTACAACCATATTCTTCTTCACTACAGTTATTATTTAGCCTTTTATCTTTGATAATAATTGTACTTTTAACTATTAAATTTGTGTTAGGATTTGACAAATTAAAAAAAGAAATGGAGAATCCTGTAGTTGCAACGGTTCTTGCAACCTATCCAATGAGTATTATGCTTTTAAGTTCATTTTCGAAAAAATTTATCGGTGTATACAGTGTTCCCTTTTGGATAATTGGAATTATTCTAGATTTTTTTGTTGTTTGTTATGCAATTTATAATTTTATTTTGAAAGAAAAACATATCAAAAATATTTATCCAACTTGGTTTATTACCTTTGTTGGGCCAGCTGTTGTAACTGTAACAGCAATAAATTACAACTTAGAAACACTAGGATTAATTTACTTCTACTTTTCTTATATTAACTATTTAGTATTATTACCTTTTGTTCTTTATAGAGTTTATAAATATAAACATTATAAAGATGGCGACTATCCTACTATAACAGTATTTTCTGCCCCTGGTGGATTATTACTAGCTAGTTATATGATTGGAGTAACGCAAAAAAGCAACATAATTTTAGCAGTTTTAATACCACTTACAATATTATTATTTATATTTGTCTTAATTCAATTACCATATCTGCTAAAAAGAAAATTCTATCCTAGCTTTTCTGCTTTTACTTTCCCCTTAGTAATTTGCGCGATAGCATTTCAAAAAACTGGTATTTACTATCAAATAGCTGAATTTTCTGTTTTGAATATTTTAATTCATCTAAGTGAATTGCTGGCAATAATTATTGTAATTTATGTATGGTATGGATTTATTAAGAATTTATCTTATAAATAATTAAACCACTTTTATAGAATATTTAAGGAGATGGTTCGTATGAGTAGAAAAAAATACATTAGCATTATATTATTATTTACTATTCCTGTAATCCCTATCTCTATATACATAGATAATACTAAATTTAAAGGTGCAGGAACTGTACTATTTCTCTATCTACAATCTTTTGTCTGCTTTTTTACATCTTATCTACTTATATATAAAAAAAGCTATAATATTCTCGCTGGTATGACTGAAGAGGAATTTACAAGAATAGAAAAAATACCTAAAGAAAAAGAAAAAATGGAAAGAGTCTCTAAAAGAGTTGGCTATATATTTGCTTTTATTGGTATTCTATTATTATTATTCACTATTTATTTTATATGATTAAAAAAGACACAGTTTAAATTTAACTGTGTCTTCATTCTTTGAATTATAAATTATAATTTTTATCTACTCTACTGCCTCTTGAAAGTTCTCGATAACATCTTTTAACTCTAATTCTAAGATATAACTAATACCTTTTTCTTGCATTGTCACACCGTATAAAGTATCCATAGCTTCCATAGTTCCTCGTCTGTGTGTGATAACTAAGAACTGATTATTCTCTGAATAAACTTTTAAGAATTTTGCAAATCTATTAACATTTTCTTCATCTAGTGCCGCTTCCACCTCATCAAGCACTACAAATGGAGGATTTTTAACCTGTAATATCGCAAATAATAAACTTATCGCAGTTAAAGATTTCTCCCCACCTGATAATAATGAAAGATTTTGAAGTTTTTTACCAGGAGGTGAAGCTTCGATTACTATTCCAGTATTTAATATGTCATTTGGTGATTCTAAAGTCATATCTGCATAACCACCTTTGAACAATTCTTTAAATATTTTATTGAAGTTCTCTGCTACTTTAACAAATGTTGTTAAGAAGCGTTCTTTTACTTCTTTATCAATCTCTGCAATAGTCTCTTCTAGTTTTTCTTTCGCTTCTACAAGATCAGTAATTTGCTCATTATAAAAGTCATAACGTTCTTTAACCTCTTCGAACTCTGCTATAGCATTTAGGTTAATATTACCTAACTCTACTATCTCTTTACGAAGTCTTGCTACATCGTGTTTATATGAAGGTACCTCATCTATAATATCGGCAGTTAATCTATTGGATACACTCTCATACGTTACATTATAATTAGTAACAAGGTTTTCTAGATATTCATCAATTTTAACTTCTATCTTCGTCTGTTCTACTGTTAATTTTTCAAATTCTGAAGTTTTTTGACGTAGACTTTCGTTATTTCTTTGTTGAGCTACCGTAATTTCTTTTTCACGTTTAAACAATCCTGTTTTTTCCATATCAAGATCTGATAATAACGTCTTAAGCGTTGTTAATCTTTCACTACACTCAGCAATTATTTTAGAATTATTTTCTAGTATTTGAAGTTCATCTTCCTCACTTAAAGACTCCGCATCTTTAGATATTTCTAATCTTGTCAACTGTTCATTCACATCTGATATATCTGCTAATAGTGATTCTATTAACTCTAAACCATGCTTAGTTATTTCTTCTAATTTTGATTTTTCAATCTTAAGCTCAGCAATTTTCTCTAAGAACAATTCCTCAGCACTTTGAGCATTTTGTTTTTTACTACTTTCTTCTTTAATTTTTTCATCAAGTTTTTGCAGTTTTACTCTAATTTCCTCAAGATTTTGAGTTAATTCGATAATATTACTTGAATCATTTTCATTGTCTTTAAATTCTAATAATTTCTTCTCATTAAATTCTATATTTGCTTTAATATCAGCAATCTCAGAAGTTTTATGATTTACACTTAATTCTAATTGCTTAAGTTTTAAAATCGTTTCTTCTTTTATCGATTTTAAACTTCCAATTTCATTCATTACTACTTGTTGTTGATTTTCTAATTGATGTTTTTCTCTATCTAATTTTTCAATCTTATCATTAATTTTAACAAGATTTTGTGAAAGTTCATCAAGTTCAGCTTTGTGTTTAATAGATGAATTGTTATTTTTATTAATAGCTCCCCCAGTGATAGATCCACCACTGTTGATAATTTGTCCATCAAGGGTAATAATTCTATTCCTAAAATTAATCTTACGAGCTATTCTATTGGCATTATCCATATTATCAACGATAAGAACAAGCCCTAATAGGTGAGATATTATATTTTTATACTCACTATCAACAGTTATAAGATTCTCAGCAATATTGATAAATCCTTCTTCATTTACAACTGTTCTATGAACATCACTTGCTATAGCTTTTGCTTTAATATTATTTAATGGTAAGAATGTAACTCTACCTTTATTAGTTTTCTTTAAGTGATTAATACACTCTTTAGCAACATTCTCATTTTCTACGATAATATTTTGTTGTGCTTGCCCTAAAGCAATATCAAGTGCGACGGCATATTCGTTAGAAAATTCTACAATATTTGCTACACTATTATGAACACCATCTAAAGAATCTTTATTTGCAAGAATCTCTTTTACCCCAATATTGTAAAAACTTAAATTATTAATTTGATCTTCTAAGAACTTCTTACGATTTTCCAAGTTACTCTTGAAGTTATATCCAGTACGAATTTGCTCCTCAATATTTTTCCCATTTGAATTAATTAAAATATTTTTCTCAACTAATATATCTAGTTCTTTTTGAAGATTAGATAATTGTTCATTTAATACCTTTTGTTCTTCAGTAGCTGCTACAAGTTCTTCTGTTTTTATACCTAAAACTTGCTTTTGTCTTTCAATATTATCAAGAATCTCTTTACTGTTTTCATCTGCACTCTCTAGATTCTTCTTAGCAAACTCTATACTATTTTCTAGTTTAGTTTCTTCGTTTATTAAGCTATAATAAATATCTTTTAATTCTTCTATATTTCTTTCAATTAATTCTAGTTTACTTTCTTCACCTGATTCTAACGAAGATATTTCCTTATTAATTTTTTGAATTCTCCCCTTAGTATCAGCATTTAGTTTTTCTCTTTCTGCTAACTTACTTTCAAGGTTTTGTTTTCTTTCCTCAAGATACTTAATGTCATCGTTAATTTTTTCACTTCTAAGTGTTCTATTATTTTTTCTTTCCTGAATTACACTTAATTGTGATTGAAGAGATTCTTTCTTTTGAACTAATTCTAACTCCTCATCATGATATTTCATATAAGTTCTATCGAGTGAAACTAAACTATTCTTGATGCTTTCTAAATCTTTAATAAGTTCTTCTTGTCTACTTTCAAGTCCAAGTTTTTCTGATTCTTTTTCTTGTTTAACTTGAAGTAAATCTGCAAGTCTTTTTTGATATTCAGCAATATTGTAAACATTTAATAAAATATCTTTTTCTTCAAGCTCATTCGAATAATCTAAATATTTTTGAGTTTTATTCTTTTGATCTTCTAGGATTTCATAGCGACCTGAGATTTCTGAGAAAATATCATATAACCTCATTAAATTGTCATTTGTTTTTTCTAATTTAAGATTAGTTTCTTTTTTCTTATTTTTATATTTTAATACCCCCGATGCCTCTTCTATTATAGCTCGACGATCAACAGGTTTAGATGAAATAATATCTTCCACCTTACCCTGAGTAATAATGCTATAACTCTCTTTATTAATCCCAAAGTCTAGATAAATATCCGTAATATCTTTTAATTTTGCACGTTTATTATCAATGTAGTACTCACTGTCACCATTTCTATACAAACGTCTTTTAATTTCACAATTATCTTCTCCGTTAGAAAATGTTACTGCTACTTCTGCAAAGTTCTTTCTTTTCGCATCTTCAGTCCCCGAAAAGATAACATCTTTCATGCTACTACCACGTAAATTTTTAGCAGACTGCTCCCCTAAAACCCAACGAATAGCATCAATTATATTACTTTTTCCCGAACCATTAGGTCCAACAACCCCGATTAAATTATTTTTAAATTCAAATGTTGTCTTCTTTTGAAAAGATTTAAAACCTGTAACTTCAACCTTTGCTAATTTCATCTCTTTTTCCTTTCATTAAGTTTAAATATTTTTGTAACCTAGTTTGCCTAGGGCTTGTTTGGCTGAAAGCTGTTCTGACTCTTTCTTAGTCGTTGCAGTTCCACTTCCATGCTGCTTTCCATCAATTAAAACGGCACTTGTGAAAGTTTTAGAATGTGATGGACCTGTAGAATCAAGTATTATATACTCAATTTCACCCAATTTAATTTTTGAAATATACTCTTGTAGTATAGTTTTATAGTCTACAAAGCTATGATATTCAAGATCTTGAACTTCTGTAAATAACGTATTATGTAAGAAAGTTTTTACCACCTCAATGTTTGACTCTAGGTACATTGCTCCTGTGAAAGATTCAAAAATATCAGCAAGTAAAGCTGCTCGACTTCTTCCACCCATCTTTTCTTCACCTTTCCCCAGGTAAATACATTTATCTAAACCGAGTTGCAAAGCATATTTAACCAATGTTTTTTCACAAACAATAGATGCACGTAGCTTAGTTAGCTCACCTTCAGGAAGCTCAGAAAACTTCTTAAATAAAAATTCACTTGTTGTAAGTTCAACAACAGCATCCCCTAAAAATTCCAAACGCTCATAATTCAAATGCTTCGCGATTCTTTTCTCATTAGTGTAAGAAGAATGAGAAAATGCATTTTTAAAATTCTCACTAAATTTCAAATTGAAACCATACTTTACATTCAAATTATTAAGCAATCTTTCAATATATGTTCGTTCCACAATAATTCTCCTTTCTTTCATTATTGGGAGAAACTCAATAATTTTATATAAATTAACCAAGTTTCTCCCACAAAAATCATTCTCATTATTTAAATATGTTATTAATCCAATAAAAACTCAGAGAAGACATCATTTCCATAGAATAATCCTTTTCTAGTTAATCGAAGTTTATTACCTTCAATTTCCAAGTAGCCTTCTCTTATATTTTTATCAATAACATCTTTGAATATTTCTTCTACTCTTTTTCCATACTTTTCTTCAAAAATATCTAAATCTACACCTTTTAAAAGACGTAGACCCAAGAACATTTCTTCTTCTATTCTCTCTTTATGTGTTACAGCATTTTCTTCACGTCTAGCGTGCCCTTTTTCTAACATACTGTCGATATAGAATTTTAATGCTCCTTGATTAGCATAACGTACTCCGTCAATATAACCATGTGCACCTGCTCCAAGACCATAATATTCAATATTCTTCCAATAACTACTATTATGAACACTCTCATGACCAGGTCTAGCAAAATTACTAATTTCATATTGCTCATAACCATTTTCTGTTAAAAAGCTAATAACCTCATTGTACATTTTCTCTTCTGTCTCATTAGAAGGCAACGTAACTTTCTTATCTCTAACCTGATTATAAAGCTTAGTCTTCTGTTCCAAAATCAATGAATAACATGAAATATGACTAATATTATATTCGGCAACCTTCTTCATACTATCATACAAGTCATCCATAGTCTGCTTAGGTAGTGAAAACATTAAATCAACATTTATGTCTTCAATACCATGTTTTTTACAATTAGCAATCGCCATATCCACATCATTAGCAACATGTCCTCGTCCAAGAATTTTTAACAACTCATTATTAAAAGTCTGGACCCCCATGCTAATTCTATCAACTCCGTAGCCCTTTACCAAAGCAACCCGAGAATCAACAAGATCCTCAGGGTTAGCTTCAAAAGTAAATTCACGCAGTTGTTGTGGAATTTTATTTCTTAATGCAGTTAGTAAACGATGAAGTTGTTCGTCACTTAATGCACTCGGTGTTCCACCACCAATATAGATAGTTTCAACATTTTGAATATTTTCCATACTCTCGATTTCTTTGATTAAGCAATCTATATACTTGTCGACAGGTTGTCTTTGTATATAAAACTTGTTGAAATCACAGTATGAACAAATATACTTACAAAATGGAATATGAATATATACTCCGCGTGGATAACTCTTCATTATTCTTCATCCATTTTAAGAACAGCCATGAAGGCATCTTGAGGAACCTCCACGCTACCAACAGCTTTCATTCTCTCTTTACCTTTTTTCTGTTTCTCTAATAGTTTACGTTTCCTACTGATATCCCCTCCGTAACATTTAGCAAGAACGTTTTTACGCATCGCTTTAATAGTTTCACGAGAGATAATTTTATTTCCAATTGCAGCTTGGATAGGAATTTCGAATTGTTGTTTTGGAATAAGTTTTTTAAGTTTTTCTACAATAACTTTACCACGTTGGTAAGCAAATTCTCTGTGAACAATGAAACTTAAAGCATCGACTTGTTCACCATTTAATAGAATATCCATCTTAACAAGATTACTATCTTTGTATCCTGTTAATTCATAGTCAAATGATGCATATCCTTTTGTATTAGATTTAAGTTGATCGAAGAAATCAAAGACGATTTCTGATAAAGGTATATCATAAGTAATATTAACCCTTGTATCATCGATATATTCCATATTTAAGAAAATACCACGTTTCTTCTGACAAAGATCCATAACAGCACCTACATAGTCATTTGGCACCATTATGCTCGCCTTAACAAATGGCTCGGTAATCTTATTAATTTTTTGCGGATCTGGCATTTCCGATGGGTTTGACACATCTACTAGAGTTCCGTCAGTTTTTTCAACTTTGTAAATAACCGATGGTGCAGTTGCAATGATATCAATATTAAATTCACGCTCGATACGCTCTTGAATAATTTCCATATGTAACATCCCTAAGAATCCACATCTAAATCCGAAACCAAGTGCTTGTGAAGTTTCAGCTTCATATTGTAAAGCTGAATCATTAAGTTCTAATTTTTCTAGTGCTTCACGTAAGTCATTATATTTTGATGAATCGATTGGATATAATCCACAGAATACCATTGGATTTAATTTTCTATATCCAGGTAATGCTTCTTTAGCTGGATTATTCGCTAATGTGATTGTATCCCCTACACGAGTTTCACTTACATTTTTAATTGATGCACAAATAAATCCTACATCACCTGCAGTAAGTTCATCAACGATTTTTTCTTTAGGTGTGTGAATACCAACCTCAGTAACCTCGAACACACCACCAGTAGCCATCATCTTAATCTTATCTCCAGCTTTTACAGTACCATTCTTAATACGTACTGAAACGATAACTCCTCTATACGCATCGTATAATGAGTCAAAGATTAATGCTTGTAGTGGTTCAGCCGCATCACCAGATGGAGCTGGGATATATTCTACAATTTGTTCTAAGATTTCATCAATACCAATTCCGGCCTTAGCAGAAGCTAGTACGATATCGTCTGTAGGTAATCCAATTACATCTTCAATCTCAGTCTTAACCTTCTCAGGATCCGCTGCAGGTAAGTCGATTTTATTAATTATTGGAATAATTTCTAAATTATTGTCTAATGCTAAGTATACGTTAGCTAATGTTTGCGCTTCGATACCTTGAGCAGCATCAACTACTAAAATAGCCCCTTCACATGCTGCTAGAGAACGTGATACTTCATAAGTGAAGTCTACGTGTCCCGGTGTATCGATTAAGTGAAAAATATACTCTTCTCCATTTTTTGCAGTATATTGTAATTGAACTGCATTAAGTTTAATTGTAATACCTCTTTCACGCTCAATATCCATTGAGTCAAGAAGTTGTGCTTTCATTTCACGTTGTTCTAACGCCTTTGTTTTTTCTAAAATTCTGTCCGCAAGAGTCGATTTCCCGTGGTCAATATGTGCAATTATAGAAAAGTTCCTTATTTTCTTTTGCCTTTCATTTCTTTTATCCATTTTATTCTTCCTTTACAAATCTTGTTTTTCTACGTAGGCTTTAGCTGTATAATACGAAAAACCATCCCTTATTAGCTTTTCAATCAGCTTTTGTTTAAGTGCATATCCTTCATATCTGCGACTATAACTTTGATAAGCCCTTCTAAAATGCTCATCTAATATTTCGTCTTCATTCTCATCTTCATAGTCTTCGAAAAATATGTCAAACACCTTTCTTATTATATCAGATGTAAAGCCATTTGTATAAAGTTTTTGTGTTATTTTTTGAACTTTTTTATTTTTTGTTTCTCTCCTTACTTTATACTCGCGTTCAATAATTTTATAAAGCATTTCTATCATTACTTCTTCTGTACAAATCTTAGCAATATTTTCATCTATAACATCTCTATCTAAGCCTTTTTCTAATAATTTTCTTTGTATCCAGTATGGCCCCTTTAAATTTAGATTAAAATAATCTGTCACCGCTGCTTCTACATAGTGATTATCATTCAAATAACCAATTTCTATTAACTTCTCAATTACTTCATCAATAATATTATTAGCAATCTCTTTTTTCTGAAGATATTCTCTTATATCCTGCTTTGTTCTTAGACCAAATTGTAAATAATGAACTGCTTTGCTATAGGCACTTTCTATACTCTCATGAGCTATAATTTCTTTTAGTTGCTCTTTTGATAAATCTATTTTTTTTATAAGTCCATATTTAATAATCGTATCTTCAGAAACATAAAAATGTTTACCATTTTCCAAGTCTATTTTATACTTAACTTTTAGCTTTGTTATATTTGTAACTTGCAAATTTACACCTACTTTCTACATTCCTCGCTAAAAACTCTTACCTTTAATTTTATCAAAAATCACATAAAAAAGGAAATGTTAGAAAGAAAAGATTAACGAAATCTAACTAGTACAAAAAATTAGTTTCGTTAACCTTTTTTATTTTTCTACATGATGATATTTCAATATATTCTCATCAGTAATAATATCGTTTATGTCTGTATGGTCCCAAGGTGTTCCTTTTCTATGGGTTATTGTAACTAATTCACTTGCTGTAAAATGCCCATATTTTTCAAACGTACTTTGGATAGAATCGATTACATTCTTTTCATCTAAAGATTGAAGAAATCTCGCTAATACCATTGGTAAAGTTATATCTTTAGCAACAATTTCCTCATCATTACCTATTTTTATATCATTTCGTCCATGATCTTTATAATACTCATAAACACTTGGAACAACAGGTCCATACTTGAATGCAATAATATCATCTTTGAAAAGTTTTTTTCCTGTTTTTTCTAAATACTCTGCATACACTAAATAAATCATTTTTTGAAGTTTCAAATTAGTCATTGACTTAAGACTAAGCAAAAATTTCGAAACATCTAAAGCCGTAATTTGAGAATCTTCCTTCATCTCTAATAGAAATTCCTCTAAATCAGTAAAAACATGAATATCCTCAAAAAAACTATCCAGTTCTATCACGCTTTCCCATTTAGGAGAGTTTGTTGTTAATCTATGTACTGCATATTTTGGTTCTAAAATAATTTCAGAGGTTTTCTCAAAAATATAGTTTATTATATCTTTACTAATATATTCAGACGCATAATGCCACCCTATTCTTCTTTTAGTTCTATACGAACTCGAAAATAAAATTATATGTTCGAACATATAAACACCTCCTTCTACTCTTCTCTTTTATACATATCAATCCAATTTATATATTTTCGTTTTGATTTATGATTTTTATGTTCACTTTCATTAACTTGTTCATCTTCTTTTTTCCAAATTTGAACTTCCCAAGGTAAATAAATATTACTTGAACTCTTTAAATATATGTGAATCGCATGATAATTTTCATCTTTTCTTACATATTGTCGAAAAAGCTGTACTTTTAATAGGCTTGAATTTTCTATTTTCTCTAGCAATTCATCATAACTTAAATTAGATTCTAGTATTATCCTAAATCCCATAATATCATTTAAACATTTTTGAACGGGAATTTGAAATTCAGCCCTACCAAAACGATAATAATATAATTTATTTAGTACCGACTCCCTATTCTTTCCTCTAAATCTTATAGTAAATTTACTAGAATTCGATCTAATTTCTGAAACTAATATCTCCTTTGAAATTAGTTTTATATACTCATCTATTAAATCCATAAATAAACCATTATAACTTTTTTCCTTTAAGATCTTATCTATAGTTGTCTTTTTAAGGTTTATAATTTCTTTATTCTTATAAAAATTATTTGAAAAAGTTTTATGGTATTCTCCTATATTGTTTAATAATTGTACAATCTTTTCAGTCTCCATAATGACATTCTCCTATACTATTATTAATGATACAATCAAAAATAGAAAAAATCAAGAAACATACTTAAATTTCATCAAATTGTTTTATAAACGCCTTTCCTCCCATAATCGCTAATAAAAATACCTAAACAGGGCTGACTCGACAAAATCGATTTCTACGAAATCACGATTTTTGAGTCACTCCCAACTAATCAAAAAATTCCCAAACCACAAGGCTTGAGAATTTTTATTTTCAACTAAGATACTACGTTATTTTTTAATTAATCCTTCTTTTTGTAGGTATTCTTTTGCAACATCATAAGCAGGTTTACCTTCAATATCTACTTTGTAGTTCATTTCAGTCATTTCTTTTTCTGTTATTTTTCCAGCAAGTTTATTCAAGATTTTTTCAAGTTCAGGATGTTTTTTCAATGTCTCTTCTCTTAATAACGGTGCCCCTTGATATGGTGGGAATAAATGTCTATCGTCATTTAATAATTTAAGCTTATTAGTTATTATTTTACTATCCGTTGAGAATACATCGATAATATTTACATCACCATTCGAAATAGCTTGATATTTTAACGCTATTTCCATAGTTTTAACATTAAGATTTAAGTGATAAAGATTTTTAAGTCCTATACCACCGTCTTCTCTATCATTGAATTCTAATGAGAATCCAACTTTTGAAGAATTTTCTATTAATTTTATATCTGAAATATTATTTAATTTATTTTTATTTGCAAAATCTTCTGTTACAGCTAAAGCATAAGTATCCTGGAATTTTGTAGGTTTAAGGTACACAAGATTATCTTGTTCGAAAATTTTATTTTTAGCAACTTCATAAACCTCATCAGGATCATTAGAAGGAACAGTTTCCGGTGTTTTTAATAATGTTGTTGTAACAGTTCCTGTAAATTCTGGATAAATATCAATACTTTTACCTTTTAACGCCTCATACAAGAAGCTTGTTTTACCAAAATTAGGTTTAACTTCAACATCAATATTTGTCTCATCTTCTATTAAAAGTTTATACATATTTATTAATATCTCAGGTTCTGCTCCTATTTTACCAGCTATTATTAGTTTATCATTAGACATTTTTCCAATTGGGAAGAAGCTAATAGTTAAAGCTACTACAGCCGCAAGTAATGATGCTAAAATAGTTTTTGGTTTTTTATCTTGTAAAAATTTAATTAATAACCCAAATAGAATCGCTAATATTGCAGATGAAATAGCACCAATTAGAATCAACGCTGAATTATTTCTATCTATTCCTAGTAAAATAAATGAACCTAATCCTCCTGCTCCTATTAAAGCGGCAAGAGTTGCTGTACCAATTATCATAATACTCGCCGTTCTCACACCACTCATAAGTATTGGCATAGCGAGTGCAAGTTTAAATTTTTTCAACTTCTCTAGTTTTGTCATACCAAAGGCTGTTGCTGCTTCTTCTAATGATGGATCAATCTCCGATAATCCTGTAATTGTACTTTGTAGTATTGGGAATATTGCATAAATTACCAATGCTACGACTGCCGGTAATGTACCAATCCCCATAAATGGAATGAATAACCCAAGTAATGCAAGAGAAGGAATAGTTTGGAAGATACCCGTAATTTGTAAAAACCATTCACTTGTCTTCTTATTACCTGAGATAATTATTCCTAACGGAACTGCTATAAAAATTGCAATAATAAGTGATAATAATGAAATTTGAAGATGTTCATATAAACCAGTCATCCAATCACTTTTTCTTTCTAAAAATGTACTTACTAAATTCATTATTTATTCCCCTTTTCAAAAAATTCGCGAACAAAGTCATCCGCAGGGTTTTCTTTTAATACTTCCGGTGTAGCAATTTGAACTACTTTACCTTCTTTTAAAACACAAATTCTATCAGCAAGTTTCATCGCTTCATCCATATCGTGAGTTACAAAAACTGTTGTCATTTTATATTCATTGTGCAAAGTTTTAATCAAATCCTGTAATTGAACTTTACTAAGCGGATCTAGTGCTGAAAATGGTTCATCCATCAATAAAATTTTAGGATTAGCAATTATCGCACGTAATATTCCTACACGTTGTTTTTCTCCTCCAGAAAGTTCCTTAGGAAGACGATTCATATAATGTTTTGGATCTAATCCTACTTTTTTCAGTAAATCCTCAGTCTTTTCTTTAATTTCTTTTTTGTCAAAGTTTTTCATTTCTGGAATTAGCGCAATATTTTCTGCAACCGTGAGATTCGGAAATAGTGCAATTTGTTGAAGAACATATCCAGTTTTTAATCTTAATTCTCTTAAATCATAGTCTTTTAATCTCTTATCTTCAAAATAAATATCACCGTCTGTTTGTTCTATCAATCTATTTATTAATTTTAAAGTTGTTGTTTTTCCACTTCCACTTGGTCCAACTAGAACAAAAAATTCTCCTTCTTGTATTTCAAAATTCAATCCGTCAAGTATTAAACCATTTGTGGAACAACATAGCGATACATCTTTATAGTTTATCATTTTCATACCTTCTTCCTTATTTTTGATTATAAGAAGCGGAAGTGACTCAAAAATCGTGATTTCGAAAAACAAGATTTTTCCGGGCCAATCCCCGCTAATATTTTTATATAATTCCTAATTTCTATAATATTTATTCTATACCTCTAATCTACAAGTGTCAATTTTTTAGATTTTTAAAAAAGGCGATAAAGAAATATTTTACAATTTATAAAAAATGAGGAGTGACTCGAAATCGTAATTTCATAGAAATCGATTTTGTCAAATCACTCCTGCACAGTTCACTAGACATCTAAAAGATTTTTAAAAGAGAATTTAGATATCAATAAGCCACTGCTCTTATATAAACTTTTTAAAATTTAGAACTTTTGAATCGGCCCTTTTAAATTAAAAACATGAGTTATTCATTATTTTCTTCGGCAATCTCTGCATATTCTTTTAATTTTCTTTGTAGCAAATCCTTATCAATAAGCTTTAATGTATACTCTGATACCATTGTAGGTGAAAGGCTTCTACTAAGTGTATATTCTACTACCTCATCATCTCTTGAAGTACAAAGGATAACACCTACACTTGGATTTTCAGTTTCCTTTTTCACTTCTCTATCTAATGCTTCTAAATACAAATTCATTTTTCCTATATATTCTGGCTTAAATTCTCCCATCTTCAATTCAAATGCAACTAAGCAAGATAATCCTCTATGATAGAATAATAAATCTATATAATAATCATGTTTACCAACCTGTACCCTATATTCATTTCCTATAAATGAGAAATCTTTACCAAT
The DNA here is from genome assembly GCF_901873445.1 of Gemella haemolysans. GTDB lineage: Bacteria > Bacillota > Bacilli > Staphylococcales > Gemellaceae > Gemella > Gemella haemolysans_C. The sequence continues at coordinate 45,321 of NZ_CABFLN010000006.1, forward strand.
TTCCAATATAAAATTCTTCAGATTTTCGAGAACTGATTTTTGAAAATCTCTTTCATTCCCTATCTTTGGTGCATCAAGAAATTCCAATACATACCTATCCATAAACAAATTATTTGTTTCATTCTTTATCTTTTGTATAGCAGGTAAACTCTCACCATTAGAAAGTATATATCTTTCATAATAACCACTATCCATCTGCCTTACTAACTCACGATGTGTTAGATTTTCTTTTATCGTTAAATTAATATAAAATTCTCTTTCTTCTTTGCTTTTTGAACCGGACATTATTTTTAAATGATTAGACCAACTCAATTGTGTCAACAGTGTTGACACTTTTTCATCATCCTTATACAACTCATAGAATTGCTTCATTCTATATAGCCCTCTGCGGGTAAATCCTTTTAACTCAGGATAGTTTTCAGAGAAAAAAGCAGCTACATTATCGACAAAATTTGATCCATAACTCGCTTCTTTGCTTTTTTCACTTATATACTTACCCACTCCCTGATACATTAAAATAAGTTCTTCATTGACTTTACTATAAGCACGTGCCTTTGCACCTTCGATAATCTTAACAATATCATCAAACTGACGGTTATTCTCTCCTTCATCCATATTATGTGATATTAACTTATCCTTATTCATAATCTTCTCACCTCTAAAAGTATAATAGTATTTTTTGAATATTCTCCTCATCAAAATCTCTGGAACTTTTAATCTTTACTCTATATTTTTCTTAACTGAAAAAATAATATAATCTACCTTTTCGTATTCTAACACTCTCTTGTCCTTTTAAGAATAACAACTTATTTCTTTAAAACTGCTTTTGTAGCATCTAAAATATATCTTGATTGTTATCATCTACATAAATTATAACATTATTTTTAATCTTTTCCCACAACTAAATGTCAATTTCAAATTATTTAACTTACTATATATATTATCCTCCATTTATAATTTACAGGTGCAAACAACTCAGATTTAAAAAAGTAAGAAGTCCTAAAGAGTACCTTTAATACTCTAGGACTTCTCACTCAATATTTAATTATTATAGAAAGATTTATAGTTAAATATTCTAAATATTTTATTCTTCATCTTCTCTACGTCTTTTCGCAACAGCTAACAGACTTCCTAACATAGCTAATCCTAAACCTGCTAGTCCTGTATTAGTTTCAGCTTCACCTGTATTTGCTAAACGTTTTGTAGCTTTTTCAACTTTAGCAGTTGGTTGTGGTTTATTTCTTTCACCGTGCTCTTCTCCATTACCTGCTGGTTTACTTGGAGTAACTTTTCTGAAGATATGAGTTACAACGTCACCTTTAGTTTCTGTTCTAACGAATACATAACCTTCAATTTCTCCTGCTTCTAATGCTTCATTCGCTTCACCTAATACTGTTGGAGCCTTCGCATCTGCTGGTTTCAATTCGTTACCTTTTTCATCAACCCATTTAGTGATGATTAACTTAACTTTTGGTAACTCTACCGGATCTGGAAGTTCTCCATTTACTCTACCGTTGAATTCTGGTAAATCTGGTTGAACTTCTGGTTCTCCTTTTTTAGATGAAATTTGTACTTTTACTTCCACATTCACCGTTACTGGTGTATCTCCATCATGGCTTACAGTTACTGGAATTGTCACAGTTTTCTCTTCGTCTGTTCCCCATTCTTCTTTTGTGAAGCTTGGTGTTCCGGTGATTTGTCCTTTATCATTCACGCTTAATCCATGCGATGGCGTTGAGCTGATTATTACTCCTGGTTTGTTTGCTGTTACCACTACATCTGTATTTGTATATGGTTGCCCTTCTACCACTGGAGTTGTTGGATTATGTGGCTCTGCTGTTAACGCAGTCTTAACTTTTGGAGTTGAATCTTGATTATCATCGATTCCGTCGCCATCGTCGTCGTTATCTGTCTTATCTGGTGTTCCATCTCCATCTGTATCTCTCAATACTTTCACGACTACGTTTTTCGTAACTGGTGTATCTCCATCATGGCTTACAGTTACTGAGATTGTAACGTTACGCTCTTCTTCTTCATCTCCCCAGTTGCTAATTTCTGGTGTTCCTACTACCTTACCTGTCTCATCTACTCTTAGTCCATTGACTGGTTGTGATGTGATTGTACTGTTTGGTTTGTTTGGTGTTACCACTACTGCACTTGTGTACTCTGCTTTTTCCTTCGCTTCTGCTGGTGTTCCTACTGTGAAGTCTAACGCAGTCTTAACTTTTGGAGTTGAATCTTGATTATCATCGATTCCGTCGCCATCGTCGTCGTTATCTGTCTTATCTGGTGTTCCATCTCCATCTGTATCTCTCAATACTTTCACGACTACGTTTTTCGTAACTGGTGTATCTCCATCATGGCTTACAGTTACTGAGATTGTAACGTTACGCTCTTCTTCTTCATCTCCCCAGTTGCTAATTTCTGGTGTTCCTACTACCTTACCTGTCTCATCTACTCTTAGTCCATTGACTGGTTGTGATGTGATTGTACTGTTTGGTTTGTTTGGTGTTACCACTACTGCACTTGTGTACTCTGCTTTTTCCTTCGCTTCTGCTGGTGTTCCTACTGTGAAGTCTAACGCAGTCTTAATAACATTTCCATTCAACCTAATCTCTGGTGTTGGGTCACTAGTTCCTACACCTGCACCTTTATGTCTGTAAGTTACATCCCCGTTTGCTGCTACTTCTAATTCAGCAGTATTGACTGACGGGTTCGCTTTTTTCACGGCTGCTTTAACGTCTTCTTTTTCTTTGTTAGTTAATGCTGTAACTTCTAGTACCGGAACTTTCTCAACGGGTTTCAATCCTGCGAATGCTTCTGTCTCGTATGAATCAACTTTTCCGTTCTTATTGCTTTCGTGACGTGTTACAACACGATCTCCTGCTTGGAATGTTTCATTTCCTAATAAGTTAATTGTAATGCTTCCATCTGAATTCACAGTAATATCACGGTCGTTACGGCTATTTGTGTAGCCTGTAGCTGTTTTTGTTAATTGCATTCCAACGCCACGAATTGTTACGTGTAATTTATCTCCAGTTTCTACCGTCGTGTTTGGTTTTACTGTTACAGTATTGTCTTTTTCGTTAAATGCTGTTGTGATGTCGATTGGTTTAACTTCTAAAACTGGAACTGTAACATCTTTCTTCGTATTATCACTGAATGTTAATCCTACAGTAACTACATTTTTACCATTTACCACACTGATACGTCCGTTATTTTTCACTTCTTTAGTAGTTGGTTGTGGTTGTCCTTGTGGAACTGTAACGTTGTTCAATACACGATTATATTCAGTTGCTGGTACGCTTCCTTGTTCGTTCTTAGCTTTAGCTGCTTTAACAGATACTTCTGGAATTGTTAAAGTTGGTTTTGCTTTATTCGCATTTGTTGTATCTAGTGGAACTTCAATATCTTCTCTTGAACCATCCGGATAAGTAACTGTTGCTGTGATATATAATGTACCGTCTTGTTTTGTTTGGACTGTACTATTCTTCATTGCAAAAGTTAAACCAGATGTGTTTTTATTAACTTTTACTTCACCACGTGTTGATGAGAACGTTAACGTATCTTTAATCTTGTTAAATTCAGCGGCTGTAATTGTTGTATTCGCTTGAGTGATATCACGTTCAATCTTAGATTTACTTACTGTCGGTGTATATTTCGTTGCTTGAGTTAATGTTTTGAAAACAACACGATATGGGTTTGAAGCATCATTTTCTCTACTTCCTGATTTTTCCCTAATATTATTTTCTGCAGCGTCCATTGCTGAAGCATAACGCGTTACAATTACCTCTTCGTCTCTCCACAATGTATTTGCAGATTTTTCTCTATTTAATGTTCCAGTAACTGTCAATGTATACGGTGCGGTAGTAATAGTATCTCCATTTCTTGGAACCAAATTGTAAGTAAGACCATAATTTCCTAAGTGTGTAGTAGGTGGATTATCACCTGAATAGAATACAGCTTCTAATAATTTGTTAGAATTATCAGTAATAGTTGCAACATCAATGTTTGTATCTTCAGTTGGCGTAATATATACTACACGATCCCCTAGAGCATCTATCACAGTATTTTTAAATTCAATTTCCGGTAAAACCGCATCTCCATTACCTGCTATACCTGTTGCAGAAATACTTTCAACGCTACCTGTTCCATCTGTTGTAAGAGCTTTAGAAGTTACCGTTGTACCATCTTTTACAACACGGTCTTTTAATCTAAACACGCCTGTTGTCGGATCAACTGTTAACGGTGCACCCGAACCAAATTGCCATACTCCACTAGCATTCTTCTTAGCTGTGTAGGTTACTTCTGTAGAGTCATCTTGTTTTGTAAAGGTTACGCTAACTTTATCCACATTTGTTTGATTTGTTGGTGTAATTAAGACATCACCATTATCTTTTGGAGTCACTGTTGGAGCTGTTGGTTTTACAACAAAGTTAATAGTTTTCTCCATATAACGACGCCCATTAAGTTGAGTATCGGTATTCCCTGTTACTACTTCACTCACTTCATTTGTTCCAGCATAATCTACTGGGAAATAAGCTCTTGCTTTTACAACATAACGACCTGGAGCATCAGGCAACTTAGAAATAACCGTGTTCGTAGTACTATCTACCATACGGAATGTCATTCCACTTGGGAAATTATTCTGATCTTGGCGATTTGTCCCAGAATTAACCGTTAAATAATTATTCGCATCTTCAAGATTTTGTCCTTTTGTAGCAGCAACTGTTGTTGATGATTGATTAGGTTCAGCCACTCGCCCTGGTTCAAAGTCTAAATCTAGCACTCTTACACGGAATTTTACTTCTGAATGATTCCCTTTAGATACATCCCCATCTTTTGAATCGGATACTTTAAGCGTAACTGTAGAATAGCCTAACGTTGCATCAGCAGCCACCTTACCTTCTACCGTATGCGTTGTTGGATTAGTTTCAGTTACTCCTGTGAGCGTTAACTTATTATCAGTTCCACCAAACGAAACTCCTTTTGGTAAACCTGAAACATATTGAACATTTACACGTCCTTCTGAGGCATTATCTGAAAATTTCAAAGGTAAAACTAACTTAGCACCACGGAAAATTGTTATAGCTGTCCCATCTGTTCCATCTGTTGATGTTGGTACCGTATTGGTTAATACTGTTTCATTCTTTGCAATTAGATTTGTTAATTTCACAGTAGGAGCGACAGAATCCGTCACATTAAACGTCTTTGATACTGGTTTTTGAACAGGTGTGTAAATTGTATAATCTACATTATCAATTCGTTTTGTACTTACAGTATTAGGGAATACTGCCGTTGCGATATACTTAGTAACACTTCCTACCTCATTTAATTTCGTATTATTAGCAACATCAGTAAATGAAAAAGTACTAGAATTGAATTCTTTCCATTTAAACTGCATACCCGTTGGATAGTACTTATCACTGTCTGAACTAGCGCTATCTGCCACTTTGATTTGATTATGAGGATCTCCTAATTCACTTCCAACAGCACGATTTTCTGGAGTGGTACTCCCCGCTTGTACGTCGACTATACGATATTTAAATTTATATGTTGCACTATTACGACCATCATTTGCAACCACAGTTGCAGTACTTTCTCCAAACGGAGCGTCATTTCCTACAGTATTATCAGGAATTGTATAATTGAACTCCTTACTTCCATTTGTCGAAATATTTCCCACACCATTAGGAAGACCTGTAATAGATAATGTGACATTATTCTTATCATCTTGAACTCTAAATGTAGGATTGAAGTTTGCTCCACGATAAATAATAAAACGATTATCATCCGCATTTGCTGTTAATGCTTTTCCGTTAATTGATACTGTTGGAGCAACATTATCTGGAACTTCTGTTGGTGTTACAGCATCACTTCGAACAGAAGTCACTACTCCACCATTATCTACGATTGTCTCTGCTGTAATAGGTTTACCAGGCAAAGCTCCAGAAACAACAACAGTAGCTGTTTCACCATTTGTTGTCCCTGTTCCAATAACTGTATTTCCATCATACAACTTCACTGTAGAACCAGATTTAACTCCACTTCCTACATTCACTCTAATCGATTGTCCAGTTAAACCTTTTTTATGTTCTACATCGCTGGCTGTAATAGTAGGTTTTTTAGGGTTAACCGTAAAGTAAACTCGTCCATCTGACCCTGAATTTGCATCTTCTGATGTTGTTTGATCGCCATACGTTGCGATTGCAGTATAAGTGAACTTCCCAGCACTTGCTGTACTTGGAGTAGTGTTGTTTTTCCAACTCCAGCTCATTCCTGCAGGAAATTCTCCTGACCCTTTACGCGTAATATATCCATCCGCTACGGGGTTACCTGTATTAGGGATTACATCTCCTACTGTTTTTATATGACTACCACCTTGGATAGGATACAATTGTGCATCTGGTCTGCTTTCCAATCTCGTTCCAGTAGCAGAATACACATATGCCGCATACGCAGTTATAGATTTCCCTTCTTTAGCGGTTACAGCCATAGTTCCCGCTGTTTTGGCTTGTTCAGGCGTAACATCATCTCTTAAACGCATCTTAACGTGATATTTATAAGCATAATTTTGTCCACCGCTAACCGTTAATACGTGAGAATATGACAACTTAGGATAAGGTCCATTTGGATCATTATTTAATCGAATAATACGATTTAGATCTTCATTATTTTCTAATTTTTTCAACATTTCTTGTCGTTTATTATTATTATTCGGACCACCATCTAATTGATAAAGACTAATCTTATCGCTCCATTGTCTTCTCGTACTATCATCCTGAACACCACCGTTTCTTCGAAGCTGTTCAAGTGCATTATATGTGTCTACTTTAGTAAAATTGTTAGGATTTTCAGAAAGTATTCCAGTACCTACATGATTTCGATAACGTTCATAGTATGCTTCAGCAATAGTATCTCCTACATAGTTACCACCGCTATACAACAGATCTCGAGGTGGGTAGAACCAAAATGCATTTCCGGTATTTCCAATCAAAGCTTTACCATCATTTTGGAAGTAAACATCATAAGTAATAAATTTCTTATTACCTTCCTTACTATATTTTGCTGTCATGAATGTTTTTTCAATTGTTCGGGTACGTTGTCCTTCAACTGTAGAACCTTGTCCTGCAGCCTCTGAGATATACTCTTTTACATTAATTAACGCACCTTCTACACGTCCCTCATTAGTCGTAGTTGCTCTAAATCCAACACCTTCACCCATATTTAACCCATTACGTGAATCACGTGATCCAGTATTAGCAATCGTATTTTCTCCTTCTTTTACAACCTTTTTGGGCGCATTAACCTTAGGCATTGAAGACAACACAAAGATTTTCTCATTAAGGTTTTTAGCTACTGCATCAATTTCAGATTGTGTAAGTTCAGTACTAGTGCTATTAAGTGTATTTTTAGCATTTTCTAAATCTATTTTAATCGCAGCTAATGTAGACGCAGGAGCTTTATCTTTGTTAATTTTTTCTAAAAGTTCTTCTACTTTTTCAATATTAGTTTGTAATTTCGTTTTGTCTAATACTTGTTTTTCTACTATTTTTTCAGTATTAGCATTGTTGTTTACAGCTGGAATGTTTCCACTTGCTAATTCCTCTTTTTTAGCAGGTTTCACCTCTTCTTTTACGGGCTTCACTTCTTCTTTGCCAGTTGTACCTTCTAATTTTTCTACTTCAACATTTTTCTCTACAACTTCTCCTGCATTGGCTATACCAGCACCAAAAAATATACTAGCACCAATTACAACCGAAGCTGCTCCAACTTTAAACTTTTTAATAGAGTAACTTTCAACCTTTACTCCACCTTTTGTATCCCTTAAATATTTGTTGTTTTTTCCTATCACGTACATTTCTCCTTCCTTAATATTACTTAAAGATAAATAAAAACAATTCTATCAACTAAAGTTATACATGATAAATAGCTCCTTACTAAACAGTCCCCCTATTTATCTATGTTTCCAATTTATCATTATACTATTTTTACTTAAAATATACTTTAAGTTACATAAATATATAAAAAAATACACCACTTAAAGAAAGTGATCAATTTATATTATAAGCTATATATATA
>NZ_CABFLN010000007.1 GCF_901873445.1 Gemella haemolysans
TCGGCTTTTTCTTTTTCAGCTTTTTCTTTAGCAAGTTTGTCAGCTTCGGCTTTTTCTTTTTCAGCTTTTTCTTTAGCAAGTTTGTCAGCTTCAGCTTTTTCTTTTTCAGCTTTTTCTTTAGCAAGTCTATCGGCTTCGGCTTTTTCTTTTTCAGCTTTTTCTTTAGCAAGTTTGTCAGCTTCGGCTTTTTCTTTTTCAGCTTTTTCTTTAGCTAGTCTGTCGGCTTCGGCTTTTTCTCTTTCAGCTTTTTCTTTTTCAAGACGAGCAGCTTCATCAGCTTTTTCTTTTTCAAGACGAGCAGCTTCATCAGCTTTTTCTTTTTCAAGACGGGCAGCTTCAGCCTGAGCTTTTGCAGCTTCTTCTTGGTGTAAAGCAGTAACTTGTTCTGCTGTTAATGGAGTTACAGTATTCCAATCAAATTTTACTAATGCTGGAGTATTTGAATGTCCTTTTAGTGGTTCTCCATTAGCGTATACAGAGAAATTAACAGTTTTTTCTGTTAATTTTTCAGCACTTGTAAAGTGGAATAGTTTTTCATTACCTTCACCACCAAGATCTGTTCGTTCAGCAGCTTTACCATCAACACTTAATGAATCAACAGTTCCTACAAGAGGTCCAAATTGTAAGTTTTTAAATGTTAAGTAGTAGTGGTAAGTGTCGTTAACTTTTTCTACACGAGTTTTTTCGTGAACCAGGGCACCATCTGACATTGATAGTTTATCAGCAACACTAGCATCATAAATTTTAGCCGGTACTGAATTATTAGCGGCTTCTTCTTTAGTAGCTTCTACAGTAGGGAAGTCTAAAGTGATAGTACTGTCGGCGTTTCTTTCTTCATATCTTGGTTTAGCCCCGCCTTTTGTTCGCACGCTCATAACAGCATCTACTTGAATTTTATCTAGTAAAGAATCAGTTAAGATTTTACCTTCTTTTAGTTTAGTAGCTGCATCAACTTCAGTAAAGCTAACTTCAGTTCCTTTGTATGTAAGTTTAGAAACTGTGAATGGTTTGTTGCGCATTAAGAAGTTAGAATTATCTTGTCCTTCTTTAACTTGAATAGTGTATTGATATTTATCACCAACTTTTTCTACTTTAACATCTTTAACGAATGCTTTTTCATAGATTGAAGCTTTACCTGTTGTTCTACCATATAATTCCCCTTTTACAGTAGTAGGGAAAGTAGCAGGTACTTTATCAGCAGTTACTGCATGATCAGCAACTGTAGGTGCAGCAGGTTTAGGCTCTTCTTTAGGTTTCACCGGTGCAGGTGTAGGAGTGACTGGTTTTGGTTTAGCAGGCACCACTACTTCTTCGATTTTAGCTGGTCTTTCTTTATAAGCAGTTGCAGTATCATAGTATAGTTGCAATGTAACAAAGTGAGACATTAATGCTCCATTAGGGTAAGGAGCAGTTCCATCTAACTGAATTTTTTCTAAAAGTTTATCAGTTGTGATAGAAGCCTCGTTAATAGATGAATCAGCATTTTTAGCTAGTGTAGTAAAAGGTACGTCTTTACCTTCGTACGCTAATTTTTTCAATTCAAATGGATAGAATTCTCCACCTACATTAGCAAGACCTTTTTTGAATCTTAATGTATATTTATATTTTTCTCCAATTTTTTCAACTCTAACGTAGCTATCTAATGCAGAACCATATAGTGATTCTTCATCGTTGTTGTTAGCATTTCTAAAGTGTCCTTGAACGTGAATTCCATCAGTTGGGAAACCTATTTTTACCTCCCCATTAATATGTGTTTTTATAGTCCCTTTATATTCTACATCTTTATTAGGATTTTTGTATGTAGCAGCTTCATAGTTATCTGCAGTTACTTTTTTTCTAGAAAGTGAAGTTAAGTCGAATTTTAAAATCATTTTTTGAGTTCCAAGAGTTTCGTTAATTGAAGCCATAACAGGAACAAACACTTCAGTATATGTTTCTAGTTTATTATTATCATCAATTTTATTTTTATCTACATTGTAGGCAACAGTTTTTGGATAAACAGTACGATTTGGGAATTGTTTTTTGTATGCATCTACAAAGTTGTCAGTTTCACTGGCACTATAATTCTCAACTATAGTTGAGTCTTTAAACTCATTTTTTTGAATATCTTTACGATTTTCATGAGTTTTATCACCATCATAGTATTTTAAGTCTCCTAAGTAACCTGTAAGTCCACCAAATGTAACAGGTTTAAATGTAACACTTACAGAGTATTGACCATTTTTTACAATTAATTTTGTTTTATCATTGTCGATTGCAGCTGCAGCCATAGAAGGTTGACCTTCTTCATAGAATTTTAAAGCTTCAGCAGTAATTTTATATTCTCCATCTTTTAATGCTTTAACGTCTTGTGGTACAGTAGCTGGTTCATCAGCCTTAGGCGTAGTTGTTGTCGGCGTTGTAGCTGTTGGAGCAGCAGCTGCAGGAGTAGTTGCTGTCGGTGGCGTAGTTGGAGCAACTGCTGTTGGCGTAGTTGCTGTCGGTGGCGTAGTTGGAGCGACTGCTGTTGGAGTAGTTGCTGTTGCCGAATTGCTTGCAACAACAGGTGTTTCTGCTGCAAAAGCAAAGTTATCTTGATCATATGCTTCGATTGCCGCAATTGCTGAGAATATTGCAGTCGCAGACAAAACTTTTAATAATGTTGTATTTTTCATATAGATATATTTCTCCTTTATTATAAATAGGTTAATTATTTGTTGATTATTTTTTTAATCCTTAACATTATTATATTATAAAAGATTAAAAAAATAAAGGTAAAAATGATAATTAGTCTCATGTACAAAGTAAAACCTTAGTTTTTTCCTTTAAAGTTTCAAAAATAAGACACAACTTATCCACATTTTATATAGTGGAAGTGACTCGAAAATCGATTTTGAAAGAATAGATTTTATCGAGTCACTTCGCAAAGTTTATAAGACATCTAAAAAGCTTTTATAAAGTGAATTTAGATATCAATAAACTACTACGTCTATTAGTTTTCATATAAACTCTTTTAAAAAATTTAAGATTTTTTTGGTTAGCGCCTCTTAAATTGAGTATTATTTGCGAATTCTTCTATGCAAAGCAAATGAAGCAAGTAATATTAGTAAACCATAAACAAATGTGGCTTTATTAGTTACACCTGTTTTTGCTAATGTTTTAGTGTTTTTAGCTACTTGTTTTATCTCTTGAGCATTTGTTTTTGTATTGAAATCTGTATTGTTATTTAATGAATTTATATTAATATTCGAATTAGTTTGGTTTGTTGTTTCTTTTTTAATGATAGTATATAAGCTGAAATGATTTGTAAAGAATGTTAATTTTCCATTTTTATAGATACTTGGAATTTTTTCAAGGTTATTATCATTTACATAATATACCTCTAATTTTTCATTTTCATTAGCTAATAGTGCTACGGTAACGGTGCGAGTTTCACCTTTTTTATCGATTATATTTCCTTTTTCATCTTTAAAATAAAGATCAATCGTTTTTATTACCTGCATGTTTTCATCAGTATTTTTAACTAAAGATTCTACTTTAGTTGCATTATTTTCGTCAGCTTCTACGACTACAAATTGAGTTGCTTTAATATTAGAGTTGTTAAATGAAACACTAATGTTACTAATTTGACCCATGTTTTTCACAGTAGCTATCAAAGTATCTTTAAGAGTAGCAGTTTTTATAATTGCTTTAAGTTTTTCTTTTTCACTTTCTGAAATACTGCTATCTTTCATAATCTCATCGACTGTTTCAGATTTTAGTTTTTCTAGTTTTTCAATTTTCTCTTTTTCTTTAGCAAGTTTTTCTTTTTCCGCCTGAGCTTTGGCAATAGCTTCTTTTTCTAATCTTTCTTTTTCAAGACGAGCAGCTTCCTCATTTTCTTTGGTAAGTTTTTCTTTTTCCGCCTGAGCTTTAGCGGTAGCTTCTTTTTCTAATCTTTCTTTTTCAAGACGAGCAGCTTCAGCTTTTTCTTTAGCAAGTTTTTCTTTTTCCGCCTGAGCTTTGGCAATAACTTCTTTTTCAAGTCTTTCTTTTTCAAGACGAGCGGCTTCAGCTTTTTCTCTTTCAAGTCTTTCTTTTTCAAGACGAGCGGCTTCCTCTTTTTCTTTAGCAAGTTTTTCTTTTTCCGCCTGAGCTTTAGCGGCAGCTTCTTTTTCTAATCTTTCTTTTTCAAGACGAGCAGCTTCCTCTTTTTCTTTAGCAAGTTTTTCTTTTTCCGCCTGAGCTTTGGCAATAGCTTCTTTTTCTAGTCTTTCTTTTTCAAGACGAGCGGCTTCTTCTTTTTCTTTAGCAAGTTTTTCCGCGTCTGATAGCACTTCAGGTCTATTAATATTAGTAGTTATTACTAATTTAGCTTCAGGTCTAGAATTACCCATTCCATCGTTTGGGACTCTAATGTCATAACTATTTTTTACTTCTTTTTCTAGTTCTACTATTAATTTCTTATCGAAATTTCCGATTTCTCCTGTTAAAGAATTTAAATCATCATATTTATTAACTACGAAGCATTTAACTTTTTCACCATCTATTTTATCTTTGAATACATCTATTTCTAATAGGTGAGAGTGCATTGAACCGAATAGCATCGTTTTTAAATCTAAATCTAAATATGTTTTATCGGGAGTAAAAATTAATTTACCTTTGTTTGTAAATACCTGATTAGCCATTGATGTCTCATTAGGTCTGTAGAATTTTTTAATAGAGTAGTCTATATCTTGAGTTGGATATTTATATGATAAATTGTTTAAAGATTCATACAGTTCTTTTATATTATTTTGAAGTGATAAAGCATCATTTAGGGAGTTATTTGTTTTTGAAACTAACGCTTTTAACTCATCTAATTTTTCTTTAGTTAACAATTGAGACAATATATCAGAGTTTACTATATTTGTTAAGTTTTCGAAATTATTCTGTAAGTATTTAAGATCTGTGTTTTTTTCTGATTTTAATTTTTTAAGATTAATATCAAGGTTTTCTAAATGTAATACAATGTTTGATAAACTTGCTTTTGGTCTAGCTAGAGTTTTTTTGATTTTTTCAAGTTCAGCTTCAAGATTTGCTTTTGCAGTTGAAATTGTACTTGTATCTGAGAGTATTTTTTCTGTTTCACGTACTTTATTATTTAACTCTATAGTTTTTTCTTTTTTCAATATTTGAGAGTCTTTTTCAGCAATAACAAAATAAGCTTCATCGCTATTTACATTAAATTCTACTCCTTTTTTAGAAGGTGTAGAAGGAATTAGACGAAGAATTCCATTTTCGTAGATGTATACTTGTGTATTTGCGGTAGCTTCATATCCAGCTATATTAAGTGTAAATATTGGATTTTCATTAATGTTCCAACCATCTTTGTCAAGAGGAGTGAATTTAGAACCATCTTTTTTCGTTAAATCAAATTTAAAAGAATTAACTTTTGTTAGTCCTAGTTCTTGAACTTTGCTATCAAGATTATAGTTCATGATTCTTTCGGAAACAGGAGTAGTTTTAATAGCTACATCTTCATCTAATAAGAATTTGTTTTTTGAAGAAAGAGTTGCAGTATATTCTTTATTATTTATGTTTAATGTTGTTTCTGCTTTGTCAAGAGTTTCTTTTTCGAATGGTAAAATGTATGTTTTTGTTGCACTGCTTTCTGTACCGTCAATATTAAAAGATTTAACTTTAACGATAATATTTCCTCCGTCAGAAGTAATATTTGTTCCTTTGGCAAATGGATCTATATTTATACTATATGAAAACTCCGGTTTGTGAGGATTGGCATTAGCAAATTTAATAGTTGCATCTTGAGAGTTAAATGTAGGCTCACTTCCATCGATAGTATATTTAATATGTCTTGTTTTTGTGTTAATTAAATTGTTTCTTTCAAATGACATTTCTAGTGTGTGGTGGTAGTGCCTTGCTAATTTAAATTTGTTTCCACTTAGACCATTATAAGGAGTATAAGTGATGCCATCTTTTGTAAAATCGTATTCTTTACTAGGTTCGTTTGCTTTCTTGATTCTTGTACCACCTAAGGTAGCTTTAATAGAAAATAATTTCGGTTCATCAACTTGTGCATTATTATTTACTACTACGTTAGCATCATTCCAAGTAATGGTACCATATTGTTTCATTATTCTTGCAGGATATTGAAAATCACCATATACTATAACTTCTTTTTTTCCAGTTACTGGTATTTTAACTTCTGATATTTCGTATATTGAGTCAGAAGTAGTTATTGTTTCTATTATTTTATTAGAGACAGGTGATAGTAAGTTGGAGTCTTTAGCATTTTGAATTTCTTTATCACTATATTTTATATTTTGAATACCGTCATTGTTCTTTCCTTCTCCAACTTTGCTGTAATAGTTAAAAACTAAATATTCTTCATTGTTTTCTCTTATGATTTTTCCTATAGTATCGACATTTTTTCTAACTTTAGGTGTAGTTATAGTGTCATCTTTTATATGGAGTTTTACATAAGTAGGATTTGTTAATTCTTCTTGTTTTGAATTTTTAGCAGTTAGAGTACTAAAATCGAATTTTAAAATCATATTTTGTGTTCCAGAACCAGCAGTCATTGACTCCATAACAGGAACGAAAACTTGTGTAAATGTCTCTAGTTTATTATTATCATCAATTTTATTTTTATCTACAGAATAAATAAATGTTTTTGGATAAACTGTACGGTTAGGGAATTTCTCTTTATATTTTTCTACAAATGCATCAGTTTCATTAGTGCCATAATTTTCAACTATAGTAGTATCTTTAAATTCACTGTCATTGATCTCGAAACGATTTTTATGAGTTTTATCACCATCATAGTATTTCAAATCACCTAAATAACCAAATTGTCCAGCAAATGCAATTGGTTTAAATGTAACACTTACAGAGTATTGTCCATTTTTTACTATTAATTTTGTTTTTTCGTTATCTAATCCAGCGGCAGCCATAGAAGGCTTTTTCCCGTTACCGAAGTTAATAGCTTCAGCAGTAATTTTATATTCTCCATCTTTTAATGCTTTAACGTCTTGTGGTACAGTAGCTGGTTCATCAGCTTTAGGCGTAGTTGTTGCCGGCGTTGTAGCTGTTGGAGCAGCTGCTACAGGAGTAGTTGCTGTCGGTGGCGTAGTTGGAGTAACTGCTGTTGGAGTAGTTGCTGTTGCCGATTTGCTTGCAACAACAGGTGTTTCTGCTGCAAAAGCAAAGTTATCTTGATCATATGCTTCGATTGCCGCAATTGCTGAGAATATAGCTGTCATGGATAGCACTTTTAATAATGTATTGTTTTTCATTTTCTATTTCTCCTTCTTTTTTGTCTAAAAATATACAAACTTTATTCACAATTTAGACACAATTAGTTTTATAAGATTGGGAAAAATCCATAGCGTTACTTTATTTTAGTAAGTAACGCTGAATTATTCCCAAAATGATGTTTATTTGTTAATGAAAATAGCATAAATTGTGTATTTAATTAACAAGATTAACATGGTATATAGCATTATTCATTAGTATTTTTATGAGATAAAAATAAGGTAGTTAATGTTATTAATCTATTGAAATTCTATTAAGATTGATTTTTTTAAAAAAACTTCAACATTTAATCTGTACTTCATTATTATAACATAAAAGATTGAATCAATAAAGATAAAAGTGGTAATCAGTTTTATTTAAACTCAAAAATAAATAAAAATTACCATAAAATTATAAATTTAGTTCATAACTTTGATATAATTTATATATTTATCGATTTTATAAAATATAAAAATATTATTATTAAAAGTTTTTTATTTTAATACAATATAATTTTTTAAAAAAATTGTAAGCCCTTAAACCAATTTATTGACATTTGTAATTTTATGTGTTACGATTTAAAAAGTTAATGAAATATAATCACTGGGGGAGCCTTTTGGCTGAGATAACATAGTTAGACCCTTTGACCTGATCTAGATAATACTAGCGGAGGAAATGTGAAATGATATGAAATAGGTTTATTTTTTAAAAGAGTAAAATATACTATAAGTACATAAATTTACATAAATCTCCTGCGTTAGTAGGGGATTTTTTCTTTTCCTAAAGTGGTGATATTTTATACTAAATATATATAATACTAGGGGGATATACCTATGAAACTTATTACTGAAATTATGGAAGAGAAGGCATTGCCGATTGTTGACAAGATATATAATGATGGTTTTATTCAAGGTTTGATTCGTGCTGATTTATCTAAGGAAGCTGTGGAACACTATTTAAAAGCTGATGCTTTATACTTAGAAAATTTCAGCGACATCTATGCAATGCTTTTAGCGAAAAGTAATGATAAAGTTGAGAAAAACTTTTTCTTAAATCAAATTAATTTTGTATTGAATGAAGAAATTGCTGCACATAAAAATTTAGCAGATTATGTAGGGAGAGACTATCAAGAAATAATAAAAGGTGGAGAGTGGTATCCATCTGCAGATCATTATATAAAACATATGTATTATAATGTATTTGCTTTTGGTATGGCAGAAGCGTTAAGTGCTATGGCACCATGTCCATGGATTTATCAAATGGTTGCGAGAAAAATTTTAGCTAATCATAATTTAGCTGAAGATCACCCATTAAAATTCTGGGTAGAGTTTTATGCTGATGGTTTAGTTGATGAAGTACTTTCTGAGTATCATAAAATAATTAATCGTGAAGCAGAATTTATGAGTGAGGAAGGGAAACAACGATTAATTAAAAACTTTTTAGAAAGTTGTGAACATGAACGACGCTTCTTTAATATGGCTTATACACAAGAGCGTTGGGATTTAGAGGTGTAGATTATGACAAAACTAAATATTGCTTTAACTATCGCTGGGACTGATCCAACGGGTGGAGCTGGTATTATGGCTGATTTAAAAAGTTTTCAAGCTCGTGAAGTTTACGGTATGGCTGTAGTTACTAGTGTAGTTGCTCAAAACACTTTAGGTGTTCAAATGATAAGAAATTTAGATTTAGATATATTAGAAGCACAATTAAAAAGTGTATTTGATGATATAACATCGGATAGTATAAAAACTGGAATGATAGCAAATGCTGACATGATGAAGCTGATTAAGAAGTATCTACCTAAAGATGTTCCTTACGTGGTAGATCCAGTCATGGTTGCGACGAGTGGGGATAAATTAATTGATGATGTTGCTAGAAAACATCTAAAAGAAGAAATATTACCACTTGCTACTATTATTACTCCAAATGTCCCAGAAGCAGAAGAAATAGTTGATTTTAAAATAGTAACTGAAGATGATGTAAATCGTGCAGGTAAATTTATTATTAATGAAGTTGGATGTAAGTCTGTAGTTATAAAAGGTGGACATCTAACAGGTGAAGCAAAGGATTATTTATTCTTAAATGACGGTACCAAAAAAGTATGGACTAGTGAAAGATTTAAGACTAACCATACACACGGAACAGGTTGTACATTTTCAGCAGTTATTACAGCTGAATTAGCAAAAGGAAAAAGTATTATAGAAGCAGTAGATATTGGAAAAAAATTCATAACTGCTGCGATAAAACATACACCAGAGTTAGGTCATGGAAATGGGCCAGTCAATCATGTTGCGTTTAAAGGAGATTTATAAATATGACAAGTTTAAAATTATTAAAAGAAAAAGCGCCATTGGTAATATGCATAACTAATGATGTGGTAAAAAACTTTACAGCAAATGGTTTAGTAGCATTGGGAGCATCACCAGCAATGAGTGAGTATCCAGAAGACTTGGAGGATTTACTAAAATATGCTGGAGGATTATTAATTAATATTGGTACTTTAACTGATGAAACATGGAAGTTGTATCAAGATGCACTGAAAATTGCAGAAAAATATAATGTACCAGCGGTATTAGATCCGGTAGCATGTGGAGCCGGAGCATATAGAAAAAAAGTATCAGATGATTTAATAAACAATTACAAACTAGCAGCTATAAGAGGAAATGCTGGAGAAATTGCATCTTTAGTCGGAATAAATGTAGCTTCTAAGGGAGTAGACAGTGCAGGGGTAGATAATATTGATGAAATTGCCTTAGCAGCGAACTCTAAGTTTAATATACCGGTAATAGTAACAGGTGAAGTAGATGCTATTGCTGTAAATGGTGAAGTAATAGCTATTCACAACGGAAGTGCAATGATGCCTAAAGTTATTGGAACAGGATGCTTGTTAGGAGCAGTAGTGGCGAGTTTTATAGGTTTAGAAAAAGGTCAAGAATTGAAATCTTTAGAGACAGCAATGCTAGCATATAATATTGCCGGGGAAATGGCTGAAAAACGTCCTAATGGACATCTACCAGGAACCTTTAAAGTTGAATTTATTAATGCGTTATATGAAGTTACTGATAAAGATATAGAAACATTTAAAAAGGTGAAATAAGATGTTTAATAAAGAACTATTAAAATTATATTTTATTTGTGGAACGACTACTTGCTTAGGTAAGGATTTATATACAGTTGTTGAAGATGCTTTAAAAGGTGGTATAACTTTATTTCAATTTCGAGAAAAAGGTAAAGGTGCTTTAGAAGGTAAAGAAAAACTAGAACTAGCAGTAAAAATTCAGGATTTATGTAAAAAATACAATGTACCGTTTATCGTAAATGATGATATAGAGTTGGCATTAGAAATTGATGCTGATGGGGTTCATGTAGGACAAGATGACTTTGGTGTTGATGAGATTAGAAAACTGATGCCAAATAAAATAATCGGTCTTTCTATAGGAAATGAAGAAGAATTAAAACAATCAAAAGTTGAATATGTAGATTATGTTGGTGTAGGACCTGTATATGTCACACAATCAAAAGATGATGCAGGTGGTGCAATAGGATATGAAGGACTAGAATTAATGAGAAAATTATTACCTCAGATGCCATTAGTGGCAATCGGTGGTATTCAGACACAACACATTAAAGATGTTATGAAAACAAATGTCGATGGTGTGTCTATTATTTCAGCAATTTCATATTCAGATAATATTGAAAAAACAGTTCGTGAAATGAACGAACAATTTAATAATTAGCCTCCAAAGGAAAATCATCCCTTGATATTTTTCAAGTGATGAATCAAAGAGTAGAATGGAAAATTTTTACCGGTTTTTTATTCTACTCTTTTTACATTATCAATTGATAAATAAAATAATAAGTTATATAATTAGTGTGAAAAAAAGAATACTAAAATATTGATAGGAGGAATTTTTATGACGAATATAGTATTGATACATGGTACATGGTGTGATGGAACTGTGTGGGGAGAATTCGCAGATGATCTGCAAAAATTAGGTTTAAATGTATATACTCCAACTCTAAGATATCATGATTTATCGTATAAAGAAGTAGAAGAAAAAGTAGCAAAGGTTAGTTTAGATGAATTTGCTGATGATATTGTAGATCTAATAGAAACGCTAGATGAAGCTCCGATTGTATTGGGGCATTCGTTAGGAGGGCTTCTTGCACAGAAAGTTGCTATGAAGACAAAGACTAAGGGGATTATTTTAATGGGGACTGCACCTGCGGCAGGAATTTTCGCTTTTTACCCAAGTATGGTAATTTGTTTCTATAAACATTTTCTACGTTGGGGGTTCTGGAAAAAATCTATGCCACCTTATAAACATGCCTTCTATGATTATTGTATGAATAATCAAGATGAAGCGGATAAGGAAAGAGAATTTTCTAAATTAGTTCCAGAATCTGGATTTACATACTTCCAAATGGCATTACCTTTTTTAGATAAGCAAAAAGGTGCATATATTGATTTTGAAAAAGTAAATGAACCAGTCTTAGTAATAACAGGCAGTGAAGATAAAATGGTGAATCCAAATATAGCAATAGCAACAGCAAAAAGATATAAACATGCAACTCTAAATGTTATAGAAGGTTCAGATCATATGTATGAAGCTCCTAAATACCGAAGTAAGACGGTAGAAGCAATAGATAAATGGTTAATAAGTAATAAACTAAATTAAAAATTTTGAGAAGAAATAGTCATTTATAGAAATGAAAAAGTAAATATTCGTGAATTTTCAAAAAACTTTTTAAAAATTTTCAAAAAAAGTATTGACATTTTTATTTACTGATGATAATATAGAGTTAAGTTCAAAATTACCGATATTCAAATAAGTACTTTATAGGAACTTTTACAGAGAGTGTGAGTAGGTGAAAGCACACAATGCAGATGATAAAGGAAAATGGTTTGAATGGTAAAAAAAGTGAGTTTTAAACACAAGCTTTTTTCGTAGGCGTTACGTTACAAACGCACACTTTATCGGATATATTCTAGATACATAGACGATGCAGTGGTAAAGTTCGTAGTTTACGAAAAAGTAAGGTGGTACCGTGAAATTAGTTTCGCCCTTATTCTCTTAGGAGAGTAAGGGTGTTTTTTTTACATAAAACTCATTAAAAACCCAATATCATTAAATATAAAACAAAAGGAGAAAATTATAAATGAAAAAACTATTATTATTAGTAACAAGTTTCATACTTGGATTCGTATTAATTGGATGCTCAAGCGCATCAAAAACTGAGAAAAAAGGAATCGATGTTGATAAACTAGACCCTAGTAAGCCTGTAACAGTAAAAGTTGGAGCTACTAACGTACCGCACGCAGTATTATTAGAACACGTTGCTCCACAACTTGAAAAAGAAGGAATCAAATTAGACATCATTACATACCAAGACTATTATGTACCAAACAAAACGTTAAACGATAAAGAAATCGACATTAACTACTTCCAACATGTACCATTCTTAAAAAATGCTATTAAAGAAAATGGATACAAAATTGAAGATGCTGGTGCAATTCACTTAGAGCCAATCGGATTATACTCTAAAAAAGTTAAAAATGTTAAAGACCTTAAAGAAGGTGCTAAAGTATTAGTAAGTAACAACAAATCTGAATGGGGACGTGTAATTAAATTATTAGCTTCTGAAGGATTAGTAAAAGTTAAAGATGGTGTAGATCCAGTAACAGCTACTTTTGATGATATTGCTGAAAACCCTAAAAAATTACAATTCAGTTACGAAAATGATCCAGCTTTAATGGTTAAATTCTACCAAAATGGTGAAGGTGATCTAGTTTCAATCAATGCTAACTTCGCTGTTGACGCAGGATTAAATGCAGCAACTGAACCAGTTTTAGTAGAAAAAGCTACAGATGACAACCCATACGCTAACATCATCGTTGTTCGTGAAGGTGACAAAGACAAACTTGTTGTTAAAAAACTTGTTGCAGCTTTAAAATCTGAAGATACTCAAAAATTCATTAAAGAAAAATGGAACGGAGCAGTATTACCTGTTAAATAATTTTATTAAATAATATAAAAGGCAGTTCGTAAGAGCTGTCTTTTTTGTGTGGAAATAATAACACATGGACTAGTGTATGGGAAAATATAAACTCTTGAGGTATACTAAATTTATAATTGTAAGGCGTTTAAAAATAAAAAAATATTCTTGAGCCAGTTATAATCAGGTTGGAGTTTCATTGGTTCAATAAATTTATTTGTGCTAAAATATAATTGAGGAGTAAGAAAATAGGGGGAGATACTTATGGAAAGTTATATTTTTATTATTATCTTAAGTCTAATTTTTGCTAGTGCAATAAAATGTTTAGTAGATAGTGAGTATAAAAAAGAGTTCCTATTTAGACGAAGTCGTTGTTCTAGTTGTCAGAAAGAATTAAGGGGGGGCGACTTAATTCCAATCTTTAGCTATTTATATAAAAAAGGACGATGTAGTTACTGTAATCAAAAAATTCCATTAGATGTATTTTTATACGAAATTTTTACTTTTATTACTATAGTATTATTTATTATTTTACAAAATCATTTTGTTTTTATTAGTTATCTTGAAGTTAGTATATTTATTATTCTCATTTTTTTAGGAATAGAAGATATAAACTCATTTGAAGTTAATGATGAGTTGTTCTATTTTCTAATTATATTAAATTTTTCTTCTATATATATACACTATTATTTATTCAATTTTTTAGATTTTATTTATCTTATTATTATTTTTCATATATTATATATTTTCACAAGAGGTGGTTTAGGTTATGGCGATATAAAAGTTTTTTGTGTATTAGCTTTAAATTTAAACTTATTTGAAGGAGTGTATTTGTTAATTTTCACATTTTTATATGCAGGATTCTTCGCCATTTGGTTAATTATTTTGAAAAAAGTTAAAAGAAAAACGAAACTACCACTAGTACCATTTATAGCGCTTAGTTATTTAACAATCATATTAATAAGGGAGGGATTATTATGGTAGCATATACTATTAAAGAGTTTAATGAGGAAGATCGTCCGAGGGAGAAATTCAAAAAACTAGGGGCTTTAGCTCTCAGTGATAAAGAGATTCTAGCAATATTATTAAGAACAGGGACAAAAAATCAAAATGTAATTGAGCTTTCCGACATGATTCTAAAAGATATGGGTGGCATTACAAAGTTAAGAGATACAACTTTAACAGAACTTATGAAACATAAGGGGATAGGTCAGGAAAAGGCGATACATATTCTTGCTAACATAGAATTTGCAAGAAGAATATATGCGACGAATGTCCTAGATGTGAAGTGTGATAGCCCGCAGTCAATAGCCAATTATCTAAAATCATCTTTAGAGAATTTAACACAAGAAGTCTTCGTCGTATTAGATATTGATACGAAAGGTAAAATAATTGAAAAAAGAGAAGTATTCAAAGGTAGTTTATCTATGTCGGTGGTGCATCCAAGGGAAGTATTTAAACTAGCGATAAAAAATAGTGCTTCAAGCATTGTCTGTGTGCATAATCACCCAAGTGGGGATGCAACACCTTCTATAGAAGATATTAAAACGACGATAAATTTAATGGAAGTTGGTGAAATAGTTGGTATAGAAATGCTAGATCATATCGTAGTGGCAAAAAAAGGATATGTCAGTATTAGAAAAGTATTGAACTATCTAGCAGTAGAAAATATAGATTATAAATACGAAGATGTTACAGGTGAACAATTAAAATATATACTGAGAAAATATAAGGTTGTAGGGGAGTATTAAAGAAGTAAAAGGTCTAAAACGAAATATAAAAAATTGATTTTCTAGTAGAAATATAGTAGTATAAAGGAAGGTGATCACTACCTATATTTCAAATGTGAACGTTAAATGAGGAATTATTTCTAGAGAACAAAAATCGGACTGATTAACTATGTTATGTCCGATTTTTACATTATAAGCTTATTAAAAGTAACATTACTGTACTTTTAATTCTACACATTCTGTTAGTTGTTTTTTGATTTCTTCTTGTATATGGTGAGAAATCATTATTAAAGTTAACTTATCGTTAGCTAAGATATTATTTTCTATCTGTACGGCTGTTTTTTCATCTAATGCTGAGGTTGCTTCATCAAGAATTAAAATTGGATAATTTCTAATTAAAACTCTCGCAAGAACTAATCTTTGTTTTTCTCCTCCTGATAGGATTTCCCCCATATTAGATAGGTTGTGATCTAAGCCGTCAGATAAAGCTTTAACTCTATCAGCTAAACAAACTTTTTCCAATATGCTCCATATTTCTTCATCTGAATAACTATCATCTAAAGTGATGTTATATCGAATTGAACTGCTGAAAATAGATGTTTGTTGACTCACATATCCAATCTCGTTGGAGAAGTTAATATCATCCTGTATTTCAAGAGGATTTCCATCGATTAAAACTTTATCTTGGTTGGATTGTAATTTTCCTAATAACAACTTGATTATAGTAGATTTTCCAGAACCACTTTTACCAATTACGGCGTATTTTCCACCTTTATTTATATTAAAGTTGAAGTTTTTAATGACATGGTTATCTCCGAAACTATAATTAAAGTTTTTAAATTCAATATTTTCTTCAACGCGTGGATAAAGTGTTTCTTTAGCGGTTGATTTAGTTATAACGCTATTTAATATTTCTTTTGTACCGATTACCTTAATATACAAATCAACCAATTGATTGATAGAAGTAAGGTATATGCCTAGTATAGTAGATACCGAAGCTATCGTTCCGATAGTTAATTCATTTTTTAAAACTAAGTAAATCGCAAATATAAAAATTAATAATTCAAGTAACTTCTCGATACTTTGTAAAGTTAACTCAGCAAATGCCATTAATTTAGAAATACTATACTGTTGATCTTCTTTTTGAATCTGACTAGTCTTAACATTTTTTGAGAATAAATTTATCTTACCGATATTTTTCAAATCTTCATAACCTGTTAAATATTCCTTTAAAACTCCAGAAAATTTCCCTGATAAAATTGATAAATTTGTATATCCTACACTAATTTTATTACCGAACTTACCGCTTATTAAAAACATAGCGACTGATGATAATAGGGCGAATACAACAAATTTCCAATTAATAAGCCATAAAAATACTACTGATGAGACAAATAATACAATAGCACTAAGTAAACCGGTTAATGGTGAGAATAAATACGCAGATAATAATTCAAGTTGGTAAGTGTATTTAGTCATATGCTCACCAGAATCAACCTTATTAAATTCTGATTGAGACATAGTTTCGATATTTTTACTAATTCTATCACCTAGATATATTTTCCATTGTTTAACTAATTGTGCAATTATAATTTTTAACCACGCTCTAAGTAATTCTACTATTATTAAAATACAAATAATAACGCCAACTTTTGTCCATAGAGATCCCGTTTTGTATATTACAGAATCCACAATATCAACACGAGCGTATACAACATAAACAGTCCCTATTGATACTATTAGTGTCAAAATAAACATAATGCATAACTTTAATTTGTTCAATGTTATAACTTCTAAAATATTTTTAATCATATTGCTCTCCTTTGTAAAGATTACATAAATGTTGTTTGTATTAGGGTTGACCTAAAAATCCTAAAATTTAACAAAGTTCACATGAGAACTCTTAGACGCAGTGGTTTATTGATATCTAAATACGCTTTATAAAAGCTTTTTAGATATCTAATAAACTGTGCGGAGGTGACTCGACAAAATCGATTTCTATGAAATCACGATTTTTGAGTCACTCTCAATTATACTGACTTTTTTTTCCGTGTCAAGATAATTAGGGTGAGTTTTCTGAAAATTATAAGTTTATATTGTTATCATCTTTTTTTCATACTATAATAAATGTATAAATATAAGTTGGTGTTTTATATATTTCTTAAAATTTCCCTTAATAGCATGTTATTAAATTGAGTGAAATTAAAAGTAGGTGGTATTTATGAAAAAATATATTTTAAAATTTAAATATAGGTTCTTATTAATTTGTTTTCTTATATTGTTAAGACAGTTATTTCTTATGAAGAGTAACTTTTTAAATGCAGATGCTATAACTGTGCTTACTAACAGAAATCTACATAGTTTCTTTAAAATTATCTTATTCTTATCAGTTACGTGGTTTGTTATTATAGTAATTGATAGGGTGGTAAAGGTAAGAGAGGAGATTTTTATTCAAGATATTGGAATAGATGTAAAAGATAATTTATCTACTAGCCTTATAGAATTAGATATTGAAAAGTATAAAGATAACTCATCTGGTGTTTATCAATCTTGGTTTAACAATGATATTCAGATGATTCAAGAAAAAGGTTTGAGAAATATATTTGCTATAATATACAGTCTTTCTGGTGTTGTATTTTCTCTTTATGCTCTATTGAAATATCACTGGATTATTTCTTTAATTACTATTATAGGAACAGGAATATTAATTTATCTTCCAAAAGTTTTTAACAAAAAACTTCATAATATGGGAACAGAAGTTACTAAAGAAAATGAGAATTATGTTGCTTCGTTAGAGGAGACGATTCTAGGCTATGATACGTATTTCTCTCTTAATAAATTACAAATAATTCCTAAAAGAATAGCTAATATAAGTAGAATTTTGAAAAATATATTTGTTAAACAAAGTAAATTGGAAAGTAATTATTATATGCTTAACTTTAGCTTAAATGTCTTTTTCCAAGTGTTATTAGTTTTTGTTACAGGGTATTTAGTTGTTAAAGATAATTTGGAAATCGGTGCAGTTGCAGCTGTAGGAATGTTTGCTAATCTTGTATTTGATGGTATGAGCCAAGTAGGTTATAGAATAGCATTTATTAAAGGGACAAAACCTATTTTCTCTAAGCATGATGAATTTATGTTAAATAATATGGATACCCACTCACCTGTTGAATATTCTTTAAGAAAAACATTATTTAAAATTAAAAACTTACATTTCAGTTATGGTGATAGAGAAATCCTAAATAATGTGAATCTTGATATAAAAGAGGGGAATAAATATTTAATAAGTGGAGATAGTGGAGTAGGAAAATCAACATTATTTAAAATTATTACAGGACAATTAAGAAATTATGAAGGTAGTGTAGAGTATTGTAGTATCGATTTGAAGAAATTATCTACTAAACAAATACTAGAAAAACTGACTATAATTCAGCAAGAAAATTTTGTATTTTTAGGTACTGTTAAAGATAATATAACTATGGGAGAAGTAGTAGAGGATAGTGAAGTAGCTAAATATTTAGAAAAAGTGGGCTTAACACAGAAAGACTTCTTATATTCAGAAGTAGAGGTTCATGGAAAGAATCTTTCTGGAGGACAACGCCAAAGATTGGCTATAGCTAGAGTGTTATTTAATGGAAAAAAAATACTCTTAATTGATGAAGGAACATCAGCTTTAGACAAAGAATCAGCGAAAAGTTTAGTAGAAATGCTGTTAGGAAATAAAGAATTAACTATAATAATGATTAGCCATGATATAAGTGATGAACTAAGAGGAAAATTTGATAATATTATAAAATTGTGATATAAGTGAAAGTTAGTAAAAAATGATATAGATTGAATAGAAAAATGAAAATAGGAGAGTGGCTAAAAAATCAATTTCTCTGAGAATAAGATTTTGAGGCACTCCCATTTAATAAGGAGGACAAGCATGAGTTATAAGTTTATGAATGATGCTTTAGATAATAATTTAATGCCAATAGGTAAAAGTGATTTTATAAATTTATTTAAAGATTTAGAAATAGGAGAAGGTGATATCCTGATTGCGCATGTTTCTCTTAGTAAATTCGGTTATATAATCGGAGGTGCAAGATGTATTTATGAAGCACTTGTGGAAAGATTAGGAGAAAGTGGAACGCTCGTTGTCCCAACACAATCTTTGGAGAATATGTCTCCAGAGTATTGGGAATATCCTAAAGTTCCTAAGGAGTGGATAGAAAAAATAAAACAGGAAAGTTTATCTTATGATGTTGATCTATCTAGTACACGAGGTATGGGAAAATTTAGCGAGTTTGTTATGAATCTAAAACATTCTGTTAGAAGTTCTCATCCACTATATTCTTTTTCAGCAGTAGGAGAAAAAGCACAGGAAATTATAAAAGAGCATCCATTAGATGATGGCTTAGGATACAATTCACCATTAGGGAGATTGTATAATAAAAATGCCAAAATTTTGTTATTAGGAACTGATTTTGAATCTAATACAGCATTGCATCTTGCAGAGTATTCACTAAATAGAAAAAAAATAAAAGAAAGTGCTAATGTGGATGGAGAGTGGCTAGAGTTCTCTAATATCGAACTAGATATATATGATGATTTTTTAACAGTACAGAAAGAATTCTTGGAGAATTGTAAGGAAAGTTATCAAATAAAAGAGATTCAGAAAACATCAGTTCTTTGTATAGATTTTAAAAGTTGCGTAGATTTTGCAAAAGAATACTATAGGAAAAAGGAAGAAATAAATTCATAAAGTTAATACTGAATAATGTACACTTAGTTGTTTTTAAAAGAATTGAGTGTACATTATTCTTTTTTATTATTTCAAGATTCACCGAATTTATTAGTAAAAATAATCTACCTACTAGAAATTAAAAGAAAAATCAACATAATATTCAGAAAATATTGACTTTATAAGGAAAACACGTTAATATAGTTAAAAACAAAAAAACAGATTCAAGAAGAATAGTGAATATAAAGCGAGAGTAAATCATATAGGAGGTGTTTTTTATAGAATTTAATGTTAAATTAGCGAGAAGTTTATATTTATGTTTGAATTTAATTTTGAGTGTTTTATATTCATACATAACGGTGAAATTTATATCTGTATATAATTTTCCTATATATTTTATTTTGTTAATAACAACTTTGATAGAAATATTTATTTTTCTAGATACTAGTTATTTCAGGATTTTAACTAGTATAAAAACAAAGTATTTTTATTATATATTAATAGTTTTTTCAGTGGTAGTGTTTATTCTTAAAAATAACATAAATTTATACTATGTCTTAACATTTTATTTTGTTTATTACTTATTAATATCAATAGTTCTGCTTAATTACAATTTATTTGTAATAGAGAGAAGTAAGTCTATCAAAGCTGGAGTGACAGATATATCCTTATATAGTAACTTGTCTAAATTACTTGGTTTTTCTTTAGGAAGTTATATTTATAAGGTGAATATTGATGAATATTTAATAGTATTTATAATTATGTTTGTATTATTTTCAAGTTTCAAAATAAATAATTTTAAAAATAAAACTGAGAAAAATTCTGAGAGATTAGTTTTTAATAAATTGAAAAGAAAATATATTATTATCAATACAGCGTTATTGTCAGGAACAGCAGTATTTTTTATACCGTTGTTTATAAAACAATTAGCGGCTAGGAATTTAATACAGTATTCTAGTATTATATTTTTTATACCAGGAATAACAGTAGTTTTGTTTTTAATACTTACTAAGAAATATGAAGTGAATTTAAATAAAATACTTATGTCTTACATAATTTTGGATATAGTATTCTTTATATTGGTTATATGTGAGGTATTTTTACCATTGCAAGTGATATTATTATCTTTAATAGTAGCACTTGGGGTGTCAATCAGTATAAAATTAAGGACTAATTTCATAAAAATTAATGATAAAGATTATAGAAAAAGTATAGTACAAATTTTTCGAATAAGTGCACCGTTATTTACTATTATTTTAAGTTTTGTAGGATTATACGTTGAAAACATTGCTTATTATATTTTGTTAATAAATGCAATTTCGGCTATTCATGTATTGTATGTAAACTTAAAGAATAGAGAGCACACTTTAGTAGATTAAAGGAAAGTTTTTAGAAAAAATGAAAAATTAATAAAACAATGTACACTTAGTTTATTTTGGAAATAGTTAGGTGTACATTTTTTACTTTTATTTACTATGAAAACAAGGGATAATTTCAGAAAGCGTTTCTTTATTTTATTGCTTTTATACAATATTTATATTACAATAAAACTGTAAAAGTATACAAAATTATAAGGGAGGGAGTTAGATGGTAAATCTATTAACAGTGAAAAATTTATCATATAAATATAAAAATTCTAGTGATTACGCGATTAAAAATATTTCTTTTTCTGCGGAAAAAGGAGATATAATTGCACTTATAGGTAAAAGTGGTTCAGGGAAAACTACGATAATTAATTCTACATTAGGATTGTTTTCTAATATCGAAGGTGAGGTATCTTTCGGTGAAGGAGTGTCTGTTCGTGATGTGGACTACTGTATGCAAAATCAATCAGTAGATTGGTACTTAAATGTATATGACAATATTTATATGGGGCTATTATATTCTCAAAATACTATTAGCAAGAAAAGTGTAGATGATATTATTGCTGTTCTAGGTTTAAAAGGTAAGGAGAAATCTGACCTAACAGAATTATCTGGAGGACAATTGCAGAGAGTACAAATAGCAAGGAGTCTAGTATCTAATTCAAAAATATTATTTTTAGATGAACCTACTACAGGATTAGATGTAGTATTATCAAAAAATATATTAGAATATATAAAGACTAACAATAAAGAACATGCTGTATTTATATCTTCTCATGATTTAGATCTTATAGAAAAGTATTGTAATAAGATAATTTATATAAACGATGGGGAATGTTTATACTTTGGAGAAATGAGCACATTCTTAAGAGAATATAATAAAGAAATAGTATACAATATTTCTTACAATGGTGAATTAAGTAAAGATATAGTAGAAAAATATAAAGATACTATTACAATCGTTGATGATAAAAATTTAAAAATTTTCTTGGAAAAAGAAGAGGAAATTTCGAATGTATTAAAATTATTATTGGCAGAAAATATTACAATAGGAAGTCTACAGAAAGAAGAAATTACCTTGAAGAGAATATTGGAATTGGAGGAGTAATTATATGAAAAATGTAATAAGGAATTTTTGGGCAACATCGTATATAGAATATAAGGCGATTGAAAATAATAAGCAGATTATATATACTCAGCTTATGGTTCCAATTTTGTATTTTGTATTCTTTGGATTTGGGATAGGGAACTCTTTTTCAAGTTTGGCTTTTAAAGGAGAAAATGTTAGCTATATTGAATATATTTTCGTTGGAATAATTGGAGTAATACTAAATTCTCAGATGAATCAGTCTGTTTATAGGGTGAATTTAGATAAAAAATGGGGACTTCTGGCGTATAAAAGAATAAAAGGAACATCAGCTATTTCTTATTTTTTAGGGAAATTAGTATTTCCATTAGGAATCACAATAGTGCAAGTATTACTAATTTATTTTTTATCGTTCTTTTTAGGAATAAAAATACAGATAGTTCCTTTCTTAAAAGTATTAATTATTGTAATTATTAGCCTAGTATTTTGGTTTTCTCTTGGTGTTATTATTTCATTAGGAACTGTATCATATAGAACTAGAGACCTTATCTTAGGAACACTATTACTACCGATAATTTTTGCTGCACCGACTTTTTATAGTTTAGACAATTCTAAGGTGCTATACTATATATCAAAACTTAATCCATTAACTTACCAATTAACGAGTATGAGAACTGTGATTTTTGATATGGAACTTGATATAAATACTTATGTTACAATATTCTTAAGTCTAATAATGTTTGTTTTAGCGATAAGCGTGATAATAAGATCAGAATTATTAGGTGATGAGAGATAAAAGAATGTACACTTAGTTGTTATAGAGATGACTAAGTGTACATTTGTATTTATATGAAATGCATTATTAAGATTTTCGTATTGATAACATTGTATTTTCATATTACAATGAAGGTGTAAAGTTGTATTGTAATATAAAATTAAATTATAGTTTTATATAAATATGATATTGAAAATTTAATGAAATGGGGTTGAGATATGGGTGAGTGTTACCAGTGGGTTAATGTAGATAAAAAGGAGTATATTTCTCCTGTTGATTTTGGTTATGGTAGCAAACGTTGGCAAACACTTCATGTTGGGAATGATTTTTTATGTGCGTTGTATAAATTATTAGCTACTGATTGGGCAGGAGATCGTATAATATGGCTAGGTGATGAATTGTCTCGACTTAAAAGTCCAGATAATGTATCGCTAGAAATACTTTATCAACATACATTGGAATCAGGATATCCTGGTTCGTCAGTGGACACAGTAGATGAGATGTATATAAATATCTCTGGAACTTTTAAGGAGGCTGAAGAAGAGGTTAGAGATGAACTTGAGTATTATCTAAGTTTAATAAAACAGTATGGCATCCGAGTAGATGATCCATTTAAAGGATTTTTTTCGAGAGAAGGAAGAGATTACCTATATACAATTAATCATACAAAGAAGGTGTATTTTTCATTAGATATAACTAAGGTTTTATATTTAAACGGTTCTGAATGTGACTTTGCTAATCCGTTACCTATACTTTTGGGATGCGGGAAGTCATGCTATACAGGAAACTGGGTTGGGGATGAGATAAGTACATCAGATGAAATTCCAAAAGATTATGTTTTTTTAACAGAGATATATTTGGATTGGTAGTAAAATTTTACTTGTTATAATCCTTTTAATACCATTAAAATAAAATGTTAAAAATTTAATTTTAAATAACAATTAAATGAATATTATATGCCAGTATGATATGATTTCTCTTTTTTCACTATGAGTGAGTAGTGATATTTGATATAATGTATAAAAGTGAAATATATAAATTGATAAGATTATAGATTAATTAAAATCTACTAAAGGAGCTTTTGTATGATAAAATTAGTTGTTACAGAAATAACAACGTAAAGTAGTTAGACCTTTTGTAGAGCCTATTTATAATAAAGTTATTAAGCCAGCAAGTAATTGGATATCAGGTAAATATAATAAAGCGAAAAGTTGGTTAAAAAAATGGTTTTAAGAAAGGAAATAAGAAAAATGATAAAAAAAATTATAATGGTGATATTGGCGTTAGCGACAATTTATTTTATAGGGGATACAAATTTAAAAGGTAAGTCAGTGTATTATGCGAAACATTCATCAAGTAGTAATACTAGGGATTTAGAAATAATGATGTTGGTAGAAAATATACGGGCAAGTGCTAATCGTGAAGGGTTTAGTTATAGAGTTGACGGAGATAAAACTATACAAAATACTACAAAAAATGTATATCTATCATATGGATACAGTGTAAATGACGCTAACTATGAATATGTATATATAAGTAATGAAAGACAAAATTATTATTTTAATGATTTGTTTATGTTAGATGATATAGTAGATTTTGGTAATGGAATGAAACATATAGATATATCAACAGTAGATGAAAATAAAATAAAAGAAGAAATATATGAGAATTTTAAACCTATATTAAAAGAATTAGAAGAAAGGAAGCCATTTATTAATTTGCAGTGGATTTTTAACTGGGTATACAGAGATAGAATAA
This sequence comes from Gemella haemolysans, assembly GCF_901873445.1. GTDB lineage: Bacteria > Bacillota > Bacilli > Staphylococcales > Gemellaceae > Gemella > Gemella haemolysans_C. Next base: position 24,692 of record NZ_CABFLN010000007.1, read on the forward strand.
AGTAAGTTATAACTATAAAATATTGATATAAAAAGTTTAATAATGTAGTAAAGCCTATTTATAATAATACCAAACCAATTTACAATAATGTAGTAAAACCTTTTGTAGAGCCTATTTATAACAAAGTTATTAAACCAGCGAGTAATTGGATATCAGATAAATATAATAAAGCAAAAAATTGGTTTAAAAATTGGTTTAAAAAATGGTTTTAAGAAAGGAAATGAGCAAAATGATAAAAAAAATTATGCTAGTGATATTGGCGTTAGCAACAATTTGGTTTATAGGGGATATAAATTTAAAAGGTAGTTCAGTGTATTATGCGAAACATTCACCAAGTAGTAATACTAGGGATTTAGAAATAATGATGTTGGTAGAAAATATACAGGCAAGTGCTGATCGTGAAGGGTTTAGTTATGAAGTTGACGGAGATAAAACTATACAAAATACTACAAAAAATGTATATCTATCATATGGATACAGTGCAAATGACGCTAACTATGAATATGCATATATGCATGAGGATGGACTAGATTATTCTTTTGATAATTTTTTAAAATTGAAAGGTATATATAATTCTAAAGAAGTTCGTTATTATAAAGATATATCAACAGTAGATGAAAATAAAATAAAAGAAGAAATATATGATGATTTTAAACCTATATTAAAAGAATCAGAAGAAAATAAGCCATTTATTAATTTGCAGTGGATTTTCAACTGGGTATACAGAGATAGAATAAAGTAAATTATAATTATAAAATATTGATATAAAAAGTTTGAAAATATAGTTGTTTAATTATTTGGTAGAAAAGATAATAATTCACATAGAAAAAAGAGTAGAAATTTATTTTAAAAATGGAGAAGTCATATCAATCTGATATGATTTTTTTCTTTTTCACTATGAGAGATTAAGGTTATCTGATATAATATATTGAGTAAACGAGGGTTAAACAGATTTGTAGAATATGATTAAATCAAGGATAGAACAAATCGTTAAATGATGCACCCCCTAAGAGGGTTTTGCACCCCCCTAGTGATAAAAAAAGGAGCTTTTGTATGATAAAATTAGTTGTTACAGATATTGATGATACGCTATTAAATAGTGATCGTGAGATTTCTAAGAAAAATAGAGAAGTAATTGAAGAGTGTAAGAAACAAGATATTAAGGTTATTTTAGCGTCGGGTAGACCTGACTTTGGAATGATGAGTATAGTAGAAGATTTACAACTTGATAGTTATGATAACTACTTACTTTCATTTAATGGGGCTAGAATTGCTAATCTTAAAACGAATGAAGTGATCTATGAGAAGTTTTTATCTCCGGAGAGAATTAAGTTCTTAATAGATGTTGCTTTGGAGAATGATTGTGATATTCTTACCTACCAAGGTGGGAAAGTTCTTACGAATCGTGATAATGAATATGCACGAATTGAGTCTGGTTTAGTAAGTGCAGAGTTAGTAATTAGTGAAAATATGAAAGATGATATTAAAGAAGGTGCGGCTAAGGTAATAATTCTTAAACATCCTGATGAAGCTGTTGCAGTGAAAGATAAACTAGCGCTTGAATTAGGTGATGAGTATGAGGTTGCTATGTCTAAACCGTTCTTTATCGAAATTAACGATAAGGGTATTTCTAAAGGAGTATCTTTAGATTCATTATGTAAAAAACTTGGTTTAACAAATGAGAGTGTAATGGCATTAGGTGATGGGCTTAATGATTTAAGTATGATTGAGTTCGCTGGTATGGGAGTTGCGGTTGATAATGCTAATCCTACTTTAAAAGAAGCGGCGAATTTTATTTCTAAGTCAAATGATGAAGATGGTTTCGCTTATGCTATTGAAAAATTTGTTCTTGGCAAAGATGTGTAGATAGAAAGAGGTTCTGATGAAAGTAACTTTGATTTGTGTAGGTAAAGTTAAGGAGAAATTTTATAGAGATGCTATAAAAGAATATGAAAAACGTCTTGGAGCATATATTAAGTTAAATACTATAGAAATTTCAGATGAAAAAGTAAAGGTAGAAAATGATTCAGAAATAGCTCTTGCGATGGAAAAAGAAGGGAATAACATACTTTCAAAAATTAAAGATAATCAATATGTTATTACTTTGGAAATTTTAGGTAAGAATTTATCAAGTGAAGAATTTGCATCAAAAATTGATAATTTAATGCTTACAGGTAAGAGTGATGTGGCATTGGTAATTGGTGGAAGCTATGGTCTTTCTGATAGTGTGAAAAAGCGTAGTGATTTTGCATTATCGTTTAGTAGAATGACGTTTCCACACCAGATGATGCGTGTTGTTTTACTTGAACAAGTGTATAGAGCTTACCGTATAATAACAGGAGCAAGTTATCATAAATAATTGTAAAGGATGAGGTTGTATTTTCAGACAATTTCATTCTTTTTTTGCTATTAATTTATAAAGATTTTTAGTATAATAAAGGTGAAAGAAATAAAGGAGGGATTATTTATGTTTAATTTTGATGAGTACATGCTACATCAAGTGTTGGCTATAGTTGGAATAGTATTATTCATATTTGTTTTTGTCGGTTATATTATTACAGCTATTTTTTCAAAAATTATGTTTGATATACTTGGGGTTAGGTCAGGACTTGCATTTATACCATATTATAATACTTATAGGATTTATAAAGAGTATAAAGGGCGTGTTTGGAAGAGGAATTGGGGAGTTGCTTATCTATTAACTTTCACACTTCCTTCAGTTGTAATAGGAGCTTTACTGTTGGTATTAGTGGAGTTGCGATATACCACTGAAGTTTTTTCAGAACAGTATGCCGGCATATTATTTACTGGACTTGGATTATTAGTAGTCGCGGGATTAATTGCATATATATTTAACTTTATTATGTTATTTATAATGTACTTACCAATCTTTGATACAAAAGGTAGAAGAGTGGTATTGTATATTCAAGCAGCACTGACAATTTTATCTTTTTTTAGTGGAGTTATATTTCAAGGAGCTAGTAATAGCATATTAAGTAGTACTTTTTCAATAGTGCAACTTATATTCTCTATTGTCTTTATGGTTGTTTATTTTGTTGCTGCAACAGACATTAGAGCTAGAATTAGAAGTGGAGAATATGTACTTCAGGAGAAATTAGATTATAACATGCTAAGTAGTTATGAAATAAAATCTATATTAAAATCAAGAGATAGAAGATTAGTAGTTCCCAACATGAATAGTGGTTTCAGCGATTATCAACCGAGCAACAATGAAGAAGTAAATAGAATTGAATATGTTTAATGTGAAAATCCAGGTGATTTAAATGTAATGTTTAAAACTCCTGGATTTTTCATATAAGATTTTAAGTATTTTCTATAGTTTTTTAGTAAATATTAGGAGTAAAGTTAGCTTAAGATGGTGTTATGTTAGATTTTCTAACGTATATTTACAACTGTAGTGTCATTTAAAGTATAATAGAAAACGTAATAAAATAAATTTAACGAGGAGTTGACTCTTAATGGATAGATTTTTAGAATTATTAACTACCGTTAACGACTTTATGTGGACTTATTTCCTAATAGGGTTAGTAATGGTTACGGGTATTTATTTTACATTTAGTGCGAAGTTTGTTCAATTTACTTATATCAAGGAAATGTTTAGACTTATTACTGAAAAGCCAAAAATAGGTGAGGATGGGGAACAAAAAGGGGTTTCAGCTTTCCAAGCATTTACAATTTCGGCTGCATCAAGAGTAGGTACCGGAACAATTGCAGGGGTTGCTATTGCGATTGCAATGGGAGGACCTGGTTCAGTATTTTGGATGTGGGTAATGGCTCTTTTTGGAGGTGCTTCATCATTTGCCGAATCAACATTAGCTCAAGTATATAAAGTTCGTGATAAAAAAGGTGTTTATCGTGGGGGGCCTGCTTATTACATGGAAAAAGGTCTTGGACAAAAATGGATGGGAGTATTATTTGCGATTGTTATTTCAGTAACTTACGGTGTAGCATTTAACTCAGTTCAAACTAACACTATTGCTCAAGCTTTACAAGTATATGATATTAATGCAAATATTGCGGGTATTGCTTTATTAATTCTTACTATTTTCGTAATTTTTGGTGGAGTAACAAAAGTTGTTAAAATTACTCAATGGTTAGTACCAGTAATGGCAGTAGCGTACTTATTTATCGTATTAGTTATTATGGTTATTAACATTGATAAACTACCTGGTGTTCTTGCTCAAATCGTGAAATCAGCATTCGGTCTTGAACAAGTAGGTGGTGGAGTAATTGGTATGGGAACATCAATTCTTTTAGGAATTAAACGTGGTATGTTCACTAACGAAGCTGGGTTAGGGTCTACTCCTAATGCAGCGGCAACAGCTGACAGTACCCACCCAGCTAAACAAGGATTTATCCAAACTTTAGGAGTTTACTTCGACACGTGTTTAGTATGTACAGCGACAGCATTCTTAATCTTACTATACCCTGGTGTTGAGTATGGTGCTGGTAAGTTACAAGGTATCCAACTTACACAAGCTGCTTTAACTTCACAAGTGGGAAGTATCGGAACAATTTTCTTAATCGTTGCTATTTTCTTATTTGGATATAGTTCTGTAATTGGGAACTACTACTACGGAGAAACAAACATTCAATACTTACTTCCTAAAAAATGGGCTGTTAATGTTTATCGTGTTATTGTATGTATCTTCGTATATGTAGGAAGTGTCATGGACTTAAACCTAGTTTGGGGACTTGCTGATGTAACAATGGGGATTATGAGTTTACTTAACTTAATAGCTATTATCGGTCTTTCTGGTGTGGTTTATGTAGTATTAAAAGACTATGTGAAACAACATAAACAAGGAAAAGATCCAGAGTTTTATTTAGATAACTTACCAATTAAGTTAGATAATGCAACTGCATGGAAAAATAAAAAAGAAGATTAATATTTAAAAAAGTACTTCAATGATGGAATTAGATTTCTAATCGTTGAAGTACTTTTTGCGTTTGTTCAGGAAATAATATTTACTTTTGCTTGCATTATAAAAAAAAGTATGTTATTATATTAAACATATTTTAATTATAAAATATATGCGATGAGCCGATAAGTAGAAGTTCTTGCGTACCGTAGGATACAGAAAAGAAATCAGTGGTTGAGAGATTTCTCCTAGGCAGGACTTTGAAGTAGCCGGTGAGCATTTAGAGTGAAAGTAAGTAGCTTTAAACGTGGTTAGAGCGTTAATCTTATTAAGTGCTAATGTTATAATTAGAATAAAGGTGGTACCACGGAAACTTTCGTCCTTATGTAAGGATGGAGGTTATTTTTTTTTATCTAGAAAAATACCACAAACATAACTATGAAATTTAAAATAATTAATAATAAAATAAAAATTTAGGAGGAACAATCATGACTGAAATGTCTACAAAATATAATCCGACCGAAGTAGAAAATAATCGCTACAACTGGTGGTTGGAAAAAGAAGTTTTTAAAGCTGATAATAAAAGTAAAAAGAATCCATATACAATCGTAATTCCACCACCAAACGTAACTGGTAAATTACACATTGGGCATGCTTGGGATACAACTCTACAAGATATGTTAACACGTTATAAACGTCTTAAAGGATTTGATGTACTTTATCTTCCAGGAATGGACCACGCTGGTATTTCTACACAAGCAAAAGTAGAAGCTAAAATGCGCGAAGAAGGATTAAGTCGTTATGATTTAGGTCGTGAAAAATTCTTAGAGCGTGCATGGGAATGGAAAGAAGAATATGCTGGATATATTCGCGCACAATGGGCTAAACTTGGATTAGGTTTAGATTATTCAAGAGAAAGATTTACATTAGATGAAGGATTAAATAAAGCAGTTACAAAAATTTTCGTAGATCACTACAACAATGGTACAATTTACCGTGGTGAGAAAATTATTAACTGGGACCCAGTTCAAAGAACTGCATTATCTAACATCGAAGTAATTCACAAAGACGTAGAAGGTGCATTCTATCACCTTAAATATTTCTTAGCTGATGGAAGTGGGGATTATCTAGAAGTAGCAACTACTCGTCCTGAAACTTTATTCGGTGATACTGCGGTTGCTGTTCACCCTGAAGATGAAAGATATCAAAAATATATTGGTAAAACAGTTCTTTTACCAGTAACAAACAAAGAAATTCCTGTTATTGCAGATGAATATGTAGAAAAAGATTTCGGAAGTGGAGTAGTTAAAATAACTCCTGCACACGATCCAAATGACTTTGAAGTAGGTGAACGTCATAACTTAGAACGCATCATCGTTATGGATGAAGGTGCTGTTATGAATGAACACGCTGATAAGTATAACGGTATGGATCGTTTCGAATGTCGTAAAGCTCTTATCGCTGATTTACAAGAAAGTGGAGTATGCTTCAAGATTGAAAAACACCTTCACTCAGTAGGGCACTCTGAGCGTAGTGGTGCTGTTGTTGAACCATACCTTTCTAAACAATGGTTCGTTGATATGAAACCTCTTGCTGATAAAGTTTTAGAAAATCAAAAAGATGAAGATAGAAAAGTTAACTTCTATCCACCTCGTTTTGAAAATACGTTAAATACTTGGATGGAAAATATCCAAGACTGGTGTATTTCTCGTCAATTATGGTGGGGACACCGTATTCCTGCATGGTATCACAAAGAAACAGGTGAAGTTTATGTTGATGTAAACCCACCAAAAGATATTGAAAACTATGTTCAAGATGAAGACGTTCTTGATACTTGGTACTCTTCAGCACTATTCCCATTCTCAACATTAGGATGGCCAGACTTAGAAAGTGAAGATTTCAAACGTTACTATCCAAATAGCTGTCTAGTAACTGGATATGACATCATCTTCTTCTGGGTTGCTCGTATGGTATTCCAAGGATTAGAATTTACAGGTACTCGTCCATTTGAAGATTGTTTAATCCACGGTTTAGTACGTGATGAACAAGGTCGCAAGATGAGTAAATCACTTGGTAATGGTGTAGATCCAATGGAAGTAATCGAACAATACGGAGCTGATAGCTTACGTTACTTCTTAGCTACTAACTCAACACCAGGACAAGACTTACGTTATTCAACTGAGAAAATCGAAGCAAGTTGGAACTATATCAATAAAATTTGGAACGCTTCTCGTTTCGTAATTATGAACCTTGAAGGTTTCGAATACAGTGATATTGATTTAACTGGAGAAAAAACATTAGCTGATAAATATATCTTAACAAAACTTGCTAAAACTATTGAAGATTTCGAAAGATTATTCGAAAAATATGAGTTTGGTGAAGCAAGCCGTATTTTATACAACTTTGTATGGGAAGAATTCTGTTCATGGTATATTGAAATTGCTAAAATTTCATTAAATGGTGAAGATGAAGCTGCGAAGAAAACAACTAAATCTATTTTAGTATATGTACTTGATGCTTCTCTAAAAATGTTACATCCATTTATGCCGTTCGTAACTGAAGAAATTTGGCAACACATTCCTCACACAGGAGATAGTATTGTAACTAGTGAATTTGCTAAAGTTGATGCAAGTCTAGTATTCGAAAAAGAAACTGAAGATATGCAATTCATCCAAGATGTAATTACTGCAGTTCGTAATATCCGTAGTGAAGTGAATGCGCCAATGTCTCGTGAGATTCCTATTAAAATTAAATACTCACAAGATAGTGTAAAAGAAGTACTATTAAGCGGTAGTGCGTACTTAGAAAAATTTGCTCGTCCTAGCGAACTTATTATCGAACGCGAAGTAGAAGCAAGCGAAACTGACATCAGTCGTATCTTACCAGGTGCTGAAATCTATGTTTCATTAAGTGATTTAATCGATGTAGACAAAGAAAAAGAACGTCTAGGAAAAGAATTAGAAAAATTACAACAAGAATTAGATCGAGTAAACAAAAAACTTTCTAATGAAAAATTTGTTGGTTCTGCTCCAGAAGCGGTTGTAGTTAAAGAAAAGGAAAAACAAGCAACATATCAAGAACAATATGATAGTGTCAAAGAAAGAATAGCTGCATTAGATAATTTAAAATAGCATAAAATAGAGAGTGATTCGAAAATCGTATAGATTTTATCGAGTCACTCTCTTATTCATTATGTAGTAAATAGATGTAGATTAATTATAATAAAAAAACTCTAGCTAGTTTTACCTAGCTTAGAGTTTATTAATCATCTTTATTATTCTTTTTTCTCCAAATTAGAAAGAAAATTATCGCGATTATTATGATTATACCAATGTATGCACCATAATTTTTAACTGCTTCCCCTGTATTAGGAAGAGTATTTAGTGATAGTAGATTCATTTTAAATCCTCGTTATTATTTTTCTTCTTTTTGTTCAGGAGTATTTTTTAGAACTTCAGTTTCAACGCGTTCTTTAACTGAATCTAGTGTTTCAGTTGATTTGTTAGTGAAATCTTCAACTTTTTCTTGAACATTTGCTTCATTTACGTCTTTTTTAATATTAGAAACTTGATCTTTGATTTTTTCAAAAGAAGAAAGTGCTTTTTCTTTGTAAGCTTCTACTGAAGGTTTGAATTCTTCAACGATTTTTTTTGCATCTCCTAAGTTTTCTTTAACTTCTGAAGTGTATTCTTTTACGCTAGATACGTGTTCTTTAATGTCTGTTATATTACTAGATAATTCCTTTCCGTAATCAACAGCATCGTTGTATTTATTCTCTAAAGCATTTTTAGCTTTTTTAAGATTTTTTACTAGGTCGTTGTATAGGTAGATTGCCGCTTCTTCAACACCATTTTTCTTAGTGTAGCGAATCATACAACGTGTGTAACCGTAGTAGTCTTTAGATTTTTTCTTAACGTATTCAGTGTGTTCTTCAACTTTGTTTGGATTTTTTGAGTAATAGTTAGCAACGGCTATACCTGTACCGATTGCAAATAATTTTGATAATTTTGACATACAATTTTCACCTCGATATATTATTAGATTAATTATAACATATAAAGATTTAAATTTAAATAAAATAGATATTGAGAAACTTTATTTTAATATATTAGTAATAAAGTAGGATAAAAATGTAGAATAAACATCATTTAAAACGAAATAATCATATACTACGAAATTATTATTACACATTAATTTGTAATAACTATTGAATTAGTGTGTAATATATTGTATAATTAAAAATATAATACAAGAAGGAGGAACAATGAAACTTACTGAGAGACATAAAGCTATAATTGAGATAGTAAAAAATTATGAGCCGATTACAAGTGATGAGATAGCTGAGAAGTTATCTTTGGGGAAATCTACTTTAAGAAACGATTTGGCAGTGTTAGGAATGTTAGAAATTTTAGAAGCGAAACCTAATGTAGGTTACTATTACAATTATAACTTTTCACCAGGAGAACAACGTGAAGAAATAAAAAATAAATTAGTTAAAGATGTTATGGGGATAGCAATAACGGCTAAAAGTACAGCGAATTTCTCAGATGTATTATCTAAATTATTTATATATGATGTAGGAACAATCTTTATTGTTGATGAGAATAATCACCTCGCAGGTGTAACATCTAGAAAAGATATGTTGAAATTATCAAGAAATGCTGACGGTCAAAATCTTCCAATTGTACTAGCGATGACACGTGTACCGAATGTAATATACATATATGAAGATGAATTAGTTAGTGATGCCTTAAGGAAGTTAATTTTACATGAAATTGACTGCTTACCTGTTGTAAGAGATGAGGATGGCGGCAAGGTGATCGTCGGAAAAATTTCAAAAACTACATTAATTAAATTATTATTGGAAATACTGGAGGGATAATATGTTAACTGTACATATAATTTCAGATTCGATAGGGAATACTGCAAAAGATGTTGTAGATGCAGCGTTAGTGCAGTTTTCTTATGGAAAAGCTGATTATAAGGTATTGAAGAATTCCAATGTTTGTACGATAGAAAAAATAGATTGTATTATATCGAATGTGAATGATGGGGATGTAATAGTCCAAACATTGGTAGATAGTACCTTAGCCGAATACGTAAAGAAAAAAGGGTTAGAAAAAAATATAAAAGTTATAGATTTGCTAAGTGAAATGCTAAACACTTTTGAAGATAAACTTGGAATAAAATCTGAAGGGAATCCAGGTTTAAACAGAAAAATGGGAACTGAGTACTTCAAAAGGGTTGATGCATTGGAATTTGCTGTGAAGTATGATGATGGAAAGGATATTAATGGTCTTAAAGAGGCAGATATTGTTATTTTGGGGGTATCAAGAACGTCTAAAACACCGTTAAGCTTATATCTGGCAAATAGAAATATTAAAGTTATGAATGTTCCTATTGTTCAAGATTTAATACTACCAGAGCAACTATATGAAGTAAAAAGAAAAATTATTGGTTTAACAAATTCAGTAGAACAACTTAATAAGTTGAGGGAAGAAAGACTAAAAACTTTAGGAGTGGATGGAAATACTGATTATACAGATGAAATCCAAATATTTGAAGAATTAGAGTACGCGTTAGAAATTATGGGGAAAATTGGTTGTCCGATAATAGATGTTCAAAATAAAGCTATTGAAGAAACCGCAGAATTAATAATTGGGATAATGAGAGAACGCGGCTTAGAAGTTTAACATTTAAAAAATAATTATATACTGTAACAAAAATGTGATGGGGGAATTTTAAAATGACAAAAAAATATGTTTATAATTTCAGTGAAGGGAATAAAGATATGCGATCTTTACTTGGGGGTAAAGGTGCGAATCTTGCAGAAATGAAGGGATTAGGGATTAATGTACCACCTGGTTTTACTATTACTACAGAAAGCTGTAATAGTTATTATGAAAATGGGGAACGAATTAAACCTGAGATTTTAAAACAAATTAATGAACAATTAGAAACATTAGAAAAGACTATTGGTAAAGAGTTAGGAAGTATAGAAAATCCGTTATTAGTATCTGTACGAAGTGGTGCTGTATTTTCAATGCCTGGTATGATGGATACAATTTTAAATCTAGGATTGAATGATGAAACAACTATTGCCTTAGCTAAGAAAAATAATAATTATCGTTTTGCTTATGATAGTTATAGAAGATTTATTCAAATGTTCTCTGATGTAGTAATGGATGTAGAGAAATATAAATTTGAAGAAGTTTTAACACGAGTGAAAAATGAAAATGGCTATGAACAAGATAGCGATATGAATGAAAAAGATTTATTTAAAGTTGTTGAGGAGTTCAAAGAGATCTACAAAAAAGAAGTAGGTCGTGAATTCCCGATGAGTGTGAAGGAACAACTTATGCTAGCTATTGAAGCGGTATTTAAATCTTGGAATAATAATCGAGCTAAAGTATATAGAAGGCTTCATAATATTAGTGATAAACTAGGGACTGCTGTAAATATCCAAGCCATGGTCTTTGGGAATATGGGAGATAATTGCGGTACTGGAGTATCGTTCAGTAGAAATCCTGTAACTGGTGAAGATGAATTATTCGGTGAGTATCTAATTAATGCACAAGGAGAAGATGTAGTTGCAGGAATTAGAACACCGAAAAACATTAGTGTGCTTGCTGAAGATATGCCACATTTATATAAAGAATTTGTGGAGCTTTCTAAAAAATTAGAAGGACACTACAAAGATATGCAAGATATTGAGTTTACTATTGAAGATGGTAAACTATATATTCTTCAAACAAGAAATGCTAAGAGAACACCAAATGCTGTTGTTGAAGTTGCAGTTTCGTTAGTAGAAGAAGGTGTTATCAGCAAGGAAGAAGCTATTTTAAGAGTAGGTACAGAAGAAATTAACAAACTTCTTCACTCTACATTTGAAGATAAATCATTGAAACAAGCGCAACAATTAACTCAAGGATTAGCGGCTTCACCAGGAGCGGCAGTGGGAGCAATTTATTTTACTGCTCATGAAGCGGTTGAAGCGGCGAAAACAAAACCTGTTGTATTAGTAAGAGAAGAAACATCACCTGAAGATATTGAAGGTATGGTTAGTTCAGAAGCCATTGTAACTCTACGCGGAGGAATGACATCACATGCTGCGGTAGTTGCACGTGGAATGGGTAAATGCTGTGTGTGTGGTTGCCAAAACATGATTATTAATTATGATGAAAAAACATTAAAAATTGCTGGTATTACACTAAAAGAAGGAGATGTAATCTCTGTTGATGGAAGTAGTGGTAAGGTTTATCTAGGAGAAGTTGATAAAATAGATGCTAGATTCAGCGATAGATTCAATAAACTTTTAGGATGGGCAGATGAAATTAGAAGTCTAAAAGTATTAGCAAATGCTGATAATGAAGTCGATGCAAAAGTTGCTTTCGAGTTTGGAGCTGAAGGAATTGGATTATGTAGAACAGAACATATGTTCTTTGAAGAAGATAGAATTAGCTTAGTTAGAAAAATGATACTAGCTTCAGATACAAATGAAAGAATTAGATTCTTAGATAGATTACAACCAATTCAAAGTGATGATTTCTATAAAATTTTTAAAGAAGCGAAAGGTAAATCTGTTAACATAAGATTATTAGATCCACCACTTCACGAATTCTTACCGAAAGATGAAAAAACTGTAAAAGTTATTGCCGAGGAAATAGGTGTAAGTGTTAGTCAATTAGAAGCTAAAATTGCTAGTATTGCCGAGTTCAACCCTATGATGGGACACCGTGGTTGCCGTCTAGGAATAACTTATCCAGAAATTTATTTAATGCAAGCAAAAGCGATCAGTTCAGCAGCGATTCGAGCACGTAAAGAAGGAATTGAAGTTAATGTAGAAATTATGATTCCGTTAGTAGGTTTAGAAAAAGAACTTGCAGTTCTACGTGAGCAAATAGTTGAATTAGTTGAAAAAGAAATACAGTTATACAATGCGGACTTTAATTATAAAGTAGGAACTATGATTGAAATACCACGAGCTTGTGTAGTAGCTGATAAGATTGCTGAACATGCAGATTTCTTCAGTTTCGGAACAAATGACTTAACACAATTAACATTTGGTTATTCAAGAGATGATGCTGAGAAATTTATCGATATCTATAAGAAAAAAAATATCTTAGAGTCAGATCCATTTGTTCATTTAGATGAGAGTGGAGTACTAGAGTTAATGAAGATTGCTGTTAATAAAGCAAAAGCTGTAAAACCTAATATTAAACTAGGAATTTGTGGTGAACATGGGGGAGATGAAAAATCAATTCTACTTTGTTCGAATATTGGTTTAGGTTATGTTTCTTGCTCACCATATCGTGTTATTATCGCGAGAATTGCAGCAGCTAAAGCAGCTATTAGTAATATAGAAGTAGCGTTAACTAAGTAAAATGTTAAAAAAGAAATAGAGGTTTTTAGTAATTTATCTACTAAGACTTTGCTATAATAATTAATGATTATACTAGCAGAATATAAGGGTGATTCGTAATGAATTACCCTTTATTTTTTAGTATAAGAAAATATGTGGGTAAAAAATTTAAATTAAGTATTAATTAACTGAACTATAATTATAAAATCTTTGTAAATATTACAAAATTATTAAATAATAGTTAATATTATACAAAGTAAATTGATTTTTTTTTCATTATACATTAAAATTAATGTAGTATATTGTACCATTTTATATCGAAAAAAGGGTTCAAATCAAAATGAAAGTTAAATGAAAGTTTAAATATTGAAAAAGAGAGGATATACTATGGCAGAAAATAATAATAGTCGGCTATCGAGAAGAGATAGACACTCTCAGGAAAGAAAGAGTGTTATGCCAGGTGGATATATATCTAGAGGAAATAATAATCCAACAAATAATGGGCAACAAAGAAGACCATTAACAAATGAAGAAATAATGAGAAGAAATGCACAGAACGCAGGATCTTCCAATCAACAACAAAGAGCAGGTAATGCTAATCAAGGACAAGGAGTACCACCTGTTAGACCGAGAAATGCTCAACAATCAGCAAGAACTGGTAGACCAGGAGGGCCTAGACGTCCATTAGGTCCAAATAGAATTAGTAATCCAAATTCTAAAAAATCTAATAAAACTTTATGGATGAAAATATTGAGGTATGGGTTATATGCAGCAAGTGTTGCTATTATATCACTATTCTTATTATGTGTATTCTGGATTTATCAAGCACCTGCATTTGACTCTAAGATACTAGATAATAACTCAAGAACAGTCGTTTATGATGTTAATAATAATGAGGTGGCAAAATTAGGGAACCAAATTGGTGAAAATTTAAATACATCAGACATCCCGACAAAAATGCAAGATGCAATCTTAGCGACAGAGGATAATAGATTCTTCGAACATGGAGCAGTCGATTTTAGACGTTTAGTAGGAGCGGTATTTTCAAACCTTACAAGTGGGTTTGGATCTCAAGGTGCGTCAACAATTTCTCAACAGTTAATTAAGAGAACATTCTTAGACGATAATAAGAGTATGAAGCGTAAAGTTCAAGAAGCATATCTTGCATATAAACTTGAACAAAACTACGATAAAGAATCTATATTTACTATGTATGTGAATAGAATCTATTATTCAGATGGAGTATATGGATTAAAAACAGCGTCTAAGTACTATTTTGGAAAAGAGTTAAATCAATTAACACTTCCGCAGATGGCGCTTTTAGCAGGGTTACCTCAACATCCTAATACATATAATCCATATGATAATCCTGAAGCGGCTAAAGCTCGTCGTGACACTGTATTGTATTTAATGCAGTACCATGGGAAAATCTCAGAAGCAGAATCAACAGCAGCTCAAAAAACTAATGTATTAGATGGATTAATAGAACGTGACGAAAGTGAACGTGTATTATTATCAAGTGAATTTGATTCAAAATATACTTCATATATGAATCAAATTGTAAATGAATTAAAAAATAGTAAAGAATTTAAAGATTATGAAGGTGACGTATTAAACTTAGGTCTTAAAATTTATACTAACTTTGATTCAAAAATTCAAGATACTTTAACAGAAAGTGTAAATGCTAACTATGCAGGAATAAAACAAGCAAGTAATGTGGCTATGGTTGTACTGAATAACGAAAATAGTGGTATAGCCGCTCTTTATGGAGGTAAAAAACAAACATTCCATGGGTTTAATATTGCAACACAAGCTAAATTACAACCTGGTTCATCGATTAAACCAATACTAGCTTACGGACCAGCGATTGAGTATTTAAATTGGGGTTCTGATCATATAGTTAATGACTCTAAACTTCAAGGTTCACAAATTCAAAACTGGGATAGAAGATTTCGTGGTAATATTACTATAAATAATGCATTAGTATGGTCATCCAATATTCCAGCGATTAAAACATACCAAGAGGTTGGGTTTAATAGAGTAAAACAATATGCAGCTAATGTAGGTATGGAAATCACAGATGATTCTATTACTACTCCAATAGGAGGAAGTGGAGATGGATTTTCGCCATTACAAATGGCAGGAGCATATGTTCCATTTAGTAATGGAGGATATTATGCAACGCCGAAAGCTATTAAAAAGGTCTACGATAGTGAAGGTTCTGAAGTGAAGAGCTTTAGCAAAGATGATAGAAAACGTGTTATTAAAGAATCTACAGCATATATTATGACATCAATGTTAAGAAATGTAGTAAACGGTACGGCTTCGTTTGCTCGTATCAGTGGAGCTGATATGGCTGTTAAGACAGGAACAACTACATTCGGTGAAGGAGAAGCTCAAAAGTATAATTTTGATATAGATAATTATTCTAAAGATTCTTGGACAATTGGATATACTAGTAATTATACGATGGCTGTATGGCAGGGATTTGATGCAATAGATGGTCCAACGAAGTATATGACTCAAGAAGATACACAAAAAACACAAGCATTGTATAGAATTAATATGCAAAATATAGTACGTATCCATCCACCTAAAGGATTTAAAGTCCCAGAGAACGTTGGGTCTATAAACGGTGGAGTTAAAGTTATTTCTGATAGTGAACGTCGAGAAATTGAAGAACAAAATAGACGTAATCAAGAAAAAGAGAAAGATAGAAATAACAATAATAACGATAATAACAGTAATGACAATAATAACCGTAGCGGAAATAATTCTGAAGATAATAATGGTAATACATCAAATCAAAATGGCCAACAGAACGGTAATAACAATAATACCCAATCACGAGGTGGGAATTCTAATGTAGCTCAACCTAGTGGAAGAAATACTGGAAATAATAATACTACTAGAGGAAATGGATAATTAGTGATAAACCTACTGTAAGAGAAATCTGAACAGTAGGTTTATTTTTTTATAATTTTAAAATACTACACAAATAAATAGAAATGGTGTACAATATAGGAATGGAGCAGTTTATTTCTTTGTTAAACTGAATTTATCATTCGATAAAACTTATATAATATTATAAAGATGGATGTGAAGCTATGAAGAAAAAATTAGTTATTATAACAGGAATAAGTGGAGCAGGGAAAAATACAGCATTAGAAGTCTTTGAAAATCAAGGGTATTTTTGTACAGATAATTTACCTGGATTGGTTGTAGAGGATTTCTTGAGAATAATTGAAGAAAAAGATATCGATAAGACAGCTATAAGTATTGATATAAGAAGTAAAGTCTTATTTGTTGATTTAAAAGAGGTATTAAAAAAAATACAACAAAATGAATATTTTGATGTTCGTATAATATTTTTAGATAGTGAAGACCAAGTATTGGTAAATAGATATAAAGAGACTAGAAAAAATCATCCATTATCAAGCGAATTCAGTTTACTTGAGGGGATTGCTCAAGAAAGAAAAGATATGGATGCTATTAAAGGTATAGCGAATTATATTTATGACACAACCAATACAACAGTTAAAGATCTTAAGAAAAAAATATTAGAGGATTTTGGAATAGAAAAGAAAGATAGTTATCATATTACTATTTCTAGTTTTGGATATAAATATGGTGTACCAATCGATGCTGATAACATAGTAGATGTTCGTTTTTTACGAAATCCATTTTATATAAATGAACTACGAGAAAAAACGGGTCAAGATAAAGAAGTCTATGAATATGTTTTTGAAGATGAAGTGACTAAAGAATTTTATGATAGATATCTAGAATTAATGACTTATATGATTGATAAGTATCAATATGAAGGAAGAGATAAAGTCGCAATAGCTGTAGGATGTACTGGAGGAAAACATAGATCTGTTAGTGTAGCAAGAAGGTTACGTGAGGATATATCAAAGTTAGGTTACAGAGTACATTTAGAACATCGCGATATTAATAAGGGTAGGTAGTAAAATGAGAACTAAAGTAAAAGTAGTTACTATTGGTGGAGGAACAGGTTTATCTGTTCTTTTAAGAGGTTTAAAAAAATATCCACTTGACATAACTGCCGTAGTAACAGTAGCAGATGATGGTGGAAGTTCTGGGAAAATACGTAGTGATATGAATATTCCTTCACCAGGGGATATTAGAAATGTTATTGCAGCCTTGTCGGATGTAGAACCATACTTAGAAAAGATGTTTCAGTATCGTTTCGATAGTGGAGAAATAAAAGGTCACCCAGTAGGTAATTTAATGATAGCTGCTATGACAGATATTCATGGTGATTTTTCTACTGCGGTTAAGGTTATGAGTAGAATCCTAAATGTACGTGGAACAGTATTACCTACAACTAATGATATAGCAACGTTAAATGCTGTTCTTTCTACAGGTGAAATAATAAGAGGAGAATCTTCGATAACAGATGCTGGAGGAGAAATAGATCATGTTTATATTACACCTTCTAGGGTAAAACCTAATGAAGATGTGTTAAGAGCGATTGAACAGGCAGATTATATAATAATGGGACCAGGTAGTTTATATACTTCAATTATTCCAAATTTAGTGATTTCTCAAGTTTCAGAGAAAATTAGAGAAAGTAAAGCTAAAAAAATATATGTATGTAATGTTATGACCCAACATGGTGAAACTGATAATTATACTGTATCTGATCATATTATTGCGATAAATAAACATGTTGAAGAAAACATTTTTGATTTAGTAATTGCAAATTCTCGTGAATTTGATGATAGTATTTTATCGAAATATCACAAAGAAAAACAAGAACCGGTCAAAATCGATCAAGACAAAATAGAAAAACTTGGAATAAAATTGATAAAAAATAATGATGTCGGAATCGTTGATAATAATACGATTAGGCATAATGCAGAAAAAGTTTCTGAATTAATTTACGATTATATTATAGACGACAAGCCAACAATGATTTATAATAAAAGATGAAAATAAAAAAAGGAGAACAAAAATGCACTTAAATTTTGATTATTCGAAAGCACTAAACTTCTTTAACGAACAAGAAGTGAAAAATATGGAAGGTTATGTGAAAGTTGCACATGATCAATTACACAATAAAACTGGAATAGGAAATGATTTCCTAGGATGGTTAGAATTACCAACTAACTACGATAAAGAAGAGTTTGCTAGAATTAAAGAAGCTAGTAAAAAAATTCAAAGTAATTCAGATGTACTAGTTGTTATCGGTATTGGAGGTTCATACCTTGGAGCTCGTGCGGCGATTGAAATGCTAAATGATAGTTTCTATAACTTCTATGAAGAAGGAAGAAAAACTCCAAAAATCTTCTTCGTAGGTCACACAATTTCATCAACTTATACTCAAGAATTAGTTAATTACTTAAAAACTACAGGAAAAGATTTCTCTGTAAATGTAATCTCTAAATCAGGAACAACTACAGAGCCTGCTATTGCATTCCGTATTTTCAAAGAATTACTTGAAGAAAAATATGGAAAAGAAGGAGCTAAAGAAAGAATCTTCGCTACAACTGACAGAGCTCGTGGAGCATTAAAATCATTAGCTGATGATGAAGGATATGAAACATTTGTAGTACCTGATGATGTAGGTGGACGTTTCACAGTTCTAACTGCAGTAGGATTACTTCCAATTGCTGTAAGTGGAGTAGATATTGATAAAATGATGGCTGGAGCTAAATTAGCTCAAGATGAACTTTCAACACCAGATTTAAGCAAAAATATTGCTTACCAATATGCTGTAATGCGTAACATCTTACAACAAAAAGGTAAATTAATTGAAATTCTTGTTTCTTATGAACCATCAATGGTTTACTTCAATGAATGGTGGAAACAACTTTACGGTGAGTCTGAAGGTAAAGATGGAAAAGCTCTATACCCATCAAGTGTTTGTTTCTCAACTGATTTACACTCTATGGGGCAATATGTTCAAGAAGGACGTCGTGTTCTATTAGAAACTATTTTAAAAGTTAAATCACCAAACAAAGATATCGAGCTTAAAGAAGCTGATAACAATCTTGATGGATTAAACTACTTAGCTGGAAAAACTATGGATTTTGTAAATACTAAAGCATTTGAAGGAACTCTTCTTGCACACACAGATGGTGGAGTACCTAACTTTGTAGTAGAACTTCCTGATATGAGTGAGTTCACATTCGGATACTTAGTATACTTCTTTGAAAAAGCTGTAGGTATTTCTGGATACATGCAAGGATTAAATCCATTTGACCAACCAGGAGTAGAAGCGTATAAGAAAAACATGTTCGCACTTCTTGGAAAACCTGGATTCGAAGACTTAAAAGCAGAATTAGAAGAAAGATTAAAATAATCTTGAATAAATTAAAAACTGATAGAGGAATAATTTTCCTTTATCAGTTTTTTTAGTATGTGTATAAATAATCTATATTTATAAATTGTTATATTTTTCTTTTTCCTGTTTTAAGTGTAGCTTGCGACACCTCCATATCTTTTGTTTTCTCAAAAGGATATTCCGGTTAGAAAATAAGCCTGTAGTCTTATTTTCTCGCTGTAAAACACTATTGTGTTTTACTTTAGCTACTACAAAACAGTAAGAAAAATATAAAATGTTATTAATAAATATAATGTCTAATTTTTAATTATTATTTATTTTACTCAAATATTTTGTAATGGTGAAAATGGAACTTAGTAAAGTTCCATCGGTGAAATTAGGACTACAGGCCTAATTTCAAGGTGTAATATCCACTTTAATTGTCTAAATGACAATTAAAGTTAGATGAAATCGTCCGCCACCATACGTAAAATATTTGAATAGAAAATTTATAAATTGAAAGATAAAAAGAAAACGACTCTATAAATTCGATTATTATAAAATCGTAATTTATGAGTCATGTTTATCTTTTTGCCATTGTCACAAATGTGAATTTATCAGGTCTGTAAGTAAGTATTCCGTATTGAAGAATGTTTCCGTTCGATAAATATGTAATACTTTCAACAACCGCGACCATACTATATTCACCTAAATCCATATGTTGTTTTTCTTCCTCCGTAGCATATCTAAATGATATTTGACGGCGAGAGTGTGTAATCTTTAGCCCTAATTCTTTTTCTAAATACTTATAAATAGAAGACTCTGCAATTTCTTTATTAATAAAAGGAACAAGGTTACGATCAAAATATGATACCTCGTATTCAAGTCGCTCACCATTTATCATTCTGCTACGACTAACTCTATAAAAATCATTATTTTCATCAGCTCCAAAAATATTCATTATTTTCTTGTCGCCTTGAATAATATATAAAGATTCAAGTGTAGTTTTTATTTCGTATTTTCCATCGATATTTAACTCAGAAGATGTTTTAATATTTCCTAAGTAGTTATTTTTTATTCTACCGTGCCCTAGAATTAAAGAGTTTTTTCCTTTTATTTTTTGAATATAGCCATTAATTTCTAATAAAGACAGTGCTTTTCTGATTGTATCCTTAGAGTATCCGTACTCTTTTGCTAGCTCATTTTCACTTGGTAATTCGGTATTACGCTTATAAAAACGAGTATCTATTTTTTCTTTTAAGTCATTATAGACTTGTTTATATTTACTCATATATTGTTTTCCTCGCAAAATTTATCTACTTAATTATAAATGGAGTCACCTAAAAAAGCAAGAGTTAAGGACATGTTACATCATTCGTGCAACATTTACGTATATGTTGACGAAAAAAAATAAAAGAATTACATAAATGTTATTGACAAAATGAAAGTGTTTTATTATAATAATAATTGTTAAGTTATAAAAACTTATTTTGTAAATACAAGTTATAAATATAACGGAGGAAAAAAGAATGACAAAACGTTCAAGTGGTGTTTTGATGCATATTACATCATTACCAGGAGAATTTGGTATTGGGACTTTTGGCAAAAGCGCATATGATTTCGTTGATTTTTTAGAAGAAACAAAGCAAACATATTGGCAAATTTTACCATTAACAACTACAAGTTATGGAGATTCACCTTATCAAAGTTTCTCAGCTGTAGCAGGGAATTTAAACCTAATCGATTTTTCTTTATTAAAAGAAGAAGGATTACTTGAAGAAAGTGATTATTCAAATGTTAACTTCGGTGACAATCCTGAAAAAGTTGATTATGCATTATTATTTGAGGCAAGAAGAGCAATTTTAGAAAAGGCTGTTGCTAACACAACAAAAAATAGTGAAGTATTAGCAAAAATTGAAAAATTTGAAGCTGAGAACTCTAGCTGGTTAGCTGATTATGCTGAATATATGGCTATCAAAGAAAGCTTCGGATATCAAAGTTTCATTCATTGGGATGAAGATATTAAAAATGGTGAAGAAGCTGCGCGTCAAAAATATCGTACAGAACTTCAAGATAGTATTAGATACTATACAGTAACACAATATTTCTTCTTTAAACAATGGTTAGCATTAAAAGAATATGCTAATGAAAAGGGAATTAAAATCATTGGAGATATGCCAATTTATGTAAGTGCTGATAGTGTTGAAATGTGGACTATGCCAGAATTATTTAAAGTTGATGAAAATAATGAACCACTTTATGTAGCTGGGTGTCCTGCAGATGACTTCAGTCCTACTGGACAACTTTGGGGTAATCCAATCTACGATTGGGCAAAACACAAAGAACAAGGATTCTCATGGTGGATTTATCGTGTACAAGAAAGTTTTAAAATCTATGATGTACTTCGTATAGACCATTTCAAAGGTTTCTCTGATTTCTGGCAAATCGATAGAGATGCTGAAAATGCGGTTAACGGTACTTGGGAAGCTGGTCCTGGAATTGAATTGTTCCAAAAAATTAAAGAACAATTAGGTGATTTACCAATTATCGCAGAAAATCTTGGATTTATTGATGAAAAAGCAGAAAAATTATTAGATGATTCTGGGTATCCAGGTATGAAGATTCTTCAATTTGCTTTCCCAGGAGAAGATAATTTAGATCGTCCACATCATTACACACAAAATAGTGTAGCATACACTGGAACACACGATAATGATGTAGTTAATGGATGGTATGAAAAACTAAGTGAATCAGAAAAAGAACTAGTTTCAGAATACTTAAATCGTCGTAATGAAGAAACAATTACTGAAGCAATGATTAGAGGTATCTACTCTTCAGTAAGTGATTATGCAATCGTAACAATGCAAGACTTATTAGATAAAGATGCAACGAGCAGAATGAACGTTCCATCAACAGTTGGAGGAAACTGGGAATGGAGAATGCTTGCAGAAGATCTAACAGAAGAAAGAAAAGAATTTTTAGAAAAAATTACAGTAAGATATTCAAGAGAGAGGGTATAAAATGTCATTTAGTAAATATGTATTAGATAATACTAATCAAGAACTAAGAAATTTAGATAACAAAGAAATTTATAAACAACTATTAAACTATGTTAAAGAAGAAGCTGATAAAAAAGCTCAAAATGATGATAAGAAAAAAGTTTACTACATTTCAGCAGAATTTTTAATCGGTAAACTATTATCAAACAACTTAATCAACTTAGGTATTTATGAAGAAATCGAAAAAGAATTAAAAGCAGCTAACAAACGTCTTAGTGATGTAGAGGAAGCTGAATTAGAACCTTCATTAGGTAACGGTGGTCTTGGACGTTTAGCATCATGCTTTATTGACTCAATTTCATCATTAGGAATCAATGGTGATGGAGTTGGATTAAACTACCACTGTGGTTTATTCAGACAAGTATTTGTTAAAAATGAACAACATGCAGAGCCAAACTTCTGGATTGAAGATTCTTCATGGTTAAGAGATACTGATGTTAAATATACAGTGCCTTTTAAAAACTTTAGCTTAACATCAACACTAAAAAGAATTGACGTATTAGGATATAAGAAAGATACTAAAAACTATCTAAATCTATTTGATATTGATTCAATTGACAGTAGCATTATTGAAAAAGGAATTTCTTTCGATAAAACTGAAATTAAGAAAAACTTAACATTATTCTTATATCCAGATGATAGTGATAAAAATGGTGAATTATTACGTATTTATCAACAATACTTCATGGTATCAAACGCAGCTCAATTAATCTTAGATGAAGCTATCGCTAAAGGAAGTAATGTTCACGATTTATACGAATATGCATATGTTCAAATTAATGATACTCACCCAAGTATGGTAATTCCTGAATTAGTACGTTTGTTAACTGAAAAACATGGAATTAAATTTGAAGAAGCATACACAATCGTTCAAAAAATGACTGGTTACACAAACCACACTATCTTAGCTGAAGCACTAGAAAAATGGCCATTAGCATATTTAGAAGAAGTAGTACCGCACTTAGTGAAAATCATTAAAAAACTAGATGCTGTTATTAGAGAAAAATATGAAGGTGAAGATATTCAAATCATCGATAAAGATGACAGAGTACACATGGCAAACATGGATATTCACTTCTCTAACAGTGTAAACGGGGTTGCTTATTTACACACAGAAATCCTTAAAAACTCTGAGTTAAAACACTTCTATGAATTATACCCAGAGAAATTTAATAACAAAACAAATGGTATTACATTCAGACGTTGGTTAGAATTTTCTAACAGACCATTAGCAGCTTACTTAAAAGAACTAATTGGTGATGAGTACTTAACTGATGCAACTAAATTAGAAAAATTACTAGCATTTGTTGATAGCAAAGAAGTAGCTGCTAAATTAGAAGAAATCAAACACGAGAACAAAGTTGTTCTTAAAGAGTACCTAAAAGAAACTCAAGGAATTGAACTTGATGAAAATAGTATTATCGATACTCAAATCAAGAGATTCCACGAATATAAACGTCAACAAATGAACGCTTTATATGTAATCAAAAAATACTTAGACATTAAAAATGGAAAATTACCAGAAAGAAAAATCACAGTATTCTTCGGTGGTAAAGCTGCACCAGCTTATATTATAGCTCAAGATATTATTCACTTAATTCTATGTTTATCAGAATTAATTAATAATGATCCAGAAGTAAACAAATACTTAAATGTATTCCTAGTTGAAAACTATAATGTAAGTGTTGCAGAAAAACTAATTCCAGCAACTGATATTTCTGAACAAATTTCATTAGCTTCTAAAGAAGCAAGTGGAACAGGTAACATGAAATTCATGTTAAACGGAGCTTTAACTCTAGGAACTCTAGATGGAGCTAACGTGGAAATTGATGAACTAGTTGGACGTGAAAATATCTACATCTTCGGTAAAGAAAGTGATGAAATCATTAAACTTTATGAAACTGCTGGATATGTTTCTAAAGAATACTATGAAAAAGACGGTGTTAAAGAAGTTGTTGACTTCATCGTTTCTAAAGACTTAGTTAAACTAGGAAATAAAGAAAGATTAGAAAGACTATACAACGAACTACTTAACAAAGACTGGTTTATGACACTTATTGACTTTGAGGAATATTATGCTAAGAAAGAAGAAATGTTAGCAGACTACGAAAACCGTGAATTATGGATGAAGAAAGTTATTGCGAACATCGCGAAAGCAGGATTCTTCTCATCAGACCGTACAATTGCTCAATACAATGAAGATATTTGGAACAAAAAATAATAAATAAAGAAGTGGAGAACATAGCATGAAACTATTAACAATTAATGTTCACAGTTGGTTAGAAGAAAACCAACTTGAAAAACTGAATATTTTAGCGAAAACCATCGTAGAAAAAAAATACGATGTAGTAGCGATGCAAGAAGTAAATCAGTTGATTAATAGTGCAGATGTTCATGATGGTATAAAAGAAGATAATTTTGGGAAATTATTGTTAGATAAAATTAATGAATATGGAGAAGAAGGATACAGTTATTATTGGACTTATTCTCACATAGGATTTGATAAATTCGAAGAAGGTTTAGCAATACTTGCTAAAGGTGAAGTTGTTGCCGTAGAGGATTTTTACTGTACGGCACAACAAACCGTAACTTCTATCGAATCAAGAAAAATTTTAAAAGTCGATCTTAAAATAAATGATGAGATCGTAGAATTTTACAGTTGTCATATGAATTTGCCAACTTGTAAAGGGGAAGACATAGATCAAAATCTTAGCAACCTAATTAATTATACAGATAACAAAAATCTTAAAGTTTTCATGGGAGATTTCAATACAGATTATTTCCATCAAGTAGACGATTATAAAAGAATACTTGATAAAGGGTTATATGATACTTATGAATTAGCCGAGAAAAAAGACGGGGGAGTTACCGTATATAAAAATATAAGTGGTTGGGAAGATTCTATGTGTCAGAAAAAATTGGATTATGTATTTATTAATAGAAAATTAGATGTAAAAGAAAGTTTTGTTATATTTAATGATGAAAATTATCCAATTATTTCTGATCATAATGGCTTAGAAGTAACATTAGCAGAAAAATAAAAAAAGGAGGAAAAATGTTATGTTACAAAAAATTCAGCGCTTTGGAGGCGCGATGTTAATGCCATCTATTTTATTCGCATTCTTCGGATTAGTAGTTGGATTAACTTCAATTTTAAAAAACCCTAACTTAGTAGGGAGCATCGCGACAGAGGGTACTCTTTGGTATAACTTCTGGTTCGTAGTAGAGCAAGGAGGATGGACTATCTTTAATCAAATGCCAGTAGTATTCGCACTTGGTATTCCAATCGGTCTTGCTAAAAAAGCAAATGGTCGTGCAGCATTAGAAGCGTTCTTAATCTACATGGTTTATAACTACTTCATCAACGGATTCTTAACTCAATTCAAATTCTTTGGTGTAGATGTAACGCCTGCTCTTAAATTACCTACAGGTATTACAAGAATCGCTGGAGCAATTACTTTAGATACTTCAATCATTGGTTCTATCGTTATTGCATCTATCTCAGTATGGATTCACAACAAATACTTCGACAAAAAACTTCCTGAATTATTAGGAATTTTCCAAGGATCAACATTCGTAATCTTAGTAGGATTCCTTATCATGATTCCAGCTGCTTTCTTAACAGCTCTATTATGGCCAAAAGTTCAATTAGGAATTGCTGCTTTACAAGGATTCTTAAAAGTATCAGGAGTTGCGGGAGTATTCACTTACACATTCCTAGAAAGAATTTTAATCCCAACAGGATTACACCACTTCATCTATGGACCATTCATGTTTGGACCAGCAGTAGTAGAAAATGGAATCACAGCTTACTGGGTACAACACATTCAAGAGTTCTCTCAAAGCTCAACTCCATTAAAAGAGTTATTCCCTCAAGGTGGATTCTCATTACACGGTAACTCAAAAGTATTTGGATTACCAGCAGCAGCTTTAGCTATGTATGTAACAGCTAAAGACAGCAAGAAAAAAGTTGTAGCAGGGTTATTAATCCCAGCAGCACTTACTGGTTTCTTAACAGGAATCACTGAACCAATCGAGTTCACATTCTTATTCGCAGCACCAATGTTATTCGCTACTCACGCAGTATTAGGTGCATTAATGTCAGCAACTATGTACCAATTTGGAGTTGTAGGTAACTTCGGAAGTGGATTAATTGACTTCTTAGCTCTTAACTGGTTACCAATGTTCAAACACCACTCTTCACAAATGTTCGTTCAAATCGGAATTGGATTAGTATTCTCTGTAATCTACTTCTTCGTATTTAGATTCTTAATCCTTAAATTCCAATTAAGTACACCTGGACGTGAAGCTGAAGATGCTGAAACTAAACTTTACTCTAAACAAGAGTACCGTGAAAAAGGTAAAGAAGCAGCTAAACCAGAAGTTAAAGATGATGCAGCTACTCATGATGACCAAGCTCTTATCATTCTTGAAGGTTTAGGTGGTAAAGACAACATCGTAGACGTTACTAACTGTGTAACAAGACTACGTGTTAATGTTAAAGACGAAAGCCTAGTTAAAGATGATGAATTCTTAAAACGTTCTGGAGCTCTTGGAGTTGCTCGTAATGGTAAAGCTATTCAAGTAATCATCGGATTCTCTGTAGGACAAGTTAGAGAAGCTTTCGAAAAAGAATTACACAAATAAGCCTATTATGACAGAAAAAAGAAATTGACGTAAAAGTCAGTTTCTTTTTTTGTATGAGTCTATAATAAATACGGTTGATAATAAATATCAGCCGTATTTAAATTTATAAAAAAATGGAAAAGAATGTAAAATTTCTTTATAATTTAAGTATGAGCAAAAAATCAAGAAAGGAAATTTACATTCATATGTGTAATTATAGCAAATCTCTTAA
>NZ_CABFLN010000008.1 GCF_901873445.1 Gemella haemolysans
ACCGAACACAGAAGTTAAGCTCTTTAGCGTCGAATGTAGTTGGGCTTACGCCCTGTGAGACTAGAACGTTGCCAGGCAACAGTGAGAGCCTTCCTTTTGGAAGGTTCTTTTTTTATACTTTATTTCATATATTTTGATTTTCTTAACAAAATAGAGTATTATTATATAGTAATATATTATTGGAGGTTTGGGAATGTTTTATTTAGAGGATGAAAAGACGTTAGTGCTTACAAATGAAAATAAAAAAGATATATTGAAAGCATTAAAATTAATTAATAATATTTCAGATAATAAAAATATCAAAGTTGCTTATATAAAAATCTTAGGTAAAGTTTTAGAATTTAATAAAGCTATAGAAACTTATTATCACTCACAAAAACCAGGATACAATGAAATTTATCAAGAAAGAATCAACAATCTTGATAATAGTAGTGATGAGTTCAGACGTGTAAAAGCTGAATTAAAACCGGTATTTGATGAAAATAGTTATAGTGCAGACGCAGAGAAAGAATTTAATTTAATTCTTACAAGAATTGAAAGTAGAACAACAATTCTTTTTGAAGATGAAAAAGAGTACAATTTTAATAACTATTTAATTACATTAATTAATAATAAAAAATTGGAAGAGTTTATATGGTTAAATACTCTATATAATATTTATAAAGAAGGTAAGAGCTTAAATTCTATAGTTCAAGATTACCAAAAACTTAGCGATGTTGAGTTTTCAGATCTTTATAAAATATATCTATTTGTAACTGATTATAATATTAATAAATTACTTTTACAAAATGAATCTAAGATTATTAATAATGAGTATTTAGAGGATTTTGAATCATTTTTCAACTATATGTATGAACTTATCGATGATTTGAGAACATTTGTTGCCAAAAATGATAAAAAAAATATACTAAGTTTCTCAACGAAACTAGAGAGTTATACCAATATTAATACACCGACAAAAGAAGAATTCCTAGAATGTGTTTATAAAGTTTTTAACTTTTTGAGGGCGTTTTATGAGAATGACAATGCTAAATTATTATTAGATAATATATATCCAATCTTAGTAAAATCGTTTTTCGCACCTTTAAAAAATGACGATAAGATTAAGTATGACTATAATCAAGATTTTATATATGCTTTAGAGTATACTCAAATTATTATAGAAGTTATGGATGATAAAAATGAATAATACCTTCTCAGAAAAAGATTTTTATTGTGTATATAATGATTATGATATTGCAAAACGTGCTAAAGAATTAAATTTATTGTATCTTCCTTTATTAGGGAATGATGCAATAAGTCTATATCACTTTTTAGGCAGTAAGATGCTTAGTGATAAAAATCTTTCTAAGAATTATTTACATTATGATATTTTAGATAATCTTGCATTATCAAATCATAAATTTATGGTCGCAAGAAAAAAATTAGAAGCAATGGGATTAATTCAATCTTTTTATATTGATAATGCAGGTGTTGGACAATTCGTCTATAAAATTAAAGAAGCATTAGATTTCACAACTTTTTTTAATACACCAGTATTAGCCCAATTATTAGAGAACACTCTAGGAAGTAGTGAATATAAAGAAATAGTTAATTATTATTCATTTGATAAAGTTAGCTTTAGAAGTTTTGAAGAAATTACAGCTAAATTTTCTGATGTATTTCATTTAGAAAACCTAAATGATTTTAGTTTTGATTACTTATCAAATAAAAACTCTTCAGGACCTAATTTCGATGAGTATTATTTTGATTTTGATAAATTAAATTATTATTTAGCAAATAGTTATCTAACTGATGTCATATCTAATGACGATATAAAAAATAAAATTTTAGGTATTGCACATATTTATAAGATGGATCCACAAGACATGGCGAAGGCTATTGAAAAATCAGTAGAAATTTCCAATGGTACGAGTGAAATCAATATTAAGATATTAACGGATTATATTATTCAATTAAATGTCAATGTTAGAAAACAAGAAGTTCCAACATTAGAACGTATGGTGAATAAAAATCTTAGCAGTACAAAAGATAACCATGAAACAGAGGAAGATTTGTTTATTAAAGAAGTAGACAATACAAACTTTATAACATTCCTTAATAAACAAAAAGGTATAGTCGTATCTAACATTGATGCTAAAAATATAAATGACCTACAAAGTAAATATAATTTTCCAACTGGAGTATTAAATATTTTATTAGAATATTCTATTAATCAAACTGGAAAAAACTCAATACCGCATATTAATTATATAGATAAAATTGCAAGTTCATGGAGTGCACAAAAACTTTTAGGTGCAAAGGATGCAATTGATTTTGTTAGAAATAATCGAAACTATAAACAAAATAATATAACTAATACTAAAAAGGTGTCTAAAAAACAAACAAATTATACAAGTGTGAAAAAAGGAAATTATGCACCGTTTCCTGAATATTTACAAAGTCGTCAAAGTAATTTCAATGGTGCAAAGAAAATAGAAGATAGAGTTGTTACAAAAGAAGACGAAGATGCATATAATAAAATGATGCAAGAATTAAATAACAAGAGGGACGTGTAGTGAAAAAATTATCTAATATTGTAGCTAGTAATACACAAGACTCATTCAAGAAGTTTATGTCAGAAAAAGTATTAAACGATTCTGAAATAATTAAATTTATTCGTGATAATAATTTCTCAAAAATTGATATAGAAAATAATTTTGAGAAGTTCTATCAGTTTTATATTTCAAAGGATAAATTACTAAATATAGAGCATAAACCAAAGTTAGTTTATAAGAATGAAGCAGTCAATATTTTATATGAAGAGACTGAAGAATATAAACAAAAAGTAGCGAATTTAAAAACGTCGAATAAGGTAAAAACAGAATTTATACCCAAAAGAGTTTTAACATATACTTTTGAGAACTTATCAAGAAATAGAGAAAAAGGTATTTTAGCAACAGAAATAATAAAAATATGTAAAAGCATTATTAATAAACAATCAACAAGAGGTGTCTATGTTTATGGACCGACAGGAACTGGAAAAACCTACTTAATGGGATCTATTTATAACTATTTTAAACAAAATGGAAAAGAACCTGCAATCTTATATTATCCAGAATTTATTAGAAAGATTAAGTCTAAAATAAGTAATAATAGTTATGATTTATATATCGATTTAATCAGAGATGAAGAGATACTAATAATAGATGACATCGGTGCTGAAAATATTACAGAATTTATACGTGATGAAGTACTAGGACCAATTATTAATCATAGAGAAGCTGAAAAGTTACCGACATTTTTCTCTTCTAACTTAAGTATAGATGACCTGGCAGAATTACTATCAAATGGTAAAACAACAGTAGATAGAACGAAAGCTTTAAGGATTGTTGAAAGAATACATTCGTTATGTTCTTCTCATTTTTTAGATGGTGAAAACGAAAGAGAATATTATAACTAAATAAACCAGGTACTTATAAAATTTTTATTTTATAAGTACTTGGTATTTTTTTGGTAAAAAATTCAAAAAAATTAATTTTTTTTTAGAAATTAGTGGAAAAAAGTGGGGAAATGTGGTAAATTATAAAGGTAAGGTGGTGAGAAGTAGTGTTTATTGGTCAATACAATAATAAAATGGATGCCAAAGGAAGGCTTAGTATTCCAATTAAGTTCAGAGATGAACTAGGTGAAAAATTTATTATCACAAGAGGTCTAGACTCTTGTTTATTCGGCTATTCACTACAAGAGTGGCAAAAGGTGGAAAGTAAGATAAAATCACTACCTATCACTAAGAAAAATGCTCGTACTTTCCAACGTTTCTTCTTTTCTGGAGCCACTGAAGTTGAGATAGATAAACAAGGAAGAATTAACATTCCTAACGCATTAATAGAACATGCTTTTTTAGATAAAGAATGTGTGGTAAATGGTTTATCTAATAGGATAGAAATTTGGGCTAAAAATCGCTGGGAAGATTTACTTGTTGAAAGTGAAGCTAGCGTAGAAGAAATAGCAGAAGAATTAGAAGATTTTGATTTTTAGGATGGATGAAAATGTTTAAACATTATAGTGTATTATTAAATGAAGCTGTAGAAGGCTTAAATATAAAAGAAGACGGTATTTATGTAGATTGTACCTTAGGAGGAGCAGGACATAGCTTAGAGATTTTAAAACGTTTAAAAACTGGTAAACTATATGCTTTCGATCAAGATAATGTGGCATTAGAAAATGCCAAACAAAAATTAGCTGAGTACAGTGATAAAGTTGTCTTTATTAAATCTAACTTTGTTAATTTAAAAGAAAAATTAGCAGAGCATGGTGTTCATGAAGTTGATGGTGTATTATACGATTTAGGAGTATCATCACCTCAATTAGATACACCTGAAAGAGGTTTTAGTTATAATTATGATACTAAATTAGATATGAGAATGGATACTGATGCAAAAATCAGTGCCTATGAAGTAGTTAATGAATACAGTTATCATGATTTGGTTAAAATATTTTATCGCTATGGAGAAGAAAATTTTTCAAAACAAATTGCGAGAAATATTGAGAAAAAAAGAGAACAAAAACCTATTGAAACTACTTTTGAATTAGTAGAAATTATTAAAGATTCCATCCCTGCTGCAAAAAGAAGAACTGGAGGACACCCAGCTAAAAGAGTATTCCAAGCTATTCGTATTGCGGTAAATAATGAATTATCAGTATTTGAAGATTCACTTGAACAAGCGATTGAAATTGTTAGTGTAGGAGGAAGAATATCTGTTATTACATTCCATTCCTTAGAAGATAGAATTTGTAAGCAAATATTTAATTCATATGCAAAGGAAAAAGATATTCCAAAAAATCTACCAATTATGCCAGAAGAAAGTTTATCTAAATTAAAAGTAATTACGAGAAAACCTATATATCCTAGTGATATTGAATTAGAAGAAAATAATAGATCTAGAAGTGCCAAATTAAGAGTGGCAGAAGTTCAGATAAAATAGAGGAGGGAAAGTTTAAATGGCAACACTAAAGGTATATAGTAGAGAATACGGAGTAAGAAAAGTACAAGAAAAAGTAAAATTTAACTTTTTGGAAAAAACAGCTTATGGAGTTTTTGTAGGAGTTATTTTACTTGCTAACGTAGTTATGTTAAACTATAAGGGAGAGATTTATTCACTACGAAGTGCTCAACAAAAAAATGATATTGTAATATCAGAAAAACAAAAAAATAACAATGAACAAAAAGTTATGATAAACAATCTGTCATCTTACGAAAGAGTTAAAAAGATTGCTGAGACAGTAGGAATGAAAACTCAAAAAGATAGTATAAAGGTAGTGAGATAATTGATAAAACTTTTTAAGAAAATATTAACTTTAAAGTTTTTGGAAGATAGAAGAAGTTTAGAAAGAAAAGATTATATCTCTCGAGAAAGAACAAAAATTGTATTTTTTCTAATTTTTGTTTTTTTCTTTGTATGGATATTAATATTAAATATTGGACAAATGATGCTAATAGGGACTGTTAGAGGCCATAATTTGACAGAATTAGCAGATAAAAAGTATAAGATTGACAGTAGTTTACAACCAAATCGCGGGAAAATCTTTGATAGAAATGGCAACATACTAGCTGATAATATTGAATCTTATAAGATAGTCGCAGTAGTGTCTGATAAAGCAACTGATGATGATACGAATCCTCGTCATGTTATCGATATAGATAAAACTGCAGATGAATTATCTAAATTTATCAAATTAGATAGAAGTAAGATAAAAGAAATACTTAATAAAAAAGGTGTTTATCAAGTGGAATTTGGTACAGCTGGAAAAGATATTAGTGTTGAAGATAAGAAAAAAATAGAAGAGTTAAAACTTCCAGGTATTGAATTTATAGCAACAACAAAAAGATATTATCCAAATGGAAGCATGCTTGGAAACTTCTTAGGGTTTGCTCAGAATTCACCTGACAGTGATTTGATTACCGGTCGATTAGGAGTTGAAAAAACATTTGATTACTACTTAAGAGGAAAAGAGGGGCATATTACTTATGCTAAAGATGCATGGGGAAAAGTAGTTTCTAATATACCAAAAGTAGAAACCAAACCTGTAGATGGAGCGGATATCTATTTAACTATTGATAAAAATATTCAAGGATTTATTGACAATACTTTGAAAGATATTCATGATAAATATGAACCAGAAAGTGCATTCGCGATAGCAATTAGTCCTAAAACAGGAGAAATACTAGGTTTAGGACAAACTCCAGCATTTAATCCAAATACTCAAGAAAATCTTTCAAGCGCTTGGTCGAATATATTTTATAATTCAGCCTATGAACCTGGTTCAACTTTAAAAACTTTTACTATGTCAATAATGGTTGAAAATAATATTTATAATCCAGAAGCCTACTATAGATCTGGTTCATACAAAGTAGAAGATGCTACTATTTTTGACTGGAATAAAACTGGATGGGGAACAATAACTCAACGTCATGGATTCCAACAATCTTCAAATACATTGATGTTAACACTTTTAAATGAATTAGGGACTGAAAAACTAAAAAGTGGTTTAGAAAGTTTTGGATTTGGAAGAAGTACGAATTCACTTTATGGAAATGAAGCAACAGGAGATTTAGTATTTAATAACAAAGTATCTGCTTCGACTACTGTATTTGGTCAAGGTAGTACAGTTACGGCAATGCAGATGGTTCAAGCAGAGACGGCAATTTTAAATGATGGTCAAATGTTGGCACCGTATTTCTTACAGCGAGTTCATGATAAAACATTGGATAAAGATGTTAATATTGGGAAGAAAACAGTGGTAGGAAATCCAATATCAAAACAAACAGCTGATATAATGAAAGAGGAACTATACGGGGTTGTTAATGGTTCTTGGGCACAAGGTGGTAAACGATATGCCGTGGAAAACTACAGTACATCAGGAAAAACCGGAACGGGCGAGGTAGTGGATCCTAAGACAAGGACTTATTTTAAGAGTCCATTTAAAGTTCTGCACTCGTTTATTGGTTATGCACCAAGTGAAGACCCTCAAGTTATTTTATATGTTGGTATGAAATTACCAACAAAAGAGCTAGGAGCTAGTAGTGCATACGGGGCATCTGAGATTTTTAAACCGATAATGGAAAATACATTAAATTATTTAAATGTAAAAAAAGCTGATGATAACAGCACTGTAAAAAGTTATCAAATGGAAAATGTTGTAGGTGAGAACGTTAATTCAACAGTACTAAAATTACAACAAAAAACTAAAAATATTATAACAATTGGCTCTGGTAATAATATTATTGGACAATATCCTTCGGCTGATAATGTAATAAAAGAAGATGAAAGAGTATTTCTGTTAGTTTCGGATAATAATATAGTATTACCTAATTTCATAGGATGGTCTAAGATTGATGTCATAAATTATGCTAAATTAGCCGGCTTAGATATTGAAACTGAAGGGAATGGGTTTGCAAAACAACAATCAATTCCTGCGCAGAGATTTATAAAAAAAGGGGACAAGATAAAAATAAAATTTAGTTAGGAGAACGAAATGAGTAATTCAGATACAGTATTTGCTATATCGTTATTATTGGTAGCATTTTTTCTGACAGTGTTAATGCTACCAAGATTAATCAAATATTTACATGTTCTAAAATTTGGACAAGCAATTAGAGAAGAAGGCCCACAAAGTCATATGCATAAAAAAGGTACTCCAACAATGGGAGGAATATCTTTTATAGTTTCAATAGTAATTTCACTTATTATTGCAATGATCTTGGATAGTGGAAACATTCAATATTATATTTTATTCATTTATACAACTATCTCATTTTCAATTATTGGTTATATAGATGATATGCTTATCGTAGTTAAGAAGAAAAATGATGGACTTGCTCCAAGAAAAAAATTAATGCTACAAATACTATTTTCTGTAATATTTTATATCTTAGTTACATTTATTTATAAAGATATAAATTATATACATATTCCAGGATTAGATTATAATCTTAATATTTCATATTTATATCTAATCTTCTTAGTATTTTGGCAAACAGGATTTTCTAATGCGGTTAATTTAACTGATGGATTAGACGGTCTAGCAACAAGTGTTACAATTATTACCACTAGTACATTTGCTTTATTAGCGTATAAGGAAAATAATTTTCCTGTATTAGTTTTCTGTTTGACTATAGTTGGAGCACTTTTAGGATTTTTATTATTTAATAAAAATCCAGCAAAAATCTTTATGGGGGATACTGGATCTTTAGCTTTAGGAGGAATTTTAGCAGCGATTTCAGTAATCCTGCATAAAGAGATAGCATTCTTATTTATAGGTTTAGTATATATACTTGAGACTTTATCTGTAATAATTCAGGTGGCTTACTTTAAAAAAACAGGTAAAAGAATTTTTAAAATGTCACCGTTACATCACCATTTTGAGTTATCAGGATATGGCGAAGTAAAAACTGTGTATATTTTTGTTGCTATAGCAGTGGTATCATCAGCTATAGGATACTTTATAGGGGTTATTTAAAATGATTAATTTAGAAGATAAAAAAATATTAGTGTTAGGATTTGCAAGAAGTGGTTATTCAACTGCAAAAATCTTAAACAAACTTGGATATGATGTTACTTTAAATGCATATGATGATTTAAGTAATGATGAAAAAGCAACCGAGTTGAAAAAATTAGGAGTTAAAGTTATTGGTGGAGGACATCCACTAGAACTTTTAGAAAACATTGATTTAATAGTAAAAAATCCAGGAATAAAATATGAGATAGATATTTTACAAAAAGCTATTGAAAAAAATATTGATATAATAACTGAGATTGAGTTAGCAAATACATTGTTTAATATCGATATGGTAGCTATAACTGGAACGAATGGTAAAACTACGACTACTCAGATGACTTTTGATATATTAAAAGCAGCCAATAAAGATGTTTATTTAGCGGGTAATATTGGTTATCCAGCAATAGAAGTTGCATACAATCATCCTAATTCATTAATAATTACGGAAGTTTCATCTTTCCAATTACAAGGAACAAAATATTTTAAACCATCTGTTGCTACTATAACAAATCTAGGTGTTGGTCATTTAGATTATCATGGAAGCGTTGAAAACTATAGAAATGCAAAAAGAAATATTTATAAAAATCAAACAAATGATGATATTCTTATCCTAAACATTAAAGAAAAAGAAAAATATGATTTGGAAACAATTCATTCTAATGTTCTTTTCTATGATACTAAAGAAAATAATGAAGCTAGCATAATGGTAAAAAATAATATCGTTACATATGATGAAGTAGAGTTATTTGATATTACTAAGCTTTCATTACCAGGAATGCACAATGTTGAAAATGCTATTAATGCCGCTGTGATTTCATATATTAAAGGTGCAAGAATAGAAGTTATTCAAGAAGTACTGTATGAATTTAGTGGAGTTAAACACAGATTACAATATGTAGGTGAGCATAACGGGGTTAAGTACTACAATGATTCGAAAGCAACGAATCCAGTAGCGACAACTACAGCACTTTCAGGCTTTGAAAAGAATATTATACTCATATGTGGTGGGAAAGACAGAGGAATTGATTTTAAAGAATTAGTTCCATTTTTCCCAAGAATTAAGGCAATGGTTGTTGTAGGAGAAAGTAAAGAAATTCTATATAGTTTAGCTGTTAACAATAAAGTTAATTGCCATAGGGCGATAAAAGTTGATGATGCTACTATTTTAGCAAACACACTTGCTGTAGAGGGGGATACAATATTATTATCACCTGCTTGTGCATCATGGGATCAATATAAATGCTTTGAAGATCGTGGAGATGAATTTATAGCAACATTTAAGAAAATTATTCAAGAGGACTAAAAAACTATGAACAAGAAGAGTAAGAAGTTACTAGTAAAAATGAACAATGAAAAAAGAAGAAGTTCATTGGAAAAAATAAAAAGAAAAAAGAAACGTGAAGCAATATTTATAGTAACTTTATTTTTAATTGTAATAGGAGTATTTGTACTTTTATTCAGTAGTTATTTGAAATTGAAAACTATTGATGTAGAAGGTAACAATCAAATTACTAAGGAAGAAATTCTTGAAGCAGGAAACATTAATAATGATCTTCGAACATGGTCGATAAAAGATGATGAAATCCAAAATAATATAAAATCAAGATTTGATATATTTAAGTCAGTAACAGTAAAATCTAAATTACCTTCATCTATAAAAATTCAAGTAGAAGAATATAGTTTTATCGCACAAAATAAAAAAGAAGACGGTAGTATAGAAATAATAATGGAAAATGGGAAACCATATCCTGGTAAAATTAGAAATAATTATAATTTGCCTATTATAGAAAATTTCAATGATGATAGTAATAACCTTGAGGAAGTATATAAGAATCTAAACAAGTTAAAACAAGAAGTTCGATTACAAATATCTGAAATAATAAATGATGAAAGTGATAGAATAATAATTTATATGAAAGATGGTCAAAAAGTTAAAGCTTTAAGAGTAGACTTTGCGGATAAGTTAAATTATTACGAAGAAATATCTAAATATATTGAAGACAAAAATAATACTACTTTAAACTTAATAAACGGTGCATATCTTGAAACACCAAAAACAGAAAAAGTTAGAAATGATAATATTAAGAGACTACTATCAAGACAGGGATTAAATGATGATGAGAAATCAAATAAAGATAATGAAAGTGTAGAAAAAGAAGAAAAAGTACAACAAAGTAATAAATCTGGAAATTCTACTACAAATAATCAAAGTAATTCTTCTAACAAGAACAATAATAGCAAACAACAATCAACACGTAATAAGAAAAATGAATAGTCAAAAAAGCATCCTAAATTTTGTATTTCGGATGCTTTTTTTATTGAAAAATTATATAAAAGAAAAAAACTTATTCGTTATATTACAAATTGAAAATATTTTAATAAAATTTAATTTTTTTTGATGTTTTTCATATTTTTTTTTCTAATTTTATGTTATAATTTAGTATGTGTAAATAAAATATGTGTGTATTTACAATTTTATTATAATAACAAAGTTTAAAGGAAGGAGTGTTTGACTTGAGTTCACAATTGTATACTTCAATAGATCTAGGATCATCTAGTATAAAAGTGATAATAGCAGATGTAGTATATGAAAAATTGAATATACTCGGTGTTGGTGTTGTTAAAACAACGTCTGTTAAGCGTGGAAACATTATTGATGTAGAATCTGCTTCTAGAGATATTCAAAAAGCAATAGATATTGCGAAAAGTGAAGCTAATAAGGACATAAGATCATTATATGTAGCAGTTCCAAGTATACACACTCATATTAAAAAAAGTGTAGCGGAAATTAAATTTAATACAAAACACGATATTGATGGTAGAGATATCGAAGAAGTAATTGAAGAAGCAAAAATACTACCATTACCACGAGAAAGAGAAGTGGTACAAGTAATTCCAGATTACTATCGTCTTGATGATATTGAAAATATTAGAAAACCAAAAGGAATGACTGTTCATAATTCATTTGAAGTAACAGGAAATAGAGTTTTAACTTCTAAGACTCATCTTCACACAATATATAAGAGTATTGAAAACCTAAGATTAGATTGTAACGAGACATTCTGTACATCTCATTCATTAGGTGAATTACTATTAAATGATGAAGAAAAAGATTATGGATCAGTAATTATTGATATTGGAGCAGGACTGACGACTGTGAGTTATTTTGAAGATGGAATCCTTCAATTATCACAATCAATTGAGTTAGCAGGTGAAGATATTACACGTACAATATCAGATGTTTTAAATGTCCCATTAAAACGTGCAGAAGAGATAAAAGTTACTCAAGGGCATGCTTTTTATGACTTAGCATCACCACAGGTAATTATTGATTTAGATAACCTAGAACCGGATGAGGAACCATATACTCAAAAAGAGTTGGCTGACTACATAGAAGAAATCGTAGAAGAGATTATTTTACGCTCATTTGATGTATTGAGAAAAGCTGGTATAAATAGAGTAAAAGGAAATGTTGTCCTAACAGGTGGAACAACACTTATGCCTGGTGTTCTTGACCTAGCAAAAGATATGCTAAGAAAAATGAATGTAAGAATTGGGTCACCAAAAATTATAGGTGCTAATTCACCAGAATTATCTGTTGTTGTAGGTACATTAACAAGTAGCTACAAAATTGAATCGTTGTTTGGATATCAAGTAACTGATGAAGTACCGACAATAAAAAATACAAATTCAACATTTGAAAATGTTTCTGTAGTAGAAGAAATCACAGTAAATAGTTCAAAGGTTGAAGCACCAGTAATAAGCGAAGCTCATGAAGATGTTCGTGAAGAAGAAACTTATTATGAAGAAGAGAAAAAAGAAGAAGACAAAAACTTTTTTGACAAAATAACTAAAATGTATAATTCGTTTTTTGAATAATAATCAGGAGGAAATAAATAATGTTTGAAGAATTTGATCAATCAGCAGTAATTAAAGTAGTAGGTGTTGGTGGCGGTGGTGGTAACGCCGTTGACCGAATGGTAGAAAGCGGAATTCAAAACGTTGAGTTTATCGCAGTTAATACAGATGCTCAAGCTTTAAAACGCTCTAAAGCAAACGTTAGAATTCAAATCGGAGAAAAATTAACTAAAGGTCTTGGAGCAGGGGCTAACCCAGAAGTTGGGCGCAAAGCTGCTGAAGAAACTAAAGATAAAATTGAAGAAGCATTAGCAGGTGCGGATATGGTATTCGTAACTTCTGGTATGGGAGGAGGAACTGGTACTGGAGCAGCTCCAATCGTAGCAAGTATTGCTAAAGAATTAGGTGCTTTAACTGTAGGTGTTGTTACTCGTCCATTCAACTTTGAAGGTAAAAAACGTCAAGTACAATCTACAGCTGGAATTAACTCACTTAAAGGTGCTGTAGATACACTTATCGTTATCCCTAACGATAGATTATTAGATATCGTAGATAAGTCTACTCCAATGATGCAAGCTTTCGTTGAAGCTGATAATGTGTTACGTCAAGGGGTTCAAGGTATTTCTGACTTAATTAATGTTTCTGGTACTGTTAACCTTGACT
The DNA here is from genome assembly GCF_901873445.1 of Gemella haemolysans. Lineage (GTDB taxonomy): Bacteria > Bacillota > Bacilli > Staphylococcales > Gemellaceae > Gemella > Gemella haemolysans_C. The sequence goes on from NZ_CABFLN010000008.1 coordinate 13,063, forward strand.
TTGCTGATGTTAAAGCAATTATGGCTGATCAAGGTTCTGCATTAATGGGTATTGGGGTAGCTTCAGGTGAAAACAGAGCTATCGAAGCAGCTAAAAAAGCTATTTCATCTCCATTACTTGAAACATCAATCGTTGGAGCTAAAGGTGTGTTATTAAACATTACAGGTGGTCCATCACTAAGTTTATTTGAAGCTCAAGCAGCAGCAAGTATCGTTCAAGAAGCAAGTGATGACGAAGTGAATATGATCTTCGGTACAGTGTTTAACGAAGAATTAGAAAAAACTGATGAAATCATCGTAACTGTTATTGCTACTGGATTTGAAGAAGATGGAGTAAGTGTAGAAAGAGATATCTTAGCACAACGTCCAGCACAACCAGAAGCTAGCTCATTCACAAGTGGGTACGGTAAAAACGAAGTAGAACAAGAAATGTATCCACGTCCAAGAAGAAGAACAAGAAGAGAAATCTAATAAAAAGAAAGAAAATCGGATAAATATCTGATTTTCTTTTTTGTATGCTTCATTAAAATATTTAATTAAAAAATCCTGATAAAGTTGTTTTTTATCAGGATGTTTTTGAATTTTAATCTATTAAAATAAATTTTATATCGAAGTTAATTACATGTTTTAAAGTGTTGTATATAAATGATTTATTAAGAGCTGTATTACAAAATTTTAGTAAATCATTTTCATCATAATCAGCATATAGATAATATGTAATGTTACAAAAATCTATTTTTGGTTCTTCGTCGTATCCTTTAACACCGATTAGAGAAAGTGGATTTTTTAAATTTAGATGTATTTTTCCTTCAAGTTCTTCAATATCAATATTAAGTTGTTTGCTTTGTGATACAATACTATGGGCAATTCCACCTAAGATAGAAGCTGCAAAATAATTAATACTACTTGCATAATCAGCATTAATGTCAAAACTAATTTCACTAGATATATTTATACAATCATTATTAGTGTACATCTTAAATATATTACTAGATAAAATTCCTCTAAAAGTTAAATCATAATTTTTAGATTCATATAGATTACTCATATCGTTTCCTCAATGTAATTTTAGCTTCATTTAGGCGAGCTAATTTTTTATCAATAATCTCCATTGTACTTACCGGTCTATTTGCAAATGTAGCAAAACCACAGTCAGGATTTAACCAAATTCTTTCTTTAGGAATATATTGCATTACTTCTTCTACACGATTTAGGATATCTTCTAATGGTTCTATATCGTCTGTTCTTGGATTCATAACACCCAATCCTAGTATACAATTATCCCTTATTAAAGTACTATTGAATAATGAAGATATTTCTCCAGCACGAGGAGTAGAAAACTCTAATGTAAGTATATTAGGAAGAGTTTCTTCGAATAATGGAAGTAGAGGAGTATAAGGTCCAGTAAGTAGAATACTTTCATCACGACTCCAATTACCACGACATACATGAAGAGAAACTAATATTTCTTTTTCTTTAGCATAATCAATTACAGATTTAATTAATTTAGTAGCAAATTTTAATTCTTCAGTAGGATCTTTTTTCTCAGATAATGCTGCACACATAAAAGATCTTGTCTTACCTTCAGAAAATACCACTTCGGTTAGTACAGGTTCATCAAATTGAATAACATCTATGCCTATTTTTGCTAATGAATCAATTTCTTCTTTTAATACTTTAATTATGTCTTCTCCTAGAGAATCTTTGCTATCGTAATATTGTTTTGATAGAGCAGGTAACCACATGGACCTAGTTATTAAATAAGGACCTGGTAATGTTGCTTTGATTTTCTTATCGCTTAATTTTTTTAGTTCAATTATTTCATCAGCTACCAGAGGTTTATTATATTTTACTTTTCCTGTACAAATTGCATTTTTTATACTAATTGCAGGAACGTCTAATATTTCTAGAATTTGTTCAAAACCTTGTTTGTCCTCAATATAATCAAACATATCAGCCATACTCATCATTGTAACACCTTCCAAACGTTCAGCAATAAATGAAACATAATTATCTCGATTTAGTTCACCACTAGTGATTATATCAATATAATTTTTTTCTTGAAGTTCAACTACATATTTTGTTTCATCATCTAGGATTTCTTGATATGTTTTTAAGTCGATATTTCCTTTATTTAATTTTCGTTTTGCGGTCAATAGTTTTTTACTACGAGGCATACTTCCAAGAAGAGAAACTAAGAAAGATGAATTAGTCATAATTATTCACCATGAAACTCTTTAAAAAAATCTAAATATTCATTGGCTTCAGTAAGTTGTTTAAACCCAGAAGTACGACCAGATACCCATTCTTTTAATCCTTCCATATCCATCATTTCTTTATGCTCAGGATTATTGTAATCCATTTTGTGTAATACTTCTATAAATTTTTCAAAACGAGCTACGTCTAATTCTGGATGTCCTGAGAAGATACAGTGATCAAAGAAATCTGTTTTTGATAAAATTTTCACCTGATTTTTATCTAGAGTTCCATCTGCAATCCAAGCATTATAGTTTAAATCTAGCATCCAAGTAGCAGCTACTTCATCATTTTTTAAAGCTATTGCTGAATCAAGTTCTCCACCGACATGGTCACCATGAAGTCCGACACCGATATCGAAACGTTTTTCAGTATAATCTTTATCAAATTCTAAACCAAGTTTGTGAAGATGGTTAATAGGAATTAATCTGGCTTGTGGTGAATCAATTGCACCGAAACCTATTGTTTTATTTCTTAAGTCTTGAATAGAGTTAATGTTACTATTAGCTTTTACTACTAAATATGAACTACGATCACGGTCAGTATCACGCATAGAACCATTTAACGCATTTCCGTTAGTGCGTAGGTGAGTATCTAACCATGCTAAAGGAGAATTCCAAGCTACATCAATTTCTTTAGCTAATAAACCATCAACTTGACCTTTGTAATCTTTGTAATAAACTGGTTCAATAGGAAAGTTTTCATCCTCAAAAAATTTCGCAATAATTCCCCAAATTACAGTTACTTTTGGGTCATAGATTACAGCTCCAACTTTTAATTTTGACATAATATTATTCCTCTTTTCTAATTTGTATTTTTTAAATAAAGGGGAGTGACTCAAAAATCGTGATTTCGAAGAAACAAGATTTTGTCGAGTCACCCCCGCACAGTTTATTAGATAATTTAAATGGCTTTTATAAAGCGAATTTAGATATTAATAAACCACTGCGTTTATAAGTTTTCATATGAACTTTGTTAAAATTTTAGGGCTTTTGGGTCAGCCCCTTAAAAATTTGATTTCATTAGTAATTATTATGGTAATTGTTGCCCAGTAATTGCTTTTCCTAACCAAATTGTAAGTACATCAACACTAGGTGCCATAATATGACTTGCGAATGCATCTCTTAGATAGCGTTCCATATTTCCAACACGGTTATATGCTTTACCACCACCAACACGCATACCAAGACGAGCTAATTCGATAGCAGCTTCACTCGCAAAAATTCTAGCTGATAAAATTTTTGCTAACATATCACTTTCTTTAGCTAAGAAACTACGAGCAGCTTCATTCGTTCCTAAAATAGCAGCATTTGTTTGACTGTAAATTTTTGCTAGATGAATTTGAACAGTTTCAATTTCACTTAATGATTTTCCATCAGGATATTTTCTATTAGTTGTATGAGCTACCGCTTCGTCTAAAATTGCTTCGCATAGTCCACTATAAACAGCGGCAAGACCTGTAATGAAGTAAGTGGCGACAATTGTGAATACTTGATCAACTCCAGAGCCTGCTTTACCTATGCGTAGTTCTTTATCTAATTCAACATCATTAATTGCCATTTGACAAGAAACATTTCCACGCATACCAAGACCGTGCCATGTAGATGTTTTAAATTCTAGTCCTTTGCTTCCAAGTGGGAATACCCAGTTATCAATTCCACCTTCAACATCAGAAGGAGTAAGTACCAAGTAGTAAGAAGCAAATTCAGCAGATGTTACCATACTTTTTAGTCCATTGAAAATCACTGAGTTATCTTTAAATTCAGTTTTCACATCAGAAATGTAGAAGTGAGTACCAGTACCTAATTCGCTGTAAGCAAGTGCCATAAATTTTTCATTTTCTACGATGTCTTTACAGATTTTTGATTTAAGATTATCATCTGCATAAGATAATATACAATTTAATGCAACATTGTGCATCATATAGCATAAACCAACAGTAGCACTCGATTTAGCGAAAGCACGACAAGCATCAGCATGTTCTTGCATATCTTTACCTAATCCGCCTAGTTCTGTAGGAATCATAAGTTTAAAGTATCCAGCTTTTCCTAATTCTTTAAATACTTCCTCTGGAAATCTTTCTTGTTCATCAATTTCTTTAGCAATAGGGTCAATATATTTTTTTGCAAATTCCCTAGCTTCGTTATAAAATGTTGTCATAATAATGCCTCCTAATATTAATAGAATAATACTTTCTACAAAGAATTATATAGCTAAAGTGAAAATCTGTAAATGCTTTAACTTTTGATATAATAATGATTATAATAAAATACTTTTTTAAAAATAAATTGAATTATTGTGAAAATTGGCGATATAAACTGTAACCATTTTAACAAAAATATTATATTCTAGAATATAAAATAAAATTTCATTAAATGATATACATTATCAATTAAATGAAGTTAATTAGAAATGCTTTCTGAAATTTTTCAAAAATAACAATAAAATTTCAGAAAATTATTTACAAAATACAAATCTTCTAGTATAATCTATATTTATATACTTATAATATAATTTTAAGAAAGGATGAAGAAAATGACAGATTCAAAAATGGAAAGAAAGTTACAAGCTCGCCATATTAGTATGATTGCTATAGGTGGATGTATAGGTACAGGATTATTTATGGCAAGTGGAGCAGTTGTTAGTAAAGCAGGTTCGTATGGAGCAGTTCTTACTTATGCATTAATCGGTGTTATTATTTACTTTTTAATGGCATCAATAGGAGAATTAGCAACATTTTATCCAGTTTCAGGTTCTTTTGGAGCTTATGCTACACGTTTTATAGATCCTGGTGTTGGATTTGGAGTTGGTTGGTTGTTTTGGATACTATGGATATTAGTAGCTAGTGTTGATATTATTACACTATCGAAGATATTACATTATTGGGAATTCTTTAGACAATTTTCAACATTTTCTATATGTATAGTGTTTTTAGTTTTATTATATTTATTAAATTTAGTAAGTGTTAAAGTTTTTGGTGAAGTTGAATATTGGATAACAATCATTAAAGTATTGACTGTTATAGCATTCTTAATAGTAGGAGCTGCAATCATTTTTGGAGTTACTGGAAATAGCGAAGCTGGTATTCATACATTCATCCAAAATGGTGAAAAAACAAGTAGTGCCGGAGCGTTAGGTTTATTTGGAGTTTTATCTACAGCGGCTTTCTCATTTGGAGGAACAGAGGTAGTTGCAGTTACAGCTGGTGAATCACCTAATCCGAAAGAAACAATGCCAAAAGCTGTAAAACAAGTATTCTGGAGAATATTAATATTCTATATTGCTACAATGTTAATTATATCTTCGATCGTTTCAGCAAATGATCCTAGACTATTAGACACAAACAATGTTACTGCATCACCATTTACTATTGTTTTCCAAAATATTGGATTAGAAATAGCAGCTGTAATTATGAATGCTGTAATACTTACATCGGTATTATCAGCAGCAAATTCAGGTATGTATGTTTCAAGTAGACAATTATTCTCATTAAGTTCACATGATTACGGACCAAAAGTATTTAAGAAATTGAATAGTAATTCAATTCCTGTATTTGCTTTAACAGTATCTGCATTATTTATGGTTCTTTGTTTCATATTTGAAAAACTTAATCCAAGTGGTTACTACATGTTATTATCAATGGTAGGAATTATAGTAATGATTATTTGGATGGTATCATTAGTTTCGCAAATTCGTCTACGTAAAGCGATTGCTAAACAAGGGAAAAAAGCTGAGGAAGTATTACCGTATACATCGAAAACTGGAGTTGTAGGTTCTTACATTGCATTACTATCATTTGCCACAATAATTTTACTTCAATTAGTTTCAGATTATGCAACTGGTGGTTTTGTAAAAATGTCGTACAACTTAGTTTGTCCAGCGATTGGTGTACTAATGTATTTAACATTTAAAGTAGTTACAAAACGAAAATTTGTAAAACTTGAGGAAATGGATATTCATCCATATAAAGAAAAATAATATTAATATTTACTCTCTCTATCTAAGGATTAAACAAAGATAGAGAGAGTAATTTTTATGTGTTATATTTTTTATTGATTCGTAAAATGTGGTAAATGATTACGGTTTATGATAAAATTGTACATAAGAAACTTAATGGAGTTGATATTGTGAATATAGGAATTACGGGAAGTATAGCATGTGGAAAAAGTACAGTATCAAATTATCTGAGGGATAAAGGATATACTATAATTGATGCTGATATATTAGGTCATACTGCACTAACTGATGATGAAGTGAGAGAAAAACTTGAGAAACGTTTTGGTTTAAGGATTATTGAGAATAATGAGATAAGCCGTGAAAAACTAGGGAAATTAGTCTTTGGCAATGAGGAGAATTTAAAAATACTTAATAGTATTGTACATCCTTATATAAGAAAACAAATTTTACAATTACAAGAAATACATAGAGATGAACGATTAGTTTTTTTAGATATAGCACTCTTGTTTGAAGCTGGCTTTGAAGATTTAGTTGAAAAGATAATAGTAGTTCATGTAGATGAAAAAATACAATTAAATAGATTGATGAATCGAAATTCTCTTTCTTCAGAGGGGGCTATGAATAGAATAAAAAGTCAAATGAGCTCAAAAGATAAATCAGAGCTTGGCAACTATGTAATTAATAATAGTAACACTAAAGAAGAAACATATAGACAGATTGATTTGATAATAGAAGAGTTAGAGAGGGGAATAATAAATAATGACAAATGTATTAGAAATAAGTAATTTAGGTGGAGGTTATAATCGAAGAAAAATTATCGAAGACATTAATATCCAAATACCTAAAGGTAGTATAACTGCATTAATTGGTCTTAATGGTGCAGGTAAAAGTACAACTATTAAACATATTTTAGGTTTACTAAGACCTATTGAAGGTGAAATAAAAGTCAATGGAATAACAATTACTAGGAATAATGAAAAATATAGAAAAAGTATAAGTTATATTCCAGAGTCGCCAGTCTTATATGAAGAGCTAACATTAGAAGAACATATTAATCTCACAGCAATGGCTTATGGATTGAATATGGAGGATACTTGGAAAAGAGCTGAAAAATTATTAGATTTATTTAAGTTGAAAGATAAGAAAAAGTTCTTTCCCGTACATTTTTCAAAAGGTATGAAGCAAAAAGTTATGATAATTTGTGCTTTTTTAGTAGAACCAAATTTATATATAATTGATGAACCATTTTTAGGATTAGATCCTATTGCAATAAACGACCTAATTAACTTAATGTGTGAAAGAAGAGCAGAAGGAGCTAGTATTCTTATGTCTACACATATTCTTGCAACAGCAGAAAAATATTGTGATAACTTTGTAATAATTCACGAAGGGAAAATTTTAGCAAATGGTAATTTAGAACAACTAAGAGCCGAATTCAATATGGCAGGTGCGTCTTTAGATGAAATATATTTATCACTAACAGTGCGAGGAAATAATGAGTAATATTGAAAATATTTTTTATGACAGACAAAAGAAAGAGCAAGAGTTAAAGTTAACCTATAGTAAGTACATTTTTAATTCGCACCTTATAATGTTTCTTATTATAGTTTTGGGAGCAGTGCTTATAAATTATTCGAAATGGGTTGCTATTGCAAGCAAAGTGGAATTATACTCAGTTTACTTAGCAGCAACTGTTGCCTTTAGTTATTATTTAGTAAGTTCTAAAATAAAAACTCATATTAAAGAAGCGGATGCAGTATTTTTATTACCATTAGAAAAATATTATAGAAAAGTTGGGTTGAAAACTGTAATAAACAGTACAATAGTTCATATAATTACTATTATAATTTTCTATTTTGCTACAAAGCCAATTACTAATCTTATTGGTAATATAGATAGACTAAGTATTTTTATGTTATTAATAGTAATAATATGGAACAATTTATTAAAATATTTCCAAGTTATTCACTACAAAGAAGTGATTTGGAGTAAACTACTACTATTTATTGTAATCTTTATCCAGTTGCTAGAGGTGTTTTTTGAGAACACAGCTATTCGTGTTATTTATTTTATTAGTATAATTGTATTAGCGGTATTTACTTTACACATTATGAAAAATGCAGGAAGTAAAGTAAATGATAAAGATCAAGAAAAATATGTCGTGAACTGGAATCAAGCGGCTGACTATGATAAGCACCGTATGGAAAACTATTTGAAATTTGTAAATATGTTTGTTGATGTACCATTGAGTGGGATAAAAGTTGCAAGAAGAAAGTACTTTGATGTGCTACTACCAAAATTAACTAAAGATAATTTTAAAGGAGAATATAGTTTTAAATATTATTACTACAGAGTATTCTTAAGGCAAGAAAATACAGTTTACCTAGCATTAAGATTAATGTTATTAGCAGCGCTTGTAATTTTTAGTTTTAAAAATGCATACGTTAGTGGATTAGCTATCATTTCATATAGTTATTTAACTATTATTCAGCTAGTTCCGTTATATAAACAAATGAGTAATAATATTTGGAACAGTATTTTACCAATAAGTGAAAATATAAAAATTAAAAGTTATAAAAAGTTGTTAACTATCGTTATCTTTATAACTACGGTTATTTTAACTGTGATTTCTGCATTTTTGACTAGCTTCAGTGGAGTTAATATGGTAGTTATAGTTGGTTCATTAGTTATAGCTAACATAATATCTAAAATTTTTATTGAGAAAGTTAAATAGAAGGATGTAACATGAAAAATATAGCAATTATAGGAGGGGATTTATCGGGAGTTAGCTGTGCTTACTTTCTAGATAAGTTTTCAGGAGTAAACTCAAAAAAGTTTAATATTGACCTAATTGAAAGAGATTTAGAATTTGCAAATGACAGATTTGGAAAATTTCAAATTGGGCAAGAAATCTATGATAATGGATGGCATAATTCAATTAGTGAACAAGGTGTATTATTTTATCTAATGATAGAACTTGGCTTACATAGATATTTAATTAAGAGTGGAGCAACGAAAAAGGTATTTTTTACAAGTGAAGGAATTAAATATTTACCAGAAAAAATGCTTTATGGTTTACCACTTGACAAAAGAGAATTGTTAATGTCTGATTTATTCACATTTAAAGAAAAATTATCTATCTTATATAATATGTATAATACCTTAGAAGATGAAGACATTAAAGAATTAACAGTTGAAGAATTTTTTAGAGCTGTTGTTAATGAGAAAATCTATGATAAACTAATAGAACCATTGTTAACAAGTTACTATGCTAGCGATATTTCAAATCAAAGTATGGTAAGTTTGATGCCAGAATTGTCATTTTTAACAATTCAAAAAGAAGATATTAATAAAGTGCTTGAAGAAATGTATAATAGAAATGTTATTGATAATATTACAGTAGGAGCAGATTATCGATTAAAATTCACTCTGAAATCTTTTATAGAAACACTAGAATCAAATTTCTCAGATAAAGTATTTTTAGAGTTAAATAGAAAAGTTGAAAAAATTGAAAAACGAGGGGATAAATATTTAGTTCATTCAAATGGTAGTATTTACTATTATGATTATATAGTATTAACCTTGAATCAAAAGAATTTTTTACCGTGGTTTAAGGATGATGAAAAAATTTCTGAGTTTTATTCAGATATGGATTATGTATCGAATATAGTTGTAACTCTAGTTTATAAGAGAGAGGATCTACATATTAATCGTGAAATAGGTGAAATAATTTTCCCGAAAAACGAAAGTGAGTATGTTACAAAATTAGAATACGTAAGTAATAAGTGGATAGATATAAAAATGAGTGGTATTCAAATCGTAAGAGCTTATATTAGTAGAGAAGAAGCTGTTATGAAACTCATGGATAAAACTGATGATGAGATTAAAGAAATTGTTGAAAAAGAAATTATTAAAGTACATGGAGTAGTAGGAAATGTTAATAAGTATTATATTAGTAGAATAAAAGATAATTATCGCTTTTGCTGTAGAGAATATAATAAAAGAATTAATGAGTTTGATGAGTATATGAAAAAACAATATCCTAATGTTTTTATAATAGGTAAATCAAAAAAAGGGACAACATTAGAAAATACAGTGCTAGAAGCCAAAGAAATAGCAAAAGAAATTCTAGAAAATATAAGATAAGAAGGGACGTACCAAGTACGAGGATAAAAAAATGAAATTTAACACAAACAAACTAGAAGGTGTAAAAGTATCACCAATATTTGAAAATGAAAATTATGACAGCAAACTTTTAGAATACACAAAATCAAAAGAATTATTTCTAGGAAAGTTTAATGAAATATATGTGAATTTACCATATAACGGAGAAAAAGAAATATTAATAGGATTAGGAAAAAGAAATGAGTTAGAAGAGGATAAAGTTCGTGAATTATTCTTTAAGCTAGTTAAAGTATTAGCAAAACACAAAGAGTTTGAAGCTCAAATTACTTTACCAAAACTAGAAAATATCCCAACTCAAAATATAGTGAATGCTGCAGTAGAAGGAGCATTGCACGCTACTTACAAATTTGATAAGTATAAATCAGATAGAAAAGACTTTCCAGAAATTACCATTAACTTAGCAACAGAGGAAAAACTAGATAATATTGAAGATGTAGTTAACGAAGCTTTTGATATTATAAGTGGTGTATTTTTTGCTCGTGATTTAGTAAATGAAAGAGCGGAGTATTTATATCCAGAAACACTTGCTAATATAGCTAGTAAAGAATTATCTGCTTTAGGTGCAGAAGTTGAAGTTTATGATGAAAAGCAATGTGAAGAATTAGGATTAAAAGGCTTATTAGCTGTAGGACGTGCATCTGATAGGAAACCAAGATTTATTGTTATGAAGTACTTAAATAATCCAGAAGAAAGTGAAGTAGTCGGACTAGTAGGTAAAGGTGTGACTTATGATACAGGTGGTTATTCAATTAAACAAACAGCCAATAGTATGGACATAATGCATTGTGATATGGGTGGAGCTGGAACAGTTATTGGCACAATGAAACTAATTGCTACAAGAAAATTAAAAACAAATGTTATTGCTCTTGTAGGTGCTTGTGAAAACATGATTGCTGGTGGTTCATATAAACCAGGTGATGTCATTTCAACTTTATCAGGAAAAACAGTAGAAGTGGCAAATACTGATGCTGAAGGACGTATTACTCTTGCAGATTCGGTTTACTATGCTACAGAAAAACTAAAAGTTAATAAAGTTATTGATTTAGCAACACTTACTGGAGCATGTTTAGTTGCATTAGGAGAGTTTTATACTGGAGCTGTGACAAACAACCAAGAATTTTATAATGAACTGAGCGAAGCGGCTAAGCAAGCAGGAGAAAGAGTATGGCAAATGCCAGTGGATAATAGTTTTAGAAGATTGAACAAATCATCAGTAGCTGATGTCAAAAATACAGGTGGGAGACTTGGGGGAACTATAACTGCGGGATTATTTATTGAGAATTTCGTAGCGAATAATGTTCCATGGATTCACCTAGATATTGCAGGAACAGCATATCTATCAAAAGGTGAAAAATATCTTCCAAAAGGTGCTACAGGAGTTCATGTTAAAACATTATATAATTTATTAAATAAATAATAAGTTACATCAAAAGAAGATATAGATAAAAATTAGAAAAAATATTAAAAATTCAAATTTTTACTTGACAAGAAAATATTAAAGGTGTAAAATAGTTAACAATAAAACAAAACCTTAGAAAAGAATAGTAATTTGGTAAAAAATTTTTAGCGAGCTAACGTTGGTGTGAGGTTAGTAATTTTTCTAGATGAACGCACTTTTTAGGCAATTATTAAATAATTGGTAACTCTGCCTTAAAGAGATTGAGTGGGTATACTAAATACCAAGAAAAGTGGCAACGCGGAATTGATTTCGTCTTTTTATAGTTTCTTAGGAAATTATAAAAAGACTTTTTTATTTATCTCGTGAAGTTACACAGACCATGGACTGTATTTCTATTATTAAGTATACCAAAAAGAGTGGCACCGCGAAATTTCGTCTCTTTGTAGCTAGGTTTACTAGTGGCAAAGGGATTTTTTATTTATAATTATTCTTTTTTAAAATTTAAAACATAAGGAGACAGGACAATGAAAAAATTATTATTATTCATTACATCAATTATCACAGTCGTAACATTAACAGCATGCTCAAGTAGCAGCACAAAAACAAAATCACAAGAACTTAAAGATAAAGGTAAAATTGTTTTAGGAGTATCACCAGACTATCCACCATATGAGTTTCTAACTACAGAAAATGGTAACAAAAAAGTTGTAGGTGCAGATATCTATTTAGCAGAGCAAGTTGCTAAAAAGCTAGGAGTTCAAGTTGAAATTCAAGAAATGGCATTCGATTCTTTAATTGCGGCTTTAAATGCTAATAAAGTTGATATGGTAATTTCTGGAGTTAATCCAACTGAGGAAAGAAAAAAAGCTGTTGACTTCTCAGATGTTTATTACACAAGTAAAGGTATTTTTGTAGTAAATAAAGACAGCGAAGAAATTAAATCAGTAGATGACTTAAAAAATAAAAAAATCGGTGTTCAAAAAGGTTCAACTTATGAAACTTACGCTAAAGAACAACTAAAAATGGATGAGAAAAATATCCAAGCTTTAACTGACGTGCCAAGCTTACTACAAGATTTAAAAAATAAAAAAATTGATGTAGTATTAATACCAGATGATGTTGCTAAAATCGCTATGAATAAATACACAGATATCAAAATTAGTACATTCACTGCAGAAAATGATCCAGAAGCAACGGGTATGGCAATAGCATTCAAAAAAGGACAAGGCGATAGCAATAAAGAATTATTAGAAAAAGTTAATGCAGTAATTAAAGAAATTCAAGAACAAAAAGCATTTGAAAAAGAACTTGATAAATATGCTAAAGTTGCTGCACAAAGTGAATAAAAGAGAGGTATAAAATAGAATGTTTGATTTTCTCCCAAATTATTATACAACGTATTTAGAAGCTACGGTAACAACTTTAAAAGTTTCACTTATAGCTTTACTAGTAGGATTAATACTTGGAATTTTAATATGTTTAGCAAAAATTAGTACATTTAAAGTACTTAATATAATAGCAGCAATTTATGTAGAAGTAATTAGAAACACTCCAATTTTAGTGCAAATTATGATTATCTACTTTGCATTACCTGAAGTCGGGATTTCATTTACACCATTTATGTCAGCGATAATTGCACTTTCAATTAACTCAGGGGCATATGTTAGTGAAATATTCCGATCTGGGATACTTGCAATTGATAAAGGTCAAATGGAAGCAGGCCGTTCTTTAGGGCTTAGTTACTTCCAAACTATGAAATTAATCATTTTACCACAGGCATTAAAAAATAGTTTACCAGCCTTAGGTAATGAGTTTATTTCACTAGTAAAAGAATCTTCAATAGTTTACTTCGTAGGTGTAGCAGATATTATGTTTACAGCGAACACTGTAAAAAATGCAACTTACCAAACATTTGGACCATACTTAGTAGCTGCAGCAATATACTTTATTATTACATCAATATTATCATTATTAGTAAAACGTTTAGAGAAAAAATTAACGAAGTAGGTGAAAAAATTGTTATTACAAATAAAAGATTTACATAAGAAATTCGGAAAATTAGAAGTATTAAAAGGTGTAAATATCAACGTTGAAAAAGGGGAGAAAATCGTAATTCTAGGTTCAAGTGGAAGTGGAAAAAGTACAGCATTGCGTTGTGTGAACTTATTAGAAATTCCTACAAGTGGACAGATTTTATACAATGGGAAAGATATTGCTAAACAAAATATTAATAAATATAGAAAAAAAGTAGGAATGGTATTCCAAAACTTTAACCTATTCCCAAATATGAGTGTACTAGAAAATATTACACTTGCTCCAAAAACTTTTGGAGATGACACTACTGAAAATATTGAGAAAAAAGCAGTAGAATTATTAAAAAGAGTTGGACTTGAAGATAAAAAAGATGTTTATCCAAACAGCCTTTCAGGTGGACAAAAACAACGTGTTGCAATCGCTCGTGCCTTAGCTAACTCACCAGAAGTATTACTATTTGATGAACCTACTAGTGCGCTAGATCCAGAAATGGTAAAAGAAGTACTAGATGTTATTAAAGAATTATCTGAAGAAGGATTAACTATGTTAATAGTTACTCACGAGATGAACTTTGCAAAAGAAGTAGCTGATAAAGTAATATTTATGGATGGAGGAGTAGTATTAGAAGAAGGAACTCCATCAGAAATCTTCGATAATCCAAAAGAAGAAAGAACTAAAGAATTCTTCTCAAAAATATTATAATAAAGAGCGTATCACTAAGAAATATATAATGTTTCTTAGTGATATTTTTTTTCATTATACATGCAGAAGTATAATGAAAACGTTTTATTTTATGTTAACTATATGGTATAATGTAGGTAGAAATTATAGAAGTAGGTGGATTATTTTTATAAGGAGGATAAATTATGAGTATATTAGAAAGTTTTGCAAGTTGGAGTCTAATTCTCATATTTCATATTTTGTTTAATGTGAAAATAAAAAGAGATAAACATTTTAAAATATGTTCTGTCTCGTTAATATTCGTTATTTTTTTAAGATTTTTCTTTTTTGATTATCATGACTTTCAAATTACAAAAATGGTCTATTTGTTCTTAATGCTATATGCTTTACAGATGCTTTTTGAATGGGAGAGTTTACTTAAATTAATAGGAGTTATTCCTGAGGATAAAGAATAATATCAAAAATTCTTTAAATCATTATGATAAACTATAAAGCTAGTTAAACATATGATTTAGAGAATTTTCTATTTAAATACGTATCTTAATGGAGTAATAAAACTTAAAAGTTCGGTTTTTAATGAATTTAATTATGTCAACTTTATTAATGTATATTAATTGTTTTGAATTCCGTTAATTATTGTTTGTAGATTCTTTAAAAATCTTTAAAATATGAACTTTTAAAATAAAAACTCTTGACTTTTATAATAGAAACGTATATTATTATTAATGTGCTTAGGCATTAATAAAAACTAAGGAGAATTTTCTATATATGTTAGAACGTCTTTTTAAACTAAGAGAAAATAAAACAGATGCTAGAACTGAAGTAGTTTCTGGTTTAATCACTTTTTTCTCAATGAGTTATATTTTAGTAGTAAACCCGGCTGTACTATCAGCAGCAGGTGTTCCATTAGATAGGGTATTTACAGCAACAATAATCGCGGTTTTAGTTGGTACTTTAATTATGGCGTTAGCAGCAAACTATCCGATAGTAGTTGCTCCAGGTATGGGGATTAACTCATATTTCGCTACATTAGCTGCTACATCAGGTTATAACTATAAAACTTTACTTGCAACGTGTTTTTTAGGTGCTGTTATTTTCGTAATATTATCAGCAACAAAATTCCGCGAAAGTTTAATCGATTCAATTCCTAATAATTTAAAATACGGGATTTCAGCAGCAATTGGTTTATTTATAGCGTTTTTAGGACTTAAAAACTCTTCTCTTATTGTAGCTAATCCTCATACAATTCTTTCACTAGGAGATTTAAAAAATCCTGTAGCCTATATGACAATTTTAGGTATCTTTATAATTCTTGTTCTATTAGCTTTAGAAGTTAAAGGAGCTATTTTTATTGGAATGGCAGTAGTTGCTATTATTTCATACTTTACAGGAATGTTAAAAGTAGAAAAAGTCTTTGGTATTCCTCATATGGATTTAAGCTTACTTTATAATCCAGTTAGTGAGAGTATCAATGCCTTACAATTAGGATTATATGGAATAGTCTTTACATTCCTAATGGTTACATTATTTGATACTACAGGTACAATGGTAGCAGTAACTACTCAAGCAGGGTTAGTAAAAAATGGAAAAATGGAAAAAGCAAAAGAAGCTTTATTAGCTGACTCATTTGCATCATTAGCAGGATCATTATTCGGATCAACTCCAACTTCAGCTTATATTGAATCATCTGCTGGAGTAGCAAATGGAGGACGTACAGGTTTAACAGCCTTAACAACAAGTTTCTTAGTAGTAATATCAATCTTTTTATTCCCATTAGCAAGTAGCTTAGCATCAGTTCCAGCAATTACTTCACCAGCATTAATCATTATTGGATCATTTATGATGGAAAGTATTGCAAAAATAGATTGGTCTGATATTACAGAAGCATTCCCAGCGTTTGTAACAATAGTCGGTATTCCTCTAACAGGTTCAATTAACGATGGAATTGCATTCGGATTTATCTTCTATGTAGTATTAAAACTATCAAAAAGACAATGGAAAGATATCCATCCACTAATGCATGTCTTTGCGATATTATTCGTAATACAATTACTTTGGTTACATGTATAATAGCGAACAATAAATTTAATATTAATAAATATATACCCTTTTTACTTTTTTTCAGTAAAAAGGGTATTATTATGTACTATAGTTATAAATTTATAATAAAATGTTTTGATATGTAAAAAAGAGTAAAGTATTAAGTTTTCTAGAATAAGGATATGTAATTATAGTGTTACAGTAACTGCGAATTCGTTTTCTTTTATATTGTAATTGTTTTCTGATAATTTTGAATAGAATTAAAAAATTCTTAATTATTTTTTAAAAAGTGTTTGCCTTTTTTCGAGAGATATAGTATTATAGTTATATTATATAAATTAAGAAAGGAAAATATTTAATATGAAAAAAGGTTTATTAACCGGATTGTTATTATTTGGTATCTTTTTTGGTGCTGGAAACTTAATCTTTCCACCAGCATTAGGAGTAAGTGCAGGAGAAAATTTCTGGCCTGCAATTTTAGGGTTCGTTGTTTCTGGAGTAGGGATAGCAATCGTTACACTTATCGTTGGAGCACTTAATCCAAACGGTTATGGGGCAGAAATGGATGAAAAAATTTCACCATTATTCTCAACTACGTATTTGGTTCTACTTTACTTATCAATTGGACCATTATTTGCGATTCCAAGAACTGCAGCAACAGCATTTGATATTGGAGTAGCACCAGTTGTAGCAGGAAGCAGTTTACCATGGTTATTAATTTTTACAGTTATTTATTTTGTATGTGCGTTTTTATTAGCGATAAACCCAACTAAAATTTTAAACAGTGTAGGTAAAATTTTAACACCTATTTTTGCTTTATTAATCGTAATTTTAGTAATCTTAGGTGTATCTAAATTTAATTCGACAGGAGAAGCAGCTAAAACATATGCAACTAACGGATTAGCATTTGGTACTGGATTTATCGAAGGTTATAACACTCTTGACGCCCTTGCTTCAGTAGCGTTCTGTATCATTGCAATGAGTGCTTTAAAACAATTAGGATTCAAAGATAAAAAAGAATTCTTATCTAGTGTTTGGATTGCTGGTATTGCAACAGGAATTGGATTTAGTATCTTATATGTTGGATTAGGATTATTAGGTAACAAATTTGCAGTTCCTGCAGAGGTATTAGCTAATGCTAAAGTTAACAAAGGTGCATACGTACTTTCTGAATCAGCACGTTTAATTTTTGGAACATACGGAAGTGTCTTCTTAGGAATCATGGTAATTCTTACATGTTTCACTACAACAGTAGGATTAATCGTTGCAACTTCAGAATTCTTTAACGAAAAACTCCCTCAACTTTCATACAAAGTTTATGCTGTTATCTTTACAATTGTAGGTTTTTCTATTGCAAACGTAGGATTACAAAGTGTTATTCAATTCTCAGTACCAATGCTATTATTCCTATACCCAATCACAATCGCATTAGTACTAATTGTTATTGTTAACAAATATGTTGCTTTATCAAAATTAGGAATGCAATTAACTATGGCAGTAGTGACATTAATCTCTATTCTTTCTGTAGTAGGAAGCACATTCAAAGTAGCGTCTTTAAGTGGTTTAATCGCAAAACTTCCATTAGCAGCACAAAGTTTAGAATGGTTAGTACCTGCAGTAGTTTGCTTAGTAATTGCAGCGGTATTACCAAATAGACAAAAAGGAAAAGTTTACGATTTTAGTGAACTATAATTTTAAGAATATTAAAAGCATTAGCTCGAATTCAAGAGCCAATGCTTTATTTTTATATAAGTTTATTTACTTCCTCTAGTAAGAACATCTTCACATTTAATGATGAAGTGAATTTTTCAAGATTAACTATTTTATCTTTATCAATGTTATTCGATACTTTATAAGCACGAATAAGTTGATTTTTAGGTGTATTTTCCGCTGAGATAAACTCCACTATGTCAGATCTATATCCAAACGCTTCTAGCACTTCACTACGCACGGAATCAGTAAGAAGTGTAGAGAATTTTTCTTTAACAATTCCATGTTTTAGCATAAATGGAAGGAAATCAGAGTTAAGTTGTCCGTTAACTTCTTTTTGACAACATGGTACAGCGAAGAATACTTTCGCCTTCCAACCAAGAGCTTTTAGTATTGCTATATCCGTTGCAGTATTACATGCATGTAGACTAATAACCATATCTATCTCATCTTTATTCTCGTAATCAATTACATCACCGTAAATGAAACTTAGGTTGGTAAAGTTAAGTTTCTTAGCAATATTATTACAGTGTTCAATGACCTCTTTTTTTAGATCTATTCCAATGATTTTAACATTCATTTTTAAAACTTCAGTTAAATAGTAATAGGTAGAAAAAGTTAAGTAACTCTTACCACTACCAAAATCTAAGATTGTAATCTGTTTATTAGAATCTAATTGGGTAGTAGCTTGTTTAATAAATTCAAGGTATTTGTTTATTTGTTTAAATTTATTGTACTTACTTTTAACAACTTTACCATCTTTATTTTGTATACCTAGTTCGATTAAAAAGTCATATTTTTGTTTTTCGTCTAGGAAGTACTCTTTTTTCTTATTGTGATCGAATGAGACAACTTTGGCAGTTGTTTTTTTTCTATTCACGCTAATTTTGAATTTTTTAGATACTTTAATATTTATATTTTCATCAATAGTAACTATATTTATGTCTTTTGCTAATTCGAAAAGTTCAGTAATGACTTTTTCGATACTTTCAGAATCTGTGGTAACAAGGTTCGTATGTTTTATTATTCTTTTATAACGATATTCTAATTGTAAGTTAATACAGTTTTTAATATTAACTAATTTTCCAATGACTTTATCAAGTTCTAATTCTTTATTGCGAATATTTGAAAAAGTTATTTTGTTAATGTTGCTATTGGCTATATGACTTAATATTTCGGAAATAATTTCGTGTTCCATCGTTGCTCCTTAAAGTTTCTTTAATAATGATTTCTTATATATATTACACTAGATTTTATTAATTATCAACATAACGAGTGGAGATAATTAGTATCGTATTTAAAATTTTCATAAGAATTTTGTAGTAATTATAATAAATGATAATAGAATAGGTAAATTATTACCGTTGTTGGTTGAGTATTACTACTATGCGTGGTATAATTTAGTAGTTAGAAAATAAGAAAAAGGTAGATAGTATGAATATTTTAGATATTATTGATAATATAAAAATAAAAACTATTTATGGAAAATTACCAAATAGTGTAAATAGCATTTCCCAAGATTCACGAAAAATAGGAAAAGGGGATGTTTTTGTCGCTATTAAAGGTTATACTGTAGATGGTCACAACTTTATAGAAAAAGTTATTGAGCAAGGGGCAGCATTAGTAATAGCTAGTCGTTATGAAAATTATAATGTAGAAAATTGTGCTGTTATTGTTGTTAGAGAGCATGAAATTGAAAAAATTGCTAGTATGATAGCTAAAAAGATTAATGAGGGTATTGATATTCACACAGTTGCAGTAACTGGAACAAATGGTAAGACGAGTATATCTACATTAGTTCATAATATGCTGCGTAACCTAGGAGAAAGTAGTGCGTATATTGGAACAAATGGATTTGGTAAAAATGATGATGAACCGCTTTATTTTGGTAATACAACTCCTGATGTAGTAACATTACATAATCAAATCGGTGAGCTACGTCGTGAAAACATTAAAAATCTTGCCTTTGAAGCATCATCACACGCAATGGCTTTAGGGCGTATTTATAATGTTGACATCGATGTTGCTATATTTACAAATCTAACGCATGAGCATTTGGATTTCCATGGGGATATGCAAACTTATGCCTATGATAAGAGTTTATTATTCTCAACATTAGGGAATAATCTATCAGAAGCGAAGTTTGGTGTATTGAATAAAGATGACAGTTATTATAAAATTATTTCTAAATGCTTATATCAACAAGAAATTAATTACTCTATCAAAGATGAAAATGCGGATTTTTATGCATATAATATTAAACAATATAAAGAAGATAAAATCTATAAAACAAGTTTTACACTAAAATCTCCGGAAGGTATTTTTGAATGTACTACTAACTATATTGGAGATTTTATGGTAAGTAATGTACTTGCTGCTCTCATTGCTGTGTGGCTAAAAGGTTGTAGTGTAGAACAGCTAGTTGGTATTTTACCTAAGCTTGGAGCATTATACGGTAGAATGGAAATCTTAGGTGATGAGCTACCGATAGATATAATAAGTGACTTTGCACATACTCCAGATGGATATGAAAAATTATTAGAAGCAACTAGAGAAATAAGAAAAGGAAAACGTACCCTTCTAGTAACAGGAATGGGTGGAGGACGAGATATTTCAAAAGGACCATTAATTGGAGAAATCATCTCAGAAGCAGATTATGTTGTTATTACTACAGATAGTCCACGTGATGAAGATGTAGAAGTTCTTATGGGTTCAATTGAAAAAGGTATGACTCATAAAAATTATGAAAAAGTATGGTTCAGAACAGATGCGGTTAAACGCATAATTGAATTATCAGAACCAGGAGACGTAGTAATCTTAGCTTCAAAAGGGCGTGAAGATTATGAAATTCTTCAAGGTGGTAAAAAAGTTTGGCATTCAGATCCAATCGTTGCTGTAGAAGAAGCGAAAAAGAAATTTAATATAAAATAAAAAATTGAAAGGAAAATAACGTGGTAGAAAAAATTAGAGAACAAGTAGAAAAAAGAAGAACGTTTGCCATTATCTCTCACCCGGATGCTGGTAAAACTACATTAACTGAAAAATTACTTTTATTCGGTGGAGCAATTCGTGAAGCTGGGACGGTAAAAGGTAAGAAAACAGGAAAATATGCAAAAAGTGACTGGATGGATATAGAGAAACAACGTGGTATCTCTGTAACATCTTCAGTAATGCAACTTGACTATGATAACAAAATTATTAATATCTTAGATACTCCAGGGCACGAAGATTTCTCAGAAGACACATATCGTACACTTATGGCTGTTGATAGTGCAGTGATGGTAATCGATGGAGCGAAAGGGATTGAGGCGCAGACATTAAAACTTTTCAAAGTTTGTCGTATGCGTGGAATTCCGATTTTCACGTTTATCAACAAAGTTGACCGTGAAATTAAAGATCCTTTAGAATTATTAGCTGAGATTGAAGATAAATTAGAAATTGAAACATATCCGATGAACCTACCAGTAGGTATGGGACAAAACTTCTTCGGTATTATGGATAGAAAAAATCATTTTATTGAACCGTTCAATGAAGATAGTGATTTTGTAGAATTAGATGAAGAGTATAATATTGTAGATAATAATCCACTTGTTCAAGATACTATGTATCAAAAATGTGTAGAAGATATGATTCTTATTACTGAAGCGGGTGTTGATTATGATTATGAAAAACAACTAAAAGGTGAGCAAACACCGGTATTCTTCGGATCAGCATTATCATCATTTGGTGTAGAAAGTTTCTTAAACTATTATGTAGATAACGCACCAACACCAAAAGGTCGTCGTGGAGTAAATGAAGAAGATATCCAACCAATAGGAGAGGATTTCTCAGGATTCATTTTCAAAATTCAAGCCAATATGGACCCTAAACACCGCGATAGAATTGCATTCTTGCGTGTATGTTCAGGTGAATTCAACCGTGGTATGGATGTAAACTTAGCAAGAACAGGAAAAAAACTAAAAATCTCTCGTTCAACTAACTTTATGGCTGATGATAAGGCTACAGTTGATGTAGCTTATGCGGGAGATATTATCGGTCTTTACGATAGTGGAAATTATCAAATCGGAGATACTTTATATCAAAATAAAAAAGTTGAATTTGAAGCACTTCCTTCATTTACACCGGAAATTTTCGTAAAAGTTTCAGCAAAAAACGTACTGAAACAAAAACATTTCCACAAAGGTGTAGAGCAACTTGTGCAAGAAGGAGCAATTCAATACTATAAAACGTTACATACGAACCAAATTATTTTAGGAGCAGTAGGACAACTACAATTTGAAGTATTTGAGCATCGCATGAAAAATGAATACAATACAGAAGTAATAATGGAACGTATTGGACAAAAAACTACTCGCTGGATTGAAAATGAAGATTCAATCAATGAAAACATGTCAAGTTCAAGAAGTATTCTAGTTAAAGACTTATATGATAACTATGTATTCTTATTCGAGAATGACTTCGCGATGAACTGGTTTAGCGATAAATATCCAGAAGTGAAACTTTTCAGTAAACTATAAATTAAAGAGAGTGTCTCCCAAAAATGAGATACTCTTTTTTTGATATAGATCTTATATATATGTCAATTTTATTAAGTTGAAAATTTGTGGTTTAGTTAACATGAATTAACATGTAAAAATTTGAAAAAAATTCTTTATAGGTATATAATTAAGTGTTGGCAAAATTTTAATATAAAGAGGATAGCATGAGAAATTTAATAAATAAAATGCTGGATCTTTACAAAGAACCTAAATACAAAAGTATAGCAAATTACATATTTTTTGGAGTTTGTACGACACTTGTAAATGTAGTTACATACTTTATTTTGTATTACTATGGGATGGAAGTTAGACCAGCGAATTTAATATCTATAACATTATCAATTTTATTCGCATATTTTGTTAATGCTAAATACGTATTTAACTCTAAAGCTGCTGGATTTAAGAAAGTTCTATATGAACTTACAAAATTCTTTACAGCTAGACTATCTACACTTGTTATAGAAGTATTCGGAGTTGAGTTATTCATTTACTTAGGAATGAATGCATATTTAAGTAAATTTATTATTCAATTCGTAGTACTTGTTGCTAATTATGTAATTAGTAAATTTTTAGTTTTCACAAAGGAGAAAAATAACTAATGAAATGGTTTATTACTGATATGGATGGAACGTTCTTGAATGATAAAAAAGAAGTTGCACCAAATGCGAAAGATGTGATTGTTAAACTGCAAGATAAAGGAAGTAAATTCATAATTGCCACAGGAAGACCTGATATTGCTGTAAAACACTATTATCACAACTTAGGAATGAACGATGTAGTTATTTCTAACAATGGAAGTTTAATTAGAAATCTATTAACAGGTGAGATAGTATATCAAAAGAGCTTTAAAATAGAAGAAATAGAAAAGATATACAGTATGTTTAAAGAATTAAACGATGATGAGATAGAATTTCATGTTTATACGTTAAACTATATATACTGTACACATTTATCATTTAGCATGGCGCGTATGAAACGCATAGAAGCGAATATGCCAGAGGAATTAAAAACACCGATGTATATTCACGAAGACATTATTGGTGAGCTTAAGAAAAACAATGAAGATTGCCAAAAAATTATGATGATTGCAAAAGATCATGATAAAGTGGTGGATTTCTTTAACAAGGTTAGTGAAGTGTTAGAAGTTGATGGAACATTTTCAGCGACTAATTTCTTTGATATCATGCCGAAAGGATGTAACAAAGGTACTGCAATTGAAAAATTAGCCGAATATTACAAATCTCCGATTGAAGATTGTGTAGTATTTGGTGACAATTTTAACGACAAAGAAATGTTTGATGTAGCAGGATGGAGTGTTTGTCCAAATAATGCAAAAGAAGAAATTCAAAATATGTGTGATGAAGTTATCGGAAATAATAATGATTTTTCTGTCATTAAATATGTAGAAGATTATTATAAAAAAATTAAATAAATACTTGATAACTTAGCGAAAATTTGATAAATTAGAAGGTAGCGTATTAATTACCTATATAGCGATTTACATATAAATAATTTTATATTTGATTACTATAAATTGTACAATGAAAAATAAAATAAAGGAGAACTTTCATGAGAGGAAGAAGAAATGAGAAGAAAAAGTTCAGTAGAATAATTGCTTTCCTGTCATTAGTAATTATTATCCTTACTTCTATAGGATTAACTTCAAAATCTAATGCAGAAAAAGTAAATCTTGGACTGGATCTTCAAGGAGGATTTGAGGTACTATACCAAGTAGAACCTCTTAAAGAAGGTCAAACTATAGATGAAGCAGCTGTAAAAGCAACTGCAGATACTATTAGTAGACGTATTAACATTCTTGGGGTAAGTGAGCCGGTTATTACTGTTGAATCAGGAAATAGAATTCGTGTTGAACTTGCAGGTGTTAAAGATCAAGAATCAGCTCGTAAAGTACTGTCAACACAAGCGAACCTTACTATTCGTGATATTGAAGATAAAGTTCTTTTAGACGGATCTGATTTACAAGAAAATGGAGCTTCTCAAGGATTTGATCAAAACAACAAGCCAGATGTTAACTTGAAGTTAAAAGATGCTGATAAATTCGGTAATATAACTTCAGAAATCAGTAAACGAGGTCAAGGGCAAAACTTAATGGTTATTTGGATGGATTTCAATGAAGGAGACTCATTCAAAGCTGAGGCTTCTAAAGAGAAACCTAAATATGTTTCTGCACCACAAGTAGCACAAACTATTAACTCTAAAGATGTTCAAATCACTGGTAACTTTACTGTAAAAGAAGCTAAAGAAATGGCAGCTTTATTAAACTCAGGTGCATTACCAGTTAAATTAACAGAAATTTACTCTAACTCAGTAGGTGCTCAATTCGGTGCCGATGCATTAAATCAAACGGTATATGCAGGTGCTATCGCATTAGCTATTATCTGTTTATTCATGTTAGTTATTTATCGTGTACCTGGATTTGTAGCAAGTGTAATGATGGTTGCTTACGTATATATCACAGTAGTATTCTTCAATATGATTTCAGGGGTGTTAACACTTCCTGGTATTGCAGCTCTGATTCTTGGGGTTGGTATGGCAGTTGATGCCAATATCATCATGTACGAAAGAATTAAAGAAGAAGTACGTGCTGGATATCCATTGAAAAAGGCATATTTAGACGGTGCTAAACAATCATTATGGACAATTTTCGACTCGCAGTTTACAACAGTTATCGCTGCAGTAGTACTATTCATCTTTGGTACAAGTAGTGTTAAAGGTTTCGCGACAATGTTACTATTATCAATACTTGTCAGCTTTATAACTGCGGTATTTGGTACTAGATTATTACTAAGTTTATTAGTAAACTCTAATATCTTTAATAATCACCCAGGGTACTTCGGTGTAAGTAAGAAGAGTATTCATGAAACTAAGTTTGGTATTAACTCACTTAACTTAAGCACAAAATTTGAATGGTTAAGCTTTACTAAGCACATGAAGAAATTCTTCGCTTTAAGCATTGCAATTATGATTGCAGGATCTATTTCTCTAGGAATGAATAAACTTAACCTAGGAATTGACTTCTCTAGTGGTACTCGTATAGACGTAGCTGCTAACACTGAATTATCAGTAGATAAAGTTCAAGAAGATTTAAACAATCTAAAAGTAAAAGATGAAAAAATAGTTTTATCACCAGATAAAAAACAAGCGACAATTCACTCTAAAGAGAGTTTTGGACAAGAAAAATCAATCGAAATAAAAGAATACTTTGCTAAAAAATATGAAAAAGATGCGAACCTAAGTGTTGTATCTCCAGTAATAGGTAAAGAATTAGCTAAGAATGCATTATTCGCATTAATGTATGCATCAATAGGTATCATTATCTATGTGGCATTCAGATTTGAATGGCGTATGGGACTTACAAGTGTTATCGCCTTACTACACGACGTATGTATAATTATCTTCATAACAAGTTTATTAAGACTAGAAGTAGATATTACATTCATTGCAGCGGTATTAACGATTGTAGGTTACTCAATCAACGATACTATCGTTACATTTGACCGTATTCGTGAACATATGCGTCATGAAAAAGTATTAAAATCAAAAGAACAAATTTATAAACTTGTAGACGTATCACTAAGACAAACATTAACTCGTTCTATCAATACGGTATTAACAGTTATAATCACAGTAGTAGTTATGTTATTACTAGGAAGTAGTTCAATCTACTCATTCAACGTAGCATTACTTATCGGTTTAGTCTTTGGTTTATATTCATCACTATTTATCGCAGCTCAACTATGGGCAGTATTAAAAGTACGTGAATTAAACAAAAAAGGAAAAATTGAAGTTAGTGTTCGTCAATCTCCAAGAGAGAGAAAAGAAAACGATAAAGTTTTAGTATAGAAAAATAAAGACTTAAAATTAAGAGTTTGTATAATAAATACGGGGTATGGAAAAAATTCCAACCCCGTGTTATTTTGGCTTTTTGGTAAATTTAGATTATGGAGAAAATCGAGCAAGTCTATTGATAATAATAAATTTGAAGCAAATATATAGTACATTTATGTTTCATTTGATAGAATAATATTATTAAACTTGAGAGGTGTAAATATATTAGATAATGTTTTATCTTTAGGGAGTAATGGATCAGATGATAAAATTAAAGAATCAATAAATAGTATTATTGGTAGTAATCAAGTTCCCTCTTTTGTTGGTGATATCTTAAATAAAGCACTTGAAAAATTAAATCAAGGTAAAGGTGCAGGATTAGTATCTCCAATGATTAATAAAGCTCTGGAATCATATTCAAAATATAATTAACTAATGCCTGATATGAATGAGCTATTCAAACTTACAAGTAATAATAGAATTAGTGATGTTGCCGGGAACATTATTAATACATTAATAAAAAAAATAAGAAGCCAAAGTTCATGGCTTCTTTTCGTATTTAATTAGCATAACCTATGCTAGCAAGTCTCTCCACCTCAAGATGAACCAGCTCCTGCTGTACACCCGTAACAATGCATACCTGTAACGATTCTACGTACACCGGTATGATTATCTACAAGCTGACTCACATGGTTGATTTCTCCAGAGATTTTTAGTTTTTCAATATAATTAAAGTCGCAATCATATAAAGATCCATCTGGACCAACAGAAATCATGTTTCTACACATTAGCCCTGGTAGTGTTGCAGGATTATATGCTTTATATAGTTTATTCATATATCCTTCGTAAAGATCTTCTCTATGAAGAAATTCAGAGAATCTACCGATTGGATTATTTGTTATTGCGAATAAGTTATTAAAGACAATTTCGAAATTGTCATATAGTTTTTTCTTATAAGTTTTTTCTAGTGCTTCTTGTTTAGGAGGTAAAAACGCTCCATTTGGATTATAAACTAGGTTTAATACTAGATCTTCTTCTTTACCGTAACCTAGTTCATTAAGTCTTCTCAGTACTTCTATTGACTTTGGAAAAACACCTTTACCACGTTGTTTAGCGACAACTTTTTCGTTGTAGTAGGGCAATGAGGCTACTACTTGAACTTTCAAGTCACGGTATAATTCTGGTATATCTCTATAAGCTGGAACATCAAGGATGATTAGGTTTGTTCTTACAATTATAGTTTTTGCATATTGTGAGATTTCTTTTATAAACCATCTGAAATTAGGGTTCATCTCAGGAGCTCCGCCAGTGATATCCATTGTTTTATACTTACCAACCTTGAATGCTTCGATTATTTGTTCAAAAGTTTCTCGAACCATGTTATTTTTTCTTGTAGGTCCACCATCAACATGACAGTGACTACATGTAATATTACATAAGCTACCTACATTAATTTGCATTACTTCTGGAAATTCTTCGGTTAATAAGTACTGTTTTTCCTCTACTTGATCAAAAAATTTGGGTATATTTAATTCAGTCATAATAAATTTAGTTTGTTAATTTATCTGATAGTTCTTTACTTTGAAGACCGTGCACTAAGGTAATACCAGCTTTCATTGCAGCAGCAACATGAATAGCTTCTGCGATTTGATCTTGGTCGCATCCTTCTTCAAGACATGTACTAGTATATGCATCTATACAATAAGGACATGCTTCAGCATGAGCTACAGCAAGAGCAATAAGAGCTTTTTCTCGAGTTGTTAATTCACCTTCAGCCATTACATTACCGTAGTAATTCATGAAGTTTTTCCAATGTTCAGGTGCATCTTCACCAAATTTCCCTTCACCAAATTCTATTAAATGTTTCTTTTTAAAATATTCTGCCATATTTATTCTCTCCTCTAAAATTTGTATATAAGTTAATTATAAGTTAGTTTCCATAAATAATCAATGAAATTGAACTATATATAATGTATAAAAAAATATATAATTTTAAATTAAAAATAGGAGTAACTCAAAAATCGTGATTTCAGAGAAATAGATTTTGTTAAGTCAACTCCTAAAAGTTAGTAAATATCTAAGGGGGTTATATATAGTGAACTTAAATATCAGTAATTATAGGTATTTTTATAAACTTTTTAAATGTTAAGTACTTAGTCTTAGCATTATATAAATAAAATTACCTCACATCTTTATACATTTTTGCTAATTCTTCAACAGGAACACCACGGCGATACATCTTCTGAAATTTTTGCATCTGCCACATTGTTTTAACAGTATGATTTTTATATCTTCTAGTTGATGATGTAATAGGGGAGTCGATTACTGTAATTTTGTAACTTCGTGAACTTAAATCTTCTGATAGTTTGTAATCTTCCATTAAAGGCATATCTTTATATCCACCAATTTCTTCAAATACTTGTTTTTTTATGAATATAGCTTGATCTCCAAATGCTAGGTTGGTAATACTAGCCCGCATATTAGAAACTAATGAATTAACCCACATAGGAAAACTATTTGGATAGAATCTAATCTTTAGACAACCGACCTCAGTGGGGCAAGAAAGTACTTTTTCTATTACATCTTTTTGAAGAACACTATCACAATGAACAAACCATAGTATGTCTCCTTTTGCGATTTTAGCCCCGTAATTCATCTGATTTGCTCGTCCTTTTTTATCTGATAAGTGGTATGAATAACCAAAATAAGAGAGTTCATCTAGTATTTCTTTTGTTTTATCTGTAGAACCACCATCAATGAAAAGTACCTCGTGTTCTTTAATATTATGCAAACAATATAGATTATAAATGAAATCACGTATTGTTCTTTCTTCGTTATAAATTGGCACAATAATAGTAATCATAAATACACTCCTAAAATAATAGTTAATACAATTATAACATGATAAGAAATTTTTCAAAATAAAAAAATATATATAAATTACTAGATTAAATTTGTGTTTAATAAAAACTAAAATTAATTTTAAAATATTTATTGACAAACTAACTGTATCTATTGTATAATCACAGTAGATACAAGGAAACGTTTTTAATATCTGAATAATGTTGTAGTTTGCTTAAAATAAATTAATAAGGAGGACAATGATGAATATAAAACTTTCTAACATGTCATCTGTTCCGATATATCAGCAGGTGGCAACGCAAATTAAAAGTAATATTCTAGATGGTAGCTTAAAATATAATGATCAATTACCTTCTATTAGGAGCTTAGCAAAAGAGTTAGAGGTTGGTATCATTACAATAAAAAAATCATATGAGGTATTGTTACAAGAAGAGCTAATATATTCAAAAGGTGCTGTTGGATATTTTGTAAATGATATAGATTTAGCTACTATCTTAACGATAAAAAAAGAAGAATACTTAGACGAACTTAAGAGTATAATTGATAAGGCTGTTAATGATGGACTTAATTTAAATGATATTAAGGATATATTTAATAGTGTATTGGAGGAGAAAAGTTATGATAAAAGTGAATAAATTATTAATTAATAAAAGAACATTTCAACTTGGTCCAATTGATTTGGAGTTAGAAGAAGGGTATGTCTATGCAATTACAGGTAACAGTGGAAGTGGTAAAACATTATTTCTTCAAACACTTTTAGGAGGTTTACCTTCAGAGAAAAATGTAATTACTTATGATAATCTAAATTTTCATGAAAATGAAGTAGATATTAAAAATCTTTACTCATATGTAGCGGATAAACCTTTGTTTTCAGATTCTTTACGAGTATATGAGGTTCTATATAAAATATATAAATTAGATGTTAGATTTAATTTAGAGAAATGTTTTGAATTTCTGAGTAAACATAAAGTATATCGTCATAAGAAAATATATGAACTTTCACAAGGAGAGAGGAAAATACTATTATTTTCTATAGGAATTTATACAAAATCTAAACTATTAATTTTAGATAATCCATTTTCTGGTGTTGGTTTAATAGCTAGAAAAGAAATGATAGCGCTTCTTAGAGAATATATGGATGAAGATAAAACTATTATTATAGTGACTGAAGAACCCTACATAATACAGAGTTTAGCAGATTACATTATTGTTTTTGAAAATGGGAGAATTACGATTAACGAAGATATCGTCGAATTACAAGCACGATTTAATACGACTAATATAGAGAGTATTTTACTTTCTGTATTGAAAGGAGAGGTTGAAAATGATTAAACAACAATATGAAACAAAATTTGGAGCGATTTGGAATATAATATCAAATAGAAATTATTCGATGCCGTTGTTCTATAAAAGCCTGTATATACTATATTACTTCGTCACTATTATTGAAATACTTGAATTATTATTTGCTAAAACATATATAATATTAGCTCTGATTAGCTCATTAATTATAGTCATAAATGGAAGAAAATATGATGATCCTGAGCAACAGTTTATTGAATACCTTCCTATTTCATTTAATAATAAAGCAAGATACATTTATTATACTACATATATAAGTCTATTTGTAGGAGGACTGGTTGCATTTGTGCTTGATTTTCTGTATCGTAGAGTCAATCCGATTGAGTATAGTTATGCTATAGTTGTAGTTATAGCTTTATCTAATTTAGTGATAATACAGATGATATATACTAAAAAATCATTTATATACTTTATTTTAGGAGATATTTTAATTTACCAATTAATAGTAAGCATATTTAGATTTTCATTACTTGGAGTTTATAGTGGATTTACAGGACCAAAATATGATATTGCACAATTTAATATTATAAAATTATTATTGTTAATAGTAATTACAATAGTTTATCACTTTGTGAGTGTAAATATTATAAGCAATAGTAAAAGGGATACTAAAGTAAGTAAAAAGGATAGAATAAAACTTATATTAATTTTGGTGCTATTGTTAAGTTCAAGTGGATATAAATTTTATAAAGATGCTAGTAAAGATTTTGTAGAAGGAGTAAAAGAAGCGTCTAAAACTGGAATAGTAACAATATACGATAATTCAATGAAAAAGTAAAAGAACGTAAAATAAGAAAACAGAATACTAAAATAGACAGTTCCTTTTTAAATAAGTT
Organism: Gemella haemolysans; assembly: GCF_901873445.1. GTDB lineage: Bacteria > Bacillota > Bacilli > Staphylococcales > Gemellaceae > Gemella > Gemella haemolysans_C. Next base: position 44,771 of record NZ_CABFLN010000008.1, read on the forward strand.
ATAGAGGAACTGTCTTTTATTCTGAAAGTGAAGAGGAGAAAAAAAGAAGACTTAGATAACCAAATCTTCTTTTTATTAAATAATTCTTATTTGAATTCTGCAGTGTTAACGCGAACTCCAGGACCCATAGTTGTAGTTACAGCTACAGATTTGAAGTAAGTTCCTTTAGCAGCAGCTGGTTTAGCTTTAGCTAAAGCGTCTTGAACAGCGTTGAAGTTTTCAACTAAGTCTTCAGTTGGGAATGAAACTTTACCGATTGGAGTATGAACAACACCAGCTTTTTCAGCACGGTATTCAACTTTACCAGCTTTGATTTCATTAACTGCTTTAGTAACGTCCATAGTTACAGTACCAGTTTTAGGGTTTGGCATTAATCCTTTAGGTCCTAATACACGACCGATTTTACCAACTTCTCCCATCATGTCTGGAGTAGCTACGATTACGTCAAAATCAAACCAACCTTGTTGGATTTTAGTGATGTATTCACCTTGTCCTACGTAGTCAGCTCCTGCTGCTTCAGCTTCTGCTGCTTTATCACCTTTAGCAAAAACTAAAACTTTTGCAGTTTTACCAGTTCCTTTAGGAAGAACTACTGCTCCACGAACTTGTTGATCGTTTTTACGAGTGTCAACTCCTAAACGGAATGCAACTTCTACAGTTGCGTCAAATTTTACTGTACTTGTTTTTTTAGCTAATTCGATTGCTTCTACTACAGAGTATAGACTAGAAGAATCTACTAATTTAGCTGCTTCAAGATATTTTTTACCTTTTTTTGCCATTATAATTATCCTCCTATTCTCCTACTAAGATACCCATACTTCTTGCAGTACCTTCAATCATACGCATAGCTGCTTCTACAGAAGCTGCATTTAAGTCAGCCATTTTAAGTTCAGCGATTTCTTGAACTTGAGCTTTTGAAACTGTAGCAACTTTGTCACGGTTAGGTACAGAAGATGCTTTTTCAATTTTAGCTGCTTTTTTAAGTAATACTGGTGCAGGTGGTGTTTTAGTAATGAAAGTAAATGAACGGTCTTCATATACTGAGATTACTACTGGAATGATTAATCCTGCTTGGTCTTGTGTACGAGCATTGAATTCTTTACAGAATCCCATGATGTTTACACCAGCTTGACCTAACGCTGGACCAACTGGTGGAGCTGGGTTAGCTTTACCTGCTGGTACTTGTAATTTAACAACTTTTATAACTTTTTTAGCCACGATAAAACCTCCTATATATTTTTCGTGATGTGGTCATTTGAACGTCTTGAAATTTTTCGTTCTCCCACTCAATCAAGTTTTGTATTTTTACATACTTGACTATAATACCATAGCATATAAGTAATTGCAAGTATTTTGTTAAGTTTTTTTAAAAAAAATTCTAACTTTATAATCATGAGTAAAAATAGTTCTACTTAATTATTGAGTAGATAGTAAAATAATACAACTAAGTCGTTTAAAATTCAAGTGATAATGTAAAGTATTTAATAATGATGTGGAGTAAATTTTAAAGAAAAATATAAATGATTTATACATAGAAGAAAAGTTATTGTAAACTATGATTTTCCCTTAGTGAACTATTGACTTTTTACTGTAGGTAGTGTAGAATTGTAGTTATGGTATATAACAAATTGTTGATATTTAAATGTTAACAAAATAGTGATATCATAATAAAAATTTTTCAAAATGGAAAGAGGTTGCAAGATGATTTATGGAATAATCAGTGTTGCAGCTTTACTTGTTGGACTTTTATTTGGATATATCATTTCAAAAAATTCTATTCAAAAAAAATTAGAATTATCTAAGCAAGATGCGGACCATATTATTGGTGAAGCAAGAAAAGAGGCTAGATATATAGTAGAAAAAGAAACTACTATAGCTAAAAAAGAGGCTGAAGAGATAATTAATATTGCTAATAAAGAAGCAGAATTTAAAAAACAAGATATTCAAAGACAAGAAGATAGAATCGTTCAAAAAGAATCTTCATTAGAACGTCAAACAGAACTTCTAAATAAAAAAGATGAATTGTTAAGTTCAAGAGAGATGAAATTGGAAGAGAAATCTCAATTACTTGAAGAAAAGAGTACTGAGGTTAATCAACTTAAGATTCAACAAGAAACAGAGTTGCAAAGGATTGCAAACTTAACAGAAGAACAAGCTCGTGAAGAGATTATGGCCGCAGTTGAAACTGATATGGCTAAAGATATGGCAATATATATAAGAAATAAAGAACTAGAGGCGAAAAGCGTTGCTGATAAACGTGCTAAAGAACTTATCGTTCAATCATTACAACGTTTTGCAACAGATGTAGTTAGTGAAACTACAGTATCTGTTGTTGATCTTCCAAGTGATGACATGAAAGGTCGTATTATCGGTCGTGAGGGAAGAAATATTCGTACTTTAGAAACATTAACTGGTGTTGATTTAATTATTGATGATACACCAGAGGCAGTTATTCTTTCTGGATATGACCCAATTCGTCGTGAAGTTGCAAAAACAGCGATTAAATCACTTATTGATGATGGTCGTATTCACCCTTCAAAAATTGAGGAAGCTGTTGACAAAGCGCGTAAAAATATTGATCAAGTTATTCGAGATGCTGGGGAGCAAGCTACATTTGATCTTGGAATCCACAATATGCATCCAGACTTAGTTAAAATCGTTGGTAAACTAAAATATAGAACAAGTTATGGTCAAAATGGACTACAACACTCTATCGAAGTAGCCTATATCGCTGGACTTATAGCAGCCGAGTTAGACTTAGACGTTGCTACAGCTCGTCGCGCAGGTTTACTACACGATATCGGTAAAGCGCTTGATCATGAAATTGAAGGTTCTCACGTTGAAATTGGTGTTGCTTTAGCACTTAAATATAAAGAGAATTCGATTGTTGTTAATGCAATTGCTTCACACCATGGTGATACTGAACCTACAAATCCTATTTCTGTCATTGTTGCCACAGCGGATGCACTTTCTGCATCACGCCCAGGAGCTCGAAGAGAGTCATTAGAAAACTATATTAAACGTCTACAAAAACTTGAAGAAATCGCAAATGAACACAAAGGTGTTGAAAAAACATTCGCTATTCAAGCAGGTCGTGAGATTCGAGTAATCGTAAATCCTGAAGAAGTAGATGATACAAAAACTTACAAAATTGCCAAAGAAGTTAAAAATAAAATCGAAGAAACGATGCAATATCCAGGAAACATTAAAGTTAATGTTATCCGTGAGGTTAGAGCGGTTAAGCTTGCAAGATAATAAATTAAGCGATTGGATTATCCAGTCGCTTTTTTGTATGCTTATATTTATATAGTTTTAAATAATTATTACTTTTATATCGTATAAAAATTATAATTAATTTTTCATGTAGTTAATATGATTCGTATAAAATATTATAAAAGAAGTTAATTTAATAG
>NZ_CABFLN010000009.1 GCF_901873445.1 Gemella haemolysans
TTCTATCTTATTTTCATCTGTTAATTTCATAATAAATAGCCCTCCAAAATTTGTCCAAATTTTGGGGGCTATTACCCTCTAAGGAGAAGGAGTTTATTTTTATATTATTTTATATATCAATTTTTGTTCCAATATTTAATTTTATTGCTTCTTTTATTATATAGTCGGCGCATGCTATATCAAATACGGCACTTCCAACTGATTTGAAGATTGTAATTTCATCTTTTCTAGTTCGACCTTCAATAGAATTTAAAACTAACTCTCCAAGTTCACCTTTAAAATCTTCATGTGAAATTAGTTGATTTTCTAGAGGGTGGAGTATGTCACCAGCTTCACTTAGAACACCATCTTTTGTATCAAAGTAAATTTTACTGTTAGAATTTATTATTTCAGAAGGAAGTTCAACCATATCGTAAGTAAATGATCCTATCCCGTTAATATGAACTCCTTGTTTTAAGTGTTTAGCAGAGAAGGTTGGTGTTGTAGAAGTTGTTACTGTAGTGATTATATCTGAATCAATTGTAGCTTCATTGACATTTTTGTATGCGATTATATCAGTAGAAAAATAGCTAAATTCTGTTTTAAGTTTTTCTGCAAATTTCTTAGTTTTTTCGAAGTTTCTTGCAACGACTCTAAGTTCTGATAGATTTCTAACTGTTAGTAAAGCTCGAGCTTGTTCAAAAGCCTGACCACCTGTTCCAATTAATGTTGCAATTTTGCTATCTTTATTGGCTAATAAATCAGTTGCAGCACCTTGTAAAGCAGCAGTTCGTAATGCTGTTAAATATGTACCATCAATAATTCCATTAACTATACCTGTCTTTTCATCTATAGTAATCATAGTAGAAGGAACAGAAGGCAAGTTTATTAAAGAATTATCAGGATAGACAGATACTATTTTTATACCTATATTATCTGATTCTGAAGATATTTTTCCAGGCATAAATAGTACTTGACCATTATTGTTTTCAGAAATGATAGGAGTTCTTAGTGGAATATCTGTCTTATTTAAACAATAGTTTTTTGTAGCTTCTTTGCAAATTTCAATAGCCTTTTCCATAGTAATACATTTTTGGACATCTTCTTTATTTAAAATTATCATAATTTTATTCTCCCAGTTTGTTTAATATAATTTAATTATATCATGTTGAGAGAAGTATGGTAAGAGAAAACTAAAATATATGATTAATATAATATAGAAAAAAAGTATTAGTCGATATATAAT
>NZ_CABFLN010000011.1 GCF_901873445.1 Gemella haemolysans
ATATTAGGTAAAATCACCTGACTATTGTTGAAAAAAAACGATAAATTTGGTATAATTAAATTATATAAAATATATTTATATACATATAGTTTCATTTTTTAATACTTAGGAGGTGTAAAATGAAAGAAGTTTTTATTAATAGTGAGTATATTACGTTAGCACAATTTTTAAAAGTAGAAGGATTCATAGGTTCAGGTGGAGAAGCCAAATATTTTTTACAAGAAGTTGAAGTTGAGTTAAACGGAGAACTAGAAAATAGACGAGGGAAAAAATTATATTCAAATGATATTATTAAATTAGAAGGAAATGAATTCATAATTATTAATGAGGATTAAGAGTTTAAAATTACTGTACTTTCGAAATTATTTATCAATGAATATAGATGTACATCCCTCGCTTAATGTTTTAGTAGGAAACAATGCGAATGGAAAAACTAATATAATAGAGTCTATTTTTTGCTTAGCACTTGGACGTAGTTATCGTACTAAGAGTGATAGTGAATGTATAATGTTTGGTGAAACTGCCACAGCGATGTCATGTGTAGTTAACAAAAATGATAAGAATTTAGATATTATGTTAGGTATTAACAATAAAGGAAAAAGTGCAAAAATAGCAGGAGTGAAAAAAACTAAACTAACAGACTTCGTAGGAGAGCTAAATGTAGTATTATTTTCTCCTGAAGATTTGCAACTAGTAAAAGGATCTCCGTCACTTCGTCGAGAGTTTATAAATAGAGAATTTTATCAGTTCTCACGTATTTATCATAAGTATTATTTAATGTACCAACATTTATTGAAACAGAGAAATTCTTATTTAAAAGATATGAGGAAAAATCCAAAGGATGAGATGTCTCTTGCATATTTAGAGACTCTCACTTCTCAATTAGCTAAAGTGGCTATATATATAACAAAAGAAAGAGTATCGTTTGTTCAAGATATTTCAGAATTGACTTATAAAAATATGATGAATATATCTAATGGTCAAGAATCACTAAAAATCAGATACAAGAGTTCAGTACTAGAAGCATTAAATATAAATGATATATCGGATGAAGTATTTAATGAGGAAAGCTTAACTAAAGTTATGATGAAAAAATCATATGACGATATAATGAGAGGAAGTACTAAAATTGGACCACATCAAGATGATTTAGAGTTTTATATAAATGATCTTGATGCGAAGATGTATGCTTCTCAAGGACAACAAAGAAGTATAGTATTATCGTTAAAGTTAGCTGAAATAAATTATTTAAAAACAAAAACTGGAACTTATCCAGTATTACTTTTAGATGATGTCTTAAGTGAATTAGATAAAAATAGACAATTAAAACTGTTAGATGCAATTAATGAAAATGTGCAAACATTCATTACAACACCTTCGATATCAGATATTAAAGAAGATTTATTAAAAAAAGCTAAAGTTTTTAAAATAGAAAATGGAAATATTAGTGAAATAATCTAGAAAATTTATTTATAAATTTACTAAAATGAAAGGAAAAATCATGGTAGAAAAAAAACAAATACAAGAATATAATGCCGATCAGATTCAGGTTCTTGAAGGACTTGAAGCTGTTAGGGTAAGACCAGGTATGTATATCGGTTCTACATCTAGTAAAGGTCTACACCACCTTGTTTGGGAAATTGTAGATAACTCTATAGATGAAGCCTTAGCCGGATATTGTGACACAATAACAGTTGCAATTGAAAAAGGAAATTGGATAAGAGTAGAAGATAATGGACGTGGTATTCCAGTAGATATTCAAGAACAAACAGGGAAACCAGCACTTGAAGTAATCCTTACAGTACTTCACGCCGGAGGTAAATTCGGTGGAGGCGGATATAAAGTATCAGGTGGTCTTCACGGAGTAGGTGCCAGTGTAGTAAATGCCTTATCTACGAATCTAGAAGCTTCTGTTCATCGTGATGGGAAAATCCATATGATGAAGTTTGAACGAGGAGATGTAGTTCAAGGAATTACAGTAGTAGGAGATACTGATAGAACTGGAACAACTATTCGTTTTAAAGCAGATCCAGAAATCTTCCAAGAAACAACAGTATATGAATACGATATTTTAAGAACACGTATTAGAGAACTTGCTTTCTTAAATAAAGGTATAACAATTATCCTTAAAGATGAGAGAGAAGGACAAGAAAAAGAAGAAACTTTCTGCTATGAAGGTGGATTATTAGAGTATGTGGAAATGTTAAATGAAAATAAAGATGCTTTACACGAAGCTATTTATGTGCATGGTGAGATGGATGGGAAAGAAGTTGAAATCTCAATGCAATATAACACAGGATATTCTAATAATGTATTAAGTTATGCTAATAACATTAATACACATGAAGGTGGAACTCATGAGAGTGGATTTAAAACTGCTCTTACAAGAATAATTAACTCTTATGGTAAAAAGAATAAACTTATTAAAGATAAAGAGTCATTAACAGGGGATGATGTTCGTGAAGGACTTGTTGCGATTATTTCAATCAAACACCCAAATCCACAATTTGAAGGACAAACAAAAACTAAATTAGGTAACTCAGAAATGAGTACAATTACTAATAAGTTATTCTCTGAAGAATTAGATAGATTCTTATTAGAAAATCCAAAAACAGCAAAAATAATTGTTGAAAAAGGTCTTCAAGCATCACGTGCAAGAATTGCAGCTAAAAAAGCTCGTGAATCTACACGTCGAAAAAATGCTTTAGAATTCACAAACCTACCAGGGAAATTAGCTGACTGTTCAAGTAAAGATGCAGCTGAATGTGAACTTTTCCTAGTCGAAGGGGACTCTGCGGGAGGAAGTGCAAAACTTGGACGTAATAGTAAATTCCAAGCTATTTTACCGCTTAAAGGTAAAATTCTGAACGTAGAGAAAGTAAGAATTGACAAAGTACTAGCTAATGATGAGGTTCGATCATTGATTACAGCTATTGGTATGGGAATTGGGGAAACATTAAATATTGATAAACTTCGTTATCATAAAATTGTTATCATGACCGATGCCGATGTCGATGGAAGTCACATTAGAACATTGTTATTAACATTCTTCTTCAGATATATGAGAGAACTTATCGACGCAGGATATGTATATATCGCTAGACCACCTCTATACGGTCTAAAAGTAGGTAAAAAAGAATTCTACTGCCATACAGAAGAAGAACTTAAACAAAATATTGAAGAACATGCTGGAGATAAAAAGTACACTGTTCAACGATACAAAGGTCTTGGAGAGATGAATGCGGAGGAATTATGGGATACTACAATGGATCCAGAACATCGTTTAATGTATCAAGTAAGTATTGATGATGCTCAAAGGGCGGATGCAGCATTTGATACGTTAATGGGTGAAAAAGTAGAACCAAGACGTAAATTCATCGAAGATAATGCTCTAAATGTTATAAACTTAGACATTTAGAAAGAAAGGATAGAACATGGAAGACAATAAAAATAATATTACCTTAAGAAACATAACGACTGAAATTGAAAATTCATTTTTAGATTATTCAATGAGTGTTATTGTATCACGTGCCTTACCAGATGTACGTGACGGGTTAAAACCAGTTCATAGAAGAATACTTTATGCTTTTAATGACTTAGGGTTAACATATGATAAACCTTACAAAAAAAGTGCCTTCGTTGTAGGGGAAGTAATGGCGAAGTATCACCCACACGGTGACTCTGCAACATACGGTACAATTGTACGTTTAGCGCAAGATTTCAACAGTAGATATCCTTTAGTAGATGGACAAGGAAACTTTGGTTCTATTGATGGAGATGGAGCTGCTGCGATGCGTTATACAGAAGCAAGAATGAGTAAAATTGCTTCTGAGTTACTTCGTGATATTAACAAAGATACAGTTGATATGCAAGATAACTATGATGGTACTAAACAAGAACCAAAAGTATTACCAGCAAGAATACCTAACTTATTAGTTAACGGAAGCAGTGGTATTGCAGTTGGTATGGCGACTAATATTCCGCCACACAACTTAGGGGAAGTTATCGATGGAGTAATCGCATTAGCAGATAACTCTGAAATAACTATTGCTGAACTTATGTCTAAGATAAAAGGACCAGATTTCCCGACAGGATCATTCTTACTAGGTCGTAGTGGAATAGTTAAAGCCTACACAACAGGACGTGGTTCTGTAATAATGCGTGGTAAAACTGAAATTGAACAGATGAAAAATGGTAAGGAAAGAATTGTTATTACAGAAATTCCTTATCAAGTAAACAAAGCAAAATTAGTTGAAAAAATAGCTGAATTAGCTCGTGATAAAAAAATTGAAGGCGTTACAGACCTTCGTGATGAAAGTAACTTAAAAGGTATTAGAATTGTAATTGAATTACGTCGCGATGTTAATAGTAACGTAATACTAAACAATTTATACAAATTAACACCATTACAAAGTTCGTTCGGTGTTAACATGATTGCTCTTGTAAATGGAGTACCTAAGTTATTAAATCTTAAAGAAGTGCTTTACTACTACTTAGAGCACCAAAAAGAAGTAGTAGTTAGAAGAACTAAATTTGATCTTAAAAAAGCGCAAGCTCGTGCACATATATTAGAGGGATTAAGAATTGCTTTAGATAATATTGATAGAATTATCAGCTTAATTCGTGGATCTCAAACTGCTGAGGAAGCAAAAGCCGGATTAATAGATCAATTCGGTTTAACTGAAATTCAAGCACAAGCTATCCTAGACATGCGTCTTCAAAGACTTACAGGTTTAGAACGCGATAAGATTGAAGAAGAATACAGTAAACTTATGGAACTTATCGCTGACTTAGAAGACATTCTAGCTAAACCGGAACGTGTAATTCAAATAGTTAAAGACGAGTTATTAGAAGTTAAAGAAAAATTTGGAGACAAACGTCGTAGTGTAATAATTGAAGGACAAGTAGATCAAATCGAAAACGAAGATTTAATCGAAAAAGAACAAATCATAATTACTCTATCTCATAACCAATACATTAAACGTCTTGCTGCAAGTACTTATAAATCACAAGGACGTGGTGGACGTGGAGTAAATGGTATGACTACAAACGATGAGGACAATGTAGCTTATATGCTAAGTTGCTCAACACACGATCATATCCTATTCTTTACAGATAAAGGTAAGGTTTATACTCTTAAAGGTTATGAAATTAACCAAATGAGTAGACAATCTAAAGGAATACCTATCATTAACTTATTAGAAATTGAAAAAGAAGAAAAAGTAAATTCTATTATTGCAATTTCTGATCTTCAAGAAGAGGGAACAAGCTTAATCTTCTCAACTAAATATGGTATCATTAAGAAATCTAAATTAGGAGATTACGCAAGTATTCTTAAGAAAGGTAAGATTGCTCTTAAACTTGATGAAGATGACTCACTAATTGATGTTCAAAGAATTACTGATGATCAAGATATTATGATTGTTACAGCAAATGGTCAAGCGATTAGAATTAATGCTGAAAAAGTCCGTACAATGGGACGTGTAAGTCGCGGAGTAAAAGGTATCACCCTTTCTCCAGATGACTATGTAGTAGGTATGGAAGTAGTTGATGAATCTAAGAAAATTTTAACAGTAACAGAAAATGGTATTGGTAAAATTTCTAAATCTATGGAATTCAATGTAATTAACCGTGGAGGAAAAGGTGTTAAAGTAGCTAAAGTTACTAAGAAAACAGGTAAAATTGTAGCGGTTAAATCTATCGCAGGAAATGAAGACTTAATGATAATGACTGATCAAGGAATTATTATTAGAATAGATGTTTCAACAATCAGTACATTAGGAAGAACTGCAACAGGTGTTAAAGTTATTAATCTTGTTGATGATCAAAAAGTAGCAACTGTTACATTAGCAGCAAAAGAAGAAAGCTACGAAGAAGAATAATAAAATATAAAGTCGAGGTTTTGAAAGTAAAACTACTATAGGTTCAACTTTCAAAAAGCCTCGACTTTTTAGGTTGATTCGTTGAAGATGAAAGTAATTTATGATATTTGCAAAATATTAAATAATGTAAAAATTTGGATTTTATAGATTGTTATTCGTATATTATAATATATTGTTCTATTAGGTAAAATAGGAACAATAATATTAAAAATTCAAAAAAAGTTAGCAAAATATCCAATATGATGAAAAAAATGTTAAAATTCATTGTGTTATTTCTAAAAAAGTTTTATAATGGAATATGTAGTTAAAACTGATAAAATAAACTTTATTAGTAAAAATCTTATCAAGGAGTAACTAGATGCAAAAAACAAGACTAGAAAGTAATGTAAATGAAAATATAATACAAGAGGAGATTCAAATTCTTACAGAAATGTTACTGAAAGCTACTCAAAAATTAATTTCTGAAGAAACTTTTCAAAAAATTGTAGAATTAAAAGCATTAGCTGACAAGAAAAATTATGAAAAATTAAATCTTATTATTAAAGATTTAACACAAGAAGAAATGGAAATTGTAGCGAATTTCTTCTCAGTATTACCACTACTTATTAATATAGCTGAAGATGTTGATTTAGCTTATGAGGTCAACTATAAAAACAACTCGGATGAAGCATATATAGGTAAGTTGTCTGAATCAATTAAGAATATTAAAGATAAAAATATTTTAGATAATATTAATGTAGTGCCAGTACTAACAGCACATCCTACGCAAGTGCAGAGAAAAACAATTCTTGATTTAACTGAGAAATTGCACTCTTTATTAAGAAAACACCGTGATGTGAAAAATGGATTGATTAATGAAAGAAAATGGAAAAATGCTATCCAAAAACATATTGAAATATTAATCCAAAGTGATATTATACGTGAGAAAAAACTAAAAGTTGCTAATGAAATTACGAACGTACTAGAATATTACAATTTATCATTTATAAAAGCTATTGGTAAATTAATGACTGAGTACAAATTGTTATTAGAAGAACATAATATAGAGCTTAGAAATGAGACACCAATAACTATGGGAATGTGGATTGGTGGAGACCGTGATGGTAACCCATTTGTAACAGCTGAAACACTGAATTTATCAGCGATGAAACAGTGTGAACTTATAACTAATTACTATTTAGATAAATTAGAAAGTTTATATAGAACGTTCTCAATGTCGACTCAATATATTCAAGAAAGTGAAGAATTAGAAGAATTAGCTAACCGTTCTAATGATTCATCTGTATACAGAGAAAAAGAACCGTATAGAAGAGCTATTTTTTATATTAAAGAGAAATTAGAAAATACTAAAGAATACTTACTTAATGACAAAGAAGTTGGAGAAAAATATTTAACATCATTAGATTTTATTAGTGATCTACAAATTATTGAAAAATCATTATTAGAGAATAAAGGTGAGATGCTAATTACTGGAGAATTTGAAGAATTATTAAATGTTGTGAAAATCTTCGGATTCTATTTAGCAAGTATTGATATGCGCCAAGACTCAAGTGTCTACGAGGCTTCGGTAGCTGAGTTACTAAGTAGTGCTAATATAGAAAAAAATTATAGTTCACTAACTGAAGATGAAAAATGTAAATTATTATTGAAACAATTGAAAGAAGATCCTCGTCCTTTAAGTATTAATGATGAAGAAAAACAATCAGAAGAGTTAAAAAAAGAAATAGCTATATTTAAAACAGCGAGAAAATTAAAAGATAAACTTGGAGATAATGTTATAAAACAAAACATAATTTCACACACAACAAGTGTTTCTGATTTACTAGAGCTTGCAATTATGCTTAAAGAAGTAGGGTTAGTTGGTAGTGATTTTGCCAGACTTCAACTTGTTCCATTATTTGAAACAATAGAAGACTTAGAGAATTCATATGAAGTAATGGATAAATACTTAAGCCTAGATATCGTGAAAAAATGGGTAAGTGATAATAGAAGTTATCAAGAAATTATGTTAGGATATTCAGATAGTAATAAAGATGGTGGATACCTATCATCTGGATGGTCGCTTTATAAAGCGCAACAGGATTTATCATCACTGGGAGAAAAACACAATATTAAGGTTACCTTCTTCCACGGACGTGGTGGTACTGTTGGTCGAGGTGGTGGACCGAGTTATGATGCGATTATTTCTCAACCTCTAGGAAGTGTACAAGATAGAATTCGTCTTACAGAACAAGGTGAAATTATCGCAGCCAAATATGGGAACAGTGATGCTGCATACTATAACTTAGAAGCCTTATTCTCTGCCGTAATTCAAAGAATGAATGCTGATAAAATCAATACAGATATCAGAGATATACCTGAAATCCAAGTTATTATGGATGAAATAGTAGAAGATAGTTACAACAAATATCGAGAACTAGTCTTTGAAAATCCAAACTTCTACAATTATTTCTTTGAAGCAACACCGATTAAAGAAATTTCAAGTTTAAATATCGGTTCTCGACCAGCTTCACGTAAAAAAATTACAGATATTGGTGGTTTAAGAGCTATTCCATGGGTATTCTCATGGTCACAAAGTAGAATTATGCTACCAGGTTGGTATGGAGTAGGAACAGCGTTCTCAAATTTCATCAATAAAGATAAAGATAATATTGAAAAATTACGTAGAATGTATAATCATTGGCCATTTTTCACATCATTACTATCAAATGTTGATATGGTCATGTCGAAGTCAGATATGGATATTGCTAAAGAATATGCTAATCTGTGTAAGGATGAAGAAACTAAAAAAGTATATGAAGAAATATTAAGAGAATGGGAATTAACAAAACAAGTAGTATTAGAAATCTCAGAACATAAAGAGTTCTTAGAGGATAATACTTATCTAACTCGAAGTTTAGAAAATAGGTTACAGTACTTCAATACTCTAAACTTACTACAAGTAGAGTTAATTAAACGTTCAAGAGAAGGTAAGTTACCAGAATCTCAATTAAATACTATTCATATAACAATTAATGGAGTTGCTACTGGACTTAGAAACTCAGGATAAAATAAAAAAGACACTAAAATTGATTTTATAAAATTCAATTTCAGTGTCTTCTTTTTGCAAATTAATACTAAATAAATAATAATTATAGGTTAATACTAAATATCGATAAAAAATGTATTAATATTAAAGTTAATGTAATATAAATATAATGATTTTAGTATCTATTAAAAAAATAGAAGTAACTCAATAAAAAAATTTTAAAATTGAGTTACTTCCATTTCTTTTATTTAATTTTTATAGCAACATAGCTATTAGGTGCTATAACTGTTCCAAATGGTGTTGAATAAATTTCATTGTTTCCAAATACTATTTCACCACAATAATTTTCAATAAAGTGAGCTTTAGAATCAAGATTTACAATACAAAGAATATTATTGCGTTTATAGGCAATACATTTTTCGTTACTGTAAATAAATTCGAAATTTGTGATGAAATTATTTTTGTTTTCATTTCTAAAATTAGATAATTTAATATAATGATTTAGTAAATCTTCATCTTTATTATTATGGGTAAATCCTAGACGATTGTATGGATCTCTAAAACCATACATTCCAATTTCATCACCATAGTAAATACAAGGTACACCAGGAAGAGTAAATTGAATGAAACTAGCAAATTTTAGAAGATTTTTAGCTTTATCATATTGTTCTTTAGACATTTTATAAGTAGGACGTTCATGAACTGGAACATCTTCAGGATTATCAAATGCTAACATCGTTAGGATACGTTCTGTATCATGACTACCAAGTAAGTTCATAACAGCATCAAGAGCTGGACGAGGATAATTTTCAACTAATTTTAAGATTTCAAGAGTAAAATTATCAGCATTTTTATTTTTTACAAAATTAATAATTGCATTTTTCCAAGGATAGTTCATAACACTATCAAGTTGATCCCCTAAGAAATAGCGTCGACGAGTATTGTAAGAAATTTTATTCGTTGCATCTTCCCAAACTTCTCCGATAATTAAAGCATCTTTGTCATAATATTTTGCACTTTCACGGATTCTATCTAAGAATTCATCGGGGAATTCATCAGCAACATCAAGACGCCAACCAGCAATTCCTAATTTTTGCCAGAAATTAACTACACCTGTATCTTTGTTATTGATGAAATCACTATATTCTTTGTTTTCCTTTATAACCGTAGGTAGGTTATCAAATCCCCACCAAGAGTGGTATTCATTAGGAAAATTTTTAAAGTCAAACCAAGGATAATAAGGTGAATTTTGCGAATTATAAGCACCAATACTATCGTAGTTGTTATATCTATTAAAATAAATACTATCTGAACCAGTATGACTAAAGACACCATCTAAAATAATTTTAATATTGTCATTTTTAAAATCTTTACAAAAGTTTTTGAATTGTTCATTTGTTCCAAAGTAAGGGTCGACATTAAAATAATCGGATGTTGAATATCTATGGTTTTCAGGACTCTCAACAATAGGATTTAAATAAATACTTTCAATATTTAATTTTTTAAAATACTCCTTCTCTTCCTCTATTCCAAGAAGATTACCCATTAAGAAATCTTTAGCTCCGTAGTTTTCATGTGTAATTGACGAGTGAGGAATACTATCCCAGTTTTCATGTCTAATTCTAACATTTTCATTTCTTGCAATTGTGGCAGTATATTTATCGCTTCGTTTAAATCTATCAGGGAAGATTTGATACATAATTGAACCTTTGTACCAATCAGGTGTTGTAAAGTTTGAATCATAAACTGTAAGCTGCCAATCAGGAAGTTCATCATTACTATTGACAAGTTTAGCATTTAATCTATCATTTTTTAAATATACGTAAAAACTATCAAAGTGAACTTCGAAATGATAGAAGTATAAACCAATATTAAAAGGTTCAAAAGCTACACAATATTTAGAATAGTTATTTTTAGTCTTCTCTTTGAATGTTAAACTTTTAGAAACTATTTCACCTGTGAATTCATTTTTTATAATAATTTTAAAATCATTAAAATAAAAATCGTCTTTAATTAGTACCTCAAAGTAGAATGATTCTTTATCATTTATCGCACCTTGAGGAAATTTATTTTTTATAGGATTAAATTTAATCATATTTTTCATCTCCGGAATATAAAATTTTCATTATCAATTTGTTTTACAAAACAACCAGTTATATTTTAATATAAAAGTTTTTAAATGTAAATGATTATATTTTAAAAAAACAGAAATTAATTAGTATTAAAGCGATATAATTGACATAATTTTTTATAGCAAAACAGTAAAGAAAACATTTACATAAAGCCTTCTATATGTTATACTATAGATATAAAAAATAAAGAAATAATTAGTAATAATTTTAACTATTTTTTGCTACATCTCTTTATGTTTAAAATTTTTTACTAGTAGAAGTAAGCGTTTACTTTTACTGAAAAGGGGGTTATTAAGTGAGTAATAATATGGCCGAATATTTATTCCATGAAGGAACTAATTACCATAGTCATAAATTTTTAGGATCGTTTTTAGAAGGGGATTCTTGTACTTTTAGAGTATGGGCTCCAAACGCAAAAAGAGTTTTTGTTACAGGTGAGTTTTGTTCTTGGTATCCACATACCTATGAGATGAGAAAAACAAATGATACAGGAATTTATGAAATTCAAATTCAGGGTGTTAGTCAGTTTGATGCTTATAAATATGTAATAGTTACTCAGAGTGGAGTTGAATTATGGAAAGCAGATCCATATGCTAAACATGCGGAGACGAGACCGTTAACGGCCTCTAAAGTATATTCTTTACCAGAATATGCATGGAAAGATAAAAAGTGGATGAAAAATAGAACAGTTCCTTATCATCAACCTATGAATGTTTATGAGGTGCATTTAGGATCTTGGAAACATGGTGAAGAAGGCAAAGAATTAAGTTACAGAGAACTTGCGCATAAATTAGTAGATTATGTAAAGGAAATGAATTATACTCACGTTGAATTATTACCAGTAACAGAGTATCCATACGATAAATCATGGGGGTATCAAGCAACAGGGTATTTTTCACCAACTTCTAGATATGGAACACCAGAAGATTTTATGTATTTTGTTGATACTTGTCACCAAAATAATATTGGAGTAATACTAGATTGGGTTCCAGGACACTTTACAAAAGATGCTCATGGTTTATATGAATTTGATGGAACATGTTGCTATGAGTATTCTGATACGAGAAAAATGGAGCACGAAGGCTGGGGAACTAGAGTGTTTGATTATGGTCGTAATGAAGTTAAGTCGTTTTTAACGTCTAGTGCCGTTTCATGGATTGAAGATTATCATATCGATGGAATTAGAGTAGATGCGGTTAGTTCTATGTTATTTTTAAATTATTGTCGTGATGAAGACAAATGTGCTAGAAATATTTACGGTGGATTTGAAAATTTAGAAGCAATAGATTTTATAAAAAATCTTAACTTATATGTAAAAGAAAACTATCCAGGTGTAATTATGATTGCAGAAGAATCAACGAGTTATCCAAAAGTAACTGCTGCTGTTGAACATGGTGGTTTAGGATTTGACTTCAAATGGAATATGGGATGGATGAATGACAGTCTTGATTATTTAGAAACAGATCCTTTCTTTAGAAAAGGAGTTCACAACAAATTTACATTTTCAATGCATTATGCATTTTCAGAAAACTTTATTCTCCCTATATCACATGACGAAGTAGTCCACGGAAAAAAATCACTTTTAGATAAAAGTCCTGTTCCATATGAAGATAAATTTGCTAATTTCAAAGCATTTTTAGGATATATGTATGCACATCCTGGTAAAAAATTAACTTTCATGGGAATCGATATAGCGCAATTTATCGAATGGGATGAAGAAAGAGAATTAGATTGGTTATTAATGCTATATCCTAAGCATATATTTACACATAGATATGTTAAAGAACTAAACAAATACTATAAATCAACTCCAGCATTATGGGAAAATGATAGTGATTGGGATGGATTTAGATGGCATATTGTAGATGACAATAATAATAATGTATTTGCCTTTTCACGTAGAGATAGATCAGGTAAAGAAGTCTTAGTAGTAAGTAACTTTTCAAATCAAATATTAAAGAACTATGAGATTGGAGTAGATACTTGGGGTAGCTACAAGATTGCATTGAATACTGATGCTAAAAAATATGATGGAATAGCAATTGCAAATAGAAATCTTAAAACAATAAATAAAGAAAAAAATGAATTTAAATATACTTTGGGTGTAAATATTCCACCGTATGCAACAATGTATATAGAAAAGAAATAACAAGTTTAGATGAAGGGGGTCAACTCAATGGCAAGAAAAAAAGAAGTAGTAGCGATGCTGCTAGCAGGAGGACAAGGTACACGATTACAAGTTTTAACAAAAGATATGGCTAAACCAGCTGTACCTTTTGGTGGAAAATATAGAATTATAGATTTTCCACTTTCGAATTGTGCTAACTCTGGAATATCAACTGTAGGGGTATTAACACAATTTATGCCTTTAGAACTTAACTCATACATGGGAAATGGTCAACCATGGGATTTAGATAGAATGGATGGAGGATTGTCTATTCTACCTCCTTATACTGCTGGGAAAACGGGAGAATGGTATAAAGGAACTGCAAATGCTATATATCAAAATATTAAATATATAGAACAATATAATCCAGAATATGTCCTTATTTTATCTGGGGATCACATTTACAAAATGAATTATAAAGAAATGTTAGATTTCCATAAACAAAAAGGTGCAGATTTAACAATTGCACACATTAATGTTCCAATTGAAGAAGCTAGTCGTTTTGGGATTTTAAATACAAATTTTGACCTTAAAGTTACTGAGTTTCTAGAAAAACCAGAAAATCCGGTATCGACTAAAGCATCTATGGGGATATATATTTTCAGTTGGCAACAATTAAGGGAATATTTAATTCGTGATGAAGAAAATCCAGATAGTGAAAAAGACTTCGGTAAAAACATTATTCCAATGATGTTAAATGAAGGTAAAAATATTTATGCATATCCATTTTATGGATATTGGAAAGATGTTGGTACAATTGAAAGCTTATGGGAAGCAAATATGGATTTAATTAAAAATAAAGAAAACTTTAATATAGACGATAGACTTTGGAGAATTTATTATCGACATGAAGGAGCTATGCCACAATATTTAGGACATAGTGCAAATGTGAAAAATTCTATGATTTCTGACGGTACTTCAGTTTATGGAACTATTTCAGAATCTATTATCTCTTCGGGTGTTCGAATTGAAGAAGGGGCAGAAGTAGTAGGAAGTATCATCATGAAAGGTGTGGTAATCGAAAAAGGTGCGAAAGTTTACAATTCAATTATCGCAGAAGGTTCAGTTGTTAAAGAAAACGTAGAAGTTGGGAATAGAGAAATCGTTTTAGGAAAAGAACAAATAACTGTAGTTGGTAGAGATGAAGTTGTAAAAGAGAATAGGAAAGTAGAGGGGAAATAATATGGTAAATGCATTTTGTATATTATTTGCAGATAATTATCGTAACGACGATCTGCAAGGATTAGTAAGAAATAGAACACTGGCATCTTTAGCAGTTGCGTCAAGATATAGAATGGTCGATTTCATGTTATCTTCTTTAGTAAAAGCTGAAATATCTAATATTGCAGTAGTGACAAACCATCACTATAAGTCTCTAATGGATCACTTAAGCTGGGGGAAAGACTGGGATTTAAATAGAAAAAATAGTGGATTGAAGTTTATAACACCGATGTCTAACCATCAATCAAATAGAGTTGCTCAAAACAAAATTGAAGCATTAGGAGATGCAGCTAGATATGCAGACACTTTATTAGAAGAATACTGTATACTTGCTGATGGAAATATAGTCGGAAATATTGATTTTAAGGAAATGGTAAATTACCATAAATCTACAAATGCAGACATAACTTTAGCTTATACGTATAGAAAACCTCAACAACGTGAGTCGCAAATAATTTTTGATGACAAGAATAGAGTATATGATAGTTTATATCATTATGATGGATATGATCAAGTTTGTCCAACACAAGTTAAGATATATATTATGTCTAAAGAAATGTTTAAAGAACTTGTAAAAAAAGGAATGACATATGGATGGCAAGACATTCTATTAGATTTCATTACTAAGAATTTCCATAGATTAAACGTTTATGGATATGAAATTAAAAATTATACAAGAACAATTAATAGTGTTCAAGAGTTTTATAACTTTAATAGAGATTTATTAGACCCTAACAAAATGAATGAAGTATTCTTATCAGGTACTGACATCTTAACTAGGGTTCAAGATAGTGTACCAACTACTTATGGAGAAGGAGCAATCGTAAAAAATTCCATTCTAGGAGATGGTTGTGAAATTAATGGAATTGTTGAGAACAGTATATTATTTAGGGACGTAGTAGTTGAAGAAGGAGCTGTTATTAAAAATACAATAGTATTGTCGAATAGTGTTATTAAGAAATCAGCTTACTTAGACTATGTAATTTTAGACAAAGAAGCAACTGTTTCAGAAAGAGTTGAGTTAAAAGGAACTGAAAATTGCCAAGTTATTGTTGAAAAAAATAAAGTAGTATAATATAAAATATGGGTTAGGATAAAATGTGAGAGATATTTGTAAAATCTTCGATTTTCGAAAGAAAAAAGAGTATAATAAACAGATAGACTACATCTAAAACTAACCCTTTTAGTATGAAATAAATAACGAATAAGGAGAATTATAATGAAAATATTATTCGTGGCAGCCGAAGCGGCACCATTTGTTAAGGTTGGAGGACTAGGCGATGTAATAGGATCATTACCTAAGGCACTTCAAGATGAAAATGTAGAAGCAAGGGTAGTTCTACCATTGTATTCTACTATAGATAGAGAAAAGTACGATTTAAAATATAAACAACATATCTTTGTTAATTTAGGTTGGAGAACTGTTTACTGCGGAATTTTTGAAACACAAGTAAATGGAGTAACATATTATTTTATTGATAATGAACAATATTTTAATAGAGACAGTGTTTATGGACAACAAGATGATGGAGAGCGTTTTGCATTTTTCTCGAAAGCAGTACTAGAAATATTACCACATATAGATTATAAACCAGATGTAGTTAATGCTAATGATTGGCATGCTGCATTATCAATTATCTATTTAGATGATCTTAAAGCAAGAGGAGAAGGTTTCTATCAAAATATTAAAAGTGTAATATCTATCCATAATATAGAATTCCAAGGAAAGTTCAATCCGTATGAAATGGGTAATCTTTTTGGATTAGATAATAAATATTTTGATGCTCTTATATACAAAGGTGATTTAAACTTACTAAAAGGAGCTATCCAATTAGCTGACAGAATTAATACTGTAAGTGAAACATATGCTCACGAAATATTAGACCCATACTTCTCATATGGCTTAGATGATATACTAAGAGTAGAGCAAGGAAAACTTCATGGCATAATTAATGGTTTGGATATTGATAAATTTAATTCAAAAACTGATAAAAACATTTATAAGAACTTTGATGTTAAAACATTAAAAAATAAAGTAGAGAACAAATTAAAATTCCAAGAAGAGTTAGCGTTAGAAGTAAATGAAAATATCCCTATGATTGGAATGGTTACAAGATTAACTCACCAAAAAGGAATTGACTTAGTTCTTCATGTAGCTGATGAAATCTTAAAAACAGGTGCTCAACTTGTGATTTTAGGAACAGGTGATCGTCATTATGAAGATGCACTTCGTTCATTAGAATATCGTCGTCATGATAAAGTAAGAAGTTTAATTATGTTTTCATCAGAAGTATCATCAAAAGTATATAGCTCTTGTGATATGTTCTTGATGCCATCTAAAACTGAACCATGTGGTTTATCTCAACTTATTTCAATGAGATACGCTACTATACCGATTGTTCACAGAGTTGGTGGGTTAAGAGATACAGTTGAACCATTCGATGGAAAAACAGGAACAGGATTTACATTTGAAAGTTTCGATGCATACGATATGTTAGATGCGGTTTATAGAGCAACGTATTGTTATTATCAAGAACGTCATATTTGGAATAAAATTATGAAGAATGCAATTCAACAAGATGTAAGTTGGAAAAAATCAGCACTACAATATATAAATATGTACAGTGAAATCATCTAACGAGATGGATTATAGGAGAGAATAATGAAACAACAAGAGTTAGAACATAGAATAGAAAAATATTTAAAAAGACAATTTGGGATCACAATAAAATCAGCGAGTAAACGTCAAGTTTATGAAGCGTTAATGAGTACTGTTAGAGAAAAATTATCTGAGAAAAAATTTGCGTATGAACAAGAATTAAAGAAAACAAAGCAAAAACGTGCTTACTACATGTCAATGGAGTTTCTTGTAGGTAGAACTTTAAGAAACAATTTATTTAATCTTGGGGTAGAAAAAGAAATCAAAGAATATCTTTCTGACAATAACTTCGATTTAGATGAAATTTATGATATCGAACCAGATCCAGGATTAGGAAATGGTGGTCTTGGACGTCTCGCTTCATGTTATTTAGATGCTTTAACTAGTAGTGACTATCCAGTAACAGGTTTTTCTATTCTTTATGAATATGGAATCTTCAAGCAGGTTATCAACAATGGTTGGCAACAGGAGTTTCCTGATTATTGGCTAGACTTAGGAAAATATGGTCTTGTTTATAGAAATGACGAGGAAATTGAAGTAAGATTTTATGGTCATGTTGAAGAAAAAATGACAGAAAATGGATTCACTGTGGAACACAAAGATTATACTTCAATTCAAGCTGAACCATATGATTTATTAATTTCAGGATATAAAACAAAAACTGTAAATACATTACGTTTATGGGAAGCAAAAGCAAAAACTGGATTTAATATGAAATTGTTTGAACGAGGAGAATATTCAAAATCTTCAGAAGCAGAAGCAATAGCTTCATCAATTTCTAAATTATTATATCCAGCAGATAGCACAAATGAAGGTAAAGAATTACGTATTAAACAACAATACTTCTTTATTAGTGCTTCATTGCAACAATTAGTTAAAAATCATTATAATGAATTCGGAACATTAGAAAACTTAAGTGAACACGTTGCATTACATATTAATGATACACATCCAGCGATGGGAGTTCCAGAATTAATGAGATTATTATTAGATGAATACGGATATTCTTGGGACAAAGCATGGGAAATTACAACTAAAACTTTCGCATACACTAACCATACAATTATGGCAGAAGCACTGGAAAAATGGTCTGTAGATTTATTTAAACCATTACTACCACGTATTTATTCAATTATTGAAGAAATTAATAAACGTTTCTGTCAATGGGTAATCGATCAAGGAAAAGATTATACATTAGCAGAAACAGCAATTATTTATGATAATCAAATAAGAATGGCTAACTTATCAATAGTAGGAAGTCATAATGTTAATGGAGTATCGAAATTACATAGTGACATTCTTGTTGAATCAACGTTTAGAGCATTTAACGAATTGTATCCAACTAAATTCGGAAATGTAACTAATGGTATTGCTCACCGTAGATGGTTAGGACAGGCAAACCCTGAACTAGCATCATATCTGAAAGAATTAATCGGTGATGACTTCGTTAAAGATTTATCTAAAATCAGTAAATTAAATGATTATAAAAATGACAAAAAAGTTGTTGCTAAACTTCTAGAAATTAAAAAAATTAAAAAAGAACAACTTGCTACCTACATTCAAAATACAACAGGTATAACTGTAAATCCAGAATCTATCTTTGATGTACAAGTTAAGAGACTTCATGAATATAAACGTCAATTACTGAATGCATTACACATTGTATACTTATATAGAGAGATTAAATATAATGGATTACGTCCAGTACCAAGAACATTTATTTTTGCTGCAAAAGCATCGTCAGGATACCAAATGGCTAAAAATATTATTAAATTTATCCACTCAATCTCTCAAATGATTGAATGTGATGAATTAGTGCGTGAATACATCAAAGTTGTATTTTTACCAGATTACAAAGTAACACTAGCAGAAAAAATAATTCCAGCGGCTGACATTAGTGAACAAATTTCACAAGCTGGAAAAGAGGCAAGTGGAACAGGAAATATGAAACTAATGCTAAATGGAGCTTTAACATTAGGAACACTTGATGGAGCCAATGTAGAGATTCATGAAGCGGTAGGAGATGATAATATCTTCATCTTCGGTTTAGAAACCCCAGAAGTAGATGCGTTATATGCTCATGGATATAAACCTTGGGAATATTACAATAATTCAGTAAAAATTAAAGAAACATTAGATTTCATTAGAACTATGACTGTAGGTGGTATGAACTTTAATTTCATCGTAGATTACCTATTAACTCAAGATAATTACATGTGTCTAGCAGATTTTGAAAGTTATGTTGCAGCCCAAGAAAAAGTTGCCGAAACTTATCAAGATAAAGAAAAATGGGGACAAATGAGTTTAGTAAATACTGCTAACGCTGGTATCTTCTCTGCAGATAGATCTGTAGCTGAATATGCTAAAGATATTTGGAACATAAAAAAAGTAAAATAGAATATTAATACAAAGGGCGACCTAATAGGAAAATTTTTCTTAGGTTGCTCTTTATTTCTGAACAATGACTAAAATAGAAATGAAATTATACTTAAATTTGTATAAAGTATATATAAACGTACTATTCTCATAGATAAAATACGATTAATATGGTAAAATTAAAAGGAAAGACTGTGTCAATTTTAAAATTAATATTTGTTTTGAAAATGCACACTTAGTAAATAAAAAAGAGGTAACTATGGCGAAAGAAAGAGCAGATGTCCTTTGCGTAAGTCAAGGATTATTTGAATCACGAGAAAAAGCAAAACGAGCTATTATGGCTGGTATTGTATATAATGATAATATTAGAATTGATAAAGCAGGGGAGAAGGTTGAGTCAACTGCAGAACTTAGAATTAAAGGAAAACAGATGCCTTATGTAAGTCGTGGGGGACTTAAATTAGAAAAGGCAATTAATGAATTGAACTTTGATGTTAAAGACAAAGTAATGATCGATATTGGTTCGTCAACTGGAGGATTCACAGACTGTGCGTTACAAAATGGAGCGAAATTTGTATATGCGCTAGATGTTGGTACTAATCAACTTGTGTGGAAACTACGCAATGATGAACGAGTAAAAGTAATGGAACAAACTAACTTCAGACATTCCGTTAAAGAAGATTTTGATGTCTATGAAATTGATATTGCTTCGATTGATGTTTCATTTATATCACTATCATTAATACTCCCAAATCTTGCTGAAATAATAAAAGATGGTGGAGAAGTTTGTGCACTTGTAAAACCACAATTTGAAGCTGGAAAAGATAAGGTAGGAAAAGGTGGAATTGTACGAGATAAAAAAGTCCAATTAGAAGTCGTAGAAAAAGTATTGCTATTAGCAAATAGTGTTGGATTTAGTATGACAAATCTATCATATTCTCCAATAACAGGTGGGGAAGGGAATATTGAATTCTTAATGCTTCTAAAATATAATGCAGATAAAGAAGTGGAAAATAGTAAAATTAATATAGAGCATATTGTAAATAATGCTCATAATCACTTTAAATAGAGGAGGAACAGATGTTAATTCAGTTAAATATTAAGCAATTTGGAATAATTGAAAAAGCTACTATAGAACTTAAAAATGGTTTAACTGTCTTAAGTGGAGAAACTGGTGCAGGGAAATCAATGATTCTAGCGGCAATTTCACAACTGTCTGGTCAAAGAACATCGACGTCTTATATTCGTTACGGTGAAGAGAAGGCGAGTGTTGAAGGTGTATTCGATTTTCCTAAGAGTAAAGAAGTTAAGAAAATTTTTAATGAACTTGATTTAGACCTTGAAGATGAGGTTATTGTAGTTCGTCGTGATATTTATAGCAGTGGAAAGAGTGTATGTAGAATTAACGGAACAATAGTTAATCTATCTACATTAAAAAAAGTAGCTGCTCATTTATTAGATATTCATGAACAACACGATAATCAAGTATTATTAGTAGAAAAAAATCACCTGAACTTGGTAGATTCATTTAATAGAGAGAAAATACAATCTGTTTATATAAAATACAAAGAAAAATATAAACAATACCAAGTTATTACAGAGAAAATTGATAACTTAAAACAACAAGAAAGTGATGTTCTTCAAAAAGTTGATTTCTTGAAATTTCAGTACAAAGAATTAAGTCAGATGAAGCTTAAAAAAGATGAAGATTTAGATCTTGAAAAGGATATTGATTACTTAGAGAATTTTGAAAAAGTAAATACGCTTGCTCATAGTATTACAGACGGTATTGATGGTGAGTATGGAGTATTATCAAAACTTGCAGAAATTAGATCTAATCTAGGAGAGTTAAGCAGGTATAATTCTAACTTTGAAGAAAAATATGAAGAGATTACAAATTTATATTATATTCTTGATGATTTAAAATATGAAGTTTCTAGTTATACAGATGTAATTGAATATGATGAAGAAAAATTAGATCGTTTGATTTTTAGATTAGATAAAATAAAAACATTAGAGAAAAAATACTCTAAGCCACTTAATGATCTTATTACCTTTACAGAAACGATAAAAGAAGAATTAGATGAACTTGAAAACTATGAAGAAAACTTTGAAAATTATCTAGAAGAGAGTAAGAAAATCGAAGAAGAACTGACGGTTCTAGCAGAAGAGTTAAGTTCAATAAGAAAAGAGACAGCTTTAAAACTAGAGAAACTTATACAAGATGAGTTGAAATTCTTATACATGGAAAAAAGTACTATTAAAGTCGATTTCAAAGAAAAAGAATTTTCAACAACAGGAAAAGATGATGTCAAGATTCTAATTAGTGCGAACTTAGGAGAACCTTTAAAATCATTATCTAAAGTTGCTTCAGGAGGGGAACTTTCAAGGGTAATGTTAGCCCTAAAAATAATCTTCTCAAGAAGTATAGAAGCTACTTCGATAATATTCGATGAAATTGATACTGGAGTAAGTGGAAGAGTATCACAAAGGATGGCTGAAAAAATGTACCAACTTGGTGTAGGTTCGCAAGTACTTTGTATTTCGCACTTACCTCAAACTACAGCCTTAGCAGATACAAATTTATTGATCAGTAAAGAAATAATAGATAAGAGAACATTAACTGTAATCAGAGAACTATCAGAAGAAGAGAAGATTGCTGAAGTAGCAAGAATGGTGTCAGGAGACACTATGACAAAACTTTCTGAAGAGCACTCTATTGAAATGTTAAGATTAGCAGAAAAAACTAAAGCAGATATAAAAGCGAAACTAAACAAATAGTTACAAAAAATACCAAAAAGGTATAGGAGGAACATGACAAAAGAAGGAAAAATTTTAAAAGCACTTAGTGGATTTTATTATGTAAATTGTTTTGGAGAAATCGTTACGTGTCGTGCACGAGGGAATTTCAGAAATGAGAATATCACACCATTAGTAGGTGATGATGTAAAAATTCAAATGAGTGATAATAATACAGGATATGTAGTAGAAATTTTAGAAAGAAAAAATGAATTACTAAGACCTAAGGTTGCGAATATAGATTATAGTATTATTGTAGTATCTGTAAAAGATCCTGAGTTTTCAAGTAAGCTACTAAATAAAACAATTTGTTTAAATGAAAATAGTAATGTTGATATCATTATCATTTTTACTAAGTTAGATTTATTAAAAGATGATGAAATGGAAAAGATGAAAGAAATAATGAATTACTATTACGAAATAGGTTATCAGGTATTTACGAATTCTGAAGAAGATATTGATAAATTAAAAGAAGTTATTTCTAATAAGTATGTAGCGATATCTGGTCAATCAGGTGCAGGAAAATCTACGTTCATTAATAAACTAGCAGAGCACCTTGATATCGAAACAGGAGAAATTTCGAAACATTTAGGACGTGGACGACACACGACTAGACATACGGAATTTTATCAAATTGATGATTTTTATATCGCAGATACACCGGGATTTTCTTCACTTGATATTACATTTATTGAAAAAGAAGATTTACAATACTTATTTAGAGAGTTTCATGACTATGATTGTAAATTCAAACCATGTAATCACATGGAGGAAATTCAATGTGGTGTAAAAGAAGCGGTAGAAAGTAAACAAATATTAGAAAGCCGTTATGAAGACTATAAAGTTTTATTTACAGAAAAACAAAATCAAAAAAGAAAATATATAAAGGAGAGATAAGATGAAGAAAATTTTACCTTCAATTTTATCAGCAGATTTTGCTAATTTAGAAAGAGATATTAAAGAATTAGAAAATATAGGAATTGATATGTTTCATATAGATGTAATGGATGGGAATTTCGTTCCTAATATTTCTTTTGGATTTCCAATAATTGAAGCAATCCGACCTAAAACAGACAAAGTTTTTGATTGTCACCTAATGATTGCTAATCCGGAAAATTATGTAGAACAATTTTGTAAAGTTGGCTGCGATATGGTTTCTTTTCATATAGAAGCTACTAACCATGCAGACAGATTAATACAAGTAATCAAGGATAATGGAAAAAAAGCTGGTATAGTATTAAATCCTCAAACACCACTTGAAAGTATTAAATACTTATTACCAAAAGTAGATTATGTTCTAATTATGACTGTTAATCCAGGATTTGGTGGTCAGAAGTTTATTCCAGAAATGCTTGAAAAAATAGAAGAATTAGCTAAGATAAGAGAAGAAAAAAATTATAACTTTTTAATAGAAGTAGATGGTGGAATAAACATAGAAACATCGAAAGCATGTCGAGATAAAGGTGCAGATTTATTAGTATGTGGTTCATTTTTATTTGGTGCAAGCGATAAAGAAAAAACATTAGGTGAGTTGTTAAAATAATGAATATAAAAAAAATAAGCATAATGTTAGGTGGGGTATTTCCAGGAGAATTACCTTCATCAGACTTATGGTGTGGAGTAGATAGAGGCGCATTTTACTTACTTGATAAAGGGATTAATCCATTATTAAGTTGCGGAGATTTTGATTCGATAAATACTGAACAAAGAAAAGAAGTAGAAGAAAAATCTAAGTACTTTAGAGTAAAGGATAGTGAAGATTTAACTGATGCAGACTTTGCTTTAGAAAATATATTAGAATTATTTGATTCTATTGAGGAAATAGATATTTATGGAGCAACAGGAAGAAGATTAGATCACTTTTTTGGTAATATCTTGCTGCTAAATAATGAAAAATATAATAATGTCAAAATAAGTATTATTGACGATAATAATATAATAACGATAGCCCATAGTGGACATAATATTTTTAAAAAAATTGAAGAATACAAGTATTTCTCAATAGTTCCAATATATAAGGATACAAAAATGACTATAAAAAATTCTAAATACGAAGTAGAAAATTTGATCTTGACTCTAAATCGTCCTAATGCAACGAGTAACGAATTTGCTAATGGAAAAGCAATCGAGTTGGAAGTAAGTTCAAATGTATTAGTAATATATTCTAAAGATTAGAAGGAGAATTTATGATTGAGATAATACAATTTATGATAATAGCTGTTCTAGCAGGATTTCTAGGTTCTTTAGTAGGATTAGGTGGAGGAATAATTATTACTCCAGCATTGACAATCTTATTTGGCATAGATATAAAATATGCAATTGGAGCCAGTATCGTTGCAGTAATAGCGACAAGTAGTGGTTCTGCTATAGCATTCGTGAAAGATCATGTTAGTAATATGAGAGTGGGAATGTTACTAGAGGTATTTACAACAGCTGGAGGGGTCGTAGGAGCTCTTATGGCAGGGATTTTTTCATCTAAATTACTGTACATTTTCTTCTCTTTAATATTGTTAAATTCTTTTTATGGAATGTTGAAGAAAACAGGTTTAATAAATAAGGGAAAAAAAGAAGAAGATAAAGTAGAAAATGATAAGTACGCCGATAAATATAAATTAAATTCAACATACTACGATAAGGCTACAGGTGAAACTGTAAAGTATAATGTTACTAATGTCCCTCAAGGATCACTTGTTATGTTTGGTGCTGGGTTTGCTAGTGGATTATTAGGAATTGGTAGCGGTGCGTTTAAGGTCGTAGCTTTAGATACTTATATGAAATTGCCTATAAAGGTAAGTACAGCTACGAGTAACTTTATGATGGGTGTTACTGCAA
Source organism: Gemella haemolysans (assembly GCF_901873445.1). GTDB lineage: Bacteria > Bacillota > Bacilli > Staphylococcales > Gemellaceae > Gemella > Gemella haemolysans_C. The sequence goes on from NZ_CABFLN010000011.1 coordinate 25,097, forward strand.
CAGCAAGTGCGTTAATATATTTCTTTAATGGTACTATTAATCCGGCTATTGCAGCTCCAATAGCCTTAGGAACACTAATAGGATCGAGAACAGGTGCAAAAGTAATGCAGAGATTGGATGCTAAATATATAAGATATATTTTCCTACCAATTCTATTATTTACGATAGTTAACATGTTCTTAAAAGGAGTGGGGGTACTTTAATATGGAGAATAAAAGAGACATTAACATTGTTATATCTAATATAATAAAAACAGGAGTTTTTATTAGTTCTTTCTTTATTATAACAGGTATAATATTAAGTTTTATAAATGGAGCTGAAAATATACTAACTACAGATAGATATACATTTTCAGAAATGATAACTGGTCTATTTAGTTTAAATTACTATTCATATCTTATGTTTGGAATATTCCTTTTAATATTAACACCAGTACTTAGAATATTAGGTTTATTATATGTATATATTATGGAGAAGGATAGTAACTTTATAAGAATTTGTATATTAGTGTTAGTCATACTAACTATTAGTTTATTCTTGGGAGTAACGCACGGATAAAATAAGAAGAAAATTTAAAAATATAAAGTTTAACAAGGCGATAATAATGATTTTATTGTAATTTGTGAACAAATTGTGAACGAAAAATGGTAAAAAGTAGGAAAAATCATACTTTTTATCATTTTTGTTTTGCTATAATAAAAACTATGTTATACAATAATATTATAAATATTTGCACTAAATATAATTTAATATTTTTAAAGGAGGTATATCTATGTTGGATCCACTATTACTTGCTAGGATACAATTCGCAGCGACAACAGTGTTCCACTTCTTCTTTGTACCGATTACTATTGGTATGGTGTTCTTAATCGCGATTTTTGAAAGTATTTATGTTAAAACTGGCGATGAACATTACAAAAGAATTACGAAGTTCTTTGGTCACTTATTCCTAATTAACTTCGCTGTTGGGGTTGTTACAGGTATCCTACAAGAGTTCCAATTTGGTATGAACTGGTCTGAATATTCTTCATTCGTAGGGGATGTTTTTGGACCATCACTTGCGGTAGAAGCATTACTTGCATTCTATCTTGAGTCTACATTTATCGGTATTTGGATTTTCTCTTGGGAGAAAATTAACAAAAAATTACACGCAATGTGTATTTGGTTAGTAAGTATTGGAACAATTATGTCAGCGTTCTGGATTTTATCTGCTAACTCATTCATGCAACACCCAGTTGGTGTTAAATATGTTGAAAACAATGTAATTGGTAAAAAAGCAGAAATGATTGATTTCTTTGCAATCATTAAAAATCCTTACTTATGGAATCAATTTCCTCACATTTTAGCAACAGCTTTAACAGTAGGATCATTTACAATTGCTGGTATCGCAGCTTGGAAAATGTTACGTAAACATGAAGTTGCAATGTTTAGAAAAGCATTTAAAGTTTCTATCGTAGCAGCTTTAATTGGTTCACTTGGTTTATTAGCAACTGGACACTCTCAAGCTCAATATTTAGTAAGAGAATATCCAATGAAAATGGCTGCAGCTGAAGCTCTATATGAAGATACAGGAGACTCAGCAGCATTCTCAATTTTAGCTAAAATTGATCAGAAACAACAAAAAGCTGAACATTACTTAGAAATTCCTGGAATGTTAAGTTTCCTTTCTTACGATAAGTTTGAAGGAAGTCTAAAAGGTATGAAAACTCTTCAAAAAGAAATGGATGAGAAATATTACCCAGTTGTAGGAAAACACATTGACTACACACCTCACGTTCCAACAATTTACTACACATTCAGAACAATGGCTGGTTCTGCTGGATTATTATTCTTAGTATCATTAGTTGGTACAATTTTCGCATTCAGAAAACAAGAAACAGAGAAAAAATGGTTCTTACGAATCATGCCTTGGATGTTATTAGTAGCTGAAGTAGCTACTGCTTGTGGATGGATTATGGCTGAAATTGGACGTCAACCATTCTTAATTTTCGGTGTAATGACTACTGAATCAGGAGTTTCTCCAAACTCTGGTGCATCAGTATTATTCTCACTATTAGTATTCTGTGCATTATACACAATCTTAGGTATTGCTCAATTTATCGCATTCAGATATACAATGAACAAAAAAGAAACAACTGTGAAGGAGGTAGCATAGTATGGATTGGTCAGTAGCTTTACCAAATATATGGTTCTTACTTATTACAATACTATTTACAGGATTCTTCGTATTAGAAGGATATGACTTCGGAGTTGGGGTACTAGCTCAAGTACTAGGTAAAACTGATGAAGATAAACGTGTTTACTTCAATACAATTGGTCCTTTCTGGGATGCAAACGAAGTTTGGTTATTAACAGGTGGTGGAGCGATGTTCGCAGCGTTTCCTATCTGGTATGGTAAATTATTCAGTGGATACTATATCGCATTTGTATTAATGCTTGTTGCATTAATCTTACGAGGCGTATCATTTGAATTTAGAGGTAAATTAGGAGATAATAGAGCTTGGATTAAATCATTCGATATAGCAATGTTTGTTGGTAGCTTACTTCCTCCAGTATTATGGGGAGTTGCAGTAGCTAACTTCATGACAGGAGCAAACCTAGACGCTAAGAAAAACTTAGTTGACGGTTTCTTAGGATTATTATCACCATTTACAATTCTAGGTGGAGTAATGATGTTACTTCTTATGTTAGTTCACGGAGCACAATTCTTAGCTCTTAAAACTACAGGGGAATTAAGAAACGCAGCTCGTGCAACATCTGCATTACTATTCCCATTTGCTGCGGTAGTAACATTAGTATTCGCAATTTGGGCTTTATTTAAAACAGATATTTTCATAACAAACTACTACGTTGGTTTAGTACTAGCTTTAATAGCAGTAGCATTCTTCGTGTTATCATTTGTTTTAAACTTCAAAGGTCGTGACTTAGGTGCATTCTTAAGTACATCAGGAACTTTAGCGTTCCTAACTCTAAGTGTCTTCGCTGGTATGTTCCCACGTGCTATTATAAACAGTAATGATGTTAGTCAATCACTATTTATTTATGATGCTGCGAGTGGAGTATACACTCTAAGACTTATGACAATAGTTGCATTATTCCTATTGCCATTCGTATTAGGATATCAAGTTTGGTCATATTCTATTTTTAGAAAACGACTAACTAAAGAAGATGAATTGGAGTATTAGTCAATGAAAAAAAAGGAAGCAAAGTTAAAACTTCCTGTTAAAAAAAGTCTTACATTGACACTATTAATATTATCAATATTCGAAGCAGCTTGTATAATTATACAAGCTGCTTTTTTATCAAAAGCTATAGTAGGGTTATTTGATAAAAATTATGATAATGTTGTTAGAGATAGTGTTCTTTTTTTAATAGGTTTTATATTTAGGATAGTATTTTTACATTTACAACAATATTTCACAGAAAACCATGCAATCGAGTTCGAAAAAGAACTTAGAAAAAAACTTCTAAGAAGTTATTTTGATTTAGGGCCTGATTTTACTTCAAGAGAAGGATCAGGAAAATTAGTAACTTTAGCAATTGATGGTATTGGAAAAGTAAAACAGTATTTTGAATTGAATGTATCTAAACAAATACGTGGAGCAATCATACCAACCTTAGTAGTTATTTTTATATTTTATACAGATTATGTATCTGCATTAATGATTATATCTGTAATCCCAGTTATCGTTATTTTTATGATACTGCTAGGAATTAATGCTAGAGATATGGCAAATAGACAGTATAAAAAATATAGAGCTCTTTCGAATAACTTTATCGATACAATTCGAGGAGTGGAAACACTTAAATTCTTAGGAGTAAGTAAAAATTACTTACCAATAATGGAGAAAAAAAATAGAGAATATCGTCAGAGTACTATGAAAACACTAAGTGTGGCATTTTTAAATAGCTTCGCATTAGATTTCTTAACAACTATAGCAATTGCACTTTTAGCGGTTAGATTAGGGATATTATTATTAGATGGTAGTACAGTACTATTACCATCATTAACGGTTTTATTAATAGCACCTGAATTTTTTCTGCCGATGAAACAAGCTGCAACAGATTATCACGCAACACTCGATGGTCAAATGGCTTATGAAGATATTAATAGAATGATAATTGATAATGAGAAAAATAAATCTGAGAAATCTTCTATTGAGAGTGTGGATAGTATTAAATTAAAAAATATAGGTTTAATAAAAGACGAGAAGAAAATTCTTAATAATATAACTTTATCTATAAACAAAGGTGAAAAAATTTGTCTTGTCGGACAAAGTGGGAGTGGTAAAACTTCATTAATTTCAATATTATCTGGATTTAATGAACAAAGTGAAGGTGAAATATTAATTAATAACGAAGTTACAAATCTAAAAAATGTACACTGGTCAAATAATATTTCGTATATTTCACAGTTTCCATATATATTCCCTGATACAATTCGTAATAACATTTTATTCTATACTGATGAAAATGTTAGTGAAGAGTACTTAAAAGAAATTAGTAAATTAGTAGGATTAGATAAATTTATTTCAACTCTTCCACAAGGATTCGATACTAACATTGGTGAAGGTGGACAAGAGCTAAGTGGTGGACAAGCACAACGTATAGCAATTGCTAGAGCTTTAATAAGTAATAGAGAAATAATTATTCTAGATGAACCAACTAGTCACCTGGATATTGAAACAGAGTTCGAAATTAAAGAAAAACTGCTAGAGTTATTTAAAGGTAGAACAGTTATTATAGCTACACATAGACTACACTGGTTAAATAATGTAGATTATGTGTTAAATCTAGAACAAGGAAGGGTTAGTGATTTCGAGAAAGTCGTAGAATTTAAAAATTCACCTCGATTTGATCAGTTAAAAGCTAATCTAGTAGGAGGTAGCTATAGTGAAAAATAATTCAATAGTAAGAAAAGAACTTAAAAAGAATAAAGTTGTCATGAGTGGAATAATTTTCTTAGGATTAATGTCAGTTATTAGTGGAGCAGCGTTAATGTATGTATCAGGATTCTTAATTAGTAAAGCTTCATTACGTATAGGAAATATCCTTATGTTACAAGTTCCAACTGTATTAACTAGAACTTTCTCACTAGCGCAATCAACATTTGCTTATATCCAAAGACTAGTAAGTCATAACTTAGTTTTAGGAATAATTGAAAAAATGCGTAGTAGAGTGTACAGAATTTTAGAACCTAAAGCATTAAAACTTAAGAAAGAATATAAATCTGGAGATTTACTAGGTATTATTTCAGAAGATATTGAAAATATGCAAAATATTTACTTAAAAACAATCTTCCCAAGTATAATCTCATTAGTATTGTATGTAATATTTATTACAGTTATGTTTGGGTATGATATGAATTATGCAATCTTAGCCTCTCTATTTGGTTTATTTATAATATTTGTAGTTCCATTTGTGTCATTAACAATCACAAGAAAAAACTTCCAAATTATGAAAGAAGCTAAATATAATTTATATCGTGATTTTACAAGTGCCATTTTCGGATTAAGCGATTGGATTTCTTCTAATAAAGTAGATAAATTTATGGATGATTATCAAGAAAAAGAGGAAAAACTTTTAAAACGAGAAAGAAAAATTAAAACATTCGTTCACTTAAGAGAAAATTTTGTAAACCTACTTGCTGGAGCTACAGCATTTTTAATGATTTATAGCTGTTGGAGTATGACAGTAAATAACGTAATTGAGAATGTTTATATTGCATCATTTTGTATGATGGTATTATCAGTTCTTAGTGTAGCTGTAATGACTAGTGAAGCAGTTGCTCACATACCAGGATATGAAGTATCAATCAATCGTGTTAAAGAATTTTATTCTCAAGAAGATAATGAGCAAATTGAAATCACTGATGCGAAAAACTCTGATGGTAATATTATTGATGTCAAAAATTTATCTTTTGAATATGAAGAGGGTAAAACAATATTAAACAACTTATCACTTTCAATTAAGAAAGGTGAGAAAGTAGCAATATTGGGAAGAAGTGGTGTTGGAAAATCTACATTAGTAAAATTACTAACAGGTACATATACAGACTATGAAGGAGAAATAGTTGTACTAGATAAAAAACCAACAGAAAAAATGTTAGGTACAGAAATTTCACTATTAAACCAGAAACCATATTTATTTGATATGACTATTAGAGAAAATTTAAAACTTGCTCTTTTAGATTCAGGTATTGAAGAATCTGAAATTGAAAGTAAGATTAATGATAGTTTAGAAAAAGCACAACTAACTAAATTGCTTCAAAGTTTACCAGATGGAATAGATACAAATGTATTCGAAACAGGAAGTAGGTTCTCTGGAGGAGAGCGTCAACGTATCGCTTTTGCTAGAAGTATAATTCAAAATAATGAATTACTATTATTAGATGAGCCAACTGTAGGGTTAGATCCAAAAACTGAACATGAACTATTAACTACAATTTTTGAATCTAGTAAAGATAAAACAATCGTATGGATTACCCATCATTTAAACTCTATCGAATATATGGATAGAATAATCTTCATTAAAGATGGAGAAATAGAAATGGATGGAACTTATAGTGAGCTATACGCAACAAATGATAAGTATAGAAAACTGTATGATATGGACAATATAGCGTAACATTATTTGAAAATTTTACAAATACTAAGAAATAAGATAAAAGCTATGCTCTTTTTAGGGGGATAGCTTTTTTCTTAATATTTAATAAAAGTTTAAAATATGTATATATACAGATTAGAATGTATGTTAGAATAAAATGTAAAAGGAATTATATAAATATTGAAAGGATAATAAAATGGTAGTATTTGATAAACTTTGGCTAGAATTTACTAAATTCCCTGAGGTAACAGCAATAGTATTAGGGGGCTCTAGAAGTGGTAATAACTTTGATAAAAGTTCCGATTATGACCTCTATATTTATTGTACAAGTATACCTGATAAAGATGCTAGGAAACTAATTTTAGATAAATATTGTTCTTATATTGAATTAAATAATCAATTTTGGGAAGTTGAAGATGATTGTACTTTATCTGATGGGATAGATATAGATATCATTTATAGAAATATAAATGATTTTGAGAATAATATAGAAAATGTTGTGGAAAAACATCATACAGGTAATGGATATACAACATGTTTTTGGCATAATTTGAAAAATAGTAAAGTTCTTTATGATCCACATAAAGAATTTCATAAAATACAAGAAAGATTTAAAGTTCCATTTCCTAATGAGTTAAAAGAAAATATTATTTCAAAAAATTTTCGTTTATTAACAGGGAATTTACCTTCTTATGATAAACAGATTATAAAGGCATTTAATCGCGGAGATTTTGTGAGTGTAAATCATCGAATTGCAGCATTTATAGAATCTTACTTTGATATTATTTTTGCAGTAAATGAACTTACTCATCCAGGAGAAAAGAGAATGATATCGTACGCTAAAGAACATGCTAAAATTCTCCCTAAGGATTTTGAAGAGAACATGAATAAATTATTAAATAGTATGGGAAGTACTTTAAGGGATGTAGAAAATAATTTGAAAAATATCATTGAAAATTTAAAAGAAATTATATAGCTATATATTAAAAGATGTTAAATTTAACTATAGATTAAAACTAATAATTAAGTTATGAATATCGCTTACTAGAAAGGGAGTGAATGCTATACATATCATTTTTTGTTCTTAATTAATAATATAGGTATGTCTCACAAAGTAAAAATACTCAAAACAGAATTTTTTTGTATGTAGAAAAATTTAATATTATAATTTAGAATGTTCAGAGTTTAGTACTCTAAACTTTCTTTTTTAATATTCATTTATATTTATGTTATAATAATAGAGTTAATGTAAAATTGAATGTGTCTTTTAAAGAACTAGGACAAAAAATTAGTTTTACAATGAATAATAAAATTTAATTGTATAGGAACATTGAGGTAATATATGCAAAAGAAAAATAAAATAGTAATACAAGGAGCAAGGGAAAATAATTTAAAAAATATAGATTTGGAAATTCCTCGTGACAAGTTTGTTGTTATTACTGGACTAAGTGGTAGTGGTAAAAGTTCACTAGCTTTTGACACGATCTATGCAGAAGGACAACGTCGTTATGTAGAAAGTCTTAGCGCTTATGCGAGACAGTTTCTTGGAAATTTAGAAAAGCCAGACGTTGATCTTATAGAAGGTTTATCACCAGCTATATCAATAAATCAAAAAACAACATCGAAAAATCCAAGGTCGACAGTTGCGACTGTAACAGAAATCTACGATTACTTACGTTTGCTTTATGCAAGAATAGGAGAAATTTATTGTCCAAATCATCATGAGAAGATAGAAAGTAGTTCAATAAGTCAAATCGTAGATGCGATTATGCAGATGCCAGAACGTAGCAGAATACAAATTGTAGCACCTATCGTAAAAGATAAAAAAGGTACACACAAAAAATTAATAGATAAATTAATTAAAGACGGATACATTCGATTCAAAATAGATGGTGAGCTATATGAAGTGGGTGATCTTCCAGAATTAGATAAAAATAAAAAACACTCTATTAGCGTAATTATTGATAGAATAGTAATCAAAGAAGGAATTGAAACTCGTTTAGCAGATTCGTTAGAAACATCATTAAATCTATCTAACAATGATTTAGTAGAAGTAGATGATGTTAAAGAAGAAACTACACAATTATTCTCAACTAAGTATAGTTGTAAACATTGTGATTTTACATTAGGAGATTTAGAGCCTCGTATCTTCTCATTTAATAATCCTCAAGGAGCATGTCCAGAATGTGATGGTTTAGGAATGCATGAGACGGTTGATATTAATAAAATAATTGATAAAGATTTATCAATAAATGAAGGTGCAATTTTAGTTTATAATAATGCAACATCTACATATTATCCAAGTCTAATAAAATGTACATGTGAACACTTTGGAATAGATATGGATACTCCATTTAAAGATTTGAAAAATGAACAGCAACAAATTATTTTATATGGAAATGATCAAGAAGAAATTACTCATAAATATATTAATGATGAAGGTATTATGCGTTCGCGTATAGTATATTTTGAAGGTGTAGCGAATAACATTCTTAGACGTTATAAATCAGGAATGACTAGAGCGACGAGAGAAGCGATGGCTAAGTATATTAAGGAAGACTCATGTCGCAGCTGTAAAGGACAACGTTTAAAACCGGAGATATTATCGGTTTACGTTTCTGGAAAAAATATCGCAGAAATTTGTGAGATGTCTATTAAAGATAGTTATAAATTTTTCCAAGGTATAAAATTAAGTGAAAAAGATTATGCAATAGCCAAACTAGTACTTAAAGAAATTAAAGCTAGATTACAATTTTTAAATGATGTTGGACTAGATTATTTAACATTAGATAGATCATCAGGAACATTATCAGGAGGAGAAGCTCAGCGTATTCGTTTAGCAACTCAAATTGGTTCGAAGCTTATGGGGGTTACTTACATACTCGATGAGCCATCAATTGGTTTACACCAAAGAGATAATGAAAAACTAATTAATACTATGTTATCTATGAGAGATTTAGGGAATACAGTATTAGTAGTTGAACACGATGAAGATACGATGATGGCTTGTGACTATATTGTTGACATTGGTCCTAAAGCTGGTGAACACGGTGGACAAGTAGTAGCGGTTGGAACACCAGAAGAGATTATGGCTAATGAAAATTCTATCACTGGAGCATATTTATCTGGTCGTAAAAAAATACCAGTGCCGACTGAAAGAAGAGAAGGTAATGGAGAAAATATTGTAATTAAAAAAGCTAGAAAAAATAATCTTAAAGACATTAGTGTGAAATTTCCACTTGGAAAATTTATAGGAGTTACTGGAGTTTCAGGTAGTGGGAAATCAACACTTGTTAATGAGATACTATTTAATTCAGTGAAGAATGTTCTTAATAAAGAGGAAATCGATACAACTGTAGTCAAATCTGTAGAGGGTATTGATGGTAATATCGATAAAATTATTGACATCGATCAAAGTCCAATCGGAAGAACTCCACGAAGTAATCCAGCCACATACACAGGAGTGTTTGATGATATAAGAGATCTATACGCAAGTACAAATGAGGCAAAATTACGAGGATATAAAAAAGGACGATTTAGCTTTAACGTTAAAGGTGGTCGTTGTGAAGCTTGTAGTGGAGACGGAATATTAAAAATAGAAATGCATTTCTTACCAGATGTTTATGTACCATGTGAAGTATGTAAAGGAAAACGATACAATAGAGAAACATTAGAAGTTAAATATAAAGGTAAGAGTATAAGTGATGTACTCGATATGACGATAAAAGAAGCATATGAGTTTTTCGAAAATATTCCAAAGATTAAAAATAAATTGGAAACCCTTGTTCATGTCGGTTTAGATTATATACGATTAGGACAAAGTGCGACAACATTATCAGGTGGAGAAGCTCAAAGGGTAAAACTAGCGAGTGAACTTTACAAGAAATCAACTGGAAAAACATTATATATTCTAGATGAACCGACAACAGGTTTACATATTGATGATATTAGTCGATTAATTAAAATAATTGATAAGTTAGTTGATGGTGGTAATACTGTAGTAGTGATTGAACACAATCTAGATGTTATTAAGTGTTGTGATCATCTAATTGATTTAGGTCCAGAAGGTGGAGTTGGAGGAGGCACAATTCTTGCGGAATGTACCCCAGAAAAATTAATAGAAAATAATGAAAGTTACACAGGACAGTTTCTGAAAAAACTTTTAAAATAAAATAAATACATTAAATAAAATAAGTCTAAAATAAATTAATATTAGAAAAATATTTTAAATATTTTTATCTTATGGAAACCTTTTACTAATAAGGTTTTAAATTAAAATACACAAAACAAACACATGATTATACAAATTTTGAGGTTGTTTTACGAGTTTAACTGTGGTAAAATATAAATATACAACTAAAGCGCTTGTAAGACTTACCATACATTCGGGCCTAACACTTTTTGAACGGGAACGAAAATCGCTTATCAGTATAAAATGCTTCCTCTGAGAAGACTTTAGAAAATAAGGCTATCGTACCCACCTGATTATATCAGGACCAATTTAGGTAAGAATCTACGGCGTTTTGGTTTTTTTAGACTGGTTATAAGTGTTACCAGTCTTTTTATTATTTGATTTTTAGAAGAATATGGAGAAAAAAATGTTACATCAATTTTCAAGAAATGAATTAGTAATAGGTACTGAAGGTTTAGAATTATTAAAAAATAAAAGAGTAGGAATACTAGGTGTAGGAGGCGTAGGATCTTTTGCTGCTGAATCATTAGCTCGTTCAGGGGTTGGTTCATTAGTTTTAATGGATAAAGATGATATTGATATTACGAATGTAAATAGACAAATTCACGCTACAACTGAAACTGTTGGATGTAGTAAAGTAAAAGAGATGAGAAAACGAATTTTGGCTATTAATCCTGAATGTGAAGTAATAGCTATTCAAGATTTCTATACAGAAGATACTTATCCAATATTTTATGAGAAACCATTAGATTTCGTTATTGATGCTTGTGATACGGTAACTTTTAAAATACATTTAATAAAATATTGTTTAGCTAACAATATACCAGTAATCAGTGTAATGGGTTCTGCGAATAAAATAGATCCAACTAAATTCCAAATTACAGATATTAGTAAAACTACTGTTTGTCCTTTAGCAAAAGTAATAAGAACGAAACTGAAAAAAGAGAGAGTTCGTGGAAAAGTACCTGTAGTATTTTCTACAGAAAGTCCAACAATTGCTAACAAAGAATACTTAGAAAAAATTGGAAAACAAGATTCGGAAATACGTAAAGCTAAGATACCACCTGCTTCTAACGCATTTTGCCCATCAGTAGCTGGTCTTATAGCAGCCAATTATGTTTATACAACTTTATTAAAAAATATAAAAATATTAACTGTTGAAAAACCTATTTAAAGAATGAAAACAACGCTAGTTATAGCGTTGTTTTATTTTTTATTAAGGTTGACATATCAGAGTTTATGCTAATTTTTCTGTAAAAATTACACATAATTTGAAAACAGTATTTTATATTAGTATAAAAAAAAGGTTCGAAAATTTATAATTTAATTTGATTTTTTATAAAAAAAAAGGTATAATAGTTATAGATGAGAAAGGAGGATTACTTTGAAGAATAAAGGAACATTACTGGCACAAAACTTAAAAAAACTTCGAAAAATGAACAATTACTCTATGTCAACTGTGGCGGATAAACTAGAGTTATCATCTCATGGTGTTTACGCTAACTGGGAATACGGTCGAAACGAACCTAATGTAGCGACACTTGTATCTATTGCGAAACTTTATAACGTTTCAATAGATGAACTTGTGGGGTATAAAACAGAAAAAGGGGAACCAGATGAGTTGGCAGACACTCACTTTGAAGTAATTGATATGATTAAGTCACTTGATAGTGAAGATTGCAAATTAGTAGAAGAAGTTTTAAGAAGATTTAGGGGATATTCTTTTTCTAGAAATATAAATCTATAACAAACTCAAATACTTAGGCTATAGAGTTATAATGTAGTAATTTTAAATTAATAGTTTTTAGGTATAGGCTAAGTAGTAATACTTAGCCTATATTTTCCTTTTCTTTAGGAAATGGGGTGATAACTATTGATGTAAAGATTTTGATGAATCGTATAATTAACGAATCAATAGAAAAAAGAGCCAGTGATATCCATATATACCCGCATATATCCGGAAATTCCTTTATACAGCTCAGAGTGAACGGACACCTGAGTAAATATGAAAAATTTTCTAATAGGGAGTTAGAACAAATAATATCTTTGTTGAAATTTAATGCAAACATAGATATATCAAGAAATAAAGAACCTCAAAGTGGACGTTTCGTTTATAATTATAACGAAAAAGATTATTTTTTACGCGTTTCTACATTACCTTTAAGTGAACTTAACGAAGGATGTGTAGTGAGGATTTTTATTAATGAATTAGAAGATGTTGATTATAGTATCTTTGAAGAGGATAATCAATATATTAATAATCTTTCAAAAAGAGCCTATGGTCTAATATTATTTTCTGGACCAACAGGTAGTGGGAAATCAACATCAATGTATAAACTAGCGAATGAACTTGCTAGTAGGGATAAACAGGTTATAACTGTAGAAGATCCTGTAGAAAAGAATATACCTACTTTAATACAAATGCAGGTAAATGAAAAAGCTGGAATAAATTATGACAATGCATTAAAATCAATTTTACGATGCGATCCAGATGCTATGGTTATCGGTGAAATCAGAGATTTTAAAACAGCAAGTCAAGTAATTACTTCATCATTTTCAGGTCATTTAGTATTAAGTACAATTCACGCGGAGAATTCTATCGGTGTAATTAATCGATTAAAAGATTTGAACCTGTCATTAGAAGATGTTAAACAAACTGTTCTTTGTATTATTTCTCAAAGATTGGTGAACTTAACAAATGGAAAAAGAGGATTAGTAACTGAAATATTGAAGAAAGAAGATATTCATGATTATATAGATAAAAATAAGATAATAGAACATTCTTTAGAGCATAAATTTCAATTAGCATGTGAGAAGGGGTTCATCACTACTGATGAAAAAGAAAAATGGGGATATTAAAAAAGCTCTAGACAAAGAGAATAAAATATATTTTATAAAACGTCTATATGAATTAATTAATCATGGATATATGCTAGAGGATTCTTTAGAATTTTTACTTATTCAATATGAAGTTACTGATGACGAAATTAAAAAGATTAAAGAAAAACTCTCTAACGGAAGTAAATTATCCGATATATTGGGATATCTTGGTTATTCACAACTAATTGTTAGTAAAATAAAATTTGCTGAAGATTATGGTCGAATAGAAGATATGTTATTAGAAGTTGAAACATATCTAAAAATAAAAAAAATACAACAAGAAAAGGTAATAAAAACTTTACGATATCCACTATTTTTAATACTTACATTAATCTGCCTTATTATGGTATTTAATGTGCTAGTAATTCCACAATTTGAGAACATCTATACTTCATCTAATATTAAGATGGATCTCCAAACACTTATATTAATCAAATCATTATATTATATTCCAAAATTCATTTCAATTATTTTTTTACTTACCCTTATAGGGATAGGTTACATTTCTTATACAATTAAATATAAACAAAATCTATTTTTAAAATCTCTTATATATATTCCTAAAGTAAGGAACTATTTTAAGCTATACTTTTCTTACAGATTTTCTATGGAATTAAGTTTATTTCTTATGAGTGGATTTTCATTAAAAACAGCTTTAGAAGTCATGGTTGAAGAAGACTATGATTATTATTTAACGCTCTTTTCTAAAGAAATTTTATATGAATTAGATAAGGGTATTAGCTTCGAAGATTCAATTGGAAAAATTAAATACTTTGATAATTCTATGAGAAAATTTGTAAACCATGGGAAAAATAATGGTCTGATTGATAAAGAACTAAAGCTATTTAGTGAAATCATGTTAGATACTTTTCTAACATCGTTAGATAAAAACTTGAAAAAATTACAACCTATATTATTTGGTATCTTAGCCGTAGTTATAGTTGGATTATATATGGTTATACTTCTACCTATATTTAATATGGCTAGCTCGCTTAAATAAGGAGGAGCATATGAAAAATATTATGAAAAAGTTCAAAAACAAAGATGGATTCACGCTTATAGAGATGTTAATCGTTTTGTTTATAATTGCAATACTTCTAATTCTTATAATTCCTAATATTACTAAGAATATAGATACTGCAAAAGATAAAAGTTCAGAAGCGTATGAAAAAACAGTTCAATCCCAAGTAACAGCCTATGAAATTAATGAAAAAGATAAAGATGTTACTTTCGAAAAACTTGTAGAAAAACATTATTTAGATGGCCCAGCAGATAAAGCTAGTACAGCACCAAATGGTAAAAAAATAGTAATAGCCAATGGTAAAGCAACATTACAAAAATAACGGGGCGTTTTCTTTAGTAGAGATGTTAGCGGTACTTTTAATAGTAAGCATTATAGTAATCATATTATCTAGAATATCTATAAATACCTATGCAAAATACCAGGAAAGGTTAGCTGTTAATGAACTTGTTTCCGAAATATACAACGTCCAAACAAGGAGTTTAAATGAAAGAAAAACATTCATTTGCTTTTATATGAATGATGAGGAGTATGATACTTTTTATGATAATCACGAGCATTGGAAAAAAATAAAAAGAGTAGGGAAGCCAAAATTAGGATCAGGATCAGTGATCTTAGAATATAGGAAAGGAAATTTAGTGTCTAAAGCAAATACTGTAGATGTACAGTTTGATAATAGTAAGTATAGAATAATTGTTCATTTAGATACTGGATATATAACACTCTATGAAATTTAATAAGAAAGGTTTTACTTTTGTAGAAATGATAGGGGCATTACTAATTTGCTCATTATTATTTGTGTTTTTGATTCCAAATATGGTTCGCCAATACTCAAATTTAAATAAAATTGAAAAAGAACTAGAAATGAAAGAAATATTATATGAAGAAATATGTAGTCACTATAAAGAACATGTTTTCACGACGACACGAGGAGATTATTACATAAGTGTAGATGAAAAATCAGCAAAAATAGAGGATGAATATACGGGTGAAAAAGTTAGCTATAGTTAAGGATAAAAAAGCATTTACCTTACTAGAATTGACAGTATCCTTATTTCTATTAATTATTTTAACTCTACTACTTATGTTGATTATACAAACTACAATGACTACTTCAAAGAGATTTCTAGATTATTCAAATTATGAATATGCTCTAGCTCATAAAAAGATTTTAGAAACGTATAATAATAGCGCTAAAGTTTATCAAGAAAGTAATTACATCTTAATGAAGAGTAAAGATGATGTCGAAGACGTAAGGATTAACTTTAGAGGTGGAAGGATATATATAGATAAATTTAAAGATTCTAATAATTTTGCCGGATACATTCTTGTTTTGAAAAATATGAAAGGCTACTCTTTATCGCAAGAAAATGATATTATACATGTCTCAATTGTTGATAAAAGTGATCATAAACGAGAGATGTTCTTGCGTGTTAAAGATGAGAAAACCGATAAAGAGAAAGAAAAAGAAAAGAAAGAAAAAGAGGAAAAGGCAAAAGAGGAGAAAGAGAAAAAAGATAAAGAAGAACATGATGAACACAATAAGGAAGGTGAGTAAATTATGAATTCAAAAAAGAAATATAAGAGAGCGAATGCTATAGTTGCCTCACTACTTGTAACATTGTTAGTAATAACAGTTTTGTTCAGCATAATAGGAATATACATAAATAAAATGTATAGTTTGAAAAATTTGAATGATTATTATGATAAGAAAATAGTACAGCAACTTCAAGAAAACAGTAAATCTAAATAATATGTAGGCATCCTAATCTCAAATGATGAGGTTAGGATGTTTTATATTTAAGCTTGATAAAGTCGGAAGTACAGTCTAAGCTATTAATAGCATACATATAATTAGTAATATAGAAAAATAAGTTATTTGTTGCTTTGTTTAAGTAAATGGTTTAAAATATTATTATGTTGTCAAAAATTAAAAAAAAATTTCAAGGAGATTTTAATGAGTAAAAAATTATTGTTAGGACTTGTAGGTGCTGGAGTACTAGCAACTGCTGTATTTCACAAAAAAGAAAATTTTAGTTCAGAAGAACGTACAAAAGTAGAAGAAGCTAAAAAGTATTTAGAGGAAAAAGGATATGTCGTAACGGGAAAATCTAAATTTCCTGTAGGAGGTTTAAACATACTTTCAGTATCTTCATTACCAATGTATTATAAAGCTGCAAAGACTGTAGCTAAATTTATTTTATAAGATTATGTTTATACCAGAAAAAAATTATTCATTTTATGATGATAATCCAAAAGGTAAATTAACAATAAAAAAATTTGTAAAAGAAATGTATTATCGTCTTATGTATGATGAAATATCATTACTATCTGCAAATTTAAGTTATTATTTTATTTTATCATTATTCCCTATGTTAATTGTTGCGTTAGCTTTAACACCATACTTTAAAATTGACCAACAATTTCTATTAGAGAAAATTCATAGCTTTGCACCTGGTGATTTGGGTGACTCTCTTTTTGATATGATTTCTGAAGTATTAAATAATAAGAACAATACGATTATCACAGTGGGGATTGTATTCACCTTATGGTCAGCTTCTAGTGGTATTTATGGAATCATTATTGCCTTTAATAATGCCTTTAGAGTTCGAGATGGAAGAATATGGATAGTAACAAAATTCATAAGTGTTGTTATAACAGCATTATTTTTAGTAGGAATGTTCGTAGTTCTTGCGCTAGTCGTATTTGGAAAACAACTTACATACTTACTGTTCCATAAATTTAATCTAGACGAAGGTTTTTATAATCTATGGTCAGTTTTAAATTACAGTTTTCCGATATTATTTATATTTATAGTATTTGTATTTTTATATATAATGGGACCAAACTTAAAACTAAAAGCTATTAGCATTATACCAGGAGCAATTTTTTCTACAATTTCTTGGACTTTAGTAAGTAGATTATTTGGATACTATATAGATCATTTTTCTAGCTATATTAAAACATATGGAACAATCGGGGCTTTTATGGCATTCATTATTTGGTTATATATTACAGGATATATACTAATTATCGGAGCAGAAATAAATGCGATATTCCATAATTATAGAGTTGAACATAGAGTATTTGAAGAGACACATACTACAGAATAGAAAATAAATAGATAAAATTCATTTAATAGACAAGTACAATTTTTTAATATGTACTTGTCTTTATTTATGTAAGTTTTATAAAAATAGTTTAATTATGAAATATAAGTTGCAATTAGTGAAGAATGTAAGTGCATAATTATATTAAAAGTTAACGTTATATAGTATAATAATAGTTAACAAATTTTGAATTTTGATTATAGATTGTGAGGAACTAAACCATGAAAAAAGAAATATATTTAGCGGGTGGATGTTTCTGGGGAGTAGAAGGTTACTTTGCACAACTTGATGGGGTTTTATCTACAACAGTTGGATATAGTAACGGTCAGACTGCAGAAACAACTTATCAAAAGATAAAATCAACAGATCATGCAGAAGTAATTTACTTAACATATGATAATTCAGTATTACCGTTAAATGATGTGCTTCGTCATTACTTTAGAATTATTGATCCAGTAAGTGTTAATAAACAAGGTGGAGACAGAGGTCGTCAATATAGAACGGGTATTTACTACGTAGATGAAGAAACAAGAGACGAAGCTGTTAAGTTTATAGAAGAACTTCAAAAAAATTATACTAAGAAAATTGCTGTAGAAGTAGAAGCGGTAAATAACTATATTGATGCTGAAGAATATCACCAAAAATACTTAGAAAAAAATCCGACAGGATACTGTCATGTAGACTTAAGTTTAGCAAAAAAAAGCTTATAATTTATTAAAATAGGTTTGAAATAATTACTAAAAAAAGGTAAAATATAAGTAAGTATAAATAAAAAATAAGGAGTTAGAAAATGACAAATATTTTAATTTTTGGACACAAAAACCCAGATACTGATACAATTTGTTCAAGTATCGTATATAATAACTTAAAAAGAATTCAAGGAATGGATACAGAAGCTGTAAGACTTGGAGAAATTAATGATGAAACAAAATATGCTCTTGAGTATTTCAACGTACGTTTACCACGTTTAGTAGAAGAAGTAGTGGAAGGGCAACATGTTATTTTAGTTGACCACAATGAATTCCAACAATCAGCTAATGGAATTGAAAAAGCAGTTATTCGTGAAGTAATCGATCACCACCGTATCGCAAACTTTGAAACTGCTGGACCATTATATTATCGTGCTGAACCACTAGGATGTACAGCTACAATCTTGAAAAAAATCTATGAGGAACAAAGTGTTCACATTGATAAACAAATGGCAGGATTAATGCTATCAGCAATTATTTCTGACTCATTATTATTCAAATCACCAACATGTACTTTACGTGATAAAATAGCAGCAGAAGAATTAGCAGCTATCGCTGAAGTAAACATTGAAGAATATGGTTTAGCAATGCTTAAAGCCGGAGCTTCAACAACTGACAAAACTGCTGAAACATTAATCTCATTAGATGCTAAAGAGTTTGTTTTAGGTGCTGATAAACTAGTAGTAGCTCAAATCAACACAGTAGATGCGAACGAAGTAGCAGTAAGAAAAGCAGAATTAGAAACAGCTATTAAAGCAGAATTAGATTCTAAAGGATTAGCAGCATACGTATTTGTAATCACAAATATCTTAACTTCAGATTCAGAAGTATTAGTATTAGGAGATAAACAAAATAAAGTTGCTGCTGCATTTGGAAAAACTCTTGAAAATGACTTTATGACACTAGAAGGTGTTGTATCTCGTAAAAAACAAGTAGTTCCTCAAATTACAGAAGAGTTTTCAAAATAATTATTAAAAATATAAATTTAAGAAAGTGAGGACATTGCTTCTCACTTTCTACTTTATATAAATAACAAGAAGAAGGAAAAATATGTATACATTTAAAAAATTATATTGGCCTATAATAAAAAAGGTCATATTAAATACATTTATTGTAATTGCCTTTTCTGGTTTGACTAAAGGAAGTTTGCGAGTCGATCATCCAGTATACGGATTTTTAGGAGCATTACTTATTACTATTTTATTTATATTAGTTCGACCTATATTATTGATAACTATAATGATATCAATATTTAGTTTGGGATTATTTTCGTTATTAGTTAGGACGTCATTAGTATATTTAGTTTCTTATATATTATCGCCACATTTTGAGATAATGTCATTTTGGACTGCTTTTGGCTTAGTGATAATTATAATGCTATTTAATTTTATATTAAATACAAATGATAGAAAGATAGTAATTAAAACATTCAAAAATAAATAAAAGGAAATAAAAATTATGCCAAAAATTACAACAAGAGATCTTGTAGAAAAATTAAATCTAGAAATTGTTAGTGGTGAAAAAGGATTAGATAGGGAGATAACAACAGAAGAGTTATCTCGTCCAGCCTTGCAACTTGCAGGATATTTCTCTCATTATTCACCACAGAGAGTACAAATTCTAGGAACTAGTGAATTATCATTTTTTAAACTAATTCCAGAAATTGAAAAAAAATCAAGAATGCGTATGCTTTGCACAAGAATAACTCCATGTATTATTATATCAAGAGATTTAGAAGTTCCTGAAGAATTAAAGGAAGCTGCAGATCGATATGATACACCAGTTTTAAGGTGTCACCAAGATACTACAAAACTTATGGGTAATATTACTAATTATCTTCAAAAGGTTTTTGCACCTACGACTTCAGTTCATGGTGTATTTATCGAAGTTTATGGTATTGGAGTATTAATAACAGGAGAAAGTGGAATAGGTAAGAGTGAAATAGCTCTAGAACTTATAAAACGTGGTCATAGATTAGTGGCTGATGATAGAGTTGATATAAAAGAGATAGAACAAGGTTTCTTAATAGGAAGCTGTGAATCAACACTAATAAAACACTTATTAGAAATTCGTGGTTTAGGTATTATAAATGTAATGACTTTATTCGGTACAGGTGCGGTACGAAGTGATAAAAGATTACAACTTAATATTCACTTAGAAACATGGAATGATCAAAAACAATATGATCGTATTGGATTAGGAGATGAACGTAGAGAAATCCTTAATTCACAAATAGAAAAGAAAACAATCCCTGTAAGACCAGGACGAAATGTAGCTATCATTATTGAATCAGCTGCCATGAACTACAGATTAAATCAAATGGGAATTAACACTGCTAAAGAGTTTACCTCAAAATTAGCAGAAGAAATAAAACAAAATAATAAGAATAATGGGGTGAACTAAAATGACATTAGGATTCTTAGATCCAGTTGCATTTCATCTATTTTCAAAGCCCGTATATTGGTATGGAATAATAATTGCAACAACAGTATTTTTTGCATACTTGCTTGCAGATAGAGAAGCTACTAAACGTGGCTTAAAACAAGATACAATGTTAGATTTATTGCTAATAGCATTGCCGATAGCATTCATCTTTGCACGTGCATACTATGTAATATTTAGATGGGAGTATTATGCAGGTGACTTTAGTAGTATGATAGCTATTTGGGATGGTGGAATAGCTATCTATGGAGGATTAATTGGAGGATTTATAGTTCTTTACTGCTTTGCAAGAAGAAGAGGTGTTAAGATTATAAAATTATTAGATATTATAGCTCCAAGTTTATTAGTAGGACAAATGTTAGGGCGTTGGGGGAACTTCTTCAATCATGAAGCATATGGTGAGATAGTTACTAAACAATATTTAGAAAACAGATTTATACCGAATTTCATTATTGAAAATATGTATATTGATGGAGCTTATCGCCAACCAACATTCTTATATGAAAGTTTATGGTGTTTAATAGCACTAGTAATACTATTATTAATACGTAATAAACTAGCTCAAAGTGAAGTATTTGCTGCATATTTAATTTTATATGGAGTAGAGAGGTTTATCGTAGAAGGAATGAGAACAGACTCACTTTATATCGGAAGTCTGAGAGTATCTCAAGTCCTTTCGCTAGTATTTGTGGTAGGAAGTTTGATATACTTAATAGTGCTTAATACAAAATATCGAAACAAAAAGATTTTGTATAGAGAATCATAAAAAAGAAGGTGGAAAATATGTCAGAAAAAATTTATGACTTAATTATCGTTGGAGCAGGTCCAGCAGGTATGACAGCTTCAATCTACGCATCACGTGCCAATATGTCAGTGTTGATGTTAGAAAGAAAATATCCAGGTGGTCAAATGTTATCAACAGAAGAGATTGAAAACTACACAGGATATGAAATGGTAACTGGTCCTGAACTATCAGAAAAAATGTTCGAACACTCTAAGAAATTCGGAACAGAATTTGCTTTTGGAAATATTACAAAAGTAGGTGTAAGAGATAATCTTAAATATGTAGTGGCAGGAGAAAAAGAATATGTTGCTAAATCACTAATTATCGCAACAGGTTCAGAACACAGAAATCTTGATGTTCCTGGCGAAGAACAGTTCTCAGGAAAAGGTGTAAGTTACTGTGCAGTATGTGATGGTGCATTCTTTAGAAATAAAGAAGTAGTAGTTATCGGTGGAGGAGATTCAGCGGTAGAAGAAGCTTTATATCTATCTAATTTAGCAGCGAAAGTTACGATTGTTCACAGACGTGATGAACTTCGTGCACAAAAAATTCTTCAAGATAGAGCATTTGCTAAAGAAAATATCGAATTCGTATGGGATAGTGTTGCATATGAAATTAAAGGTGAAAGAAAAGTTTCATCAATTGAAATTAGAAATGTAAAAACTGGAGAAGAAAGTTCAATTCCAGCTGATGGTGTGTTTATCTATGTAGGTATGTTACCACAAACACAAGACTTCAGAGATTTAGGAATTACTGATGAAGCTGGTTATATTCCAACTAACGAAAGATTAGAATCAGCAGTACCAGGAATCTTTGCAGCTGGTGATGTTCGAGTAAAAGAAATTCGCCAAGTAATTACAGCAGCATCTGATGGTGCTATTGCAGCTCAAAGCGCATATAGCTATGTAGAAGGTTTAGAATAATAGTTAAAGAAGAGAGGTTCAGATTAGAGCCCCTCTTCTTTTATTGGTCTATAATAAATACGGTTGATAATAAATATCAGCCGTATTTAAATTTATAAAAAAATAGAAAAGAATGTAAAATTCCTTTATAATTTAAGTATGAGCAAAAAATCAAGAAAGGAAATTTACATTCATATGTGTAATTATAGCAAATCTCTTAA
>NZ_CABFLN010000012.1 GCF_901873445.1 Gemella haemolysans
ATCGAAGAAGGAACTCGTTTCTCAATTCGTGAAGGTGGACGTACTGTAGGTTCAGGTGTAACTTCAATCGTTAAATAATAATTGAATTGAAACACATAAAGCAAGGTGAAATTCACCTTGCTTTATGTGTTTCAATTCAATTATTATTTAACGATTGAAGTTACAACACCTGAACCTACAGTACGTCCACCTTCACGAATTGAGAAACGAGTTCCTTCTTCGATCGCGATTGGAGAAATAAGTTCTACATTGATTGATACGTTATCCCCAGGCATTACCATTTCAGTACCTTCTGGTAAAGTAACTACACCAGTTACGTCAGTAGTACGGAAGTAGAATTGAGGACGGTAGTTTGTGAAGAATGGAGTGTGACGTCCACCTTCTTCTTTAGATAATACGTACACGTCAGCTACGAATTGAGTGTGTGGAGTGATTGTTTTAGGAGCTGCTAAAACTTGTCCACGTTCGATATCTTCACGAGCAACACCACGTAATAATGCACCGATGTTATCTCCTGCTTCAGCGTAATCTAATAATTTACGGAACATCTCAACACCTGTTACAGTAGTTGAAGCTGGTTCTTCAGTTAATCCAACGATTTCTACTACGTCTCCAACTTTAACTTGTCCACGTTCAACACGTCCAGTAGCAACTGTACCACGACCTGTGATTGAGAATACGTCCTCAACTGGCATCATGAATGGTTTAGCGTTATCACGTTCTGGAGTTGGGATGTACTCGTCAACTGTTTCCATTAATTCGATGATAGCTTTTTCTGCATCAGCGTCTCCTTCAAGAGCTTTAAGAGCAGAACCTTTGATTACTGGTAGTTCATCTCCGTCGAATCCGTATTCAGATAATAGTTCACGAACTTCCATTTCAACTAATTCTAATAACTCTTCGTCATCAACCATATCACATTTGTTTAAGAATACAACGATTTTTGGTACTCCAACGTTACGAGATAATAGGATGTGCTCACGAGTTTGAGCCATTGGTCCATCTGTAGCAGCGATTACTAAGATAGCTCCGTCCATTTGAGCAGCACCAGTGATCATGTTTTTAACATAGTCAGCGTGTCCTGGGCAGTCTACGTGTGCGTAGTGACGTTTTGGAGTTTCATACTCGATGTGAGAAGTGTTGATTGTGATACCACGTTCTCTTTCTTCTGGTGCGTTATCGATTGAAGCGTAGTCTTTAGCTTCTCCACCATAAGTTTTTGCTAATACAGTAGCGATAGCTGCTGTTAAAGTAGTTTTACCGTGGTCAACGTGACCAATTGTTCCAATGTTAGCATGTGTTTTACTACGGTCAAATTTTTCTTTTGCCATTTTAAAAATGTCTCCTTCAAGTTAATAAAATTTTATTTTTTTTAATTAGTCACATAGCATTCTATGATAACTATATTTTATAATGTTACAACAAAAATTGCAACTATAAAGAATAATTTTTATTATCCTTTATTTTTTTTGATGATTTCTTCAGAAATTGATTTAGGTACTTCTTCGTAATGATCGAATACCATTGAGTAAGTACCACGTCCTTGAGTTGAAGAACGTAGAGAAGTTGCATATCCGAACATTTCAGATAATGGTACTGAAGCACTTACTACTTGAGCGTTACCACGAGCTTCCATACCTTCAACACGTCCACGACGTGAAGTGATATCTCCCATGATGTCTCCTAAGTATTCTTCAGGCATAACAACTTCAACTTTCATGATTGGTTCTAAGATTACTGGGTTACATTTTTTAGCAGCTTCTTTAAGAGCTAATGATGCAGCAACTTTGAACGCCATTTCAGATGAATCGACATCGTGGTATGATCCATCGAATAATTTAGCTTTAACGTCGATTAATTCGTATCCAGCTAATACCCCGTTTGCCATAGAGTCTTTTAATCCTGCTTCTACTGCTGGGATGTATTCACGTGGAACTACCCCACCAACGATAGCATTTTCGAATTCAAATCCTGCACCTGGCTCATTTGGAGTGAACTCAATCCATACGTCCCCGTATTGTCCACGTCCACCAGATTGACGAGTGAATTTACCCTGTACTTGTGCAGCTTGTTTGAATGTTTCACGGTAAGATACCATTGGAGCACCTACTGTACATTCAACTTTGAATTCACGACGCATACGGTCAACGATGATGTCTAAGTGAAGCTCACCCATACCTGCGATGATAACTTGTCCAGTTTCTTCGTCAGTTCCAGCACGGAATGTTGGGTCTTCTTCTTGTAGTTTTTGTAATGCTGTAGCCATTTTATCTTGGTCAGCTTTTGATTTTGGTTCAACAGAAAGTTGGATAACTGGTTCTGGGAATTCCATTGATTCAAGAATAACTTCGTTTTTCTCGTCACAAAGTGTGTCCCCAGTAGTAGTATCTTTAAGACCAACAGCTGCAGCGATATCACCAGCGTAAACTTCAGCGATTTCGTTACGAGTGTTAGCGTGCATTTGTAGGATACGTCCTACACGTTCACGTTTACCTTTAGTTGAGTTTTTAACGTATGAACCAGATGATAAGATACCTGAGTACACACGGAAGAAAGTAAGTTTCCCTACGAATGGGTCAGTCATAACTTTGAAAGCTAGGGCTGCGAATGGCTCTTCATCAGAAGAGTGTCTTTCTGTTTCTTCATCAGTGTTTGGATCGATACCTTTAATAGCTGGTACATCTAGTGGAGATGGTAAGTAGTCAACTACTGCATCTAACATAGGTTGTACCCCTTTATATTTGAAGGCTGATCCACATACTACAGGGAAGAATTCTACTGATAAAGTAGCTTTACGGATTGCAGCTTTAAGCTCGTCAATTGTAATTTCTTCTCCACCTAAGTATTTTTCCATGAAGTCTTCATCGAATTCTGCAACAGCTTCGATAAGTTTTTCACGGTATTCTTCAGCTTGATCTTGGTATTCAGCTGGGATTTCTTTTTCAACAAGATTTTCCCCAACGCTACCTTCGTTGTAGATAGCTTTCATCTCAACAAGGTCGATTACACCTTCGAATAAATCTTCAGCTCCGATTGGAAGTTGAATTGGGTGTGCGTTAGCTTGTAATCTGTCGTGGATTGTTCCTACAGAGTATAGGAAGTCAGCTCCTGTTTTATCCATTTTGTTAACGAATACAATACGAGGAACTCCATAAGTTGTAGCTTGACGCCAAACTGTTTCTGTTTGTGGTTCAACACCTGATTGCGCATCTAATACTGCTACTGATCCATCAAGTACACGAAGTGAACGTTCAACCTCAACTGTAAAGTCTACGTGTCCCGGTGTATCGATGATGTTGATACGGTGGTTTTTCCACTCAGCAGTTGTTGCAGCAGATGTAATAGTGATACCACGTTCTTGTTCTTGTTCCATCCAGTCCATTTGAGAGTTACCATCGTGAGTATCTCCGATTTTGTGGATTTTCCCAGTATAGAACAGAATACGCTCAGTAGCAGTTGTTTTACCTGCGTCAATGTGAGCCATGATACCGATATTACGAGTATCTTTTAAAGAAAATGCTCTAGTCATGAGTCAATTTTCTCCTTTCATAAATTTTTAAATGTTTTGAGTAATTTGTCTTTTATAGTGAAAAACTCAAGCTATAAAATAGCTTGATATTCACCCTATAATTACCAACGATAGTGAGCAAATGCTTTGTTAGCTTCAGCCATTTTGTGAGTATCTTCACGTTTCTTAACAGCTGAACCAGTGTTATTTGCTGCGTCTAAAATTTCATTAGCTAAACGTTGTTCCATAGTTTTTTCTCCTCTTAAACGAGAATAGTTAACTAACCAACGTAGACCTAATGTAGTTCTTCTTTCAGCACGTACTTCTACTGGTACTTGGTAGTTAGAACCACCAACACGACGAGCACGAACTTCAAGAACTGGCATAATGTTGTTTAATGCTTCTTCGAAAACTTCCATAGCATCACGTCCTGATTTTTCTTTAATTAAATCAAACGCTGAATATAAAATTCTTTGTGCTGTACCGCGTTTCCCATCTAGCATTAATTTGTTAATCAATTTTGTAACTAATTTTGAGTTATAAATTGGATCTGGCAAAACGTCACGTTTTGCAACTGGACCTTTACGTGGCATAGTGTCTGCCTCCTTTCACGAATTCTTTTTATCAAATTTTTATCTTATATTATTTTTTCTCTTTTGGTTTTTTAGCACCGTATAGTGAACGTCCTTGTTTACGGTCGTTAACTCCTGCAGTATCTAAAGCTCCACGGATGATGTGGTAACGTACCCCTGGTAAGTCTTTTACACGTCCTCCACGAATAAGTACAACACTGTGTTCTTGTAGGTTGTGTCCGATACCTGGGATATATGCTGTTACTTCGATTTGGTTTGATAAACGAACACGTGCATATTTACGTAAAGCTGAGTTAGGTTTTTTAGGTGTCATAGTCCCAACACGAGTACAAACTCCACGTTTTTGAGGTGAAGAAATGTTAGTTTCTTTCTTTCTTTGAGAGTTGTAACCTTTGTTAAGTGCTGGTGAATCTGATTTCGATACTTTTGATTTACGAGGTTTACGAACTAATTGGTTAATAGTTGGCATTTTCCTGATTTCCTCCTTCCCTGTTTATT
This sequence comes from Gemella haemolysans, assembly GCF_901873445.1. Classification (GTDB taxonomy): domain Bacteria; phylum Bacillota; class Bacilli; order Staphylococcales; family Gemellaceae; genus Gemella; species Gemella haemolysans_C. The sequence continues at coordinate 4,600 of NZ_CABFLN010000012.1, forward strand.
TGTGAATCACCTATCCAGGTGTATCACATTTTTAAATTTTTTATAAGCCTTAGTGGCTTTACACAGAGTGCCGTAACACTCACGTACTAAATAATACCACTTTTATTTTTTCTTGTCAACACTTTTTTAAAATTTTTTTATATCTTTTTTACTTGTCATTATCACATTCTATTTTCACACTTAACCAGGTGTATCATTTTCAACTTATAAATAAACACTTCCAGGTGTATCATATATAGAGTTTTAGCTAACTTTTCCAGGTGTTCCACATACGAACTACAAAATTATGTTTTTATATATATATTTCTTTTATCATAATTATAGAAATAATTTATCCATCCCTCTTGTTGAATAAATCGATTTCAAGTATAATATAGCTATAGATAACATTGGAGGGATACTTATGATAAACATTAAAAATCTTACCGTAAAATTTGATACAAAGTGTGCTGTTGATGATTTAAGTTTTACAATCAATGATGGAGAAATATTCGGACTTATCGGACATAACGGAGCTGGTAAGTCTACTACAATCAAATCTCTAGTTAGTATATTAGAACCTACTTCAGGAGAGATTTACTTCAATGACCTACTTTTAAAAAATAATAGATTAGAATGTAAAAAACAAATTGGCTATGTTCCCGATACTCCTGATATGTTTCTTACATTATCAGCCTTTGAATATTGGTCTTTAGTCGCTAGCATATATGAAATCGATAATAAAACAAGAGATGATATTCTTAATAGGTACTGCAAATTATTTAATATGGCAGGAGTTGAGCATCAAGAAATTAGTTCTTTTTCTCACGGTATGCGACAAAAAGTATTTGTAATTGGTGCATTATTATCAGAACCTAAATTCTGGATTATGGATGAACCGATGACTGGATTAGATCCACAAGCTGCATTTGACTTGAAAAATTTGATGAAAGAACATGCCTCTAAAGGAAATAGTGTTCTATTCTCTACTCATGTCTTGGAGGTTGCTGAACATCTGTGCGATAGAATAGGTATCCTCAGCAAAGGAAAACTAGTTTTTATCGGTACACTTAACGAGCTTAAAGAACAATTTGAGGGAGATAATTTAGAAGAAATTTATCTTAATATAGTAAAAAATTCAAATTCAAATATTTTAGGTGGTGATTAAATATGAGATTTAGTGTAATAAAAGAGTTATTCTTAACAAATCTTCTTTATAGTTTTTCACCTCAAAGAATAAAATACAGAAAAAAACTTAGTGAAAAGAACGATATAAGACATAATCTTTTTAAAAATGTATTAATGATGAATTTTTTCAATTTCTTACATATTTTATTTTTATTTTCAATATTTTCTCGTGGTTTTAACTTTTCTGGACCGGGATATCGAAATATACTTTTCTTTATTTTATTATTAGTGTTTATTCAGATTTTAAATAATTTTATCAATATGTTTTACGAAAGTGATGATACATTAGCAATTATTCACTTACCTGTTACAGGCTCTGAAATATTTTTTAGTAAATTGTTTACTCTACTTTCACAAGTTATTAGTAATTTTACTCCTTTAATAGTTATAAACTTGATTATTGGATTAAATGCAGAGTTTTCAATTCAAAAATTTTTCTTCGTATTAGTATATAGTTTTGCATTTATCATTACTTTAATATGTTCTATTATGACACTACTTTCATTTATTACTTATATCCCAAATTTTAAGAAGAATAAAGGGAAAGTTAATGCAGCTACAATATTAATTGCGTTGATATTCTTCACAGGATACATATTTAATTTTGCTCATACTTTTAAAAGTTTTGATTCTGATTATTCAGGAGATTTATTTTTAAATATACTCGTATTAGATATTTCTAAGACTTATACTTACTTAATAGTAGTTATTATCTTAGCACTTATTTCTTTCTTTACTACATATATATTTGTAATAAGAAAATATATGAAAGACTTATATAGAATATCTGGTAATACATACACATCTAGTTCTAAAGCTGTAAAAATTAAAGAAAATACTAATAGTACACCAACTACACTATTTTCTAAACTAATTAAGAGAAATGTAAAACTATTGTTAAACAGTACAATTTCCACAACTGTATTTACTAATCTTATAATTACACTTGGTATATTTGTAATTCCGATTATAGAAATTAGAAAGCACGGAGGTATTACACTACCACCTATATTCTATCCAGTAGCTATGACTATAGGATTTACATTAGCATTGTACATTAATTCCAATCCTATGAATTTTACAAGTATAGCAATATCACTAGAAAAACAAGATTACTATTTTTTAAAATCTCTTCCTTTTGATTTCAAAAAATACCTAAAAATTAAATTAGCAATCGCCACTTGTTTACAACTTAGCTTTGGATTATTTGCTCTGATTATGATGTTAATTATAACTAAAACACCAATCTTATTAGCAATTGTAACAATAATATCTTATATTATTTCAAGTATTGTCTTTTCATTCTATAGTTATACAAGCGACTATAAAAAATTATATCTAAACTGGAACACTATCACAGATTTAGCTAATCGTAGTTCGATAAATCAAGTCCTATTAACTATTTTAGCTTTCGGAGTTATTCTATTATTAGTACTACTTAATGTAGCGACATTCTTCTTAATTGCTATGGTTCCATCATCAGCAAATATAGTAGGAATAATATATTCTCTAATACTAATTATATTGTTGATTTTTGCAACAAGAAAATTAAGAAAAAATGTTTTTGATAAAATATATTCATAAACAGTGTGAGTGACTCAAAAATCGATTTTGAGTCACTCTCTCTTTTATATTATTCTATTCCCCTATAATAATCACTGTCTATTTCTCTATAAGGAGCTATATCCTGAACGTATTCTAATACTCCTTGAAATTCACCATTTTCATCATAAACACCTGCATAAGTGACATGAACAAACTTCCCTCTTGATTCGGATTTGAACCACATTTCATACTTGTCTTTTTTCCTATCGCTCAAGTTCTTCATTATAGTTTTAACTTTCTCTAGATACTTCGGTGGATGACATAGTTCAACATTTCTTCCTACCTGTCCTGGCGTACGTTTGAATATCATCTCTTCTTCTGAACAATGATCATTGTAATATTGAAAAACTTCGTCTTTATTAACAAAGGTAATTTCCATTGGCAGATGATTTAATATCAAATCAATTTGATTTAATGATAGATAACCATTTCCGATTTTCTGAGGTGTATCTCTATTGAAAGTTTCTGTTTTAACTTCTTTCGGTTTATAGGTAATAGTAAACTCTCCTTCAGGAGTTTGTATTACTTTCGTTAATTCCCCTTCTGTAGGTTCTATTACTTCACTATCAACGCTAGTAATTTGCGTTTCAAAATCTTCTCTATGAGGTATCCACTCTTCTTGAGGTCGAATTATTGCATAACCATAAGCATCGCTATCCTTAGCAATACTTAACCAATCGTCTTGAGTAAATGTTTCTAATAATATCATCAGAAGAATCGACTCTTCCTTAAAGATCATTTCCTCAAATTCTTTAACAAAAACTTCAAACTTTTCTTTGACGACAGTTATCTCTGCATTAGGTAGTTTTTCCGCTTCTTCTTTAGCAAGTTTGAACAAATCTCTTATTTCATCATCAACACCCCACATAACCTTAGGTGGTGCATCATGTCCATATCTCTCCATTATAGGAAACATAAGTTCTTCTTTGCGTTTATAATGAATATCAAATTGCCCTAATAATTGCAACTGACGAAGTAATCCTTTTAAAACTGCTTCTTTAGTTTCACCATCATCAAGATTAGCATAATTATCTAAAATTCGACGAACTCGAATAATTGCAGCTCTTAAAGCTAAATTTTCTTGTTTAAACACTTGAACTGGATGTCCTGGATGCTCACTATCTTCAACTTCTACAGTTTTTATCGCACCTTTAAACAAATTAGCATGTACATTACATAACTTCATTACATCTTCAAAAGTTACGCCAGAATCTGAATTCATAAGCTCATGCTCCATTAAAGATATCTCAATAGCAGATACTCCAGAAAAATGCTCATTGAATTCATCTTGAACAGATTCTGCAGATTCACCTTTATGAAGTCGTAGTAGTATGTCGCGTAAAACTTCAATTCTCTTTGTAGCCATTAGTCTAATCCTACCACTTCATACCCGTTAGCTTCTAATGTAGCAATAATTTTTTCAAGTTTAATTCCTGCTAGCTTCGAACCCATTCTAAGTGAAGTCTTTCTACCTACAGTATTTCTCATAATCGGATTAGCCAAAGGCTTAAACCCTAAATCTACTAAAATATCCAACACTTCTGGGTGTTTATCAACAACTTGTGCAACTGGTATACTCACATCAATAATATTATCCATTTCTCATTACCTCACTACCTTATATTATTAATATAATTATATCATAAGCCATTGATAATCGCTATCAAATTAAAAATGATAATATAAAAAGATGTATCTTAAAACTTTCATCTAAGCTACATCTTTAATAATACTTTATATACTTTATTTCTTTTAATTTAACTTAGAGTCACACTTAAAAACTAGACACTATACTAAAAAATATAATATAATAAACATAAAGAGAAAGAGTTTTAATCAGAATGAAACTGACCAAAAAGTCCTAAAATTTAACAAAGTTCATACTCATAGACGCAGTGGTTTATTGATATCTAAATTCGCTTTAGAAAAAACTTTTTATATATCTAATGAACTGTGCGGGGTTGACTCTACAAAATCTTGTTTCTCCAAAATCACGATTTTTGAATCACTTCCATGCTATTCCATATCAAAGTGTGTCAAGAAAATATGGAAACTGTCTTTAAATTATCAATAAAAATAGCTTGAAAATATTAAAAAAAAATGCTAGAATGTAAATAAGGTATAGCACTAGAATGTACTGCGGACTTCTAGTAGCGTAAGCACGGTTTACATTTATTTGTAAGCCGTGTTTTATTTTATATGAAAGAGGTGAGAAATATGGGAAAACCTTTTAGAACAATAGATCAACAAATTGACTTATTAGAAAAAAGAAATTTAAAATTTAAAGATAAAGAAAAAGCAAGAGAAATATTATTAAAAAATAATTATTATAACCTTATTAATAATTACAGTAAATTTATGATAAATAGTTTTAATAGCTATGAAGATAATACTTATTTTGAAAATATCCTTATGGTACAAAATCTAGATAGAGAACTAAAGAAAATATTATTTGAATATCTTACTGAAATAGAAAGTATATTTAAGGCTATGTTAATTTATGAATATTGTAACAAGTATCAAGAAGAATATGCATTTTTAAATGTAAGGAACTATGATAAGAAAAACTTATCTTCTGCATTTAGTGTAATTAGTACATACACAAATATAATTAATTTTTACAGTAATGATAAAAAAGCTAATGCTATCAAACATTATATAAATAACCACAATGATGTTCCTTTATGGGTATTATCTAGCTTTTTAACTTTAGGACAAAGTATATATTTTTATAATACATTAACTCCTACATTGAAATATAGAATAGTGAGAAATCATATAAATAAAAACTTATCTTCTAAGGATAAAATTATTAGATTAGATGTATCTGTATTTTCATCTATACTTGAAAACATTAGACAAATTAGAAATGTGGTAGCTCATAACAATAGATTAATTAATTTTAAATGTAAAAATAACATAAAATACATTAATGGATTACATAATCAAGACAAAAGAGAATCTAGACAAACAGTATATAGTACAATTTTAACTTTTAAATGTTTTTTTAACATTATCGAATACACTAACTTAAAAGATCGATTAGTTTTACTGATAGAAAAATTTTATAACAGTATGGATAATAAAAATCATGCTACTAAGGTATTGGATTCGTTAGGTTTCCCCAGTGAATTGTATTTAAAATAGGAAAACTCTAAGAAGATAATTAGCAGTACTTAAAATTATATAAAATACTTGGATAAATAGTTGTTGTACTAAAAAATATAGTAGCATGAGATTACACAAACATTACTATATCAATGTTTTATACCCTCACTTGAAATCACAAATTGTTTGAATATCTTTAAAAAATTCTAATTTTTGATGGAAATAAATTATATTAACCTTCCTATATTTCTAAATTAATCGTACTTGACAAAGAGCCAATATAAAAAGATGTAACTTAAAACTTTCCTCTAAGCTACATCATTAATATTACTTTATAAATTTTATTTCTTCGAAACTAATCTCAATATGATAAAGAACTTTTATTATAAATTATTTCTCCACTCAAGAAGTTTTTCTACATCTTCTTGTTTGATATAATCACTTGCTACCGCTTCTTCGATTAAGTAGTTATAGTTAGTTAATGTGTGGTACTCTACTTTATCTGCTGCAAAGGCATCTTGTGCTTTCTTAAGCTCGTAACTAAATATCGCCACAACTCCTAGAACTACTGCACCAGCTTCCTCTAATGCTTTAGCAACTTTTAATGAAGATAGTCCAGTTGAGATTAAGTCTTCAATAATAACAACTTTTTGACCTTCTAGTAATCTACCTTCGATTTGATTTGTTTTCCCGTGCTTTTTAGCCGAATCTCTCACGTAAATCATAGGTAAGTCTAGTACTTCACTTACCCATGCAGCGTGTGGAATACCTGCTGTCGCTGTCCCAGCAACTACTTCTACTTCTGGGAATTTGGCTTTAATTACTTCACTCATACCAGTTGCTATTTCACGACGAATCGCAGGGTATGACATTGTAATTCTGTTATCACAGTAAATTGGTGATTTTATTCCAGATGTCCAAGTGAAATAATCATTTGGTCTTAATGCTACTGCTTCAATATCTAATAAGTGTTTTGCTATTTTTCTTTCTAACGCCATGTTCTTCTCCTTTATGTTAGCTGTATATTTAATATTATTTTACGAATTGACTTTTAATTAGTTTATAAACTTCAAGTGGATTTTCTGATTTAGTTATAGAACGCCCAACCACGATATGTGTACTTCCTTCTTCGTTAGCAACAGTTGGAGTTGCTACACGTTTTTGATCTCCTACTTCATCTGTTTCTAATCTTATTCCTGGAGTTACTTTTAAGAAGTTATCTCCACAGTTTTCTCTAATTAATCGTGCTTCCCAAACTGATGAAACTACTCCATCAAGTTCTGCTTTTTTAGCTAGTTTAGCATAATTTATGACACTTTCCTCTAAAGATACAGCAATTAGTTGCTCGTCTTTCATCGCTTCTTCTGATGTTGAAGTTAATTGTGTTATTGCTATTACATTAGTGTCTACACTACCACCTTCAACCATTCCTCGTTTTGCTGCTTTTAGCATTTCATAGCCTCCTGCAGCATGTACTGTAAGAATATCAACTTTGAATTTCGCTAATCCTTTTGTTGCACCATAAACTGTATTAGGAATATCATGTAGTTTAAGATCTAAGAATATCTTATGTCCTAATTCTTTAATTTTTTCAATAACAACAGGTCCATTTTGTAGGTACAATTCCATCCCTACTTTTACAAATAATTTTTCTTCACCAAATTTTTCTAAAAAACTTAAAGTATCTTCCAAAGTTGGAAAGTCTAACGCTATTATTACATCTTTATTCATAATATTTCTCCTTTTTATTTATATGCACGACCACGAAGTTCTAGTATATGTTCTACACCTAGTTCATCAAGTGCCGCTTCTAACTTATCGATAATTTTTGGACAAGCATATGGGTCTGCAAAATTTGCTGTTCCCACAGCTACTGCACTCGCTCCAGCAGAGATAAAGTCGATTACATCCCACTCATCCATAATTCCTCCCATACCTATAATAGGAATGTTTACAGCTTGGCTCACCTGATAAACCATTCTTATAGCTACAGGTTTTACTGCTGGTCCTGATAATCCACCCGTTACATTGGCTATAATTGGTTTTCCAGTCTTTTTATCTAACCTTACCCCTACTAAAGTATTTATCATTGTAATACCATCAGCTCCACCTTCTTCAACTGCTTTTGCCATGGCTACAATATCGGTAACATTAGGTGAAAGTTTCACATAAACAGGTACGCTAGATACTTCTTTAACTTTTCTAGTTAAGTTTTTAGCTGTTTCAGGATCTGTTCCAAACTGAATCCCACCATGTTTTACATTTGGACAAGATATATTTAATTCCAATGCATGAACATTTGGCGCTTTACTTATATGCTCCGCTACATAGACATAATCATCTATCTCACTTCCTGCCACATTAGCAATAATAGGAACATCATATTTTTCTAATTCTTTTAATTTGGTTTCTAATATTTCATGAACTCCTGGATTTTGTAATCCTATTGCATTTAACATACCACTAGAAGTTTCAGCGACACGTGGTGTAGGATTTCCAAAACGCGGTTCTTTAGTGGCTGCCTTAATCATGATTGCACCAAGTTTACTTAGATCATAAAAGTTAGCATATTCTAAACCAAATGCAAAGCATCCTGATGCTGGCATTACAGGATTTTTTAAATCTAATCCTGGTAATTTTACTCGTAATCTTTCGCTCATAAATTCCTCCTATAATGCTATTTCTTTCGAATCATAAACAGGTCCATCGTAACATACACGTGAGATCGAACCATCGATTTTTTCACAAACACATGCATAACATGCTCCAACTCCACAAGCCATTCTCTCTTCTAAAGAAATATATCCCATCTTTTCTTCATCCATCTTAGTTAATGCTTTTAACATAGCAAATGGACCACAACTATAATACTTATCATAGTCAACTTCATAATTTTTTATAACATCAGTAACAAAACCTTTTTCTCCGTAACTTCCATCAGCTGTAGCAACATAAGTTGTACCAAGCTCTGCAAATTTTTCTTCATAAAACACATCTTTCACATTATTAAAACCTAAAATATGTACAGTGTTTACCCCTTGTTTTCTAAATTGCTTTGCCAGTTCATATAACGGTGGAACTCCAATTCCTCCACCTACTAGCAACGCAGTTTGCCCTTTTTCTAGCGTATAAACATCATATCCTTTTCCTAATGGTCCTAATACATCTACTAAATCACCTGCTTCTAATTCAGATATTTTCTTAGTACCTGCTCCATCTGCTCTGTAGACCATGACAAATGTATTTTTTTCTTTATTAATTTCACAAATTGAAATTGGTCTTCTTAATAAAAACTCATAGCTGTTGCTAACTTTAATATTTACGAATTGTCCTGGTGTATTCATTTCTTCAACTACATCTCCTTGTAGTTCAATTCTAAATATTTTATCTGCTACTTGTTCATTACTGATTACTGTTGCTAAATAAGTATCCATCTACACACTCCTTCTCATGAAAAAGGAGAAGATAACTTTACATATTGATTTTATAAAATCAAATCTATCAAGTTAACTTTCTCCCCTTTTCATTAAATTTTTATAGCTATTAATCCCACTCTATATTAGCAGCTTCTACTTTTATAACTTCATATAATTTCTCTTCATTTTCTACTAAGTCCCTTATTATTTCTTTGAACTTTTCTGCTTTAATTTCATTTTCTGGTGAATAATCGCAGTAAGCTGTAAACATCCCTGCTTCTGAATCAAAATTTATCCCCTCTAATATTTCTGGATAATTTTTCCCAAGATAATAATTGAAAAATGCCCCCCAGTTATACCCATTCATATAAGCATCTTCACAAAGTTCATTCATTTTTTCACCAATATTAAATGGTTTATTATGTTCAATATTAAAAGTGACAATAATTTTATTACCATATTTCAAGATTTCTACATAATCCATACTTTTCCTCCTATAGTGGTAATATATCAAATGAGATTGATTCTAAAACTTTTAGTAGCGCATCTGCTGTATCTAATGATGTTAAACATACAACCTCTTGTTCACTCGCTACACGGCGAATCTTAAATCCGTCTTTTGTTACATCTTTATCTTTTGAAGTAGTATTTACTACTACATCCACATCTCCATTATATATAGCATCAAGTACACTGTAATCACTTTGATTAATTTTTCCTACTGGAGTAACTCTTAATCCGTGTTCATCTAAGTACTTAGCTGTTCCTTCTGTAGCTAATAAGTTGTATCCTAAGTCGAAGAATCGTTTTGCTATATTTAATGCTTCTTCTTTATCATCGTCACTAATTGTGAATAAGATATTTCCTTGATCACTTACTTTGATTCCTGCTGCAAGAAGTCCTTTGTAAAGTGATTTTTCTAGAGTTCTATCACTTCCCATTACTTCTCCAGTTGATTTCATCTCAGGTCCAAGAGTAGTGTCTACATCTTTTAATTTTTGGAAACTAAACACTGGTACTTTAGTGTACACATTCTCTGCTTCTGGTAATAGCCCAGTTTCATATCCTTTAGATTTTAGCGTTTCTCCAATGATAGCTCCGGCTGCAAGTTTCGCCATCGGAACTCCTGTAATTTTACTTAAGAATGGTACAGTTCTTGAGCTTCGAGGGTTAACTTCTAGTACAAACACTTCCCCTTTACTGATTACATATTGGATATTTAATAGTCCTACAATGTTTAATCCTTTTGCTAATTTAATTGTATATTCTATTAACTTAGCTTTTTCACCTTCTGTTAATGTTTGAGGTGGATATACTGCTATAGAGTCTCCAGAGTGAACCCCAGCTCTTTCGATGTGTTCCATAATACCTGGAATAATTACTGTTTCACCATCACTAATAGCATCTACTTCTATCTCACGACCAACTAAATATCTATCAGTTAGTACTGGATGTTCTGGCGTAAGTTTTACCGCTGTTTTCATATAACGACGTAATTCAGATTCTTCATAAACTATTTCCATAGCTCGTCCACCAAGTACATATGATGGTCTTACTAATACAGGATATCCTATTTCTTCAGCATTCTTAACCGCTGTTTCTACATCAAATGCAGTTTTTCCAAGCGGTTGCGGAATTTCTAGTTTATGTAATAATTCTTCAAATTTATCTCTATCTTCTGCATTATCGATTTCTTCTAAAGCAGTACCTAGAATTTTCACACCGTGTTTTTCTAATTTAGCCGCTAGGTTAATCGCTGTTTGTCCACCGAATTGCACTACAACTCCTAATGGATTTTCATGATTAATTATCGCCATTACATCTTCTTCAGTTAGTGGCTCAAAGTATAGTTTATCAGAGATTGTAAAGTCTGTAGAAACTGTTTCTGGGTTGTTATTAACAATGATTGCTTCATAACCTGCTTCTTTAATCGCCATTACCGCGTGTACTGTTGCGTAGTCGAACTCTACCCCTTGTCCAATTCGGATAGGACCAGATCCTAGTACAACAATTTTTTTCTTATCGCTAACGATTGATTCTTCCTCTTGTTCATAACTTGAGTAGAAATATGGAGTTTCTGAAACAAACTCAGCTGCACATGTATCAACCATTTTGAATACAGGAGTTATTTTATTTTCTTGACGAAGGTTGTAGATATCATCTTCTGTCACTCCCCATCTGTGGGCAATTACCTTATCAGAGAATCCATATTTTTTAGAATATTCTAGTAAATCTACATTTCCAACATTGTCTTTTAATTCATGCTCAATATCGATGATATTTTGCATTTTCTCTAAGAAGAACATATCAATTTTTGTAATATCGTGAATATCTTTTGTGCTTTGTCCACGTCTTAAAGCTTCTCCGATAAAGAATAATCTTTCATCTCCAGCTTGTTTAATCTTGTCAATAATTTCTTCTAATGTGAAATCATCTCCGTTTGGTAGCCCAAGGTGGTGCACCCCATATTCTAGTGAACGAATAGCTTTTAGCAAACTTTCTTCATAAGTTCTACCCATCGCCATTACTTCACCGGTAGCTTTCATTTGTGTTCCTAGTTTTCTATCTGCATTTTCAAATTTATCAAATGGGAAACGTGGAATTTTACTTACTACATAGTCAAGCGTTGGTTCGAAACAAGCATATGAGTTTTGTGTAACTGGGTTTATAATTTCATCAAGAGTTAATCCCACAGCAATTTTCGCTGCGATTTTCGCGATTGGATATCCTGTTGCTTTAGAAGCTAAAGCTGATGAACGTGATACCCTTGGGTTAACTTCGATAATATAGTATTTAAACGAATTTGGATCAAGTGCAAGTTGTACGTTACATCCACCTTCGATTTTTAAAGCTCTAATAATTTTTAATGATACATTACGTAGCATGTGGTACTCTCTGTCTGTTAATGTTTGAGAAGGTGCTACTACTACTGAGTCTCCCGTATGAATCCCAACAGGGTCAATGTTTTCCATGTTACATACAACAATTGCTGTATCATTAGAGTCACGCATTACTTCGTATTCAATTTCTTTAAATCCTGCGATAGATTTTTCTAATAAACATTGAGTAACTGGTGAATAGTGTAATCCACTACTTACGATTTCTTCTAAATCTTTCTCATCGTAACAGATACCACCACCTGTTCCTCCCATAGTGAAGGCAGGACGAACGATTACTGGATAACCTATTTCAGCAACGAAATCCCTAGCTTCGTCTAAATTTGTAATAATTGCTGATTCTGGAACTGGTTCGTTTAGTTCATTCATTAGGTTACGGAATAATTCTCTATCCTCTGCTTGTTCGATTGAACTTAATTTCGTTCCTAGTAATTCAACTCCGTATTTATCTAAGATTCCACTTTTGTGCAGCTCTACCGCAAGATTAAGCCCCACTTGTCCTCCTAATGTTGGAAGTAATGCATCAGGTCTTTCTTTTCTGATAATTTTACTTACAAACTCAAGAGTTAAAGGTTCCATATAAACTTTATCTGCAATTTCTTTATCGGTCATTATTGTCGCTGGGTTAGAGTTGACTAAGATAACTTCATACCCTTCTTCTCTTAAAGATAGACATGCTTGAGTTCCAGCATAGTCAAACTCTGCTGCTTGACCTATTGTAATTGGTCCAGATCCTATTACTAGTATTGTTTTTATATCATTACGTTTTGGCATTTTTATTCTCCTTAATTTTGCATCGGTACTATATAATTTCTCAGGTTATTTCCTATTTTTTTCTTTAAATTCTCTCATATAATCTATAAACTGATCGAATAAGTAGTTAGGATCGTGTGGTCCTGGTGATGCTTCTGGGTGATATTGTACTGAAAATACTGGGTATTTTTTGTGTCGTACCCCTTCACATGTTTTATCATTTACTGATAGGTGTGTAAGCTCTAAATCTGTATCTTTTAGTGAGTCGATATCTACACTGAAACCATGGTTTTGCGAAGTAATATCAACTTTTCCAGTTATTAAGTTTTTAACTGGGTGATTCGCTCCACGGTGCCCGAATTTAAGTTTATATGTTTTCGCCCCAGATGCTAGTGCAATAAGTTGATGCCCCATACAAATTCCAAAAACTGGGATTTTCGGCATAACTTCTTTAAGCATTTCGATTGTTTCTGGCACATCTTCTGGATCCCCAGGTCCATTACTTAACATAATTCCATCTGGGTTAAGTCTGAAAATTTCCGCAGCAGTTACATTATGAGGTACTACAACGATGTCACAATTACGTTCATTAAGTTCTCTTAGTATCCCTGATTTCATACCAAAGTCTACTAGTACTACTCTATATCCATTTCCTGAAGATAAGAACGCTTTTGGCGTTGAAACTTGTTCAATTTGATTCGTTGGTAAGTCAGTTTTTCTAAGATTTTCTAATTGTTCTTCCGGATCCATGCAAAGGTCTGTGATTATTCCTTTAATTGTTCCGTGTTCTCTTATTTTTCTTGTTAAACTACGTGTATCAATTCCTGATATACCTGGGATATTAAGTTCTTTTAACACCTCATCTAAACTGTATTCTGTTCTAAAGTTAGAAGGTTTTTTACAAACTTCCCTAACAATAAGTCCTTTAATACTTGGATTAATTGTTTCAAAGTCATCTCTATTGATTCCGTAGTTTCCGATTAATGGATAAGTGAATGTTACTATTTGTCCATTGTATGATGGATCTGATAGTGTTTCTTGATATCCTGTCATACCTGTGTTAAATACTACCTCTCCTGCTAGTGCTTTGTTAGCACCGAATCCATATCCTTTATATACTGTTCCATCTTCTAAAATTAGTTGTCTATCGTAACTGTACATCTTTGTTCTCTCTTTCTAAGTTATTTATTTTTTAAACTTCAAATACTTCGCTATCTTTATATGCAACTTGACCTTCGCATAATGTTAGTACTGGGATTCCATAAATTTCTTCTCCTACGTACGGTGTGTTTCTACCTTTAGATAAGAATTTTTCCGGGTCAATTTTTAGTGATTTTTCTAAGTCGATTACTACTAAATCTGCAAAACCACCTTCTTCTAAACGTCCATATGGTAAGTCGAAAGTATCTGCAACTTTTTCCGTCATTAACTTAACTAGTAAGTCTAGTGAGAATACTCCAGTTTTAACAAACTTCGTATAAAGCTGGCTGAATGCTGTTTCACTTCCAACAATTCCAAATGCAGCTTTTCTCATCGATAAGTCTTTCTCATGAGTAGCGTGTGGAGCGTGGTCTGTCGCTATTACGTCGATTGTTCCATCTAATAAACCTGCGATAAGTGCATTTCTGTCTTCACGTGCTCTTAGCGGTGGATTCATCTTCCACATTCCGTTATCTTCTGGGATATCCATTTCATCACTAATAAGGTGGTGAGGACACACTTCACAAGTTACTTTAATTCCTGCTGCTTTCGCTTCTCTTACTACCCTTACTGATTCTTTAGTAGATACGTGACAAACGTGGTAGTGACATCCTGCTGCTTCAGCTAAAAGAACGTCACGTGCAATCTGAACACTTTCACATACTGAAGGAATTCCTGGTAAGTCTAATTCACGACTTCTACGTCCACAGTGCATGCATCCTCCGCGGATTAATGAGTTATCTTCACAGTGAGCTACGATTGCTTTATTTAATTTAGCAGCAACCATCATAGATTCATACATCATGTTAGCATCCTGTACTCCTCTACCATCATCACTAAAGGCAAACACATGCTCAGCTAATTCTTCGAAATCAGCATATTCTTTTCCTTCTTCTCCTTTTGTTATAGCTCCAAATGGTATTGCTCTAATTACTGAATCACGTTCGATAATATCTAGTTGTAATTTTAGGTTCTCATAGTTATCTGGTACTGGATTTAAATTTGGCATTGGCATTGCTGTAGTAAATCCACCACGAGCCGCTGCTCTTGAAGCATGATAAATGTTTTCTTTATATTCAAATCCTGGTTCTCTCCAGTGTACGTGAACATCTATAAATCCTGGTGAAATGAATTTCCCTTCTAAATCTAGTACCTTAGCCTCACTTTCTTCGATGTTCTCAGAGATTTTTACGATTTTTTTATCATCAACTAAAATATCTCTTTCTACTAATACACCATTTTCTAAAATTTTACCGTTTTTTAAAAGTAACATATGCTTCTCCTCTTTATAAGTTATTATCTTTAATTATTTTTTCTATCATTGCCTGTCTCATGAACATTCCGTTTTTCATCTGTTCAAAGATTACCGATTTAGGCGCTTCAACTAGTTCTGAAGCTATTTCCATATCTCTATTAACAGGGGCTGGATGCATCACAATTGCAGATTCTTTTAATCTTTCATAGCGCTCTTTAGTTAATCCAAAGTTATTATGATATTCATCTTTACTTAGTCCCATCTTAGAGTCATGTCTTTCATGTTGAACTCTTAGCAACATACAAACATCAACTTCTCCAACTACTTTATCAAAGTCTACTACTTCTCCAAGTGTCTCATCTTTGAAAATATCAGGACAAACAAATCTTACCCTTGCTCCTAATCTAGTAAGCATGTTGTAATTACTTCTTGCTACTCGAGAATTTTTAATATCTCCAGCAATAATAACATTAAGATTTTCGAATGTCCCGAACTTCTCATACATTGTCATTAAGTCAAGTAAACATTGGCTTGGATGTTCTCCACTACCATCTCCTCCACTTAAAATCGGAATATTTAAATTAGTCAGTTCATTGTAGTAAGCATCTTGACCATGTCTAATAACCAACATGTTACAACCTAACATTTCTAACGTTTTACAAGTATCATATAAAGTTTCACCTTTATTTACTGACGAAGTTGAAGCCTCGAAGTTTATAACATTTAATCTATGTTTATGTTCAGCTACCTCAAAACTATGTTTTGTTCTAGTTGAGTTTTCAAAAAATAGGTTCGCTACATATAGATCTTCTCTTGGCTCTACCTGCTTACCATTTTTCAACTCTAAAGCTCTTTCTATCAGCTGATAAACTTCTTCATTTGTTAAGTCTGACATTTTTACTATATTTCTCATAGTACTTCCTCCATTTTGTATAAAAAAATACCTTGTATCCATTTGGCTACAAGGTATGACTGCTCATCAACTATTAAATTCAAGTTATTATCTGGGCATAGTTATATCTAAATATAGCCATACTCAAATAAAGTATAAACTTTAAATTCAATCCCTTGTTAGCCTCTCTGGACTACCTTAAAAAGATTTTATATTTAAATTAATAATATTTCTTCAACATCATCTACTTCATTCAAATGAACTTGTACATTTTCTTTTCTTGAAGTAGGAATATTTTTTCCAATATGATCTGCTCTTATTGGCAGTTCTCTATGTCCCCTATCTACAAGAATCGCAAGTCGAATTGCTTTTGGACGACTAGCATCCATAATAGCATCTATCGCTGCTCTTACCGTTCTTCCTGTATAAAGAACATCATCTACAATAATTACAACTTTATTTGTCAAATCAAGTTTAAAACGTGGAACTTTTATTTCAGGTTCTTCACTTATTTTTTCTAAATCATCACGATAAAATTTTATATCAAGTGTTTCTACTGGAATATTAGTATTTTCAATTTCTTTGATTTTTTGTTTTAATCTTTTGGCGATATGAATCCCTCTAGTTTGAATACCTACTAAAACTATATCATCTAATTTGTTTTGTTCGATAATTTCATTCGCAATTCTAGTAATCATTCTTGAAATCATTGTTTCGTCGAAAAGAATTCGTTTTTTCATACTTCACCTCAAAAAATAGCCTACTCTATTGAGCAGGACAGCATAAATAAACTTGGTTTTCCAATTAATAAATCTTTGCTGACCTCTCTGGATCACATTAAAGATGTGTTATTCAAATTATCAATATTATATACCATAATATGAGATTTGTCAAATGTATAATGGATTATTGGAGATAACAAGTATCTCTCGTAAATTCCCAAAGTAAATTCCAGTTCAAATAAAAAAGGAGTGACTCAAAAATCGTTATTTTGAAGAAATCGATTTTATTGAGTCACCCTCGCAAAGTTTATTAGGAATCTAAAAAGATTCTACAAAACTACTTTCGATATCAATAGAGCACTTCATCTAAAAATTCATATATAAACTTTTTTAAAAAATTTTGGGAATCCTCTCTCCTTATTTTTTATTGTTTTCCTTTGTGCTCATGAATTTGTGAAAGAAGATTTATAATTTCACTATCCCACTTACTTCTTGCTAGATTTTCATAACTAAAAAGTCGCATTCGCCTACCTCCTATTCTTTTCTCCTAATTATGTCATATTTTTAGACGATTATTAACACTTGCTTGAGTTGTAAAATAAAGTGAGACAACATAACATCGTTATTTTCTATTAAAATTATTTCATCAACCTTATTTAACAAAGAGCCATTTTACCATAGAAAGCTTGATTTGAATTTACAGACTTTTTATCATACGCTCTATTTTATTTTCTTATAAATCTAACAAATATACAGTCTCTGGTGTTATTACACCCTTTTCAGTATAAATCCTCCAATCACTTACATAATTTATAGAATATGTCCCCTCATCACCTTCATGTAAATCTGGAATATGATATGGTTCTTGAGTCAATACTGCCTTGAAACTATCTCCTTCCATAGAAATAGCTTCAAACCAAATATGTTCAAGATTTGTACTATCCAAATTATCTTCTTCATCTATTGTTTCAAGTCCTAATTTAATAATAATAGTAATATCTTCATTACCTTCTTGTTTTTTCTTAAGCATTCTTTCAACATAAGAAAATCTTTCTCTAGCTAAATCACTCATTCTAGCAGTTTCTTCAGTACTTAAGAACATTAATGGGTTATTATCAAACTTTTCTGTAAATTTTGAAGGTAAACTTACAATGTTATTATTATAATCTTCTTCACTTTCATATAGGAAAATTATATTTGTTTTAGAATTATGCGATTTTTTTCTGTCTTCAACCCCTCCAATATTAACATTAGGATAATATTTCAAAGCATCAATCCATTTTTTAGATGTAGCAACTATTGGCTCTCCATCATAAAACATTCCTAAATTTATCTCTTCTTCATCTTCATTAGAATAATTTCCATCTATCATTATAGAAGCATAATTAGAAAGTAAGCTATAATGTGATTCGTAATCTTTCTTATTTGAATCCAA
The DNA here is from genome assembly GCF_901873445.1 of Gemella haemolysans. Classification (GTDB taxonomy): domain Bacteria; phylum Bacillota; class Bacilli; order Staphylococcales; family Gemellaceae; genus Gemella; species Gemella haemolysans_C. The sequence goes on from NZ_CABFLN010000012.1 coordinate 23,050, forward strand.
AATCTCTATTTCGTGAAGATTACATCTACATAATCCATGAGTATGTAACCAAACTTCATTCTCATCACAAACAGCTTGAACAGTATATAGGCTTGATGGAGAAGGAAGTACATTTGATTTCGCTGCTAATTCAACCCATTTTTTACTTAACATTCTTTCAGCACTTTCATCACAAAGAGCAACCATTTCAGGAACCATAGCATATACAAGCTTAAGCTGTAAATGGTAACATATTTTAGCATCTCCTTCAAATTTCATATAAACAATTAAGGCATTCCTTGAATTTAAAATCTGTTCTTTTTCTTCTTCTGTAAAATATTGTAATTCCGATCGATGCATTCCTTCTGCATTAAAATCTCCAAGATAGAATCTTACATCAAAATCAGTTCCTTTATATGATAGAACAATCTTTCCAGGATAATCTTCACTTGGAAGACTTTTTTCTTTAATTTCAATACCATCTATAGCTTTAATATTTTCAAAAATATCTTCTGTAAGTGAGTAATTATTAGGTACTAAAGCTAACATATGTGAAAATTCTTCCCAATAAGCAAGAGGTGCTTCTTTAATCTTAGAATACTCTTCATTTTTTTCCTTTGAACTATTAAATAATCCGTTAATAACTTTTTTATAAAAACTCATATTTTTCTCCTTTTAAAACATAAAATATCACTGGTATCATATCACAATAATTGGGTAGTTTTAATTGTTTTTTACACTGAATCATTTACGCCTGAGTTGTAAAACAAAGTGAGACAACATAACATCGTTATTTTCTGTTAACATTGTTTCATCAACCTTATTTGACAAAGATCTTATTGAAATCTATATTTTAAGGACGTTTTCATCTCGCTTCATCTCTTTAAAGTGCTATTGCACGCTACTTTACAATATGGCATCCCCAGCCATCATATTCCCCGTCAAACTCTTCTGCCAAATCCATAAGGTACCAGACAATTTCATCGATATTTTCAAAAGCATCTTCCCTACCAATGACAAGTACATATGGATATTCCTTATCTATATCCTCATTGTCGCTCTGATTTTCTGATGAAAGTTTTATAAAATCGGCTTCCATCACTTTAGCTAAAAAGGCTTCCCCATTTTCTTCTGTTTTAAAGAGTAGGCAATGTTCGAGTACTCTCGGCACCATACTATCACCATCACTTTTAATATTTTCAATAAGCCTCATATTCATAATGTTTTGATATTCATATCTGTCAGGATACAGTGCCTGAAAATACAGTTCCCAGTCCGGTTCTTCAACGACTGCTAATGTATAGGCATAATCAGGGAATTTTTCTGACATCATCGCAAAAATTTCATCATAGTACCCCAACTCATTCTTAGTATAGGCAAAAATACGTACCCGCTCATCGCATTTCACAACGCCTACTAACATGTCTCCATGTTGTTCAACAATCTCTTCTACAGCATCTTCTATAGAATATACATATTCTCCTTCTTCTCTTGTAGGAAATCCGTTGTCATCAGCATTCTTATATAATATTTGTAAATGTAATCTGTTAGGGTAGTTTGCAGTATATTCAAAATCCCTAAGAGCTAAATTGACTCTAATCACAGCCGGCAAGTCGTAAGCAAATGAATTGCATAGATAAACGCCCCAGTCTTCATCAATTTCAGCAGTTTCTTGATCGATTACTTTCTCCGTAGCCACATTTGCTCTTTTTTCTATTTCTTCTTGGCACTCTTTTACTACTAACAATGCATCCTTATCCTCAGGATCTAACTCCGCCCAACGCAAGGCATAAGGAATAGCTCTTTCCTCCTCATGAGTCAAATATTGATAGGCATATGCCATACGCATATTCCATTCAGCTTTATCTTTCCCCTCTTCTCTAACCGAATTCAAAATATCTATCGATTTTAATAAAAATTTATCGCCAATAAAACTAGGTGTTCCTTTATCATCATTTCCGATAATCGCGAAGTTTTGATACGCACGAGCAAGCTGATACCATACTTGGTAATCCCGTTCTTCCATAGGGATGCTTTCCAATGCTGTCATACATTCCGTATATGTATCTTCATCCGTAAGCTTTTCTATATACGCAAAAAATTCTTCGCGATTGTCTGAATTCCATTTCATGTTAAGTTACCTCCACTTTTTATCGTTTATCTAACATTAAAAACACAACACCACAAATTACAAGTAACAATCCACATATTCCTATAAAGACTCTATATCCTTTCTCACCCCACACTTCAAAAATAAATGCGTGCCTTGCCTTATCTCCGACTGTAGCTTGATACACCCATTTCCAATCTCTTATAGCACCGATTAAAAATAGTAATCCACCTGCTATCAAGACATACTGGTAATGTGCTCTTAACCATTCAAATATTCCATCCATATCGTTTATCTACTTCCTATATCAAGTATTTCTCTCATTATTTCTCTTTTTCACACGCTAAAGATTCTTCACTCAAGCACCATTCTCTCAACTTTTTTAGAAGATTACTTTTTCTTTTTTAACGCCGATTGTAAAAGCTCTCGTATTCTCCTTCAAATACAAACTTTTCAGGATGAGATTTGATGTAGTTTAGTTCGTATTCTTCACCTTCATAATCATAAACGAAATCATCGGCTTCACCTAAAATATTAAAAAATTCCTCTCCGTATTTTTCTTCCAATATTTCTAGCATATGGTATCTTTCTTCTCTATCAAAAGATATTGTCCCACCACAATAGTCTACAACTTTTTGAAAATTACCTGCATATTCGTTCATTCCAAAATGTTTGAAACCTTTTATTGCATCTTCCCAAACTATCCCTGTAGGATTATATAAAAACTGATGATGACCTCCATTATTTACTTCTACAAAATACCAAGTAATGGCTAATAAATATCTTTGCTCTAAAGTGAAAGTCTGCGCTGATTGAATATACTCATCATATCCATCATAAATATTAATTGTTTCCCACATTGGATCAACAACATCATAATAAGAGTTTTCATCTAAACTTTTAATATTTTCTATGGTAATCTTTGCGTATGTTAATTTCTTTTCTGTTTCACCCATTTCAGTTGTCTCCTCTATATTTTCATTTTCTTAATTGATATATTCAAAACACTTCTCTGTTAAAATAGGAGGTTTATCCTTTATTTTTACCGAGATTTCCTCAAAATCACTAAAATCCACTTGAGCAAACTTGGGCTATTTCACGCTACTTTACAATATGGCATGCCCAGCCATCATATTCCCCGTCGAATTCTTCTGCTAGATCCATAAGATACCAGACAATTCCATCGATATTTTCAAAATCATCTTCTCTGCCTATGACAAGTTCATATGGATATTCTTCATCTATATCTTCATTGTTGCTCATGTTTTCTGATGAAAGTTTGTTAAAACCGTCTTCCATTACTTTGGCTAAAAATGCTTTTCCATTTTTTTCTGTTGTAAAGCACAGGCAATGTTCAAGTACTCTCGGCACCATACTATCGCCATGACTTTCAATATTCTCAATGAGCCGCATATTCATAATGCTTTGATATTCATATCGGTCAGGATACAGTGCATGAAAATACATGACCCAGTCCTTATCTTCAAATACTGCCAATGTATAAGCATAGTCAGGGAAGTTTTCTGACATCATCTCAGAAATTTCATCGTAGTACCCCCACTCATTCTTAACATACGCAAAAATGTGTGCCCGTTCATCGCATTTCACAACGCCTGCTAACATATCTCCATGTTGTTCAATAATCTCTACTACAGCGTCTTCTACAGGATATACATATTCCCCTTCTTCTCTTGTAGGAAAACCGTTGTCATCAGCATTCTTATACAATATTTGTAAATGTAATCTATTTGGGTAGTTTACAGTACATTCAAAATCCCTAAGAGCTAAATTGGTTCTAATCACAGCCGGTAAGTCACACGCAAATGCATTGCACAGATAAATGCCCCAGTCTTCATCAATTTCAGCCATTTCTTGATCGATTGCTTTTTCAGTAGCCGCATTTGCTCTGCACTCTCTTTTTTCTATTTCTTCTTTACACTCTTTTACTACTTCCAATGCATTCTCATCCTCAGGATTTAACTCCGCCCAACGCAATGCATAAGAAATCGCTTTTTCTTCCTCATGAGACAAATACTGATAGGCATATGCCATACGCATATTCCATCCAGCCTTATCTTCTCCCTCTTCTCTAATTGAATTCAAAATATCTATAGATTTTAATAAAAATTTATCACCAATAAAACTAGGTGTTCCTTTATCATCATTGCCGAAAATCGCAAAGTATTGATAGGTACGAGCAAGCTGATACCATACTTCGTAATCCCGTTCTTCCATAGGGATGCTTTCCAATGCTGTGATACATTCTGTATATTTATCTTCATCTCTAAGCGTTTCTATATACGCCAAAAATTCTTTCCTGTTTTCTTTTTGATATTTCATAATTTACTCCTTATTTATCTTATTTATCTTATTTTTACCAATTTCCTCAGTTTTCACAAATATATTTTAACTCGTTAAAAATTAAAACTTATTTTTCTATTTCAATACCATTCAAATATGCAAATTTAATCATAATAGCTCCGGAGAATTCTGAATAATTCAAATTAATATTTTCTGGAGGTAGCATTTTCAATGATTCGTAAAAGCTGATATACCTATTTCTTAATTTATTTTCCTTAAGAATTTTATTGAAATATTGCTGTGCTTTATTTTTTCCACCAAAATAAAATATATAGTATAGCAAACTATCTGACATATAACTTCCCGATATGATTCTATCAATATTTGCTTGCGTGTCCTCGAAATAATCAAATATTGGAATAATGTGTATTTTTATAAGCTCGCTTACTTCTTCCACAGTATATTTATAGCTTGCACCTGCAAGTTGCCACCACTCATAGTGTTTTCTTGAGATTAGTGAGCCTAAATCTCCACCATAGATAAAACCATTATTGATACCTGCCTTTTTCATTGATTTGGAGTATATACCAATATGTGGAATGAATTCTACGCTGCACTTATAATTACATCTGTTTGCTTGAAAAGATATTTCAAAGAAAATATCTTTATCTTTCGTAACTCTCTTTAATTTTTGACCTTTTGAAAGCACCTTAAAATCTGGGAAATGACTTGCTATTTCTTGCCAAGCCTCTTGACATAATTTTTTAGGTTCCATAATTCTCTTTAATCTCTATCCTATCGTTTATCTACTTCCTCTATCAGGCATTTCTCTAATGAAATCTCTCGTATTCTCCTTCAAATACAAACTTTTCTGGGTGAGATTTGATGTAGTTTAGTTCGTTTTCTTCACCTTCATAATCGTAAATGAAAACATCGGCTTCATCTAAAATCTTAAAAAATTCCTCCCCGTATTTTTCTTCCAATATTTCTAGCATATCCCACCGTTCTTCTCTAGCAAAGGAAATTCTTCCACCACAATAATCAATTACTTTTTGGAAATTAGCTGCAAACTCTGGCATTTTAAAATGTTTAAAACCATTTAACACATCTTCCCAAACAATTCCTGTAGAGTTATAGAAAAATTGATGATGCCCCCCGTTAATTACTTCTCCAAAATACCAATGAATAGCACATAAATATCTTTGTTCTAAAGTAAATCTCTCTGAAGTTTTTAAATATTTATCATATCCTTCATAACCCTTAATCATATTAAACATGGGATCACAGATATCCCAAGACTCCTCAATATTTAGAATGTCCTCTATGGTAATCTTTGCATATTTTAATTTCGTTTGTGTTTCACCCATTTCATTTGTCTCCTCTATATTTTCATTTTCGTAATTGATGTATTCAAAATATTTTTCTGTTAAAATAGGAGGGTTCATATTTTACGTCTCGTAATTAATAAACTTATGCAAGTTCTAACTCACAGATAACTCTTTTGTTATCCAGTTCGTCTATAGCAGTAATTTTTATATAATCAAATCCATTTCTCTTCACTTCTTCAAAAGAAATTTTTTCTCCGTTAATAGTTTCTGTAAAATCCTCTTCATCAAATTCAAAATCTTCTTTCTCTTCATCAAAATCAATGCTATAGGCAAAATCTATTTCAATGTTAGAGTCTGGAATTTCTAATTTAGAAAGTAGACGTTTTTTGATATCTTCTAAATTTATCTCATCGCAGAACATAGGGTTGTATCCATATTTAGCTTCATCATAGAGTAAAATTTCTTTTCCTGTATGTATACATTTTGCTACTATCATACAAGGATTGCTAATCTCATTTTTTTCATCATACATACCACAAATCATATGTCCTTCAAAAAGTGAACCGTAAAAATGAATTTCATACAGTTCGTTGGTATCTCCACTTTCTAAGTTGTTGCAAATACTAATACTTGTAAATGTATCATCTATATGTATTATATTGTAATTTTCTTCTTTAATATACGTTGGTACTCTCATTTTGATTTCTCTCTTAATTATTATATCGTTATTAAATACGTCATCATTTCTACAGAATGTTTCAGATACCCAAAGCCTCATATGTTCCCGAACTAACCTAATGACTAAATCGTATATCTATTATAACTAATTGTCAAGCGATATTCGCTATTGTATTCTTACTATAAATTATGCATTCGTTATAGTTATAGCATGCTTTTTTGTTATTCTACTTCATTATAGGTACGCTACTACTAGCTTTTTCTTAACTGTATTTAAGTATCATAGTAACCAGTACCCAATAACAGTTAATTTACTCATTATACATTATTGCAATACATTGAAGATTATAACATTTTAGAGTTTGTTAGTATAAAATGTTTGTTGGAAAATATAGTGGTCTGAATCTGGAAGAGTACAACTTAGCTTTTAAAACATTGTTAGAAATTAGTTTGACTTTCCTAATAGATTTGTTAGGTTTTTATTTCATTTTACTATAAATAAGAAAAAACAGCAAACCTTTGTGATTTACTGTTTCTAAAATTGTTCTATTCAATTAGACAAACTGGAATTGTTGAGTTTCATCTTATACGCATTAGCTTTCCCACGCAATGTTGCTATATTCAAAATCAGAGTGAAACTCAACACATAATATCTGGTCGTAGCCTAATGTAAAATCCACCACAAATGTTTGTTCATCTCCAAAGCCATGGCTTGCCATGCCTTCGAATTGCAAAAGATTTACCTTGTCTGCAAGAATAAGAGTTTTCGTCTTGTATGCTTCAAATACCTCTGGCACTTCTTCTTCAAAAAACGCAAAATATCCTTCTACATCACTGTCTGCGCTATTTTCGATGAAAAGTTTTCGGCAATATGTATTCCAGTAAACAGCCTTGTCAAAAAATTCCCCTGCTTTTTTCAGAGCAGTATCATTCGTGATTGTGTCTTTGCTAATAAACAAAGACACTTCATTATCAAAGCCCTTTGGCACAGTTTCATAAAGTCCAAAATCTTCATCTTCTGGGATTGTTAAATTTGAAAATAATTCACTTTGCAGTTCTTTCATGATAATCACCTTTCTTATTTTTATAGTTAATAATCTCTGCGTCAAATTTTAATTTGTTTCACTTAATATCTATAATATTGTATCATATTTTTACTAAGTTTTACAGTTCTAACTCATGCTTCTTTACCTGTGTTAGTTCCCTTTTTTCTTGCAGTAATTTATCTATACAACTTCTGACACTTTCAGCCTGTTCCACTTCTTTTCGTATATCTTTAATTTGAGAATATAGACTATCTTTTTCTTTCCTCAAAGTGCCAATTTCTACCTTCCATTTGGATATATTTAGAGTCTTGCTCTCGCCTAAATGTTCTTGGAGATATTTCTTTGCACTTTCAAATAAAATTAACGGTGTCATTGTCCATATAAGCGTCATAGAGCTTGTCCAAAGCACTTTCATCGTTGATACCTTTTTCCACGCTTATAATTGCCTTAACGAAGTCCTTGTGGTTATTATTGACCATATCTTCTATTTGATTTCTCATTTTTTAAATTTATATAATTTGCAATAAAAAGCGACAAATCCCCGAAATACAATATGTAAATCAGTCTGTCGCTTTTTCTATTTCTTCAAACACAGTGCCTGCTAGGATAATCAAAACTGCTATAGTTCCCCAAGACATATGCAACTTTTTTATAACTTATTTATTTATCATAATTGTTGCAGCACCAACTTCAAATTTTTTTACATTTTATTTAAATTTATGTCTCACACAGTCTACCATGAAGCAAGAAAACTCTGGATACAGCTTAAGCCTTACTTTTGGTTTGAAAGTTAGAGATTTTACACGAGAAATCATTTCTTCATATTCTCTTTTATCTTTTTCCAATTCCTCAATATATTTCTTCTTCTCTTCCTCGCTCACATAGTCATCATCAACTATAGCTTCTTTAATAGCATCCATTAAATAGAGTCTATTTTTTTCTTCAAGGACAAAAAACTTTGCTTTTTCGTCCTTTAGCCATAAAGCATAATAATAGTGTTCCCAGTCAGCTAGATAGTATTGACAAATAACTTCATCGCTATAGTAATCTAAAAATTCATCGAATTCTTCAAGTACATAATAGGCATCAAAAATTTGCTCCGCAGAAATATCATCTGTTTTCAAATTGTGATTTTCATCTTCTCCTGACTTTACTTTTTCTAACCAAGATATTGCTTTATCTTTATTACCAAGATATACTTCGCAGTATGCAATACTAAGCAATAGACTCATTCTATCAGGATATTGTTTTAATAATTCTAAAAATATTTCTTTAGCTTTCTCATATTCTTTGAGTTCATATAAAGAGACTGCATGATTGAAGGAATATTCGTAACTATCATCAATATTTTTAGCTTTTTCAAAATATTTTTGACTCAATATAAGCCATTCTTTATTTTCATTAGACTGGTACATACTAAAGTAATAAAGCCCCAATCCTGTATATGTTTCAACAAAAGGAGAATCTAAATCCTTTGCTTTTAGTAAATATTCTAATGTTTCTTCAGTATAATCATGGTTACATGCAATATTGGTGTAAACTCTTGCTTTTTGAGCATTATCTAAATAAATTTCAAATTTATCAAGAAAAGAATTTAAATATCTTATATACTCACCGCGTCTAAGCTCTAACTTTAACGAAGCAAGCGTACATACTATATCAATATCTGAAGGATATTCTTTTTGTTTGGATAACAAGTAGCTTTCCATTTTTTTAAGGTATTCTGTTGATCTTTCATAGTCCTTTAAAAATGTCTCTTTATATCTATCCTCATATTCTTTTTTCTGCTTGTCCCAATATGCTTTTATTTCATTTATCAAAATCTGTACTCCTCATTAGTTAAAATTTAAGATTTTCTAATTTTCAATTTTTCATTATCTATATCCAAAAATAGTAAAACATTTTTCAACATCATCATATTCATAAGGAATACTAAATCTATTAAGCATACACTCTATTTCTATTTTTTTATCAGTAACACATGTCTTTGGCTCAATTAAACGCCCTTGCCCAATAACTTTCTCAAATTTACTTCTAATTTTAAACCATTCAACAATGCCCATATTCATATGAAAAAAATGTTCATCAGTATCAATCGTCCAATACACGCTAGGCTCTTCTTCATCAAAAAACGTCTTATATTGTATCGGGATGTTTCTCATGTTCTCCATGATGGAATCTATCAGTTCTTTCCATTTTGTATTGTTCATAAAAGAGGTTAGATTTCTTTCTTCAAGAACCTGTTTAATTTTTTCTTTTTCAGTTTTTTTGTTGTTATATTTCCCATTTTCAATTTCGTCTATAATGTGTTGCATTACAGATAACGCTCTATCATCTATTCTTTGATAAACATAAGATGGCGATATACGTTGTTTATCTCTTTGTACATAATACCACCCGTAATGCACCCAACCAGTAACTATAAAATGGAAATCTCCCTCCCAACTTATATCGAAATAAATTCTATCTTCATCATTAGAACTACTTATTTTGATAACTCCACTTCTCGGATTTAGTTTTTCACATAAAATATCATTTATTAGTTTCATCTATCACTATTTTTCCTTACAACTTTAAATTTACCTGTCTATTTCTAATACAAACATTTTATTCTTCAAACTTTTCCTCAACATTAAAAATCACTTCACAATCACAACCAGCACCATTTTCTCGCAAAAATTCTATAACCTTTTCAATATTCGCATTTTTATCTTTCAAAAACTCATTTGTTAAAGAAAAATCGTTATTACACTCTACCGTTTCTGATTTGTCATTTAGATAATCAAATAATTCATAAAATAATTTCTTTTCCATCGGTAAGTTCTCTTCAAATTCTTCCATTTGTTTGACTTGATATTCTTGTAAAAATTTTCTCTTCTCAAATTTGTTCATGACTTTTCTCCTTTATTAAATTGTTGTTTCAAATAGTTTATTTTTTTACGTTATACACCATATCTCCGCTGTTCCAAACATACATAATTGCCGTTACTGGTCGTTCCCCATCTTCTCGCAGCCATCCTGTATATGTAGTTGTGTTGCCATAATAGCCTTCAACAATGATTTCAAATTCTGAGTTTGTATATTCATCCATAAATTGTTGTAAACCAATAGACTCTCCATTGAAACGTCCTTCACCTACAATTTTGTTAAATATCAATACATCACATAGGTCGATATCACATTTTTCAAAACATATTTCACCTGGGTATGATCTTTCTTCACCTTCCACAAATTCATATATTTTATTAACTCTTAACATCAAAGTTTCGTTGTGATATTGGATTTCTTGTACCCTGCTATCATGAAGGCTGAAAAGAATGTTGCTATTTCTATCGTGTATAAACTTCATACTGTTCCTCCTAATTTCACCTTAATATCTAGTTATTTAGCTACTTTTTTACATAAAAGGTCGCTCTTCCTTTACCATATCTTTCAATGTACTCTTCCTCAGTCAATTGCTTAAGCATATTTTCGATTGTAGCCTTTCCTACACTTGGAGCTAATTCCATCATATCGCTTTTAGTAAATTTACCTAATTTCCTATCAATTACATTTCTAACAAGTTCAATTGTAGGCACTTTTTCGCCTACATAATCAACTCTTTCTTCAAAATCAATATAAGCGGCTAATATCGTTCTAAGAATATATTTTATAAATGGTAAAGGATCTTCTTTGTTTTCATGCCAACCTATCCCACTTTTTTCTAAAACTATATAATAACTGTCTTTATTTTTTCTATTTTCCTTTCTAAACTGATATATTTCCCAATTACATATCCTTGTCTATATAACAAGAGAGTTGTTAATAAACGACTCATTCTCCCATTTCCATCATTGAAAGGATGAATACAAAGAAAATCATGAATAAAAATTGGGATTAAAAGCAACGAATCCACATATTTTTTTGTCAAAAGCTATATTCAATTCATTACAAATTTGCTCAATTGCGCCTGGTGTTTCATATGGAGATAATGGCTTAAACCTTTCGATAACATTATCATGATTATCTTTTTCTACAATAGAATTTTGCGTATTTTTATATCTACCACCAATTCCTTTTTCACTATACTTAAATAGTTCTCTATGAAGTTGCAAAATATAATTACTGGTAATTGGAATATATTCATAACTTTCATGAATTATATTTAGTACATCTCTATATCCAAGAATTTCTTCTTCATCCCTATTTCTAGGAGTTGTTTTTTTAATTCATTAACTCTTTTATTCTGACTGCTGTAGTAACAATTCCCTCTATTTTATTAGAATCCTCTACGTTTTGAATTTTAGCAATTTCTACCAATTTATCTAAAACAGCAGGTTTACGTGTCAAAAAAAGTTCTTATTTCCCCTATGTTCATGAATTTGTGAAAGTAGATTTATGATTTCACTATCCCACTTACTTCTTGCTAAATTTTCATAATTAAATAATCTCATTCACCTACCTCCTATTTACTTCGCCTAATTATAGCGTATTTTTAGGCGATTGTTAAGAATTTATGCGATTATTTATACTCTTTACTTTGTACTTCTGAGTTACTCCCATCAGTGGAATTTCTCCTTGATGACTAATCAATGATTTTCTTACTACATTTCCTCATCTTCATCTTTTTCTTTCCATCTCGCACTAGCAACCGCAGCTGAGACAAACCCTAATATTAAGAATGCAGCTATAATAATTTTCACCATAATTTTCCTCCTAAATATTATCTCAACTTCTAATTTACTCAAATTTTAAAACTTCTTTATTCGTGATATTTATAACCTTCGTTGCAACATTATCGATAAATTCCATATCGTGACTCACCATAATTAGTATACCAGGATATTTCTTTAATATCTTCTCTACCGCTTCTATCGCAACAACATCTAAAAAGTTAGTTATTTCATCTAATAATAGTACATCAGTTTTTCTAAAGAGTAAACTCACGAAATAAAGTTTAACTTTCTCGCCTTTGCTTAAAACTTTTATCTTTTTGTTAATATCGTCACCTCTGAAATTTAGTAAAGCTAGTATATTTCTCAGTTCAATATCATCTAATGTAGTAGATTCTTTCACAAATTCAAACAATGTTTTCTCTTCCTCAAAAATATCAAATCTATTTTGTTCAAAATATGCTACTTTCAAAGAACAAGGAATGGACTTTTTCACATATTTTAGAAAAGTAGTTTTCCCAGAACCGTTCTTTCCTTTAATTAAAATCTTATCTCCACTAGCAAAAGTAAAACCAGGTGATGTCCAAAGAATTTTACCGTCTATTTCACAGTTTTTCGCGTCAATACAAAAACTCTTGTTATGACTTTCCTTGAAAATTTCTAGAAACTCAATATCATACTTATCTTTTAACGACTTAGGTTTAATATTAGCCTGCAACTTATCTTCTTGTTTTGATATTTTTTTCTGCAATCTCTTTTGGTTTTTTGAAATTTTATTTTTTACACTTATAATTCTATAATCTGATCCACTCATATTCTTTGGCTTTCCAGATTTTTTCCCCTGTTCCTCTTTCATCTCTTGGATGCTTTTCTTTATCTTCTTAGCTTCTTTATTGTACTTTTGTAGTTCAGCTTCATACTCAGCAGTTTCAATTTCTTCTTGAAACTTGTACTCATGATAATTTCCATTAAATTCTTTTACTGTATTATTTTCGATTATCCATAACTTAGTACAAACATTATTTAGAAAATTTCTATCGTGACTTGCTATACAAAAAGTTGCTGGAGTTCTTTTTATAAGATTCGCTATTTTGTTAGCATTATTATAATCTAAGTATGTTGATGGCTCGTCAAGTAAATATATCTCAACATTCGATAATAAGCTACTTCTAATCTTGTTTACAACAACTTCTCCACCACTCTTTTTAAGAAGAGAATTTTCTCCAAATTCTAAAAACTCTGATGAAATGTTATTTTCATCTTTAAGCGAATCATCTATGTATTTTAACAGGGTTGTCTTCCCTGAACCATTTTTCCCTATTAAACCAATAATATCACCAGTATTTATACTCAATTTTTCAATTTTGAATAATATCTTCCCTTGTTTTTCAAACTCTATGTTTTTAATATTTAATATTTGCATACATTAACTCCTTTTTAATAAAATCTCTCTATTAATCTAATGTATCCATGCTTCCACCCCCGAATTGAGTTTTACTAGTGTTTATTTACCCATATTATACCAAAAATTAAAATAATTGAAAGCAATTTCTTTAACAATTCTCTATTTAATAATAATATTTATGCTATAATTATATTTATAATTTAAAATAGCAATCTGGAGGTTTTTATGATTGAAAAAATTATACAAGATGAACTTGAAAAATTTTATCCAGAAATGATTGAACTTCGTCGCTATATGCATATGCATCCTGAAGTTTCATTTAACGAAAAAAATACAGCGAGATTCATTAAAGAATATTTAGAAAAAATTGGAATTACTAATATTAAAACAAGCGTCGGCTTAAATGGTGTAGTCGCAAGAATTAAAGGACAAGATTCTTCAAAAACAATCGCTTTTCGAGCAGACTTCGATGCCCTACCTATAAATGATGCAAAAGATACCCCATACAAGTCTACAATTCCTAATGCAATGCACGCTTGTGGTCATGATGGACACACTACAGCATTACTTGCAACGTGTAAAGTTCTAATGGATTATCAAGAAGATCTTCCACATGATGTTGTCGCAGTTTTCCAATATGGAGAAGAACAAGCTCCAGGTGGAGCAAAACCTATGATAGATGCTGGTTGTTTACAAGGTGTTGATGCAATATTTGGTGCTCATCTTTGGACACCTCTTCCACTTGGAACTTTAGGACATAGTTACAGAGAACTATGTGCAGCTGCAGACAGATTTGAAGTAAAAATTAATACTAAGGAAAATGCAAATATTATTGCTGCTGAATTTGTTAGTATGACTCAACACATAGTTTCACGATTTTCAAAACCAAGAGAAACACTTGTCATTACTTTAGGAAAATTAGAAAGTTCTGTTAAAGAAGCAAGTATTACTGGTACGATAAGACATTTTAATAAAGAACTTCATAAAATGGTACTAACTAAGCTTCAAAATTTATGCAAAGCTCTAGAAAATGAATATCCTAGCACTAATATAGAATTTATTTATTACGGAGGTTATCCACCTCTTATAAATCACAAAAAAGGAACAATAGAAATACAAAAAGCAACTTCTAAAATTCTTCCTGATATTAAACAAGTGGAAATCGAACCTCTTATGATTGGAGAAGATTTTGCATATTATGTTGAAGAAGTACCTGGTACATTCTTCTTAATTGGTGCCGGAAATTCTACATTTGCTAAGTATCCACACCACCACCCAAATTTTGATTTTGAAGAAGAAGTAATGAAACAAACAGCTTCAATTTTCTTAACACTAGCATTTGATTCTGCTAATGTAATAATAAATCTTAAGGGGGAATAATAGATATGAATACATATTTAGTTACTATTTATGGTAAAGGCGGACACGGGGCTGAACCTCATGAAGCTATCGATACAACAGTTATCGCTAGTGAATTTGTTAGAAAAATCACAAAATATAAAAACATTGAGATAATCTCTGTAAAAAGTGGTGATGCTTTTAATGTAATCTCTGGTAAGGCAGAAATTAATTTAAAAACAGATAATTTAGAACAATTGAAATCAATACTATCTTCACTGCTTATATATTACGGTGAGCAGACTAGATTTGAAATAATAGAAAATTAAAAAGACTGAAAGTAGCTTGAAATCAAGATTTCATAGAAATCTTCAAGTTACCTCAGTCTTTATTTTTTAATGATTTATTTCTGTAATATTTCCTTCACCCTTTTTTGTAATTCTGGTACAACTTCTTTGATAAACCATGGATTTTTATTATGCCAACGAAAATTCAATGGTGACGGGTGAACAATTGGAAAATAACGTGGCAAATACTGTTTATAATTAAATACAGTTTCCGTTAGATTTTGTTGTTTCTCATTTCCCAAGTAATAATCTTGTGCGTATTTTCCTACAAGAATAATAAGCTCTAGATTAGGCATGAGTTCTAAAACTTTATCATGCCATTTTTTGGCAAAGTTTTTTCTTGGTGGTAAATCACCACTTTTACCTTTACCAGGATAATAGAAGTCCATCGGTACTACACCTATTAAACCAGATTTATAAAATATCTGATCATCTATTCCCATCCACTCACGAAGTTTAACTCCACTTTTATCATTGAAGAAAATCTTACTTTCTTGAGCTTTAATACCAGGAGCTTGACCTATGATTAATATTTTTGCTGTACTAGGTGTAGAAAATAAAGGTTCTATTCCTTCATCCGTATATTTTTTATTATCACTATCTTCCATTATTTCTTTTTTTAATTGTTCAAAACTATCCATATTTTTCCTCTAGAAATTATTTTCTGACTAATTCAACTACCGCTTCAACTGCCGCTGTTCCTGGGAACATGTCTACTGGTTGAATACGTCTAATTTTATATTTTCTTGTTAAAACTTTTAAGTCACGTGCTAATGTAGATGGATTACAGCTCACATAAACAATTTTCTTAGCGTCAACCGCTAATAAGTTTTTAGCTAGTGGTCCAAGACCTACACGCGGTGGATCTACTATTGCAACATCAAAGTTTATTCCTTTTTTCTTCCAATCTGGGACTATTTTATTAGCGTCTCCTGCAACATAAGTACAGTTTGTTAAATTATTTAATTTAACATTATCATTCGCGTCTTTAATTGCAGCAGGAATAATATCAACACCATAAACCTCTTTACAATTACGGCTGACATATTGTCCAATTGTTCCAACTCCACAGAAAGCATCTAATACAACATCTGTTTCTTTTAGTGCAGCAAACTCAACTACTTTATCATAAAGTTTCTTTGTTGCCAGTGGATTTAATTGGAAGAATGATTTAGCCGAAAGTTCATACTTAATATCTCCGATTTTTTCAACGATATAATCTGAACCATATAAAGTAACACTTTCTGTTCCCATTACCAGGTGATCTTTGTCATTTGTAATATTTAGTATTATACTTTTAACGATTCTTTCACGCTTAAGTTCATTAACGACCTTATCCATGTTCTTAATCTTATCAGTATTCGCTACGAATGTTACTTGAACATCCCCATTATAAAATGAAGTTCTTGTCGCAATATATTTCACACCGTAATTCTTTTTATTTGTAGAAATCTCTACTTTATATTTTCCTAGTAACTTCTTAGCTAGGTTTGTTATTTTATTACCATTCTCATGTAATGCTAAATCTTCATTAATTTCAACTAAATCGTTAGAACCTTCTTTATATAACCCTGCAATAACTCGCCCATTTCTAACAGCTAGTGGAAATTGATTTTTATTACGATACCCTTCTGTTACAGGACTCGCTAATGTTTTTAATACTAACTTATCAGGTTTTGGTAGTCTGTAGTATTTATCAAAAGCATCTAATAATATTGTACGTTTATATTCAAGTTGCTTTTCATAACTAACGTGAGCTAAACCATAAGCTCCACTCTCAGCATATTCCCTTTTGATTTCTACTCTATGCGGACTAGGTTCTTTTACTTTAACAAGTTTACCAATAATGTATTTTGGTGTTTCCTCAACTATTTCACAAACTATAACTTCGTCAGGTAGAGCACCTTTTACGAAAGTAATTTTCTTTTTATAATATCCTATCCCCTCACCATTAATTCCTATTTTCTTAATTGTAAGTAAGACGTTTAGTTTTTTACCGTTTTTATTTTTCATCGTATCCTCATTCATAAAGATAAGCTGAGTAAAAGCAAAACACTCCCACTTCAGCTTATCCAATTCTACTATTATTTTATAGTTTTAATTTCGTTATCTAATTCTTCTACTAATGCAATTAATCTATCAATTTGAGTTAAATCAACTTTTTCAGGTTCAATATTTTCTAACTCGCTTGCAAAATCTTCAAATTTCGTTTTTAATTCTTCTAAAATATTATTAGGCATAACATTCTCCTTTTTTGTTCTCTATTCCATTATAATATAAATTCACAAAAATTCAACTCATATCACAAAAATAAATTAATTATTTTAACTATTACTAATCCGCATACATTCAGAAATAAATAATCCATCTTATATTAGCATTAATTATATATTATTAGTAGAAAGAAAAATCACTATTTACGTAAATATTATTAATAGACTTTTAATATATTTTAAGGTACTATTAAGTTAGGAGTGATATATTATGAATTATATTGATTTACAATTATTAAACATTAATATTTCTAGTATTTTTTACTATATAACTTCTATTTTTAATGATATAAACTTTGATATTGTATTAACTATATTTTTAATAATAAATACATTATTAGCATTCTCTATTGTATTTATAGAATATCAAACTACAACGTCGTCTTGGGCTTGGATACTAGTTTTATTTCTAATACCATACCTAGGATTTATTCTATATTTAATTTTTGGAAGACCTATATATAGAGAAAAAATCTTCCCTTTCTCAGATGAAGAAAAAATAAAATATCAACAAAATCTCTTGAAAAGGGAGATGCCCTATGAAATTACTAAAAATGAACAGGTAATATATAAGCATAGAAATTTAATAGAACTTAACTTTGAAACAGATAAATCATTTCTATCAAAAAATAATAAAATACAAATAATTACAGATGGAAAAGAAAAATTTAGACTATTATTTGAAGATATAAAAAATGCTAAAAGTTACATTCATATTCAATATTATATCTTAAAAAAAGATGGAATCGGTAAACAACTCTTCCACCTACTAGAACAAAAACTTCTAGAAGGTATAGATGTATATATTCTTTATGATGATATTGGTTCAAGAAAATTAAGTATTTCTTCATTACGAAGACTTACTAAGAACAATGCAAAAATAAAAAAATTCTTTAAATCTAAGCTACCGCTTATAAATTTTCGTATGAATTATAGGAACCATAGAAAAATAGTTACAATAGATGGTAATATTGGTTATACTGGTGGATTTAACGTTGGGGATGAATATCTAGGATTAGATAAAAAGTTTGGATACTGGAGAGATACACATCTTCGAATTGAAGGAGAAGCTGTAGGATCTTTGGAGTATCGATTTATAGATGACTGGAATTCACAATCAACTAAAAAAACAGAACAACTAGAGTTAACTTCTGATCACATATCAACACCTGTTGATAATTATTTGCCTATCCAATTGGTTTCTAGTGGACCTGATAATAAGCTCCAAAAAATCAAATATAGCTATCTATATATGATTTCAAGAGCAAAAAAATACATCTATATTCAATCACCCTACTTCATCCCTGATGAGAGTGTTATGGATGCATTAAAAATGGCAATATTATCTGGAATCGATGTTAGAATTATGGTGCCTAATAAACCGGATCATATATTTGTTTATTGGGCAACATACTCTTTTATAGGAGAATTAGCTGAGTTAGGTGCGAAGACTTATATTTATGAAAATGGATTTATTCATACAAAGATGATTATCATCGACGATGAAGTTTCAAGTTTAGGAAGTGCAAACTTTGATTATAGAAGTTTTAAACTAAACTTTGAGCTTAATGCATTTATGTATGATTATAAAACTACAAAAAAATTTAGACACATTTTCTTAAAAGATATAGAAAAGTCTACCCTAGTTTCTTTTGCAAAATATCAACAAAGAAGTTTACTAATTAAAATTAAAGAAGCCTTTGCAAGGTTGATTTCACCGATTCTTTAGTTGTTTTATATTAAAAAATATGATATATTAATACATATGTACAAATAGGAGGACAAAATTTAATGAACAAATTTAAAAAAGCTATTTTACCTATAGCACTTAGTGTGTCAGTTATAGGTTTAGCAGGATGCTCTACTGGAGGAACTAAATTTATCTCTAGTAAAGCTGGAGATGTAACAGAAAAAGATATCGTAGAAAGCATCGGTGCTAGTCAGCTTTCTAAAACAGCTACTAGTATGATGATTCAAAAAGTACTTTTAGATAAATATAAAAACAAAATTGATCAAAAATCTATTGACGAACAACTTCAAAAAGCTCAAGAACAATACGGTGGTAAAGACAAATTCGAACAACTTTTAAAACAACAAGGATTTACTCTTGATAAATACAAAGATGGTTTAAAAGTTAAAGCGGCTCAAACATTACTAATTAATGACTACGCTGGAACTAACGACGATAAACTTAAAGAAAGTTACGAAAAAAATAAACACCAATATCACCTAGCACACATTCTTGTAAGTGTTAAAAGTGAATCAAATCCAAATGGATTAAGTGACGAAGAAGCTAAGAAAAAAGCGGAAGAAGTACTAAAAAAACTTAAAGATGGTGGAGACTTTGCTACATTAGCAAAAGAAAACTCTAACGATACTGCTAACGCTTCTAACGGAGGAGACTTAGGATGGTCTTCTAAAGAAGATAACTCATTCGTTAAAGAATTCAAAGATGCCGCATACGCATTAAGTAAAGATAAAACATCAGATGTTGTAAAAACTTCATTTGGATATCACATTATTAAAGTATTAGATGAAAAAGACTCATCATTTGATGAATTAAAACCAGCATTAGCTGAAAAAGCTGCTGAAGAAACTGTTAAAAAAGATAGTACAATTGTAAGTAAAGCTCTTAAAAAATTATTTGAAGAGTACAATGTTAAATCAAGTAACAGTGACGTTGAAGCATACATTAAATCAATGTTAGAAGGAAATTCTTCTGCACAATAATAAATATAAAGACGACTAAAAGCATGATCTGACCCCAAAAAGTTAGACTTAGAATAGCGTAGTAGTTGTAATGACTGCTACGCTATCTTTTTTATATTTATACAGTCATATGTTTTATTCTATATTGCTTAGGACTTAACCATCCTAGTTTCTCTTTTATTCTCTCTTCATTATAATA
>NZ_CABFLN010000013.1 GCF_901873445.1 Gemella haemolysans
GTTCCTTCTTCAAGTACATTCGTTACTTTGTTTCGTTTGTTTGTTCTTGTTAGCGTAACAGTCTGAACAACTTTTGGTGACACTTCTGTATTTTCGTTACTTGCATCTACATACTTAATTGTACGTGTAATCACTTTTGTTTTCACTTCATCTTCTGTTGCTTGTGGATACTTCACAACTACTTCTGCATTTTCCGTTGTTGGTGTTACTGCCACTAAAGCTACACTTGGTTTATCTGGTGTTCCATAGTTTGCTACTGTTGGTGATGCTTGTTCTGCCCATGAAGCTGTTGACCATGTTCCTTCTTCAAGTGTATTTGTTACTTTGTTTCGTTTATTTGTTCTTGTTAGTGTCACTGTTTGTACTACTTTTGGTGATACTTCTTTAGTTTCGTTACTTGCATCTACATACTTAATTGTACGTATAATTACTTTTGTTTCTACTTCGTCTTCTTTTGCTTGTGGATACTTCACGACTACCTCGGCATTTTCCATTGTTGGTGTCACTGTCACTGACGATACACTTGCTTTATCTGGTGTTCCATAGTTTGTTACTGTTGGTGATGCTTGTTCTGCCCAACTTCCTTGTGTCCATGTTCCTTCTTCAAGTGCATTTGTTACTTTGTTTCGTTTGTTTGTTCTTGTTAGCGTAACAGTCTGCTCTACTTTTGGTGATACTTCTTTAGTTTCGTTACTTGCATCTACATACTTAATTGTACGTGTAATCACTTTTGTTTCTACTTCGTCTTTGTACAAAGTATCATAAACGTAAGTTACAGTAATTTCTTCGCTATTAATAACACCTTCAACCGGAGCAGATTTTTCTTTGACTCTCATATATCTATAGGCTATGTCATTATATGTAAATTCATCAGGACGATATTCTTCTGTATCTACATTATAATCTTTTGTATAAGCTCTTTTTTCAATGGCTGTTATCGTTGGTTTAATCATATTTCCTTGCATATCTTCATATGCAATTTTAACAGATCCAGTTTTTATATTTTCTATTTTAATAGTAACAGAAGCTACATTCGCCTCATTATATATTTCTTCTGCATTTGTTTTTGCTGCTGCTGAAATATAAGCTACCTGTTTATCTTTTGCATCTTTAGAAATTTTTGCTGGTACTAAAAATTCATTTGATAATCCTGGATTTAATGTAGTTCCTTGATTAGAAACAAACTTAACAGCTGTAACCTTGCTCCAATCTGTCACTTGATCAGCTGTTAAAGTTGTTGCTGCAGCAACTTCATTTGCATTTCCACTTATTGGAGAAGTTAAGTAGTATGTTGTCCATCCTGCAGGAGCTATTGCTTCTCCTGTAGCTTCCACATCAAATGCAGAATTACGAGCTATACTTGTATCAACAATATTCTTGTCCCCTTTTTTAGGCAATGTTACAAGTATCTCATTATTTGATAATTTTGAATTATCTGTATTTGATAAAGTAAAACGGTATGTAACATCTGTTTTCGGAGCTAAATTTTGTAACGATGTTGTATATCCTTCTCGTTGGTCATTTTTATCTGTCACATCTACGTGTAATCGTGTCGCTGATGTATTACTTACAGGAATTTCATAAGTAAAAGTTGATGTATTGATAATTGTCTTATCTCCATCAAACTCATCATTTGGATTTAATCCATGTAAGAATCTATTTTCATCCCAAACTAATGTGTATTTCAAACGATAACTACCTGTTTGAACCCACTGCGCCACATTAAACTCTAAATCTGGAGTTACATTCTCACGAGTATTTGAATCCTTCGGGTCAATAATCAATACACGTTTACCAGTATTTTGATAATTATCATCTTTAGTTACAAGTGGGCTATCTCCTGCATAACTAAAGCCATCCGGTAATTCCACAATAATTTTAGGATTCTTCGCTCCAAGATAATCTAATTTTTTATCAGTAGTAGCAAAGTGTGATGTAAGTGTGTTATATACTCGATTTCCTAAACCTGAAGGTGAGTAATTATACGCTTCTATCCCAGAACTTAAAGACTGTGTTTTATTCCCTGCTAGAACCGTTTCTATTTTCCCAGTTCTCGATGTCAATTTTAAAGCAGTTCTTGCATCTGCTAAGATAGTTTTAGAAATACTTGTATTTACCACATCTGTATCTTGAGTTGAAACTTTTGCAGTAACAATACTCTTAGCTTCTTTCCCTTCCGCTACCATTTGCTTTGCTTTTTCTAAACCTTTTAAGTTTTGATGTAAATAAATACCTGCCTGGCTTATTGTATTACTTGTAAAGTTCATCTCACCTTTTGGTTTTAATAAAACTCGGGTTGTACCTTCAGGTAAATCTATAGATGTTCCACCATCTTTCTTAAAGGAAATTTCTCCAAGTTTTGTTTCTGATGTACCATTTACCGTATATACTTCAAACGTCTTACTAGTTCCTAGATTATCCGGTGCATACCAAGCTGCATATGCGCCATTATTATTCCAGACACCATAAAATTCAATTGATCTCTTTTGATCAAAGTCACTGTCAATCGTTAATTCAACTTCCTTAACTTTTGTTGGAGTATCTACACTTCTCCAGAAAACAATAATTCTCTTATCATCTGTTTCTGTATTAATTCCAGGAATTGCAATATTCACTCTATTTTCATGATTCTGTTCATTAGTATAGTTATTAATTGCTAATGGTGGTTGTGCTCCTGCTGCATTTGGTGTTGCTCCATCTCCATTATCTTTATAAGGATTCACAGCTTTCACTACTAATGAAGTTGTACCTTGACTTGTGTTCGTTTCTCCTGATTTATCTGTATAAGTTACATTGTCTGTAAATGTAAATTCTTTTCCTTTTAAAAACTCTTCTAATGTACCTGCTTGGCGCATATTAATACGAAGCGTATCATCACTAGTATTATTCCCTTGATCGAATACAGGCTTCGCATCTGTTATTGTTCTTGTATAACGAGCGATATTCCCATCTTGAGACCACCCAGCATCTATAGATGCTTGAGATAAAACTGCACCAGTCGGCAACGTCACTTCATGAGCAATTTTATTTACAGCTGAAGTCTCTTTATTAAAAGTAGTTAATTTTAAAACTAACTCTTTATTCTTAGTTTCATCGATAGAATCTCCAGGAGCATTAGTACTAAATAAAGCTAAATCTCTAGCACCACTTTCACTATCAACGCTTATATTTGCATATCCACTCTTATTTGTATTAGTTACTCTAGCTGTTGTAGAAGTAGTTGGTGTAATTGCCGCACCAGCCTTATCAACTACTTGAGCTGTGATTGTAGTTTGCGAATTACGTCCTGTTCTATATTTATCAAATTTATAACTTATATTAAAGCTAGCATACGAACCGCTAGGAACTTCTCCTGTATAGATTTTATATTGTGTATCATTTACTTTTTCAACTTTTAAAGCAGTCCCAAATTGTACATCAGTAATCGGTTCGTTAGCTGGTAAATTCACTAAAATATAAGACCCATCTTCTAATCTTGAAGGTGCAGACACATCTAATCTGAATGTAGAAATAATTTGCTCTCCTACATTATATTCTGTCTGACTTCCGACAAGATGCCCTTGTAAACTTACCTTATTCTCTCTTGGTGTTGTCGATGTTTCCGAAGTAGTATTAGTCGTTTCTTGTGCTCTATAAATAATTTTATATGTGTTTTTTGAAACAAATTCCAACCTTGTTGCTTCTAAACCTGGATAATTTTTCTTTAATTTCTCTAGATTTTCCGAGAAATCAGATTTCAATATAGCAACGTCTTCAACACTACCATCAGGTTTCACATGAGTAACCATCACAAATTCCTTCGCATCTATTACCGTTGAATTTCCCGTACCTGTTCTATTAAAATCTGTATTACCTTCTTCTGCATAAACAAAATTTGCATCACCAAAAAACATCATACCTGCTAACGCTACAGAAGATACAGCTATACTAGCAACCCCGACATTAAATTTTCTAATACTAAATCTATTATTATACTGATTAAGACACTTCTTAAACTTATTCTTATTCATTATTTTCTCCTAGTCATTTTCTCTCTAATAATTTATCAATGGGAGCAACTCAATAATCGTGATTTCAGAAAAACCGATTCTATCGTGTCTCCTCCGTAAAGTTGTTTAAACATCTAAAAAGTCTTTATAAAGCAAATTTAGCTATCAATAACTACTACATCTATTAACTTTTCATAAAAATTTATCTTTAAAACTTAGACTTTTTAAGTCGACTCCTTACATACTATAACTTACTACTATACAAGTATACTTCTGAAGTCTATCTGCATATACAACTAACCTTGTAAAAAATAACTCATCAGCACTTGTCTCATTAAATCAAAGCTTCAAAGTCACACAAAACAAAATAACAATATTTTCAAATAATATAATTTCTCCGATATTAAATTTTATCATTTTTACCACTATTTTTCAAGTATTTGTATACCGCGAATGTCCTTATTATGATAAAAAATATCACATAAATTACCATGTTTGCCAAATAAAGACATTCTAGAAAAATGAGATTCTAGATGCTTATTTGCTACGTAGTAAAATATTCAAGAAACTCGCAGATATAAAAGAGCTCTCGGGCTCCCATTCAATATACCTCATTGTTGGACACTTACTGTTATTGGACACTTACCCTTTATTACATACACAACCAGAAAAAACCCCTTAAAGTCAAATTCTCATTTGACTCTAAGGGATTCTCTTAATAACATGTAAATGTTATCTATTCAGTTTTAACAACTTCTTATTTTTCTTTACGGCGTCTTGCTGCTGCAAGTAATCCACCTAGTACTGCTAATCCTAATCCTGCTAATCCAGTATTAGTTTCAGTTGTACCTGTGTTTGCTAGGCGTTGTCCTAGCTTAGTATTTGCACCTTGTGCATTAGATCCTTTATCAAATGCTTTAGCTGTTACTAAATCAGTAGCTGCAATCTCTATTACATGTCCATCTAGATACTCAATTGTCGCTTTTCCATTGTCTGCAATTGTAATTTTTGCGTTTGTAAGTTCTGGATTTGCTTTAATTAATGCTGCTTTAACAGCTGCTTTTTCTTCATCTGTTAATTTATTTACATTTCCTACTTCAATTTTTTCTGGTAGTGTTGGTTTTTGTCTGAACACACCATCTCTTGGAATTGCTAATACTTTACCTTCTTTTGTAACGATTGTTACATTTCCAGCTTTATCAATGTTAATAGCTAATTCTTTCTTACCATCTTTTTCGATTGTTGCATTACCATCTTTGTCGATTGTAATTTTCACTCTAGAATCTTTAGATGTGTAAACTGTGTTTCCTTTATCATCTGTAGATTTAATGTAAGCATCTAAATCGAATTCTTCTACATTTGTGATGGTACCTAGAATTTGGAATTGGAATTTCGCTTTTTCTTCTGAAGTAATATTTTCAAGGTTTCCTACTGTTACTTTACTAAAGTCGAAATCAAGATTATCTCCACCATGTTTAGCTTTCGCATCTTCTGCATTCTTCACTAGTTGTTCTTTAGAAATTGTTGCTGTAGAACCGTCTGGCATTGTTACTGTTGCGTTTCCTTTGTTGTCCACTACTACAGTTGCTCCTGGGTTTACTGCTTCGATTGATTTCTTAACAGCTTCTTTCTCGTCTTTTGTTAAGTTTTCTTTGTCTCCTACTAATGTACGGATAGCTGGTGTTTTCACTTTAGCAGTTTTAGCTTCGTCAGCAAATTTTTCTGCTGGGATTACTAAGTCTGAAGCTGGGATGTTAAGAACTGTTCCGTCACCTTTTGTTACTGTTGCATTTCCTTTGTCGTCTACTACTACAGTTGCTCCTGGGTTTACTGCTTTAACTTTAGCGATGATTTCTTTTTTCTCAGCGTCAGTTAATTTTTCTGAGTTAGCCACTACAGTCTTAGCTGCTGGTGTGTTTGCATCGTTACCACCATTTGGTTTCGTAGCATCGTCTTCGACTTTAACTAAGTCTGTTGATGGGATAACTGAAACATTACCATCTTTCACTACTGTTGCATTTCCTTTATCGTCTACTACTACAGTTGCTCCTGGGTTTAATGCTTTAACTTTGTCTTCAATTGCTTTCTTCTCAGCGTCAGTTAATTTCTCTGGGTTCGCTACTTTTGTTTTCGCTGCTGGTGTAACTGCGTTGTCTTTAGCTTTTCCATCGTTCACATCTTTTGCAGATTTTGTTAAATCTGATGCTGGGATAACTGCTGTATTTCCGTTTGGAAGTGTTACTGTTGCGTTTCCTTTGTCGTCTACTACTACAGTTGAACCTGGATTTACTGCTGCTACTTTATCCGCAATTGCTTTTTTCTCTTCTGAAGTTAAGCTATCTGGATTTGCTACTTTTGTCTTAGAAGCTGGTTTAACTATGTCATTTCCTGCTTTTGGTGCTTTTTCTGCATCTGCTGACTTAGTTAAGTCTGTTGCTGGAATTACCGCTGTCTTACCATTTACTGTTACTGTTGCGTTTCCTTTGTCGTCTACTACAACTTCAGCACCTGGGTTTACTGCTTTAACTTTAGCTACGATTGCATCTTTCTCATCTTGTGTTAATGAATCTGGATTTTTCACTACAGTCTTATCTGCTGGTTTAACTATGTCATTTCCTGCTTTTGGTTCTTTAGCTTGTGCTTCTGTCTTAGTTAAATCTGACGCTGGGATTACAACCGGTTTTCCATCTTTAGGTGTTACTGTTGCATTTCCTTTGTCGTCTACTACTACAGTTGCATCTGGATTTACTGCTTTGACTTTAGCTACAATTACATCTTTCTCATCTTGTGTTAGTGAGTCTGGATTTTTCACTACAGTCTTATCTGCTGGTGTGCTTACGTCATTTCCTGCATTTGGCTCTTTAGCTGAATCCGCTGTCTTAGTTAGGTCTGATGCTGGAATTACCGCTGTCTTACCTTCTGGTGTTGTTACTGTTGCGTTTCCTTTTTCGTCCACTACAACTTCAGCACCTGGGTTTACTGCTTTAACTTTAGCTATAATTGCATCCTTCTCATCTTGTGTTAATGAGTCTGGATTTGCTACTACTGTCTTATCTGCTGGTGTGTTTACATCGTTTCCTGCATTTGGTTTAACTGCTTCTTCTGCTGTTTTCACTAAATCTTTCGCTGGGATAACCACTGCTTTACCATCTTTAGTTGTTACTGTTGCATTTCCTTTATCATCTACAACTACAGTTTTAGCTTCTGGATTTACTTCTGCTACTTTAGCTGCGATTGCATTTTGCTCATCTTGTGTTAATGAGTCTGGATTTGCTACTACAGTCTTGTCTGCTGGTTTAACTACATCGTTTCCTGCGTTTGGTTCTTTAGCTGAATCTGCTGTCTTAGTTAAGTCTGTTGCTGGTATCACCGCTGTCTTACCTTCTGGTGTTGTTACTGTTGCGTTTCCTTTGTCATCTACCGCTACAGTTGCACCTGGATTTACTTCTGCTACTTTAGCTGCGATTGCTTTTTTATCATCTTCTGTTAATGGTTTAGAAGAATCAACCGCTACTTTATCAGCTGGTGTGTTGATATTGTTTCCTGCATTTGGTTTAGCTGCTTCTGCTTCTGTTTTCACTAAATCAGCTGCTGGAATTGTTGCAACTTCTCCATCTTTAGTTGTTACTGTTGCATTTCCATATTCGTCGAATACAACTTTTTCAGCGTTTGGATTTATCGCTTTGATTGCATCTGTAATCTTAGCTTTATCCGCATCTGTTAAAGCATCTGGATCTTTCACAACTACTTTGTCTGCTGGTGCATTAACTTTGTTTCCTGCATTTGGTTTAGCTGCGTCTTCTGCTGTTTTCACTAAATCAGTTGCTGGAATTGTTGCTGATTTACCACCTTTCAATGTAACTGTTGCATTTCCTTTGTCATCTACAAATACTGCTTTAGCATCTGGGTTTACTGCTTTAACTTTATCTTCGATTACTTTCTTCTCTTCTGGAGTTAGAGCATCTGGTTTTGCTACTACAGTCTTATCTGCTGGTTTGTTAATATTGTTTCCAGCTTTTTCGTTAGCAGCTTCTTCTGCTGTTTTCACTAAGTCATCTTTTGGAATTACTACAGTCTTACCATCTTTAGTTGTTACTGTTGCATTTCCTTTTTCATCTACGAATACAATTGTTCCATCTGCTGGTGGGTTAACTTCTTTAACTTTAGCCGTGATTGCATCTTTCTCATCTTGTGTTAATGAGTCTGGATTTTTCACTAAAGTTTTATCCGCTGGTTTCTTAACTGCATCTTGTTTAGCTGGATCTAGTAAATCTGCTTTTGGTTTAACTAAGTCTGCTGCTGGAATTGTTGCGATGTCTCCATTTGCATTCTTAACAGTCGCATTTCCTTTATCGTCAAATACTACTGTTGCATCTGGATTTACTTCTTTGATTTTCTTCTCAACTTTTTCAAGCTCTTTAGCAGTTAATTTAGCTGGATCTTTCACTAATACTTTATCTGCTGGAGTGTTTACTTTGTTACCAGCATTTGCTGTATTCTTATCAGCTTCTGTCTTCACTAAATCATTTACTGGAATTGTTGCTGTTTGTCCGTCTGGTGTTGTTACTGTTGCGTTTCCTTTGTCGTCTACGTATACAGATGCTCCTGGGTTAACTGCTACAACTCTATCTTTGATAGCTTTGATATCTTCAGGAGTTAGGTTGTCTTTATTGTCCACTAACTCTCTGTCAGCTGGTTTGTTGATTACATTACCTGCTTTTGGATCAGTTAATACTTCATCTGCAGTTTTCACTAAATCATCCGCTGGAATTACTGCTGTTTTTCCTTCTGGAGTTGTTACTGTTGCATTTCCTTTTTCATCAACTACTACTGTTGCTCCTGGGTTAACTTCTTTAACCTTATCTTCAATTGCTTTTTTCTCTTCTAGAGTTAAAGCATCTTTATTAGCAACTACTGTTTCATCGATAGGTTTCTTAATTGCATCTTGTTTCGCTGCGTTTTCTAAATCTTCTTTAGCATTTGATTTCACTAAATCAGAAGCTGGGATTGTTGCTGTAGCCTTAGTTCCGTCTGGATTTGTTACAGTTACTGTAGCATTTCCTTTGTCGTCTACTACTACTTCAGCACCTGGATTTACTGATTCTACAGCTTTTTTAATAGCATCTTTAACATCTTTTGGTAATGTTGTATTTGGATCATTCAATACCGCTGGATCTACAAGTGCTTTTTCAGCTGGAGTATTTACTTTGTTTCCTGCTGATGGAGTTTCTTTAGCTGCTGGATCTTTTAGTAAGTCTTCAACTGGGATTGTTGCTGTCTTACCGTCTGGTGTTGTTACTGTTGCATTTCCTTTATCGTCAACGAATACAGTTGCACCTGGGTTTACTGATTCTACAGCTGCTTTAATTTTAGCTGCAACTTCATCTTTCTTAGGTCCAACTAAATCTGCCGCCGCTGCTGCTACCTTATCCGCTGGTTTATTGATGTTGTTTCCTGCGTTTACACCTTCAGCTTCTTCTGCAGTTTTCACTAAGTCAGATGCTGGAATTACTTCAGTTTTACCGTCTGGTGTTGTTACTGTTGCATTTCCTTCGTCATCAACTACGATAGTTGTCTGTGGATCTCTATTTACCTTAGCAATTTCTTTCTTGATATCTTCTTTTTCTTTTGAAGTTAATTCACCTGCTTTCTTAACAACTGTTTTGTCCGCTGGTTTGTTAACTGCATCTTGTTTGTCAGCTTTTTGTAAGTCAGCTGCATCTTTTGCTAAATCAGATGCTGGAATTGTTGCTACAGCTCCGTCTTTCGTTGTTACTGTTGCGTTTCCTTCTGTATCAAATACTACTGTTGCACCTGGGTTAACTTTAAGAATTTCTGCTTTGATTTTTTCTTCATCAGCCTTAATGTTAGCTGGATCTTTTACTACAACTTTCGTTGCTGGAGTGTTTACTTTGTTTCCTGCTGATGGAGTTTCTTTAGCTGCTGGATCTTTTACTAAATCTTCAACTGGAATTGTTGCTGTTTTACCATCTGGAGTAGATACAGTTGCATTTCCTTTTTCGTCTACGAAGACTTTAGCATCTGGGTTTACTGCTTTAACTTTAGCTTCAATTGCTTTTTTCTCTTCTGGTGTTAAGTTAGCTGGATCGTTTACAACTACTTTATCTGCTGGTTTGTTTACATCGTTACCTGCTTTTGCTCCTTCAGCTTCTGTTGGAGATTTAACTAAGTCAGTTACTGGAATTGTTGCTGTTTTTCCATCTGGTGTAACTACAGTTGCGTTTCCTTTGTCGTCTACTACTACTGTTGCACCTGGGTTTACTGCTGCTACTTTAGCTTTGATTGCTTCGATGTTTTCAGGAGTTAATGCATCTTTATCAGCTACTACTTTGTCTGCTGGTTTGTTGATGTTGTTTCCTGCTTTAGCAGTTTCTTTATCAGCTTCTGTTTTCACTAAGTCAGCTTTTGAAATAACTACAGTTTTACCGTCTTTAGTTGTTACTGTTGCATTTCCTTTATCATCAACTACTACTGTTGCACCTGGGTTTACTGCTGCTACAGCTGCTTTAATAGCATCTTTAGCTTCTTGTGGTAAATCTTTATCAGCTGCTACTAGTGCTGGATCAACTATTACTTTGTCTACTGGTTTGTTTACAGCATCTTGTTTTGTTGGATCAGCTAAGTCAGCTTTAGGTTTTACTAAATCGCTTGCTGGAATTGTTGCTGTTTTACCATCTTTAGTTGTTACTGTTGCATTTCCTTTTTCGTCAAATACTACATCAGCATCTGGGTTTACTGCTTTGATTTTAGCTTCGATTGCTTTTTTCTCTTCTGATGTTAATGCAGCTGGGTTTTCTACCACTACTCTATCTGCTGGAGTGTTTACTTGGTTTCCACCGTTAACATTCTCTTTGTCAGTTGGAGTTTTCACTAATTCACTTACTGGAATTGTTGCTGTTTTTCCTTCTGGTGTTGTTACTGTTGCATTTCCTTTTTCGTCAACTACTACTGTAGAACCAGGGTTTACAGTTTCAACTGCTGCTTTAATTTTAGCGATGTCTTCTGGTTTTAAGTTAGCTTTATCTGCTACTTGTACTCTGTCAGCTGGGTTGTTGATGTTGTTACCAGCTTTCGCAGTAGTTTTTTCGTCAGCACCTTTAATTAAATCATCAGCATCGATTACTGCTGTTTTTCCTTCTGGTGTTGTTACTGTAGCTTCACCTTTTTCGTTAACAGTAATTACTGAACCTTCTGGGTTAACCGCAGCAATTTTCGCTTTGATTGCTTCACGTTCACCTTCCGTTAACGCATTTTTATCTGCTACAACAGTTTGTGAGTTTGGTTTGTTGATGTCATCTCCACCGTTTGCTTTCTTAGCATCTTCTGGTGTTTTGAATAAGTCACCTGCTGGAATTGTCGCAATTGTTCCGTCTTTAAGAACCACTGTTGCATTTCCTTCAGCGTCATATTGAACTTTAGCATCAGGTCCATTTAATTTCTTAAGTTTTGCTGTTGCTTTTGCTTGGTCAGCTAGGTTTGTTGCATCACCAACTACTTTATCTGCTGGCTTACGAACTCCTGTATTACCTGAATCACCTTTTGCTGCATCTGCTAATGTACGTACTAATTCTGATGCTGGGAATGCTGCTGTGTGTCCATCTGGGGTCGAAACTGTTACTGTTCCGTTATCATCCATAGTTACTACTGCGTTAGGGTTAACATCACGAACAGCTTTTTTGACTTTTTCTTTTTCATCATCTGTTAAGTTCGCAGGATTTTTAACGATAACTTTGTCGGCTGGACGGTTAATGTTGTTACCACCACCTGGGTTATCTAAGTCAGCCGCAGATTTCGTTAAATCAGCTTGTTTTAATGTTTCTGGAGCTTTTCCTGGGTATGTTACTTTCGCACTTCCATCTGGGTTAACTTCTACAGTTGCACCTGGGTTTACTGCTTCGATAGCTTTTTTAAGTTTATCTTGTTCGTCACCATCTAAATTCGTAGGATTTTTAGCAACTAATTTGTTACCTGGTATACGCGCAGAGTTGATTGCTTTAATCGCTTGTGCAGCAGCTAGTTTAACTTTATCAACGTCAGCATTTTTCTTAGCACCAGTAATTGCTGCATCTGTTGCTTCTTTAATATCATCTACTTCTTTTTTAAGTTTTTCTTTAGCTGCTTCAGATAATGTGTTGTCATCCTGAATAGCTTGTTTTTTAGCGTCTGCTGTATTTGCTAGTTCTTGTTTAGCTGCTGTTTTCTTCTCGGCTGGTGGATTTACAGCTTTAACTTTCTTCACACCATCATCTTTTGCATCATTTACTGCTTTTTGAGCTGTTGTAGCTGCTTCTGGTGTTGCTGCTGTATTAGGTTGAGCCTTGATTGTATCTGTTGCTGTTTTCGCTAATCTTTTAGCTTCTTCTTTAGCTGCATCTTTTTCTTCTTTTGTTAAATCTGTACGAGCGTCGATTTGTTTTTCTTTTTCAGCTAATTCATCAGCTACTGCTTTTAGAGCACTTTCTTTCGCGATTGGGTTTACAGTCTTAATATCTGCTACACCTTTATTTTTAGCTGCATCTACTGCATCTTGGGCTGTTTGAGCTTCTGCCACTGTTGGCACATCGTCAGGTTGTTTAGCAATTTCGGCTAACTGTGCATCTGCTAATTTCTTAGCTTCTTTCTTAGCTTCTGCTTTTTCTGCATCTGATAAGTCTGTACGTGCATCTAATTCATTATTTTTAGCTTTTAACTCATCAGAGATTGCTTGTTTTGCTTTTTCTTTAGCTACTGGGTTAACTTTCGCTACAGCATCAGTACCTTCAGTTTTAGCACCATCTACCGCTGTTTTGTTTGTAGCTTCATCGATTTTATCTAAGGCTGCATGTTTCCCTGCGTTTACTTTAGCGATAGCCGCATCTTTTTCAGCTTGTGATAAGTTAGCGTTGTCAGTAATAGCTTTGATTTTATTATCAGCTTCAGTCGTTACTGCATCAATAGCTGGTTGTTTGTCTAAAGTTACAAACTCTGATAATGATCTTGTGTCTTTTGAACCATCTGTGTATGTTACTACAAGATTTCCATCAGCATCTTTTGTTACTGAAGCAATTTTAGCATCTTTATCTGTAACTGGAGCATCTTTTGAAATGTTCGCATCGTCATTATTCTGATTGTACTCAAGTTGTAATTTTTCTTTAATTTTAGCTAAATCATCTTCTGTTACATTCGTTGGATCTGCTACGGCAACTTTTTCTGTTGGAGCTTTGATATCGTACTTATCTGCTTGTGATTTAACGATGAATTCAACATACCCTGGTTTTTTCTGGCGAAGTGCAGGGTCACTCTCAACATTGTAGGGTTCATTTGCTGGCATAGATTTAACACCGTCATTATCTTTAGCTTCGATAAAACTTGTCCACTTTTGCCCAGCACTCAGTTTTGTTACTCCAACCATCTTGATAGTAGCTATTTTCTTATCATCAGATACAGTTCCTTCTCCAGATGCTACAGCACTATTAGTTACCTTTCCTATGGTAAAACCATAAACACTAGCGTTATCACTTTCATCTTTACCTTTATTTCGTAGATATAAATCTTTTACTGTCGTCTCGTCTTTACCGGTAAATGTTAAGTCAGTTTTTTCTCCTGTATAAATATAAATCTGACGTCTATAAGCATTTGAGTATGGAAGTTCAACTGTTGGAGCTTGATTTACTTTCACAGTGTATTCATACTCGTTAGACTCTTTACCTTGGCTATCTACAGCTTTGTAAATAACAGTGTGTTCTCCTGCTTCTGAAGTATCAATTCCAGTAACATTCGTATTCCCGTCAACTGATACTACACGAACGTGACCTTTATCACCAAGTGTTGCATCTTGATCATCTTCACGGTCTGTTACTTTCACAAGAGCTAATAAATCAGCTTTAGTAATAGTTGTTTCTGTAAGAACTGTTTTTTCGTTTTGGTTTTCTACTACTGGTGCAACTACTGGCGCTTCATTCGTAACAGGATAAGATGTTTTACCTAAGTAAGTTCCTTTTGTTGCTCCACCATTATGAGGAATAACTTTTAAGTCTACCCCTTCTTTAACAGGTTCTGTTAATGTTAAAGTAACTGTGTCGTAGAAAGGTCCTTTTACAGTATTTTTAACAGTTGCTTTACTTGCATTTCCACCAGCCATCACTAAACTTCCATCATCTTCACGTTTAATATCAAGCTGTACTTCTTTATTCGTTTCTTTATTTGTATAGAAGAAGTATGTGAATCCTGCGTCATGAGGTACAGTAAACGTTACTTCTTTAGCTCCTGCCACAACGCTCTTACCGTCTTTTGCTGCCGCTGATGGTAAGATTGCTGAAGGTCCGATAGATACATCTTGTTCTTTCGCTTCACTTTCTATTCCATCTATCATTTGAACAATTTCTACTGGATTTTTAGGTTTATTTTTATAGAATGTTCTAGCATTTTCTCTTGCACCAAGTAAAGCTTCATTACTATTTAAACCTGCATCTAACTTAATTTCCCATTTTCCTTCAGCGTTTACTGTTGCTGTTTTTTCTAATAATACTTCTGTTTTTTCTGGGTTTCTTACAGTAACTTTAACAGTTGCTCCAACCACACCAGTTCCTGATAATTTTTCATCTGTTGATAGAACTGTTCCTCTAGCTCTAGGATTTGTGTCTACCGTTGGTGCGTTAAGCTCTCTTACAATTACTTTTCTAGTAATTGTATTTGTAGATTCTTTACCTTGACTATCTACCGCTTTAAGAACTAGTGTGTATTCTCCTGGCGTTGCAGTGTTAAATGTTGTTGCACTTGCTCCATTAACTGATACTAATTTAGCTTTTACTGGCTCACCAACAGTAAGTTTTGCATCATCTTCTTTGTCAGCTACAGTTGCTAAAGTTGCAATATCAAATGCAGAATCTTTTCTCACAACTACGTCGCTTCCGTTATTTGTTGCAGTAATTGTAGGTGCTTCGTTAGTTGCAGTTATAGTAGGACGTTTAGCCTCTGCTGCTTCTGTTGCTCCAGGTTTAGCTCCTCCTGCTGCACTGTAACCAGATTGCGCTTGTAAGTTGATTACGTTAGCACCTTCTTTAATTACGTTTTGAAGGAATGTTAATTTTACTATGTGGAAAAGAGGATCATTTTGAGTATCTGCCATAGTTGCAGTTAGCGTTGACGTGTCTTGAGATTGAGGATTCCCTCCGTTCATAATTACTTGACGGTCCCAAGAACCTGTGAATCCTACCCATAAATTATTCGCATCTTTCGGAACTTTTACCAATACTTCTTTTTGTCCCGCAACAATAGTATCACTGACAAATTTTGGACGTCCAAGATAAACCCTTGTTTCATCGTTTAATTTATTATTTTCGCCTTTGTATTGAACAGTAATCTTAGTTTCTTCTGTAAGTTTATTGTGTGGATCATTACCAGATTTTAATGGTGCTTCTAAATTCACAGTCCATTTTCCATTAGTTACTACTGTTTCATAAGTTTTTGTAGCTCCTCCTGGAGTTGCGACTGTCACTACTACAGTTTTACCATCAGTTCCAGTCCCTGATAAAGAAGTATCTGCAGAGGTTACTCCATTACGTCTTACATATGAAGCATCCTCATAGTTTACTGTACTAGTAACTTGAGGAGCTCCTGAATCATTTCTTCTGAAACCTGAACCTTCTTCGGCATTTGCAGGAATGGCATGTGAATTAGCCGCACTTGGTTCAGTATTTTCTGCTTTTTTACCTACAGTTTGTTTCCCGTTAGTAGTGTCTACTTCTGGAGTTTCTTTTTTCTCTACAGGTTTTGCTTTTAATTTAGTGTTAGCTGTAGTTACAAGTTTGCTGTAAGCTTTTGTTAATTCGTCTTGAGTTTTAGCGTTTGCTAATGTAGTTTTTGCAGCTTCTAGGTCTGCTTTTAATAACGCAATAGATGCTTCAGTTTTGTTTGCATAAGTCCCGTTATCAAGCTTTGCTTCGATTTCTGCAACGTATCTTTCAAGTTTAGTTTTATCTAAAGCTTTAACTTCTTGTGCAGTTTCTCCGCCTAATTTTGCCGCTACTGCACTAGCTACATCTTCTTTAGTAGTTTCTTTTGCTACTGGTTGTGCTGTAGCTTTTGGTGCTGCTGCAACACCTTCTGAAGCATTAGAATTTGTTGTGTTGTCAGATGTCGTGTTATTTGATACTTCTTCACTCGCCTGCGCTACTGCTCCAGCACCAAAGAAGATACTTGCACCGATTACTACTGATGCTGTACCTACTTTGAATTTCTTGATAGAGTATGTCTCTACCTTAGTTCCTTCTTTCTTATTTTTTAAATATTGATTATTTTTTCCTATCAACTTTAAAATTCCTCCTTAAATTTATTTTAAGTTTTATAGATTAATACGAAAAACTGCAAGACAGACCATACCCTCGTTATTTTTTCAAGAGCATCGTCTATCTACAAGTATTAATTTTTTGTCTTACAACCATTATAATATTATAAACTCTATAATAATTCAAGAGAAAAAACTCGCACAATCCCCCTTTTCTTATAGCAAATATAAACTTTTTCTTATTTGAAATTTCTGACAATATTTTTCCAAAATATCATATCACTCAAACTTATTATTTTTTACCAATATTTATTAAAAAAACTTCATTCTTTTCTTGTAACAGAAACTCTCACACCCACGATAAAAAAAAAAAAAAACGATTACATTTATATTAAATAAATGTCTTTTATCTTTTTAATGAATACAACCAACCTGTAACAATCCATTTTCATTATAATTAAAACAGGTTATTACTCTAATGTTACTTTAAATTTATTTTTTATTAATAATCAAAATTTAATTCTAAATATTTTTACGAATTAATTTTAAATTAGTTTGTAAAACAAAAAATAGTATCTTTACTTTAATTTTCAAAGAAAGATACTATTTTTTTAGGTTGTATAACAAATTCGAGGCACGAAAAAAATCCAGCCCCGAATTCAATTTTCACATACAAAAAACTCTATATTTAATCGCTAATCTATTACTTTTTTATCACTAGTTTTAAATTACTGAGTCATAATCACTTCGACTATAGATATTTTTCGAATTCTTGCTCGTTTATATTTAATTTGCTAGCTCCCATTTCTTTAGTTAGGAGTCCTCCTTTTACTAAATCTGCAATCATATTTATTGTTTTTTCTCTTTCTTGTGCTATTCCTTGTTTAATTCCTTGCTCAATTCCTTGCTCGATTCCTTGTTGTAACCCTTCCGCTATTGCCTGTTCTTTTTCTTCTTTAACATAAGCTAGGTGAGCATAATATCCATCAAAATCCCTTCTTCTCTCATCAAACATACTCTTCTCCTCCTTACTCCATTTTCTTGGATTTATTATACTATCTGCTTGTTCCATTATTTTTTCTGGTTCATGTGTATATGGTTTGTTTCCGAAAAATTCTATCCAACGTACTTTTTTGTAATTTTCCATTGTATTTTCTCTATATTTTTCTATTTCCAAAAATACCATTCTTATTAAATTTCTTTTTTCTTCTATTCCTTTAAATTTAACTTTTAATTCTTCACAGTTTTCATCGTCTCGCATACTGAACGTATGAATTGCTCGATTATCATCAAAGTATGGTTTCTCTGTTATTGCTATCGCATAAACGGGTATTAATTCTCCAGACAAATAATGTGTGTCTACTCCGTCTTTTTTATACTCGTCTAAGTTTTGCGATACCTGTTCACAGATGTATAACCACAATCTTTTTATAAAATCAACCTGCATAGCTACTTGAATTTCTATAATTACTTGTGTACCATCGTCTAATTCTGCTAATACATCCACGTGCGTGACAAATGGTAACAACTCTTTATACGGCTTAGCATGGATTTGTGCTCCATCTAAAAGTTTTACGGAAGCTACTGGCAAATCCAATAAATCTCTGATGAACTGAGCCGTTACCTCGGTATTACTAAATACTTTTTTCGCTACTAAATCCATCATTGGACGTGTATCTTTATTTCTTATGTTTTCCATTTTCGAAAACCTCCCTATTTATTATTTTTTCATAATTAATTTAATTTTCCATAATCCCTGATAATTCTTTACCTTCATTATACTCCATGAAAGCTATTTTTTCTAACGATAACATTAGTCTCACCATAAGAAAGGGTGTGACTCAAAAATCACGATTTCGAAGAAACAAGATTCTATCGAGTCACCCTCGCACAGTTTATTAGATATCTAAAAAGCTTTTATAAAACGAATTTAGATATCAATAAACCACTGCAGCTATGAGTCCTCATATGAACTTTGTTAAATTTTAGGACTTTTGAGTCAGCCTCTTTTTAAATATACCTCGTTATTGGATACTTATTTACGATTTTCCCCTACGCCCCGAATTTGACAAAGAACCATAATAACAAATTTGGAGCAGGATATTCTCCCGCTCCAAATTCATTTTTTATTACGCTATAAGATGTCAACTTCTAATAGCTGATTAGCGATTATTTTTCTTTTCTACGTTTAGCTGTCGCTAATAATCCGCTTAGCATTGCTAATCCTAATCCTGCTAAGCCTAGTCCACCTGTATTATCTAATCCTGTGTGTGCTAACGCTCCTTGGATTCCTCGTTTATCATCTTTTTTATCTGATGTTGACTCTGAGGTAGATTCTGATTTTCCTGCTCCTGCCGCAGTTTGTTGAACTGTGTCTTTTCCTAGAATTGTCGCTACTGAGCCATCTGGGAATGTAATAGTTGCCGTCCCGTCTCCTGCTACTGCGATTGTTGTTCCTGCTGGGAAGTTATTGGCAGTTTCGATTGCTTTTCTTACTACTTCTTTTTCTTCTTCTGTCAAGCGTGTTGCGTCTTTAACATCTATTTTTTGAGCAGGTTTTTTAACAGTTGTTTTCTCAGCGTCTGTTTTATTGCTATCTTGCGCTTTTGAATCTTGTACTACTAATTGGCTTCCTGGAATTGTAATAGCTGAACCATCTTTGAAGATAATTGTTGCTGTTCCGTCTCCTGCTACTTCAACTTTAACATCACTTCCGAATCCGTTAGCTTCTACTACAGCTTTTTTAACAGCTTCTTTTTCCTCTTCTGTTAATCTTGTAGCTTCTGCTACTTTTGTAGGATTAGCTGGGATTATTACTTTTGTTTTCTCAGAGATTGTTGGTTGGTCTTGTGTTGGCACTTCTTCTTTTTGAACTACTAACCTTGTTCCTGGAATTGTATTTACTGAACCATCTTCATATGTTAATGTCGCTGTTCCGTCTTTAGATACTGTAACTTTTGCTGCTGGATTTACTGCTTGTACTTTAGCTACTACTGCAGATTGTTCTGTCGGTGTTAAATTGTGAGCATTTCCTACTTCTGTAGTTGCTGGTACTTGTGCTGGGTTTTGTGCAGCTTGTGTTGGTGTTTGTTTTCCTGGATTTTTTGCTACTACTAGACTTGTTCCTGGAATTGTGTTTACTGAACCATCTCCATATGTTAGCGTTGCTGTTCCATCTTTAGATACTGTAACTGTCGCCGCTGGATTTGCTGCTTTAACTTTAGCTGCTACTGCAGATTGTTCTGCCGGTGTTAAGTTATGAGTATTTTCAACAGGTGTAGTTGCTGGTACTTGCGCTGGGGTTTTCTCTGCATCTGTCTGAACTTTTGGAGTAGTTTGTTTTGTAGATTTTTCTACAAGTTTATCCCCTGTTATTGTATCTACAGATTTATCTGGGTATGTGATTACCACTGTTCCATCTGGTCTTACTTCTACTGTTGTTCCCGCTGGGAATGTGTTAGCTCCTTCGATGTTTTGACGAACTTTTTCTCTTTCTTTATCTGAAAGTTTAGTTGGATTTTTCACTTCCACTTTATTTTCTGGAACTTTTGGTTCAAATTTAGATGCGATAGATCCCTCTGGTTGAACTTCATTTATTTTCCTAATACCATTATCTTTAGCAGCATCGATTTCATCTTTAGATTGACCTTTGTTGATGTCTTCTATAGCTTTATCTTTTGCTTTATTAATAGCATCGATAGCTTTTTGTTTTTCTTTATCTGATACATCTTTGTTGTTCTTGATTTCGTTTATGCGTTTTTGAGCTTCTTCTAGTATTTCAGCTTTTGCTTTCGCTTTTTCTTCATCAAGGTTTGTTACATCTGGTTTCTTAACTTCTGTATCTGCTTTTGGATTATATTTCTCAATATTTTCTTTAGCTTGATCTGCGATTTGTTTAGCTGTTCCTGCTGATGATGCTTCGTCAATAGCTTTGTTAGCTTCTTCTTTCGCTTTATTGATTACTTCTTCAGCTTTTTGTTTTTGCTCAGCTGTTAGGTCTTTATTATTCTTGATTTCATCAAGTTTTTTCTTAGCTGCTTCTTCTACTTGTTTTTTAGCGTCTTCTTTCGCTTTAGCAAGGTCGTTATCTTTGTCAGCTTTTGCTAATGACTCTACTACTTCAACTGGGACTTTTACAGTTACTTTTGTACCATCAGCTAGTGTTACTTCTACTTCTGCTTCTTTAGTTCCTGTTTCTGTTGTAGTTGGTTTAGAAGTGATTTTCGCTGTTACTCCATCGGCTAGTGCTAATTGTTTTAGAATTTCTTCGTCAGTTAAGTCTTTACCTTTTTCTACAGTTGCTTTTCCTGATACTAAAGCAGTTTGTAAATCTAACTCTGGTTTGAAGATACTTGTTGATTTACCTTTACCTGTTTGTGGATTGTAAACATCTGCGATTGCTTTTTTACCTTCTTCTGTTGCTTTCGCTATTTCTTCTGGTGTTTTCGCATTATTAATCTTGTCTTCTGCAGCTTTCTTAACTTCATCTACTTTGGCTTTCAAGTCTTCTTTTTCTTTATCTGTTAGAGTCGTATCTCCGTCGATTTCGCCTTTTTCTACGTTAGCTGCGTCTGTTAAATCAGCTTTAGCTTGATCCTTATCAGTTGCTTTTCTCACAGGTACTTCGATTTCATCTTTTGATCCATCTGGATATGTAACTTCTACTACAACTACTTTCTTACCTGCATTCGCTCCTGTTCCTTCCACGATTGCTCCGTCATTTTTAACTTGTTTGTCTGTCGGTTGTGGTTGGTCTTTCGGTACTTCTACTGCGTCTGTTATTGCTTTTTTGTCTGCTTCCGCTACTTTTTTATCTTTCGCTGGATCAACGCTTACTGGCACTTCTCCTGATGTGATTTCTTCTTTTACTTTTGGAGTTGCTTTGTCTGCGTCTTTTTCTTTTCTCACTGGTACTTCAATTTCGTCTTTTGATCCATCTGGATATGTAACTTCTACTACAACTACTTTCTTACCTGCATTCGCTCCTGTTCCTTCCACGATTGCTCCGTCATTTTTAACTTGTTTGTCTGTCGGTTGTGGTTGGTCTTTCGGTACTTCTACTGCATCTGTTATTGCTTTTTTGTCTGCTTCCGCTACTTTTTTATCTTTCGCTGGATCAACACTTACTGGTACTTCTCCTGATGTGATTTCTTCTTTCACTTTTGGAGTTGCTTTTGTAGCATCACTTGCTTCTACCGGTACGTCAACTGTTTTTTCTACACCTTCACGTGTTACTGTTACTGGTACTACTTTCTTACCATCTTTCTCTTTAATTTTCCCGTACGTTACTGTATCAGTATCTTTAAGCACTTCACCGTTTGCTGTTACCTTAGCTTTAACAGTTGTCTGATCTTTTTCAGGTAATGAGTCTCCAACTTTAGGTTCTACAGAGATTTTTGCTGCTCCATCTTTCACCGCTAATGTGAACTCTTCTGCTTTCTTAGTTACTTCTACATCAATTGTTTTTGCCACACCATCTCGTGTTACTATTACTGGTACTACTTTCTTACCATTTTTATCTGCAATAGCTCCATATTCTACAGTATAAGTATCATCTAACGCTTTACCGTTTGCTGTTACTTTAGCTTTTACTGCATCTTTATCGGCTTGTTCTGTTAAACTTTCTCCTGCTTTAGGTTCTTTAGAAATCTTCGCTACTTCTGTCACTGCTAAAGTGAAATCCTCTGCTTTACCTGATAAAGCTAAACGTGCTTGTTGTAATTTATCAAGAGCTTCATCTACTTGTGGTTGAGTAGCATCTTGCTTAGCAAACACTTCTTGAGCTTTTACTAAAGCATCATCGTAAGCTTTTTTCTTAGCGGCATCTGTCTCTTTAGCATAAGCTGGTGATTTTTTAACAGCATCATCTTTGTTTAAATCAATTTCTGCTTTTAGGGCATCTTTAGATACAGGTACAGCAACATCTTGTCCTGTTAACTCTTTAATTGCTTTTGCTAGATTATCAATTAAAGTAGCTACTTCTGATGTACCTACAGCGTTTTCTGGTTCAGCTGTATTTTTATCAGCTACTTTTGAAGCTGCGTCTTTCGCTTTATCAAAAGCAGTTTTCTTATCTTGAGGAACATTAGGATTAGTATATTTATCAGAAGCCTTTACTTTTTCAGCTTCCGCTACTAATTTTTGTAGAGAATCCATCTTAGAATCTAAATCTTGCGCAATAGAAACAATACCATCAATTTCACTCTTATCAGATGCATTTTCTACTTTTGCTTTCAATTCATCTTTTTGAGCTTTATTTAAATGTGGTAAATCCTCGATTGTTTGTTTTGCTTTTTCACGAGTAGCTTGCGCTTTAGCATCGTTCAAGATATTTTCTAATTGGTCTTTTGATTTTGCTTGATCAATTTGTTTCTTATATTCCGCTTTATCAGCTTCTGATAATCCTGGAATTTGATCAATTTGTTTCTTATAAGCTTCTTTTAGTTTTTCAGCTTCTTCTTGTGCTTTTTGAGCTTCATTTTTAGCTTTTTGCTTTTCAGCTTCTTCTAAAACTTTCTCTACCTCTGCTACAGTAGTTTTCCCGTCAATCTGTGTTTTGTATTCATCAGCTGTTGGATTTTTTAGAGAATCTTTAATTTGATCAATTTTTTCTTTTGTAGATTTTTTAGCATTTTCTAAGTTTTTAGCATCTACTTGTTGACCGATTTTATCAAGTAATTCTTTTGTATAATCAGCCGCTTGAGTTCCAGTTCCATTACCATTTGCTGGATCAGTAATTCCTTGGCTATCTACTTGTTTTCTAAACGCTTCTTTTTCAGCTTCTGTTAAATACTTAGCTGAGTTAATTTTATCTTTTACTTGACGTTTTTTAGCTTCAATCGCTTTTTCATTTTCTGAATTTTTAGCAATTGCTGCATTAACAACATTATTTATATCATCTTGAGTTGTTTTTCCAGTTAATTGATTTTTGTAGTTCTCTTTTTCTTTTGGTGATAAATACGTTAGATTATCAATGGCTTGTTTAGCTTTTTCAATAGCTTCAGCAGCACTAAATACTTTCGTAGGTTTTGCTTTAAATAAATCTCTTTTTGGAATAACTGTTCCTGTTGGCTGTGAATTTCTAAGTATAGCAAATCCTTGTGTTCTAGGATCATATTCTAAATTAGTTCCAACAAAATCTTGAGAAGTTTTTGAAGGGTCACCTACACTTTGAATAACATCATCGCCATCTTCATTCTTAGTTGTTTTCATTCCATTTACTTGGAAGAATTTTTGTCTTGCACTTTCAATATCGCCAGCTGTTAGACTATTAATATTATCTACTGCATGTGGATTTTTTAAGTATTTATAATCTCCTACACTAGCTTGAGTTGTTTCAAGATTATCGACTTGTGGTTTTTCATAAACAAGTGATGTCCCAGGGATAACGTCTTGTGTCCCATCTCCATAAGTGATTGTTGCTGTTCCATCATCTGCAATACTAATACTACTATCTGCAGAAGCAACACCATCATCCCCTTCTTTAACATTCTCTATAAATTTATTATGTGAATGTTCAGGGATAGCATCACTTGTTGTATCTTGGTTTTTCTCCCAAATTTTATTTTTTAATAGTGTTTTTTCTTCTGGTGTTAATTTAGCTGTATCTCCTACTCCAATACGTTCTGGTAATACAGGTTCAAACAACTCTTTATCTTGGTATAACACAGGAATTTCAGTTGTTACTACTTTAAAATGACGTAATTGTTGTAATGCACGGCCTACCTTAA
Source organism: Gemella haemolysans (assembly GCF_901873445.1). GTDB lineage: Bacteria > Bacillota > Bacilli > Staphylococcales > Gemellaceae > Gemella > Gemella haemolysans_C. The sequence goes on from NZ_CABFLN010000013.1 coordinate 24,006, forward strand.
CCCCTGCACCAAAATCTAATGTTCTTCTACCATTTTTTAGTGTTGGATCCACTACTTTATATTTAGCAGTAATTGTAACTCTATCATTTCTTGCTAGATCCCAGTCAGAGTAGATACTCTTAGTGTTAGTTCGGAAACTCTCAAAGATACCTTGGTCAGATGGACTATCAGAAATTTGTGTACCTATTCTGTGATTAAACATTCCTGCCATATGACCTAGGAATGTTTTTCCTGTTTCTTGAGTTGTATCATTATAACGTTCCCATTTTGTATCGTCTCCAAGCCCCATAGAATCTGCTTGTTCTTTAGTTTGATAACGTGAACCTACTGAGTTTGTAAAAGAAACCCATGGAGAATCTGCACTCCAACTTTTCATTACACGGTCAGTTGTACCTGTTTGCAAACGGATTTCTGAAGGTTCTTGGGCTCCTACTGGTGTAGTAAACCAATAGTCTGGACGTGAACCACCATAGTTGGCAACATAATTTGAAGCTCCAAATCCTCCATTATATTTATATGTTACTGTTACATAAGGATTTGTCTTACTGTAACTTGACCAATCTACATCTACTACAATCTCTCTATCTACATTAATACTATCATGTACAGCAATCGCAGCTGCATCATAAGGAGACTCCCCCCTATTTGCATATAAAGTTACGACACCTTTATCATTTCGTGTCGTTACCATCGCAGCTTCTGCAGTATTTGCTAATCCTGAAATTGCGATTTGTGCCCCAATCAAACATGACGCCGCTCCAAAACTAAGTTTTCTTATAGAAAACTTTTCTTTTCTTTCTCTTTTCATCTTAATTACTAAACCTCTTTTCTTTTTCTTATTTTTAAACAATAACTCAAATAATATTTTTGGTATAATTATAACACATTTTAGTATTCAATAAAAGTCATATCTTGTTTAAATAATGAGATGTAAGCGTTTTTTTTTTTTTCAAAGAGTATAAGTTTTTTTCTCAATTTAATAATAGCAATTCTTAAATTATTATTTTATAAAATATATTTTTTGAACTACTATCTCACTGAAAATTCATATTAGATTGAATTTGTACATTATTAAATTATATTGCATATATACACTGTTCTAAATATATTTTTTATAACTTTGGTTTCTGTGTATAGCCTATCATTTTTCCTTGCTAGTATTTTATTTTTTGTATTTTTTGTGTAATTTTGATTTTGTTTTCGCTGTTATTTTTATTAATATATTTTTTATATTTTCTAAATTGAAATTCTCCATTTTCTTTCATTACAATTGTATTAAATAATTTTTTAGTTAATCTTTTTATTTAGTTAATTTTTTTATAAAACAATAAAAAATAAGCGTATTATCACTTATTTTCAGAGATGATCCGATTTTGTATAATACACTTATTTTTTCTTAATTATTTATATTCTGCAAATTTGTTGAATTCAGCTTCATCAACGTTTGTTAATTTAACAATCCAAGATTCTTTTGGATCTGCTGAGTTTAAAACTGTTGGCTCTTCTTCAGCTTTTTTGTTGTATTCTACAACGTCCCCTGCTAATGGAGTGTTGATGTCTAATACAGTTTTTGATGCTTCTAAACGTAAGATAACATCATCTTTTTCTAATTTTTCTTTTCTTGAGAATTCTACAAATCCTACAGTACCAACGTCATCTTGTAATTCTGCAGTTGGTCCGATAATGTATACTCCTTCGCTTTTTTCAATCCATAAAGCTTTTGCTAATTTTTTCATTTTACAACCTCTTTCTATATTTTATAATTTTTTCTAAGTATCGATGACCTTATTTCATCATCGATTTTTACTCAAAGTTACATTATACATTTTATAAAATTAAAAATCAACTAAAATAATAATAAAAGTGATATTGACTTTCGATTAGTATAATAAAAACTAATTAATACTATCCTTTACTTTAAAAATTATTGGTATTATAATGAAGATAGGCTACTTGCCAAAGAAGGAGGTGTTTATATGGTTGATATACTCATCCAAATTCTTGTTGGACTATTTGTAGGAGTCATCCTCTTATTTATAGAGTACTTTTATTTCCTAAATGATAAAAACAACAAGAACAAGTAGTCTTATTTAGGCACGACATATGTAGTTCACTTTACGTATGAATATTTATTACCTTACTACAACAAGTACGCTAATACATATAAAAAAGCAACTGAATTGCCCTTCAGTTGCTTTTCGTGTTTATATGTGAATATACTCATCCAATTCACTTATCTATATTTTAACATTATAATTCTTCTAATGTCAAGAAATTACCTAAGCTAATACTCGCTTGACCTTTTTTAATTAGATATTATTTCTTAACTCAATATCAAATCTACCAATTCTTGTGCTTCTACTTTTCCGAAATAATGAGCTAAGTCGATACCTTCTAATACTTCTAATAAGTCTTCTTCTTTTACCCTTACCCCGATTAGTTTCTCCTCGACATCACCGACATTACCTTTTCCGAAAAAGTCTCCGTAAATTTTAGCTTTTGTAATTCGTCCCGCTTCTACTTCCAGATTGAACTCGACAGTTCCAATTCCTAAACGTGCATCTCTATTATAGTTATATCTTGGTGATTTCCCGTAGTTCCAATCCCAGTTTTGATATTTTTTAGCAAGCAATTCATCAATTTCTCGCCAATCGTCTTCTGTCAATTCATAGCGTTTTATATCTTCAAGATTTTTACACCCAAACAAGCGACATAAGTATAAGTCTTTGAACTCTACTACAGATAAATTTCTATATTCCTCATCTAAATATTCTCTAAGACCTGTAACTCTACTTCTTACCGAATCTATACCTTTCGACTCAATTTTCTTACGATTAGGTGTTAGTACATTGACCATAGCTTCATAGTTAACATCTAAAAGCAGAGTGTATCCTCCATAAATCTTACCATTAACAAGAGTCATCGCAGCTCCACTTACTTTCTTCCCGTCGACAACAAGGTCATTACGTCCTGTTTGTTCAACCTTACTCACACCTAAATCATGCAAGATATTTACCGCAGGTTCATAGAATTTTTTAAAATTACCATAAACATTACTATCACCATTCATAATAAAGCAAATATTCACAGCTCCTTCATCCAAAAACACTGTTCCCCCGCCTGTATCACGTCTAACAAGGGTTATGCCATGAGATTTCATGTACTCATGATTAATCTCTTTTTCGGCATTTTGGAAAAGACCAATCTGTACCTTTGGTTTGCAACAATAAGGAAATATTATATCCTCGTCCAAATTCAACTTATTAAGTACATGAACCTGTATCGCTAAGGCTACCGCCCCATCATAAATATATTGTCCATCTCTTATCGGCTCTATTAAATACATAAACACTCCTCATTTTTCACACTACAACATAAACAGCTACTATTATTCAAGTTCAACTTATAATAGTAGCCGCTTCGCCTTAATAGTCTACTATATTTATAATTTCTTCGCTCTATAAATTATAACAGTCTACTTAGTAATTTTCTTCTAATTTTCTAAATTCATCTCTCGTATGTTGTGGCAAACTCTTACCGTAGTCCATCATAAGCACAATATCTTTAAATGCAGCTTTTGGAATAGATAATCGTTCAATATCATCTACACCTACATTTAGATTAATATCTTCCTCACGATTTTCTCGGAATTTAGCTACAAAATCTGGTTCAGCAACAAAGACGCTAGATAAACCTACCATCTCAGCATGCATAATAGCTTCACGGCTTTTTTCTATACTATTAATTCCACCAGTCGCCATCAAAGGAACACGCCCTGCTAGATGTTCATGGACTACTTCATTTATCAATCGCCCTTCGTTAGGTCCTTCAGCACGAACTTTATTTAGATAAATATTTTGTCCCCAACTCGCTATCGCAATATAAGACAACGGCACTCTTTCTAGTATCCAATCTGTAAGTTGATTAAATTCTTCCACAGTGTAACCTATTATTGCACCACGTGTTTCTTCCGGGGTTGCTCTATATCCTAAAATAAAATCCTCAGGTGCTTCGTCTTTTATAACTTCATACACCGCTTCAAAAACTTCGAGTATAAATCTAGCTCTATTTTCTAGTGAATCTACACCGTATTCATCATGTCGTTTATTCGATACCGTTGAGAAAAACGTCTGTAGCATTAGTTTTTGAGCTGTAGATATTTCTATCCCTGCAAAACCTGCGCGTATAGCTCTTCTTGTAGCATCTTTGTATTTTTGTTTAATCTCATCTATCATCTCATGAGACAACTCTTCTACTTCATGTTCAAACGGAAGGTGCAACTTCAACTTACTTGGACCATAAACTTTATGATGTACCCCGTAATAATTAGCACCCGCACCTGAATAAGTTAGTTGTAAAATAGCTCTCGCTCCAGCATCTTGCATCGCATTTGCCATCTCAGTAAGTCCTGGTATACAGCTATCATCATGTGCGCCGAAGCCAAACTCGAACAATTGTCCATCAACATCGACATAAGCTGCCCCTGTTACCTGTAATGGAGCTGACTTAGCTCGTCTTAATGCATAACCCAAGTCTTCCTTTGTGATAATTCCATCTTTTGTAGAAGAATTAGTCGTCATCGGCGACAGCACAAACCTATTTTCTAACCGAACACCATTTGCTAGTTTTATGGGAGTTAATAATTTTTCCATAAACTCACACCTCTTTTACATAGTTTGTAAAACTAGCTTAAGATTAAGTCTACTAATTCTTTCGCTTCTACATTACCGAAGTAGAATGCTAGATCAATACTTCCTAGAGCTTCTAGTAAGTCTTCTTCTTTTACCCTTACTCCGATAAGTTTTTCTTCTACGTCGCGTACGTTACCTTTACCGAAGAAGTCTCCGTAAATTTTCGCTTGAGTAATACGTCCTTCTTCAACTTCTAAGCTGAAATCGACTGTTCCGATCGCAAGGTGAGCATCACGGTTGTAGTTATAACGTGGTGATTTTCCGTAGTTCCAATCCCAATTACGGTATTTTTCATCTGCTAATTTTTCAATTGCAGCCCAGTCTTCATCAGTAAGTTCATATCTCTTCGCATCTTTGATGTCTTCGATTCCCATTAATCCACAGATGATTAAGTTTTTGAATTCATCGATTGTTACATTTTGGTATTCAGGTTTTAATAGTTCACGCATCCCCATTACACGCGCTCTTACTGATTCAATACCTTTTGATTCGATTTTTTTACGATTTGGTGTTAAAGCATTAACCATCGCTTCATAGTTTACATCTAAAAGTAATGAATATCCTCCGTAGATTTTACCACGTACTAATGTCATCGCAGCTCCACTTACTTTTTTACCACGAGCAGTTAAATCGTTACGCCCTCTTTGTTCTACTTCTGTAGCTCCTAAGCTGTGAAGTACATCTACTGCTGGTTGATAGAATTTTTTGTAGTTTCCGTATACATCAGTATCCCCTGGCATTAAGAAACACACGTTAACAGCACCGTTATCAACGTACACAGCACCACCACCTGTATCACGACGAACTAAGATAATATCTTTTTCTTTCATGTATTCGTGGTTTACTTCAGTTTCAGCATTTTGGAATAATCCGATTTCTACTTTTGGTTCACAGTAATATGGGAAGATTACAGTCTCATCAATATCGATATTGTTAAGTACGTAAACTTGCATTGCCATTACTAGCGCTCCATCTGGTAAATATTTTCCGTTTCTAATTGGTTCTATTAAATACATAATTTATTCTCCTTTATTTGTTAATATTTTTAAATGTATTTTTTAGCTAATATAATTTTTATTACAGTTTTATTATAATTTAATCTGCAATATTATAAAATCTCATTGCGAATTTTTTCGCAGTCTATGTTATGCACTTGATGCGCACTACCTGAAAAGTTATTACAAGGCTGACCCAAAAGGCTTAAATTTTAACAAAGTGTATATGAAAACTCATAGACGCAGTGGTTTATTGATATCTAAATTCGCTTTATAAAAGCTTTTTAGATATCTAATAAACTGTGCGGGGGTGACTCGACAAAATCTTGTTTCTAGAAATCACGATTTTTGAGTCACTCCCATTTCTTCAACAACTCTTCCACATCTAGCGTTAACTCTTTACTATTCTGGTTAAACCATAACACCCTTGAAGCTATTCTTTCAGGGAATTGGTATTTCTTCTGATTCATAGTAATCATCAACGCTTTTTGATTTTTATCTAACTCTCTATAAAATGGATATTTTATAAACTGAGGTGTCGTAAATCCTACTCCTATTTCAATAAACAATGTTTTCTTATCACGATTTTTTTCTAAAAATTCATTGTACTTATCTAGATGTTCGAAAAAGATTGGATCCTCTACCATTCCCTTTTCAGCATTACGTTTATTAACTTCAAGTGGCGCACCACATTCCGGACATAATGGAATAGACCTGTAGTCAACTTCCATATTTTCTTGCTCAACAGCTAATCTACGCATTAACGCTTCATCTTGGTAAGTCTTCGCATGACAATGTTTACTGCACTGCATAAGCCCGTACTTCCCTTGAATATGGAAGACCTTATCCATATCGTAACCAGCAACATCAAAGGCATTATCCGCATTTGTCGTAATAATGTGATAATTTTTATCCTTTAGAATGTTTTTTAAAGCTGCGTAACTCGCTCCGACAGGTTGATCAAAGTAATTTAATAAAACAAAACGACTTTGAAATGCCCAATATTCTTGTGAACTAGGAAAATCAAATAGACTCGCCTGTAACATATCTAAAAACTTATATTTTTCCACAAAGTCTTTGAAATTACTCGTAAATCTCTCTCCTATGTAGGTGAATCCATCCGCAGCTGACATTCCAGCTCCTATTCCTATGACTATCGCCTCAGCTTCTTCTATTAACTGCGCTAATTTTTCGGCATTGTTTTCTTCTAACTCTATCGCCTTCCAAGTCATTAATTTTTCTCCTCTTTTTCAATTAGCTCTTTTGCTAAAATCTCAATAATATTTTTTCTTCTTTCTATAGTTGGTACTAAAGGTATACACATAAGTTCTTTTAACTCTAATTCTGTTGCTAAATCTCTAAGCTTTTCTACTACAACATCCTTTGTACCCCAAACTAAACGCGTTCTATTCTTTTCTACTTTTTCTCTATCAATTTCAGCAATTTCATACTCTTTTGCTGTATTTATACTAGGGAATCTATCAAATTCTGTAAATTCTTTCTTACCAAGAAGCCATACATCTAAACAACGTACCAAGTTTTTTGCCTCTTGCTCATCTTCTCCTATCGCTATAAATACCGCAACAACATCTTGTGGTATTTTTTGTTGCTCGTGCATTTTTTTACGATAAGTTTGTAAGCATCTTTTTGCTGTTTCTATATAGTCTACAGCTTGATTAAAGAATAGACCATAAACATAGTTTTGACCTAACTCTGCGGCTAAATTCGCACTTTTTTCACTAGTTGATAGTAGCCACATTGGACCAACCTTTGCTTCTGGTGGTTGCACTAATATTTCATTTCCCGTAAGAAGCTCCAGCAATTCTGTACAACTTTCATTGTATTCATCTCGTGTTATCGGTGTTGTCTTCATCAGTTTTTGAACTACTTTAGTTCCAGGATTATTACCTATCCCTAGATTCGCCCTATTTGGATACAAAGCACTAAGCAGTTTTATCCATTCGCTGATTTTATATGGTGTATAATGAGGAATCATTATTCCACCTGAACCTATTTGTATTTTTTCTGTATTTTGTAAAAGGTGCAACATAAGTAGTTCTGGGCTACTGCTCGCAAGCGCTGGTACCTGATGATGTTCAGCCATCCAAAAACGACTATAGCCCAACTTTTCTGCTAAACGAGCTAGCTCCGTACTTTCTTCTATAGCCTCTAATGCAGTTTTCCCTTCATCTACAATAGCATAATCTAAAATACTAAGTTTCATAGTATTATCCTCTTATATTTTATCTTATTTTATATAACTTCAAATATCTATTTTCTTTTTTTAGTATTTTATTTCACACTCTTCAATTTATTTTTACCTTTTTATATACTTAATAATCTGATATAATAAATTATAAGAAAACCTTTTCTGAAATTACGAACTTATTATATCATATTTTCAGCAAAAGTACACATACCTAGCACCACTACTTTAAATTTTTTATAAAAAAATTATGGTAACTTAATCTACTGAATCTACCTTTAATTTACATAATTTCAGATAATATCAACAGTTTATTTTCTATATTATTTTTTATTGTTGTATATTTTTTGGTATAGTTGTATGTTATTTACATTACTTAAAGAGGTATTTTTTATGAAATCAAAATTATTAACACCTGTCAAACTAGCTAATGGAATAGAACTTGAAAATCGTTTTGTTCTTTCTCCGATGACTACAAACTCATCTACCGCAGAAGGCTTCATTACAGAAGAAGATCTTCTTTACGCAAAAAGACGAAAAAATACAGCACCCTTACAAATTACCGGCGCTGCCTATATAAATCTAGAAGGGCAACTTTTTGAATATGGTTTTAGCGTTCATGATGATACATGTATTCCTGGTTTAACAAAAATGGCAAAAGCTATGCAGTCTGGTGGAGCAAAAGCTATCTTACAACTTACTCATGCCGGTCGTTTCGCTAATCACTATGTTACTACTAACAAACGCGCCGTCGGTCCTAGTTATATGGAACTAAACTCACCTGTAAAACACATCGTTCATCCTCTTTCTATAGAAGATATACAAAAAATAAAAGAAGATTATAAACGTGCTGCAAGCCGTGCTATCGCAGCTGGTTTTGATGGTATCGAAATATCTAGTGCACAACGTCTTTTACTACAAACATTCTTTTCTACCTTCTCAAACGAACGCCACGATGAATACGGAGTAGATACATTAGAAAACCGTTCACGTTTCATCCTTGAAGTTTTTGAAGAAGTATATGAAGTAATAAAAAAAGAAGCACCAAAAGACTTTATCTTCGGTTATCGTGCAACACCTGAAGAAACACGTGGTGAAGAAGTCGGTTATACAGTTGAAGAATTTAATCAACTTACAGACTGGTTATTAGAAAGAGTTCCACTATCATACATGGCAATCGCAAGCTGGGGACAAAATATTTATCTAAATACAGTACGAGCAGAAGGTCCACACCATGGAAGACTTATTAACGAAGTAGTCTATGAACACTTAAATGGAAGAATACCATTAATCGCATCAGGTGGTATTAACACTGTGGAAAAATGTGAAGCTGCAATTTTACACGCTGATATGATTGGTTTATCTTCTCCATTTGTCGCAGAACCAGATTTCGTTGAAAAACTAAAAACAAATCATATAGAAGATATAAATCTAAATGTCGGTATTGAAGACATAGATCGTTTAGCTATTCCTAAAGCTGCGTTTAAAGATATCGTGCTTATGATGGATTACGGACGTTCACTACCACAGCACACTAGGGATGAATTTAGAAAATTAGAAGAAAATTATTAACAATATTCCTTTTTCAAGACTAACCCAAAAGTAAAACAAAAAATCAGACTCTTCATAAGTAATGTAATTCTATTTTACATTTTCTTACTCTAAGTCTGATTTTTATTATTGAATTCTTGTTAATCTTTTTACTTTAGTTTGTACTACATTTAACGGTACCGCTTCTTTCGTTATAACACTAGTGTCTAATCCGAACCATTTCTCTGGAGTTACCGTTATTTTTTTCAGTTTTAATCTCAGTCCCATAATGAAGTTATCAAATGATGATAAACCATTACTATTACCTAGTACTTCTTCTATTAGTACAAATCTAAAGTCTCCGACTGTCTCAGCTTTTCCTCTTAAGTTATACTTAGTAGGTTGTAGTTCTAATTCTTTATTCATCAACAAATCATCTATTACTTGATGCATAAACATATTTACCCTTTGATGTTCTCTAAACCCTAAGTTAAAGGTGATCTTAAGTATTTTCTTATCACTAAATTTTGTAACCTTATACTCTCGTTTATAAGGTTTATCTATAACGTTAATATGTACGAAAAAGTAGACATTCGCCCTTTTCGGTTGTTTGTTTAATATAGAATACAATACCGCATAATCTACATCTTCTTCTCTTTTCGCACCTGTTAAATATACTAAGTTTGTTGCATATTTTGGTACACTTTTATCCATACTTAACTGAAGTAATTGTTTCGTATAATTTTTCACAGTTAAATATTGACTTTCTCTCTCTTTTATCTCTGTTCCTCTATACCAAATAAACATAATTATAAATATTAGTAATGCTATGAATACTGTAATATACCCACCATTTACAAATTTTAAACTATTCGCATATAAGAAGAATAATTCTTCTATTCCGAAAAATATTAAGAAGATTACAGCAAAGAGTTTTTTGCTTTTTACTTTATACAAGTAAATACTTAATAATAATGTAGTTACAAACATTGTTATACTAATACTTAAACCATACGCTGCTTCCATATTACTACTTGTTCTAAAGAATATTACTACACAGCTACTGCAGATAAAGAGTATTATATTAACCGCAGATACATAAACCTGTCCTTTTAATTCTGTCGGATATTTTATTATTAATTTTGGGAATAGGTTTAATTTTATCGCCTCTGAGATTAATGTGAAAGATCCTGTTATTAAACTTTGACTCGCTATTATCGCAGCTAATGTTGCTAGTATTACTTGAAATACTACAAAACTTTCTGGAACTATCGCAAAGAATGGATTTTTTTCTGAACTATAATTTGTCGATAATAAATACGCTGCTTGACCGAAATAATTCGCAAGTAAGCATACTTTAACCGCAAACCAAGCCATTCTAACATTTTTTCTTCCACAGTGACCTAGGTCTACATATAAATCCTCAGCCCCCGATACACATAAAAATACCGCCCCTAATAAGACGAATACTCCTGGATATGTAATTAATAGATTAAGCGCATATTTTGGATTGATAGCTTTTAATATTTCTGGTCTAGTACCTATTGATTTTACTCCCCAGAAAAATAAAGATAAAAACCATAAACTCATTATAGGACCAAATAGCGATCCTATCTTTTTCGTTCCAAATCTTTGAAATGAAAAGATAAAGATAAAAATTATCAATACTAAAATTATTACATCATTTGTGTTTATAGCTGGGATTATATCATGCAATCCCTCAACTGCCGATGTCACTGTAATTGCTGGTGTTATTATTCCATCCGCAAGAAGTGTAGCTCCGCCTATCATCGCTAAGAGAACAACTCCTCGTTTAGTTTTATTTTTTATTAAAGCAAATAATGAGAATACTCCACCTTCACCATTGTTATCAGCCTTTAATGCGATTAATACATATTTTGTCGTCGTTTGTAAAGTCATTACCCAAAATATTAAACTAACGAATCCTAATACGAGATTTTCACTCATCATAGCATCACTACTACGAACGAATGATTTCATAACATAAAGTACCGAGGTTCCTATATCCCCAAATATTATTCCAATAGTTATTATTACACCAAGAAAAGTCAATCTTGATTTATCCATTTTTATACCCTCTTATAAAATAATTGAAATTATATCACTTCTATAAAATTAGTAATATAATTCTCACATATTATTATATTCCTCTTATGAAGAAAGTCAAGAGTAAGTATCTTATATAATTTATTTTAATGAAATAGCGAAATCATGTATACACTACCTTTTTCCTCTTTCACATCAATATAACACCTTAAATTATTTAATTTAAACAACACCCACTTATTATCCTATAAAAAATATCAAAAATACCTTTAAATTAATTTTGAAAACTTTTACTTTAACACTTTACAAACCTATTTAAAAAGTGTTAAAATTAAGTTAACGAAATTTAACACATTAAATTTAAAAGATAGATTTTTATGTATAAAGGGGTGCTATTATGTTAATAAAAAGTAAAAAAGTTTGGTCAAGCGGACAATTTCTTCCTCTTATTTTAGAAGTTGAAAATAAAAAAATAACTGCCGTTTATGACTATGATGCATTCGATAAAGTAGATTATGATTTTGGAACTAACCGTATTTTACCTGGATTTATAGATGTTCATACACATGGTGCGTACGGTTATGATACTAATGATGTTAATGAAGATGGACTACGTAATTGGACGAAAAATATCGTTTCTGAAGGTGTAACATCATTCTTACCTACTACAATTACACAAACTGAAGAAGTTCTTCTAAAAGCTGTCGCTAATGTTGCAAAAGTATACGAAGAATGTTATGAAGGAGCTGAAATCTTAGGTATTCACTTCGAAGGTCCTTATCTTGATGTAGAAAAACGTGGGGCTCAACCGTTAAGTTGTATTCAAACACCAAGTGTTGAACAATTTAAAAAATTCCAAGCAGCTAGTAAAAACTTAATTAAACTTATCACTATCGCTTGTGAAAAAGATGTTGATTACAAACTTACTAAATATTTAGTAAGCCAAGGTATTCGTGTAAGTTTAGGTCACTCTGCTTGTAACTATAAAGAAAGTTATCTTGCATTTGCTAATGGCGCATCATCTCAAACTCACGTTTATAACGGTATGGTTGGTTTCCATCACCGCGATGGTGGACAAGTAGGCTTTGCTCTGCGTGCACGCGATGCATATGGAGAAATTATCTGTGATGGAATTCACTCAACTACTGATGCACTAAATACATACTTCACAGCAAAAGGGCGCGACCATGGAATTATGATTACAGATTCATTATGTGCTAAAGGGTGTGGTCGTGGTTCTTACATCTTCGGAGGAGAAAATATGGAAATATATGAAGATGGTAGTGCTCATCGTGACGATGGTCGTCTGGCAGGTTCTACACTTAGAGTTATAGATGGTCTACGCGTCTTAATAGAAGATGCTTTAGTTCCTGTAGATGCAGCAATTAACTCTTGTACAAAAAACCCTGCTGAAATGTTAGGCTTTGCCGATCGTAAAGGTAAACTTAAAGTGGGTTACGATGCTGACCTTGTTGTTATCACTCCTGAATACGAAGTACTAACAACATTTGCACGTGGTAAAGAAGTTTATAAAAAAGAAGATTAATAAATAAGGAGTAATAATATGAAATATTTAGTTTTTAATTCTAAAAAAGAAGCTTCACAAGAAGCATATAAAATTATTAAAAGTTTAATAGATGACAATTCAACATTAGGGCTTGCGACTGGATCAACTCCAACAGATTTATACGAAGAGATGATTGCTGACTATAAAGCCGGAAACTTTAGCTATAAAAATATTAAATCTTATAACTTAGACGAATATGTAGGAATTAGCTATGATCACCCTGAAAGTTATCATAAATTCATGGACACTAATTTATTCGATCATGTTGATATAAATAAAGAAAATACACACGTTCCTGATGCTTCTGCTGATGATTTAGAATTAGCGGTTAAATCTTATCAAGAAGAACTTAATAAAGCACAAATTGACGTTCAAATCCTTGGAATTGGTGGAAATGGTCACATTGGTTTTAACGAGCCAGGAACTCCATTTGACGCTGGTGTACACGTTGTAAATTTAAAAGAAGAAACAATTCAAGCAAACTCAAGATTTTTCGATGGTGATATAAATCTTGTTCCTAAACAAGCTATGACAATGGGAATTAAAGATATTATGCGCGCAAAACATATTATCTTATTAGCATTTGGAAAAGCAAAACAACAAGCGATAAAAAGTTTAATAGAAGGTAAAGAAATAACTGAAAATATTCCTTGTACTGTTCTAAAAAACCACCCAAGTGTTTATGTACTAGTAGATAAAGAAGCAGATTTTAAATAATTAATACAGTGGGAGTGACTCTCGGCTAACCCTTCATACTTAGTCGAATCCTCCCACTAAAATAAATACATTGATGTAAGCGTTTGATTTTAAATTTTAAAATGGGGAGGTACAAATAATGAGTACACAACTAAAATGGACAAATATAGCTACCGTAGCGGCTCAAAAAGGCTATGAAAAGAATATTGGGACTGCAGGATTAGTTAAAGGAGTTATCGGAAATAAATTGATTTTCGGTGGAGGTGCTAACTTCCCTGGTGGGCTTCCTGTAGATGGAGGAGTCAAAGTAAATCATAAAGATGTATATCTATATGAGGAAACATCTGACGGAGTAACATTATTAGATCAAATTCAATACGACTATCCTTTATCATATGGACCAAGTGCAGTATATAACGATACTTTATATTATATTGCAAATAAAACCGAAACATCATCAGAAATTTTAGCATTCACTGTTGTTGATAATAAATTAAAAGTTGAAGTAGTCGACACTCTTCCACTTACTGTAGAAAATGTTATTGCAAAAGTCCACGACAATAAACTATACTTCGGTATCGGATCTATTAACGGATCAAATAATAATGAACTTTATGCATATGATTTAGCAACTAAGAAATTTGAAGTATTTTCAGAATTTCCTGGGAAATTACGTAATCAAGCTGTAAGCTACGTATACAACAATGAACTATATGTATATGGTGGGGGAGCTAGTGAAACTTATAACGATGGATATAAAGTTAACTTAGAAACAAAAGAATGGACTCAACTTGCTGATGTAGTAATCGATAATGAAGAAGTATCTCTATTAGGTGCTGATTGGGCTCCATTAAACGACCATGAACTTCTAGTAATAGGTGGTTTCAATAAAGATGTTTGGAAAGACGCAGTATTTAACTTAACAACATTACAAGGTGAAGATCACGCAAAATACCGTGATGCATACTTCAGACGTCCTGTAAGTGACTATAAATGGAATAAAAAAGAATTAGTATACAACTTAAAAGAAAATCGTTGGTATCAATTAGGAGAAATTCCTTTTGAGGCACCTTGTGGACACGCCCTGTTAGCTACAGATAATAACATATATTCTATTATGGGTGAGATTAAACCAGCAGAAAGAAAACCATATATACATAGAACTAAAAAATAATAATAACTAAAGATACCCTACATTTTAAATAGGGTATCTTTAATAATTTGTGAAATCACTCTTAATTGAATACTTTATTAATAAAAAAAGAACCTTCCAAAAGGAAGGCTCTCACTATTGCCTGGCAACGTTCTAGTCTCACAGGGCGTAAGCCCAACTACATTCGACGCTAAAGAGCTTAACTTCTGTGTTCG
>NZ_CABFLN010000014.1 GCF_901873445.1 Gemella haemolysans
TTTGGAAAAAATACCAATCTTCCCCATCACTATACCACCAGTTCGCTGGTTTGTTATTGTTATAGAATATAGATTCTTTATACTCTGCATTAACATCATGACTTACTACAGCATTCACCGCGATTGGTGTAGCTAATACTGCTAGTAAACTTAATCCTAATTTTATTTTATTATTCGTCATAATACAATTTCCCTCTTGCTCTCATTATTAAAAGTTTCACTATTAATTTTTACAATAGATTAATAAGCTACTCAAGTATAGTCTTAACATTTTATAAAAAATAAAGACTTTCTGAAATCAAATATAATTTTAATAGTTTTATTTTCCTATAGCAGTAAATGATCCGCCTAGCATTGTATCACTATCTGCATCACTTCTTTGGTTCCAAATTTCATTTATATTGTACCATTTTCCAGTTGCATTCGTATTATACGGATCCATAGCTTTTACTTTCCCATTATCATATCCTGATAATACAATGGCGTGTGTAGCATATGCACTTCTTACAAAGTATCCTTGTTTTACCGTTGCCAACACTGGTTCACCATTCTGTAATGCGCTTATTAACTGTTCTTTAGTTTTAAGTACTCTATAGTTATATCCATGTTTGTTTATAGCATAGGCTGCTCCCTTCGCACTTGTACCAACACCATTAGTATTTAATCCACCTCCACTAGAAATAGTATCAGCTACTGCTGGTGGAAGTACTTGTTGTCCTAATCCATTAAACACCATGGCTAATGATGTGGGTACACATCCTGCCATTGTAAGATTAGATGCTCCATATCTTCTATTACCCCAACGTTTATCCCATTGATAATATTGAGGCATGTTTAAAGCTGAGGCGTTAGTACTCACTTGTCCATTTAGATAATATTTTCCGTTATGCAGTCCATTTGCATACTTTCCATTTACAAAGTAATGAGTTCCATCATTATCTTTTCCATATCCTGTTAATTTCTTACCGTTTTGGAAGAAGAACCAATCTGTTCCATCGTCATACCACCAGTCTGCATATTTCCCATTTACAAAGTAATGTGTTCCGGCGTTATCTTTTCCATATCCTGTTAATTTCTTACCGTTTTGGA
>NZ_CABFLN010000015.1 GCF_901873445.1 Gemella haemolysans
TTTAATATCTATAATATAAGATTATTTTTTTGAAAAAAAAAAAAAAACAAAGAAAACAAATTTTTTTATATTTTAAAAAATGTTGAAATTATATTTTTGAGCAGGAGGGGATAAAATGTTTAGTAAGAATAATAAAAAAATGATTATTCAGAAAGAACAAGAAAAAATAAATTACTATGGTATTAAGAAATTTAATGTAGGAACAGCGTCGGTATTAATCGCTGCTGGATTCGCATTTTTAGGTGGAGGAAGTGCGTTAGCAAGTGATGATACAGCTGTAAATACAACTTCGGAGACAGCGAACAATAATTTAGTAACAGCTAATAAAGAAGAAGTCTCAACTACGACACCAGTAAAGGTTAATAAAGCTAATTTGAGTGTGGCGATAGTGCGTCTTCAGACAGCAATTGCTAATGCCGGAGTTACAGAAAAAACAGCGTCAGCAATAGAAAATGCTAAAGTAGAATTAGCAACAGCACAAGCTCTGGAAGTAAGTGAAGTAGCGACTCAAGCTGAAGTCGATAAAGTAACAGTTGAGCTTAAAAATAAGGCTTTTGTGTTAGAAAGCATGAAAAAAGCAACTGCTAAAGAAGCAGATAAACCTACAGAAGAAAAAGTAAACAAAAATCAAGATTCAAGAAATGGACAAGCGATTCCTGGAAATGGGGAAAGTGGGTTTAGAACTGTAGATACTACAGCTGCAAATGCTGCGTCGGAAGCAGAAAAATATAAAGGTATTCGAGATGCAGCTATTCCACAATTGCAAGCAAATATTGATAAAATTCAAGCTGAAATAGCAAAAGAAGAAGCGCTACCTACGAATAAAAAAGATCAATTTAAAATTGATGTTTTAAAACATATTAAACAAAAAGCAGAAAATGTTATTACAACTGCAAATGCAGCGGATGTAAGTTTAGCTCAAAAAATGAGCCAACAAGCAGAAGCTGTTAAATCTGAGCGTGATTTATTAGCGTTATACTTAGCAGGTAAAGCAGATTTGGGAGCACCTGTTAGTGAAAACCACGTAGCGTACGGAAATAACCCAACTAATGGTGTCTTTGAGAGTCTGAAAGAAGGTTTTGGGGATAAAGTAACCTTTACGGATGCTGATAAGAAATCTAAGACAATTGTTAAACAACAAGCTGGTCCAGGAGAAATCAATGCTCGTACACCAGGAATCGGTAATGCTACTTACAACTGGCAAGAAAGAACAATTACAAAAGCAGAAGCAGAAGCTGGTTTGTTAAATGGTTGGAAAATCGAAAAAGGTGAGAAAGTAAATGCCGTTAAACCACTTGAAGTAACAGATATTACAGATAAAGATGGGGCACCAAGTACTAGGGTAGTACCTAAATCAAAAATATATACAAACGATGAAGAATTAATACAATATCAAAGAGAGGGTGCTCAATTATCGTATAATGCTGGTAGTGGTATCATTCCAACGATAACTCCTACTATTGATGCAATGAGAACCAATGCTTTTGGTGAAGTGAAAAATCGTGATTATTATCTTGAGTTAGGAAGCAAAGGGACGACAATATCTAAAGAATTTGATGTGAATGGAAATTCTAGACTTAATGTTAATTTGATTCATAGTGGAGCATATGGTCATGCATCAACACCTAGTACGGGTGAAAAAGTTAAACTGAAAATTGTAGATGCATTTACAGGAGAAGAGATTAAACCGGTTGATGGAAAAAATGGACCAGTATCGACAGAAGCAGGACCTGGAGGTGGAAATGGATGGAGTAGTTTAGCTCGCATATATGATATTCCATCAAAAACAACAAAAATTAAAGTTTTAATTGAAGCGGGAGATCAAGGAACAGGATTGACTACTAATCCTTTCAATAGAAAAGGAGCTGAAATTAAAGATGGGTACCTTGTAGGAGGTATCGGTATTGCTACAGCTCCAGCAGCTGAAATTGTAACAGATGTTACTTCAGGACGAAATAAAAATGAGTATGGCTACACACCAGACACTATCTACAAAAAAGGTCAAAAAGGTAGTTTTAACTTTACGCTTAAAGATACAGCTGGGATGAATATTAATTATTATGCTGCATCAAATGTTCAAGTTACGATAAAAGTACCAAAAGGTGTGGTATTGGAAGATAGAGTTATTAATAAAAATGGTGGTGCTGACTTTTTAGGAAATGTCTATGCAAATACTATTAAATGGGTTCCAAATGATCCAACTGATAATTCTAAAGGAGGAACTTTAACTTATAACGTACCTGCTGGAGATCGTATGGCTGCAGCAGAAAAAACTACTCGTTCATCAAGTATTGTGTTTACTACTGCAAATAACTTCATAGGACCAGCGGATTTTAAAGTAACCGTAACAAGTGGGTTTGGAGATACGGATGCAGAAGGAAATAAATTATATTCATATACAACTAATGGTTTGAAACCAGAATATGAAAATCAGTTCAATCGAGGAGGATTGGCAAATTCTGATAATTCAGATTTTGAATATGGAAAAATAATTTATATTAATAGCTTACAAGCAACAGGTACCGTGACTGTTCCAATTAATACTAACAATGATCAGTTAAAAGAAGTTGCTTATGCAAAAGCACAAGAAGAAGTTAATTCAGCTAATTTCCAACAATTGCTTAGAGATATGAATGCAACGGCTGCAATGGGTCAAATTACGAATGTTACCCTTAATTCTAAAGATAAAGTTGAAATTACAAAAATAGCTGCTGATGGACGTGGTATTGTTAAAGTACCAGTAACGTATACTGCTGATGGAAAAACTTATAATACAACAGTAGATATCGAAGTCAACGTTGTAAAATCAACTACAGATAAGTTAGTAGTATTAGAAGGGGATAAGATCACAAATGATCAAGTTAAATCTTCAGTCACTCCTGCTACAATCGACACTAAAGAGGGAGTTGTAAATAATCCTAATGAAGCAGATGTGTTTAGTACAGTAGGGAAAGCTAACGAAGCAGGATTAAAAATTCCAACAACGGTTACTCATGTTTCAAATGGTACAAATATTAATGAAACAGTAGAAGTTCCTGTGTTGGTATTACCAAAAGCAAAAGGTGAAGTAGAAGTACAAAAAGGAGCCTCAGTCGATAAAGTTAAAGAAGTAGCGAAAGCAAAAGTGACAGAAGTAACAACATCAGCTGACTTCAAAGCTAAATTACCAGAAGGTTCTAAAGATGTAGTGGTTGGTGAGATTACAGAAGAAGTTTTAGCAACAATGACTGCAGAAAAAGGAACGAACAAAGGAATCGTTAAAGTTCCAGTAACATATACAGTAGATGGAAAATCTTATACAAAAGAGGCAGAAATTACAGTTAACGTATTAGGTTCAGAACCAAAAACAGTATACACTGTAGAAGGAACAAAACTAGATGCTGAGAAAGTTAAAAATGCAGTAACACCAGGTACTGGAGGAACAGTAAACGCTCCAAAAGAAACAGATTTACCTGCTACAACAGTAAAAGCAGGAACACCAGATGTAACTGTACCAACAACAGTAACATATCCAACAGGAGATGAAACTGTAAAAGTTCCAGTTGAAGTATTACCAAAAGCAACACCAGAAAAAGTAACAACATTAAAAGATACAACTGGTGAAAACCTAACAACAGCTGTAAAAGAAAAAGCACAAGCTGCACTAGGTAAACTAACATTACCAACAGGAGTTACAGCGGAATTAGATCCAAATCAAACATATACTGTTCCAGCAACAACTTCAAATGGTGATAAAGGTAATGTACCAGTAAAAGCACAATATAAAGATGCAACAGGTACAGTAGTAGCAGAAGATACAATTAATGTACCAGTAACAGTAGTAAGTTCAACACCAAGTAAAATCGTTGTTTTCGAAGGTGATGAAGTAACAGCTGATGCAGCTAAAGGTGCTGTAACACCAGGAACAGATGGAACAAAAGGTGAACCAACAACATTACCTGAAACAGCAGGTAATGCAGGGGCAACAGACGTTAAAGTAGACGTACCAGTAACATATGATAATGGTAAGTTAACAGAAACAGTAAGTGTACCAGTAACAGTATTACCAAAACCAGAAGCTGAAGAAATTCTAGTTGCTAAAAATAGTGACAAAGAAAAAGCTAAAGAAAAAGTTCTAGCTAAAGCTAAAAAAGCAATCGAAGATACAACATTCAAAGGTAAATTACCTCAAGGAGCAACAGTTGAGATTGACAATACAGTACCAGTAACAATCCCTGAATTAACGGATGATACTGAAGTAGAAGTAACGGTTAAATACACAGTACCTGGAGAAGATAAACCATTAACTACAACAGTTAAAGTACCAGTAACAATTGTAGAAGGTGTACCACAAATTGTACCTGTAAAAGAAAATAATGAAGTTCTACCAGATTCAGAGAAAAGTATCAATAAAGAAGATTATCCAGAAGGAGCTACATTTAGATATAAAACTCCAGAAGGACAAACAACTCCAATCGATGTAACAACACCTGGAGATAAAGATGTTATTGTTGAAGTACTAGATAAAAATGGTAATCCAATTGCAGAAGTACCAGCAACAGTGCGTGTTGTAGAAAGCTATCCACAATTTGTGCCAGTAGACAAGGATAAAAAACAACCATCTGCTGAAGGAAGTATTGATCCTAAAGCATTCCCTAAAGATACAGAGTTTACATATGAAACTCCTGTAGACACAACAACACCAGGTGAAAAGGATGTTATTGTAGTAGCAAAAATTGGTGATAAGGTCATTACAAAAGTCTCTGCAAAAGTAATGGTTGTAGAACCTAAGACTCAATATGTTCCTGTTGACAAAACGAACAAACAACCAGATGCTTCTAAGAGCATTAATCCAGAAGAGTATCCAGATAAAATTACATTTGGATATAAGACTCCAGTAGATACAACAACACCAGGTGAAAAAGATGTGGTTGTTGTTGCCAAAGATGGAGAAGATAAACTTGTTGAAGTACCAGCTAAAGTAAAAGTAGTGGAAGGTAAAGAACAGTTAATTCCTATTAATGCTACAGGTGAAAATCAACCGAAACCGAAAGATAGTATCACACCAAGTGATTATCCAGAAGGTTCAACATTTGAATACAAAGTTCCAGAAGGACAAACAACTCCATATGATGGAACAACACCAGGGGATAAACCAGTAATAGTAGTAGTAAAAGATAAAAATGGTAATGTATTAGTAGAAGTACCAGCAACAATCAAAGTGGTAGAATCAAAACCAACACCGATTGAAACACCAGTAACGAAAACACCGTTAACACCAGAGGACTACACTAAAGGAATTAAAATACCAGAAGGTGGAAAAGTAACGAATGTAGAAAATATTCCAGACTTAACAACACCAGGTAAGAAAGATCCAGTTAAAGTAACAGTAGAATTACCAAATGGAAAAGTAATTACTGTAGAAGTGCCAGTGAATGTAACACCTATTACACCAATTGATACACCAGTTACAAAAGACAAACTGACTCCAGAAGATATCTTAAAACAAATTAAAGTACCAGAAGGAGCGACAGTTACAGTAGGCAACCGTCCAGATTTAACAACACCAGGTAAGAAAGATCCAGTAAAAGTAACGATTACATTACCAAATGGAAAAGTTGTTACAGTAGAAGTACCAGTGAATGTAACACCTATAAAAGATATTGTTAAAAAACAAGGTGATCTAATTACTGCGGAGGATGTTGAAAATCATATTCCAAAAGGAGCAAAAGTTATCTCAATTGGAGATAAACCAACGACAGATGTACCAGGTGAAAGACCAAGTATTCCGGTTGTGATTGAATTGCCAAATGGAATTCGAGTAACTATGGATATACCAGTAATCGTAACACCGAAAGTAACACCTGTAGTAGTTCCTGTAGGAACACCAGTTACACCAGAAGATGTTAAGAAACATATCGAGTTACCTAAAGGATGGACTGTAACAAAAGTAGGAGAAATTCCAACAACTACAACGCCAGGAACAAAACCAGTTGTTTCAGTGGAAATTCAATTACCAGATGGACGTAAGATTACAGTAGATGTGCCGGTAATCGTAACACCAACAGTAAGACAAATAGTTGTACCACAAGGAACACCAATTACACCAGATGATGTAAAAGGTCATATCGATTTACCAAAAGAACCAGGATGGGAAATTGTAGAAGTAGGAGAAATCCCAACAACAATTCCAGCAGGACAAAAACCAAGTGTTAAAGTTAAGATTAAGGTACCAAGTGGTGAAATTATTGAAGTAGATGTACCAGTATTAGTTACACCTAAAGCTAGACCGATAGTGGTCGAAGTAGGTACACCAGTAACCAAAGAGGATGTTATTAAACAAATCGATTTACCAGAAGGATGGGAAATCGTAGAAGTAGGAGAAATTCCAACAACTGAAACACCAGGACAAAAACCAAGTGTTAAAGTTAAGGTTAAATTACCAACTGGAGAAATTATTGAAATGGAAGTACCAGTAACGGTAACACCAAAAGGAGTGCCAACAACGCCTTCAACGCCAACTAGTCCGACAAGAACTGAAAAACAAAAAGAACCTGTAGTAAAAGATGGTGCAAAAGTATTACCTAACACGGGTATTAATAATAGTAGTTCACTATTAGCAGGATTAGGATTAGCAATTCTAGGATTAGCAACTGTAGTAAGAAGACGTAAAGAAAAATAATTTCTTCTAAAAATTAAAAGAGAAGCGGAAAAATCTGCTTCTCTTTTTGGTTTACTTAGGTTTCTTCGATATTAATGCTGAAAAGTCTAAATTATCATATTTGCTTTTATTAAGGCCAGTTAATGAATCGAAATCTGTGTCTGGAAATAAGGGATCGAAATCATCGAGTGCAATGTTTGATACGTTAGTCTTTGTGTCAGTAATAGAAGATTTAGAGTCCAAATTAGTTAATTTAATATCGTTATCAACTAATTCTTCAATTTTAAATTCTTTAGTTTGAATAGGATTATTAACAAATTTTTGGATTATATCATCACTATCATCATAATTATATTCAATAGAAACCTCCCCGAAATTAGAATCTACAGTATTTTGTTGATTGTAAAATAATACTCCATACTCTTCTAAGAGTTCTTCTTTTGAATAATTCTTTAGTGGGTCTTCTATAGGTGATATTGTACTTTCATAGATTTTCTTAACTAGATTTTCGTCTGTTTGAATTTTATTGCCCTTAATATTCCAAGATGAAATAAGTCTATGAATAATATCTAATTGTTCACTTGAAAGAAAATGAAGTTTTGTTTTAATTTCATTTAGCTTGTCCATAACTTTACACAGCTTCTCTATTTTCTTTTAAGTAATCTATATAATCATTCCCCCAAATTTCTAATTCATTTAATACAGCTTGGAATTTTTTACCAATATCTGTTAGGCTGTATTCAACTTTTGGTGGTATTTGGGCATAAACTTTACGATTTATTAATCCATCTTGTTCTAATTGTTTTAATTGTTTTGTCAATGTTGCTTGGGTAATTGTCCCTAGTGATCTTTGTAACTCATTAAATCTAACACTTTTATCTTCTAGTAGATGAAGAATAAGAATTGTCCATTTTCCAGATAATATTTTTTGAGTTGTAAAAAAAGGGCATTTTCCAAAAGGTTCTTGTTGTTCCATAAAAAAATCTCCTTAAATATTTCATTGATATTATACAATTCTATCTTAAAAGATACTTACTATTGTAAAAAAACGTACTTGTTATTTTTTTATTAAATATTATAATAATACATATAACAATTATAAAACAAATAATAAAGTTTAGCAATAGCTAAAAACGGAGGACATAATAATGACAGAAGCAAAAAATTTATATCAAAATAGAAGAAGTGTATATGCATTAGGTAAAAATTTACCGATTTCAGAACAAGAAGCATTAGAAATTATTGATAATGCAGTTAAATACTCACCAAGTGCATTTAATTCACAAACTGCACACGCTGTAGTATTATTAGGAGAAAATCATCAAAAACTTTGGGATATTACTTTTGGAGAATTAGAAAAATTCTTACCAAATGAAGAAGCTAAAGCAGCTACTAAAGGAAAAATCGATAGTTTTGCAGCAGCTTATGGAACAATTTTATTCTTCGAAGATCATGATGTAGTGAAAGGTCTTCAAGAACAATTCCCATCATATGCTGATAATTTCCCAATTTGGTCAGAACAATCAACAGGGATTGCATCATTTGCAGTTTGGAATGCATTAGCAGAAGCTGGAGTTGGAGCTAACATTCAACACTATAACCCAGTAATTGATGAAAAAGTTGCTGCAGAATGGGATATTCCAGCTAACTTAGTACTACGTGCACAAATGCCATTTGGTGAAAAATTACAAGAAGCTGCACCAATTGAAAGAACTTCAAGAGTAAGAGTAGTAAAATAATATATGATTTAACAACAGATTATATGAGCCACAATAACGCTAAGATAGAGATGTCTTGGCGTTATTTTGTGTTAATAATTACGCTGTTAGTTGTTGGAATATACTGGTAAATATGGTATTATAGTAGATGGTAAATAAATTAAGAATTTAGAAGGATTAACAATGTTAAAAATAGTTATAAGAGATTTAGAAGATACTAAACGTTTAGCGAAAATTGTTAGTGAAGGTATAGAAGATAGATTAGTACTTTTGTTAAATGGCGATCTAGCCGCAGGTAAAACAACATTTACGAAATATTTAGCAGAATATTTAGGAGTAAAAAGTGTAGTTAATTCACCAACTTTTAATATAATGAAAGAATATAAATATCCTAATGGAAAATTATATCATATTGATGCTTATCGTTTAGAAGATAGCGATGAAGATTTAGGATTTGAAGATATTTTCTTTGAAGATAATGTTAGTATTATTGAATGGGGAGAATTTATTGAAGAATTCTTACCGAATGAAAGATTAATTTTCAATATTCGCTTAGTAGAAGATTACAGAGAAGTTGAAATTATTTCTAGTGGTGAATATAAAAAAATTGAAGAAAGGATTCGTGAAAATTGGTAAGTTTAATAGTGGAAGCTTCTAATGGAGTATGTTTAATTGCATGCTTTGATAATGAAACAGTATTAGCTGAAAAAAACTTTGTATGTAGTAATAATTTATCAGCAGTGATTTTAGAAGAAATCGATAATTGTTTAAAAGAAGCAGATAAGAAAAAAACGGATTTAACTGAAATTATATCAAGTGAAGGACCAGGATCGTATACAGCAATTCGTGTAGTCGCAGCTGTTTGTAAAACTTTAGCTTACACACTGAAGATTAATTTGAAGAAAGTATCTTCTTTAAAATTGCAGGCATTATTGGAGTTTGATAGCAATAAATTATTAGTTCCATTTATTGATGCACGTCGAGGAAATGTTTTTGGTGCAGTTTATAAAAATGAAGAAGGAAAATTAGTAGTGGTACTGGAAGAAGGATACTACTCTCTTGAAGAAATTAATAACTTTTTATCATCTCAAAGTGATGAATTTATTTATATTAGTAAAGATATAGAAAAGTTAAATGATTTTCTTTTAGAAGGTTCAAAAAATAATGATATGGTTCGTGCCGCTAATGTTTTAAAAATATATGATTCATTAGAAGATGTGGATTGTTATAATATGAAACCACAATACTTAAGAAAAACTGAAGCAGAAAGGGAACTTGAAAATGATAAAAATAAATAAAGTCGATGTTAATGATTTAGATGTATTATCAAGAATAGATGTAGATAATTTTGAAGATGCTTGGACGAAAGAAATGTTTAAGTCTGAGTTGGAACATGAAAATGCGGAATATTACGGATTATTCAATGATGGTCAAATTATTGGATTTTGCGGTGGTTGGTTAGTGGCTGATGAATATCAAGTTAATAAGATAGTTATTGATAAACCGCATCAAAATAAAAAATTAGGACAAATTTTCTTCACTTATGTAATGCAACTTTTAAAACTAAAAGGTGTAAAAAAAGCTATTGTTGAAGTTCGCGTAAGTAACATGCCTGCGATAACTGTTTATGAAAAATCTGGATTCACAACAGTCGATATGAGAAAAAATTATTACAAAAACAATGGAGAAAATGCTTTTGTAATGGTAAGGGATTTTAGTAATGAAAGAATATAAAAATTTAGAAAATGTAACTATTTTAGCTATAGAAACAAGTTGTGATGAAACTAGTGTAGCTGTAGTTAAAAATGGAAAAGAAGTACTATCGAATATCGTAAGTAGTCAAATTGAAACACATAAACAATTTGGTGGGGTAGTTCCTGAAATAGCAAGTAGGCAACATATAGAGGTAGTGATGCAAATTGTTGAAGAAGCTTTGGAAGAAGCCCAAATTACTTTAAACGATATAGATGCAATTTGTGTAACACAAGGACCAGGATTAATAGGTTCATTACTAGTTGGTGTTAATGTTGCGAAAACATTAAGTTATGCTTTAGATAAACCTTTAATAGGAGCACATCATATTGCAGGACATATTTATGCTAGTAATATAGACAATGATATAGTTTATCCATCATTAGCTCTTGTTGTTAGTGGAGGACATACAGAACTAGTTTATTTAAAAGATGAACTTGATTTTGAAATAATCGGTTCTACTCATGACGATGCTGTAGGTGAAGCGTACGATAAGGTAGCAAGACAGTTAAATCTTGAGTACCCAGGAGGTCCTAAAGTAGATAAACTAGCCAAGTTGGGTGAAGATAAGTATAAATTCCCTCGTGCAATGATTGATAGTGACGATTATAATTTTAGTTTTTCAGGAATGAAGTCAGCAGTGATTAACTTTGTACATAATGCAAAACAACGCGGTGAGGAGATCGTACCTGAAAATTTAGCTTGCAGTTTCCAAACGGCGGTAGTAGAAGTTTTAATCACAAAAACTAAGAAAGCTATTGCGAATCTAGGTGTTAAACAGTTGATTTTAGCAGGTGGGGTTGCAGGTAATAGCGAACTTCGTAAGCAAGTCTTAGAGCTAGAACAACAATTAGGAGTAGAAGTACTTATTCCGAAAATGAGTTATTGTAGTGATAATGCGGCGATGATGGGAGCGGCAGGATATTATTATTATAAAAATAATATATTTGCTAATCCGTTAACGTTAAATGCGAAGTCAACATTAGACTTAGAAGAAGTTAGAGGTTAAGTATTAGAAAGGGAACTGACTCGACAAAATTGATTTTTTTTAAATCATGATTTTTGGGTCAATTCCTTTTTATAAATATTTTGGTGTAATTATGAAAAGACAACTTGAAGAATTATTAGATACTAACTTACAACAAATAAATCATATTTCTGAAAATAGGCATTTTATTGGATTTTCTAAAAGATTAGGACAACGCGTATTCGTTAAAATTTTTAAAGATCCATTAAAATATAAACTAGAGTATAAAGTTTTAAGAAATAAAGATAATTTTTTATTAGATTTTCCTGAGTATTCTGCACTTATATTGAAATATGAAGACTTTATTCCACTGGATAAAGAAAGCGTAAATGATGAAGATATAATAAAAATAGCAGAGCTAATATCTGATTTTCATAGGGGAAATTGGCTCTTAATTGAAAATGACAAAGAAATTTCATTGGAAAAAGTTCTAGAAAAAAATGTATATAGATTAACTGAAAGAAAAGAATATACTGAAATAAGTGAGGTTCATTCTAAGTTTCTAAAAAATATTAGTAAATTGGATGAAGAGTATGAGAAAACACTAGTTTTAATTCATGGAGATTTCGGTCTTAGAAATATTATGAGAAAAGACGATAATTTAGTGTTAATAGATTTTGAAAGAGTTAAATATGCTAGTTATTATTTAGATTTTATTAAATATTTTTACCAAGATTTAGATAATGATAAATTAAAAAAAGAGCTATTTTTAAAACATTATTATGAACATTCAAATGAGGAAGTTCTTTCTGAGGAACTAGAGTACTGCATGATTTTTATCTCGGCATTAGGTATTTTAAACTATACCAAACGTGTTGAAGATAAAAAATTTGAGGAATTAGGATTAAAAATGTTAGAAGATGTTGAAAATTATTTTTTTAAATAACTATTAAGGAATAGGAGAGTTGAAGAGTGAATAAAATTAGTGAAGAAAAACTAGAAGAAAGTCGTAGACAAGCATTACTTTTAGTCGATAAGTTGAAAGAAAACGTTAATGATTTAAAAAGTATGAGAGAACTGTCAAAAATAGTTTCTAAGGATTCAGAAATGAATGATGATTTTTGGACAGAAATTTGTAATATAGATTTTACAAAAATTGAATTTTTCCCTGTTAGATCGCTGTTAGCAGGTATATTAAAAAATAAACAAGATAATTCAAATATTTCAAATATTTATAATTATTTGGTAGTAGAAAATACAGGATATCTTGAAAAATACGAACAGAGTGCTTCCAAAAACACACCAGCATCGTTAGTGATATATTTTGCAGGTTTCTTGGGAGTTGGATTGTTTGTAATCGTTAATTTTATAATGTTAATGTTGGCACGTGGAAATTTTGAAGATGTTCTTTTTAATTTATTAGCAGGAACATTTTTAAATGCTCTTACTCTTGAAATAATTGATAGACAGTACATTTGGCAATGGGAAGTACCATATTTTGAAAATAGTAAATTCCTAGCGTATGTTTGGACATATATTCCGATTATAATAATGTACGTGTATATGAATATTACTACTTTCATAACACAAGGATTTAACTACAATATTAGTAATGAAATTAAACTTACTATAGGTGCGTATATTTTAATTTTATTTATTGTTAATGGTTTATTCAAATTAAAAAATTCTGTGGAATTTAACTATAAAGTATATACAATAATCTTTAAAATAATAGCTTTCATGAGTTTTATTTGTATCATACCTGCCTATTATTTCGGAAAACTACCAATTGATTGGATGTATATTTTGGTAACTGTTCTGATTGTAAGTAGTGTTAGAGTATTAAAGAAAGTTAGTGCTACAAGATCTGTAAAACTTCTATTTTATCCAATGACATTTTGTTATTTAGTATACACCCAACCACGAGTGGTTAATACTCTTATCTTAGAGGAACAAAATATATTGTTGTATGTTTCAGGAGTATTGGCAATATTAATAATAGCTATAATCAAACTAGGAGAAAAAAATAAATAATATTAATATTAGTCCCTTTCTGTAAAGATAAGAAAGGGATTAATAATTTTATATCCAATATATTTATATAGCGTAAAGTGGTTTTGATTTTATTTGACTATTATTTGTGTTAAAATATAATATGATTAATATTAGGAGGCGATGATATGGCGAATATTTATTTAGATTACGCAGCAACATCAAGAAAACATTTTGATATCATAGAAAAAAATATGAATATACTAAAAGAAGTCTATGCTAATCCAAGTAGTGGCCATACTCTAGGAAAGAAAAATAATAGGCTAGTTCGTGAAGGACGCGAAAAAATAGCTAATACTCTAAATGCAAGTAGTAATGAAATAATTTTTAATTCAGGTGGTACTGAAAGTAATAATACAGTTTTTAATCATGTATTAAATAGATTTAAAACAGGAGAAATAATAATTTCATCTATAGAACATCCATCTGTTAAAGCTAGTGCTAAGAGACTTGAAAGATTTGGATTTAAGGTTCATGAATTATCAGTAGATGAAAGTGGGGCTATATCACTAGAGGAATTAAAAGAAAAGATTAATTCTAAGACGGTATTAATTTCAATTATGTTAGCAAATAATGAAACAGGGGTATTAAATCCTATAAAAGAGGTTTCAGAACTTATTTCGGATAAAAATATACTATTGCATAGTGATATTGTTCAAGCGTTAGGTAAAGTTGAAATTGATGTGAAAGAATTAGGATTAGATTTTGCTTCAGCATCAGCTCATAAAATTGGTTCGCTTAATAATTTTGGATTTTTATACGCAAAAGATGGAGATGTTGAACCACTACTTTTAGGTGGAGGTCAGGAAAATGGTCTTCGTTCTGGGACGACTGATTTATTAGGGATACTGGTTCTTAATGACTGTTTGTCAGAGACATTAAATTCAATTCCAGCTCTTAGAGAATTGAAAAATTACTTTATTTCTGAACTTGAGAAAAATGAAGTTGAATTTGAAGTAAACGGATCTATAGAGAATTCATTGCCGAATATATTGAATATTTATTTTAAAAATATTGAAGCACAACGACTTATTACGTATCTAGATGCTCGTGACATTTATATTTCTGGTGGATCAGCTTGTAGTTCAGGAAATATTAAAGGAAGTCGTATAATTACAGAAATGTATAGTATTGAACGTGCGGCACATTCAGTGAGAATGAGTGTTGGCTTTGATACAAGAAAAGAATTAATTGATGAAGTTATAGAGAAGATTGTAACTCTAGAGAAAAGAATAAAAGAAAGGAACTAATAATGAATAGCAACAAAAAAGTAGTAGTTGGAATGAGTGGTGGAGTTGATTCATCTGTAACAGCATATCTTTTAAAACAACAAGGATACGATGTTATCGGTGTTTTCATGAAAAACTGGGAAGAAAAAGATGACAGAGGAGTTTGTCTTGCAGAAAAAGATTACGAAGATGTAATTAAAGTATGTGAACAATTAGATATTCCTTATTACTCTATTAATTTTGAAAAAGAATATTGGGACAAAGTATTTACTTACTTCTTAGATGAATACAAAAAAGGTCGTACACCTAATCCAGATATTATGTGTAATAAAGAAATTAAATTTAAAGTTTTCTTAGAATACGCAGAAGATTTAGGTGCTGACTATGTAGCAACAGGGCACTATGCGCGAGTTAAAGATGTTGATGGAGAACGTTTAATGTTACGTGGTGTTGATAATAATAAAGATCAAACTTACTTCTTATCTCAATTGAAACAACACCAAATTAAAAACATTTTATTCCCTGTAGGAGAACTAGAGAAAAAAGATGTTCGTAAGATTGCAGAAGAAGCGGGTCTTGCTACAGCGAAGAAAAAAGACTCAACAGGTATTTGTTTTATCGGTGAGAAAAACTTTAGAGAATTTTTATCTCAATACCTACCAGCTCAAGGTGGTAAGATGGTGGATTTAGATGGTAATATTCGTGGAGAACATATTGGTTTAATGCACTATACAATCGGTCAACGTCATGGTTTAGGTATTGGTGGAACTAAGGACACAGAGGGTGAAGCATGGTTTGCATGTGGTAAAGACCTTGAAAATAATGTACTGTATGTTTGTCAAGGATTCCACAATGAAAAACTATATTCAGATAGCTTATTAGCAAGTTCACTATCATTTACAACGAAAAATCCACAACCTAATAAATTTACATGTACTGCAAAATTCAGATATCGTCAACCAGATACTGAAGTTGAAGTAGAAGTATTAGAGGATAACAAAGTAAAAGTTGTCTATAAAGAGCCAGTACGTGCTGTGACTCCTGGACAGGCAGTTGTCTTTTATGATGGCGATGTTTGTTTAGGTGGAGCGATTATCGATGAAGTATATAAAGATGGGAAAAAACTTCAACTGTAATATTTAATAAAATCCTAAAAGTTAGAGGGAATCTCTAATTTTTAGGATTTTTAGTTTTTATTTCTAAGTTATAAGACTATAGTATATATTGAGCGAGTAACGTATCAAATCTACGGATATCGATATCTTTTCTTAGATTAATTTTTATTTTTCCAACTTTAGTCCAAAGCTCTACTTCGGCATTTAAGTCGAGGATTTTACCTGCATTTTCAGTTGACCACATTAATATTGAAGAGTATGGAAGGGAATAGATTTCTATTTTTTTCCTGTAAGTCCTTGGGCGTCTTTTACAATAAGTCGTTTATCTGTAAATACAGCAACGTCCCTTATTGTAGCAAATGCTGCAACGGGCTGTTCACCGTTTATCAATAAGTTTGCAACATCTTGCGGGATAGCAACTTCTCTGAAGAATGTCCAATTTAATAAATTCATTTCGTTAGCCATAGTGACTCTCCTATCTATTTTATGATAATGTTTATTTTTATCTTAGTATAGCATAAATTATAAATAATAAGAAGGTTAAGTTTTCAGTATTATTATAATAAATTTAATGATATAATATTAGTACTAGGGGGGAGAAATATGAATATTAATAAAGAAGATGTTGTTTTATTTTTTAAACAAAATGTTAAGGCGATTGTTTTGGCATTACTCTGTAGTTTACTTGTTATAATTGGAGGACTTTTGTATTTTGGTCATGATAAAACAGAGGACTATAATGACGTAACCTTTTCTAATTCTCAAAACTCAGAAGTGAGTAAGGATGAAAAAAAAGAAGAACAAGATTCCAAAATTTTTGTCGATGTGAAAGGGGCGGTTAAACATCCTGGAGTATTTGAAACAACGAAAGATAAAAGGATAAAAGATTTAATTGAAGAAGCTGGTGGGTTATTAGAAGATGCGGATACTTCCACTTTGAATTTAAGTCAAAAAGTTAAAGATCAGATGGTCATTTACGTTCTCAAGTACGGAGAAAAACCGAAACAAATTTCTGATGGTAGTTCAAGTACATCAAATGGAGATGTAATTAATATTAATACTGCCAATAAAGAACAACTTATGAAAATCTCAGGAGTTGGAAAGACTAAGGCTGAAGCAATTATTTCATATAGAGAAAAAAATGGGGATTTTAAAAAGAAAGAAGATATAACAAAAGTAAAAGGAATAGGAAAAGCTACTTTTGAAAAAATTAAAGATAAAATAGAGGTATAGTTATGCAAAGAATTAGTTGGGATGAGTACTTTATGGCTCAAAGTCACCTGCTTTCGCTTAGATCGACTTGCAGTAGGTTATCTGTTGGAGCGACAATAGTTAAAGATAAACGAATAGTTTCAGGTGGTTATAATGGTTCGATTAAAGGTGATGAACATTGTATAGACGTTGGTTGCAAAGTAGTGGAAGGGCATTGTGTCAGAACAATCCATGCCGAAATAAATGCTATTTTACAATGTTCTAAATTCGGTGTTGGAACTGAAGGTGCAACAATCTATGTTACACATTTCCCATGTTTGAATTGTACAAAATCTATCATTCAAGCAGGGATAAAGGAAATTTGCTATGCAAATGACTATAGAAATAATGAATATGCTCGAGAGTTATTAGAAAAATCAGGTGTTGTCGTAAGAAAAATAGATTATGACGTAAATAATGTAGTAGAAAGGTTACTAGATAAACAGTAATGATATACTTACAACTTTCTTTACTAGCATTAGGGGCGATATTATTAAATTATAATTTAATGATATCTATGCTATGTATTGTTATTTTTCTACTAATAACTTGGAAAAATAAAAATCTTAATGCTAGGAAAACTATTATTTGTTTAATAGTCTTCTTAGCTTTTTTTATTCGGGGAGCATATGAACAAAAAACTAATATTTCTCATTTAAAAAATGTTGAAAATAATAATCTTGAACTAGTGATTTTTGATAAATTCAATATCAATGGAGATTATATATCGGGAATTGGATGTATTGGAGATGAAAATGTACTAATAAATTATAAAATAAAGAGTGAAGATGAGAAGCGATTTTTTAAAGAAAAATTTTGGGGTGGAAAATTATCTGTAATTGCTAATATAGAAGACGTTCCAAGTAAAACTAATTTTTATTCGTTTGATTATAAAAAGTATAACGAGAATAGAGGAATCTTTAAAAAAGTTTCTATCAATGAAATATCTGGGGTTAAGCATTTAGATTCTCTTCTTTTTAAATTCAAAACCTTTAGGAACAGAATGACCTTGAAGATAGATAGAGAACTTACTTTTGATAAGAGTGGGTATTTTCAAGCTTTAATTTTTGGAGATAAAAGTTATTTGTTGAGAGATGAAGTTAGTTCTTTTAAAAATTTAGGTACTAGTCATTTATTAGCAATTTCCGGTTTGCATATAGGGGTACTAATATCATTAATATATTTTATTTTATTAAAACTTAAAGTAAGTGTTGATTATATAGAAAAAATAATTTTAATTATAATTCCGTTATATATGTTATTAAGTGGGGCTAGTGCATCCGTTCTTAGAGCAGGTTTTATGATTATATTCTATATAATTTTCAGAAGAAAAAGTATTGATAAATTGGATAGTTTACTGCTTACATTCTTAATCTTATTATTTTATAATCCGTTGTATACTTTTAATATCGGCTTTCAATTATCATTTTTTATAACATTTAGTTTATTGATGTCAGAAAGTTATATTAAAACTTCTAAAAATAAACTACATATATCTTTGAGAATTAGTATTATTTCTACATTGGCAAGCATGCCGATATTACTTTATAATTTTTATACTATTGTTTATATTTCCGTACTAAGTAATATAGTTTTAGTTCCAATATTTAGTATAATACTATTTCCATTAGTATTGATAAGTTATATAATATTTGTATTAAGTATACCTATATTTAATATTATGTGTAGACCGTTGTTGAATTTTACCTTTAGTATTTTCGATAAACTTCAAGAAATATTCTTATATGTAAAACCGTTAAGAATTGGGAACCAGAGTATATTTATAATTATTGTTATTTTTATAGTAGTTCTATATATTATGACTGAATTGAATAGATTAAAATATTCAAAAGCTGCAATCGGAGTTTTGGCAGTCGCTATAATATTAATTATTTCGAGTTATATACCTAGAGAATATATAGAGGAGATAAAAATTGGAAAAGAAAATATTTATTATATTAGAGAGAATAGAAATAACATGATAATAAATACATCTAGTAATATGAAAAATTTTTATACAGATTACAGAAAAAAAGATAGAGAATATGATATAATGAGTGAATATGATTCACTTATGAACTATGAAGGTAAGGATAGAATCAATTATTTATTACTTACTTCAGCTAAGAAAAACAAAAGTGAATATGCGACAAATTTATTAGCAAATAACTTAGTGAATAAGATTATAGTAGTAGATAGTTTGACTAAAAAATTATTAGAATTAAAAGATATAGCTCAATATAAAAAAGTAGACTATATCGTTTTGAATAATGGAACTGAGATGAAATTTGGTAATACTTCTGTTTATTATTATAATAAAAAAGTAAAGGTGAAAAATCAGGATAGAGAATTTGAGATTGAGGTAGATGATTGATGAAAAATATCTATGTGATATATGGAGAAAATTTTGAAGCTATTAATGATTATGAGAAAAGTATAGCGAAAAAATATCTTAAGGAACTAGATGAATTTAATTATGTAAAAATTAATATGCATGAAAATACAATAGAAACTTTAGTCTATGAGTGTAGAAGTAGTGGATTATTTGGGAATGAGAAAGTAATTGTAGCTGAGAATTGTAATTTCTTATTAGCAAAACCTAAAAAAACTAAAGTAGAACATAATGTTGATGCATTGATGAATTACTTAGAGAATATTAATGGAGACGTTGTGTTGATTCTAAAAATATCGGATAAGATTGATAGTAGAAAGAAACTAATAAAGAAGATTAAAGAAGCGGGAGAAGTTAAAGAATTTTCTAACTTTAATGAGAAGGAAATATCAGAGTATATTGTAAAAACAGTAGCAAAGCACGATGTGAAAATTTCTAAAGTTGATACAGAATTCCTAGTGAATTACACTCGTTTGGATTTTGCTAATATAAAAAAAGAACTTGAAAAACTCCTTTTATATTGTGATGATAAGAAGATAATAACGCGAGAAGATATAGAATTATTAGCAACTAGAAGTTTAGAGTATGATGTTTTCAGTTTAACCAATGAATTGTTTGGGAAAAATTATGCTAAATTGAGAGTCGTGTTTAATTCATTAGTTTTAAAAAAAGAAGAGCCAATATTCTTGCTATCTTTAATTAGCGGTCAATTAAGAATGTATTATAAGGTGAAAGTACTTCTAAATGAACATTATTCACAAAAAGATATAGCTAAGGAATTAGGAGTTCATCCGTATAGAGTGCAGTTGGCAGCCCAAGGGATCAGAAATTATAGTGTTGATAAAATTATGAAAATATTGATTTTATCAGCTGACTATGATAAGTTATTAAAATCCTCGTATATGGATAAGTATATTATACTAGATCTTTTTATTAATAAATTAATTGATGAGCTGAAATAGAGACTGATTTGTCAGAAAAAATTAATTGCTATTGTATATTTAAATGAATAATAAACACTAAATAAAAGGGATAATTTAAAAACTTTAATCTATACGAAAACTCATAAACATAGTGGTTTATTTATACTTAAATTCGCCTTATGAAAGCCTTTTAGACATCTAATGACTTTGTGGAAGTGGCTCGAAAAAATCGATTTCTCTGAAATCATGATTTTCGAGTCACTTCCTTTTATTTTCTTTATTCAGATAATTATAAGTTGTTTAACAAAAAATATTTCACAAAAAACAAAAAATTCAGATAAATTAGTTTATTATAATTTGATATAGTGATATAATAATATTGTTAAAATAGAAAAATAAAATGAGGTATCGTTTAATGAAGAAAATAGAAACTAAATTAGCTCAATTAGGAAACAGAAAGGATAAGGTAACTGGAGCAATAGTGACGCCGATATATTTATCGACAGCTTATGCTCACCCTGGATTAGGAGAAAGTACAGGATATGATTATACGAGAACTAAAAATCCAACTCGAACTATTTTAGAGGAAGGTTTATGTGAACTTGAAGAAGGGTGTCGTGCGATAGCGACTAGTTCAGGGATGAGTGCTATTCAACTAGTTTTTGAACTATTTGATTTAAATAGTGAATTCTTAGTGTCTAGAGACTTATATGGGGGAAGTTTTAGATACTTTGATGAGTTAGAACGTAAAGGTGCTCAGAAATTTATCTATTTCACAGATGAAAAAGATCTTGAATATAAAATTACAGATAATACAAAAGCGGTATTTATAGAAACTCCAACTAATCCATTAATGCAAGAAGTTGACATAGAGAGAGTTGCTCAGATTTCTAAGTCAAAAAATGCGTTATTAATTGTTGATAATACTTTATTAACACCATTAAGACAAAAACCGTTAACATTAGGTGCAGATATTGTTGTTCATTCTGCAACTAAATATTTAACAGGTCACAACGATATACTTGCTGGTGCTGTGATTACAAATGATGAACAAATAGGAGAGAGATTGGCGTGGATTTCTAATACGACTGGTGCTGTATTATCAGCATTTGATAGCTGGTTATTTGTTAGAAGTTTAAAAACATTGCCACTTCGTTTTAATCAACAAGAAAAAAATGCTAAAAAATTAGCTGAAGAATTAGCGAAACATCCAGAGGTGAAAGAAGTATTATATCCGAAAAAAGGAGCTATGCTTAGTTTCAAATTAAATGATGCTACTAAAATTGATAAATTTTTACGTTCATTAAGAGTTGCTACTTTTGCTGAGAGTTTAGGTGGTGTAGAAACATTAGTAACTTATCCTACTACTCAAACTCATTTTGATATTCCAGAGGAACTACGTTTATCTTATGGACTTACTCCAGATTTACTAAGAATTTCTGTAGGTGTAGAAGATGCTGAAGATTTAGTTGAAGATTTTCTAAGAGCATTAGAAGCGTAGGGGGAGAAAAATGACTAGAGTAGAAGAATTTGTAAAGAAATACTATGTTGAAAGAAGAAATACAAATAGTTTAAAATGGGATGCTTTGGAAGAACGCTTTGGTGATCCTGAATTACTAGCTTTATGGGTAGCTGATATGGAATTCAAAACTCCCGAAAGTATTAGAGAAGCGTTGAGTGAACGAGTAGCACACGGAGTGTTTGGTTATACTAAATTGCCAGAAAGTTATTATAATGAATATAAAAACTGGCATAAAGAAAAATACAATTTTGAAGTAGATAAACAATGGATAAGATTTGCTCCTGGTATAGTTCAAGCTATATTATGGGTGATTCAAGCGTATACTAAAAAAGAAGAGGCGGTTATTATAATGCCACCTGTATACTATCCTTTTGCTAATTCTATTAAAAATAGTGGTAGAAAATTAGTAGAGTCTCCATTACTAGAAGAAGACGGTAAATTCAAGATAGATTTTGAAACTTTTGAAAAAGAAATTAGAGAAAATGATGTTAAATTATATATTCATTGCTCACCTCATAATCCAGTCGGAAGAGTTTGGTCATTAGAAGAGCAGAGAAGAGTATTTGAAATTTGCGAAAAATATGATGTTCTTGTATTATCAGATGAAATTCACCAAGACTTTACATATGAGAGTCATAAACAAATTTCAGCATTAGCATTAGATGAAGGTAGATATAACAATCGTTTAATAGTAGCTAATTCTGGCTCAAAAACTTTCAATCTTGCTTCATTAGTGCATGCAACACTTTTAATCCCAGATAGTAATATTCGTGAACAATTTGATAAATTTAGTAAAGAAAATCTAGGAGCTGAGCCAAGTTTATTAGGACAAATAGCTCTTGAAGCCGGCTATAGAGACGGAAAAGATTGGGTAGAAGGATTAAAAGCAATAATTCGATACAATTATAATTTAATTCATGATACATTATCTCAAAAAGTACCAGAAATTAAAGTTTATCCATTAGAAGGAACATATCTAGTATTTTTAAACCTTGAGAAAGTTTTAAATGGGAAAACTACGAAACAATTTATTCAAGATGAATGCGGCCTAGCGATTGACTTTGGTCACTGGTTTGGAAAAGGATATAATAGTTATATAAGAATTAATCTAGCAACTAGTCCAGAAAATATAAAAGAAGCTGCTGAAAGAATAGTTGAAAATTGTAAAAAATAGTAATAATGATAAGGAAGAATAAAGATGAAAAATCTATTTTTTTCCTTATTTTTTATTGTAAATAAAAAACTACTCAGAAGTCTGAGTAGTCTTATAATTATTTAGCTAGGTTTGATTTATATCTAGCAGCTGCATTTTTGTGGATTAAATTAGTTTTAGCAGCTTTATCGATTTTTTTGTAAGCAAGGTTTACTAACTCTGCAGCGTTAGCAGCACCTTCAGATTTAGCTACTTTAGCTTTTTTAATAGCTGTACGCATTTCAGATTTTTTTGCTGTGTTAGCAGCGTTTGTTTTAGCATCTTTTCTTACGCTTAATACTGATGATTTAATGTTTGGCATTCGATTCACCTCCTGGTCCTTATTTTTATTACTAAGAAATATTAATTAATATTCTTAATTACAATGAATTAAGTGTTGTTAGATACAACTACCTCATTTTAACATATTAAAATTGTAAATGCAAGGTATTTTCATATTTTTTTTATCTACAAGTTATTTTTTAAGAATTTTTTATATTTTGGTTGACTAATAACTATAATGTATGTTAGTATATAGGACGTTGATATTTAATTTTACATAGGTAAGGTTATTTGTCTTCTGACTTTATTATAATAAAAGATGTTTGAGAGATCCATCTATAAAAAAAACCTGAAGTACTGGTTTCTCAAGATTAGTACTTCTTTATTTTCTCTTAAACAAGACAAGGAGATATAATGAGAAATAATACAGTTAAAGTTTTAACTATTCAAGCGTTAATCGCAGCGATTTATGTTGTATTAACATTAGCTATTGCGCCATTTTCATACGGTGCTATCCAATTTCGTATAAGTGAATCACTTTCACAATTAGTAGTGTTTAGTAAAAAATATTGGTTCCCAATTACTTTAGGAGTGGCAATTGCTAATATCTTTAGTCCACTTGGTATAGTAGATGTGTTCTTTGGAACTTTAGGAACAGGATTAGCTTTAGCAATCAGTATTTTTGTTTTTAAATTTGTAAAAAATAGAATTGCTAGACACATTATTAATATTATTTTATACCTAGTTATTTGTATGCCAATTATTGCATATGAAATTACTATTTTTAGTGGTGATAATTCAGCTAGAGTACCATTCGAGTTTGGTGCGTTTACAGCTATCTACGGATCACTTCTTTTATCACAAGTAATCGTTATGGTTATCGGTATTGTTATTACTGAAGCATTAAATAAAGCGATTGATCTTAAAAAAGTATTCGAATAATATTTATATAGAATCGTTAGGAAAATTCCTAGCGATTTTTTTATTATAAATTATTGACTCTCACGTAACGTCATAGTATATAATAAGAATATCACTAGTGAAATATTATATATTATAGAGGGATGATTATGAGGATAAATGAAGTTGTGAAACTTACTGGAGTAAGTGCAAGAACATTACAATATTATGATGAAATTGGTTTACTAATTCCTCAAAAGTTAGATAACGGTTATAGAGATTATACTGAGGAAAATTTAGAGAAATTACAAAAAATATTATTCTATAGATTTCTTAAGTTTAAGTTAAATGATATAAAAGAATTACTGGAAGGCGAAATTGATAATTTAAAAATACTTGAACAACAACGTGAATTAATTTTAAGAGAAAAAGAAAAGTTTGAAGTGATTTTATATAATATAGAAAAAACAATTAGCAATTATAAAGGAGAACAAACAATGACAATAGAAGAAAAATTTAATGGATTTAAAAAAGAGGATCTAAATAAGTATGAAAATCAAGCAGTTGAAAAGTATGGTAAAGATACAATTGAAGAATCTAAAAAGCGTCAAAGTGGAAGAGAAGAAATAGTAACCGAAGAATTTAATGAAGTATTTCGTTCGATGGCGAAATTCAAAGATGAAAATGTAGATGTTGCGGAAAAAGAAGTACAATCTAAGGTAGAAGATTTATATAATAATATGAACGAATATGCTTTTGATTGTAGTATAGAAGTCTTCTCATATATAGGGAAAGGATATGTTTATAACCCAGAATTCAAAAAAAATATAGATAAATTTGGTGAAGGTGTAGCAGAGTATACATCTAAAGCAATAGAGAAATATTGTAGTGACAGATTAAATAAATAAAAAAGCTAAAAATATTCTAAAATAGTTTTTTTAAAAAAATTAAAAAAACTATTGACAAATGAAATTATATATATTAAAATAACTAAGTCAGTTGAAAATGTACCGTAGACAGTAGGGGGAGAAATCCTTAATTAACCTACCGAGGACAAAATTCGAAAAGAAACTTATGTGCCTTTTTGTATGTTCTCGCATGCAAGAAGGTTTTTTTAATGGTACTGAAATTGATAAATCTACTTAGGAGGAAGTTCAATGTCAAAAGCTATTGAGAGAAAACAAGAGTTAGTAAATCAAATCGCAGAAGAAATTAAAGCAAGTTCTTCAGTTGTTATTGCTGACTACCGTGGATTAAACGTTGCGGAAGTAACAGAATTACGTAACAACATGCGTAACGAAGGTTTAACTTTTAAAGTTTATAAAAACTCATTAGTTCGTCGTGCGATGGAGCAAGCAGGAATTGAAGGATTAGACGAAGTTCTAACTGGACCAAATGCTTTTGCTTTCTCAACAGACGATGCTGTAGCTCCTGCTAGAGTTTTAAACGATTTCGCTAAAGAACACGAAAACTTAGAACTAAAAGCTGGTGTTATAGAAGGAAAAGTTGCAGATCAAGCTGAAATTAAAGCTATCGCTACATTACCAAGTCGCGAAGGATTACTTTCAATGTTACTATCTGTATTAACAGCGCCAATGCGCAATACTGCTTTAGCTGTTAAAGCTGTTGCAGACCAAAAAGCTGAACAAGAAGCTTAATAAACAACAATATTAAAAATATATAATTTAAAAATCGGAGGAAATTTATAATGACTAAAGAACAAATTTTAGACGCTATCAAAGAAATGTCAGTTTTAGAATTAAACGACTTAGTAAAAGCAATTGAAGAAGAATTCGGAGTAACTGCTGCTGCACCTGTAGCTGTAGTTGGTGGAGCTGCTGCTGGAGCTGCTGAAGAAAAAACTGAATTTGACGTAGTTTTAGCTAACGCTGGAGACTCAAAAATTAAAGTAATCAAAGTTGTTCGTGAAATCACTGGAGACGGACTAAAAGAAGCTAAAGAAAAAGTTGATGGTGCGCCAGCAACACTTAAAGAAGGAGTTTCTAAAGAAGAAGCTGAAGAAATCAAAGCTAAATTAGAAGAAGTTGGAGCAACTGTAGAAGTTAAATAATTTCTAATCTAAGTAGATAAAAAGATAGATGTAAATAAACAATAATATTCTATTTGAGAATATTTGATACGATGATAATAACAAAAATAGTATATCTCAAGTGTCTAACTATGGGATATACTATTTTCTTTCATTTTAAGAGGTGTCTTTATTATGGAACATTATTATACAAATAATCCGACGACAGAAAGTCGTGAAAAAATTATCAACTCAACAATAGCGAATGAGAATTTAAAATTTTATACAGATAATGGAGTATTTTCAAAAGAGAGCGTTGATTTTGGTACTAAGACAATGTTAGAATCGTTTAGTACAGAAAAAGAAAATGCAAAGGTTGCTGATATAGGATGTGGATATGGAGTTATATCTATATTCTTAGCGAAAAAATATCCGACTTTTAAGTTTACTATGGTAGATGTAAACAATAGAGTTTTAGAGTTATCTAGAAAAAATATTGAACTTAATAAAATAGATAATGAAGTAGAAGTATTAGAAAGTAGTTCCTTTGATAATGTTGATGGGAACTTTGATATAGTTTTAACAAACCCGCCGATAAGAGCTGGGAAAAAAATTGTACATAAAATAATGACAGATAGTTATGAACACCTAAATGATCAAGGAGAACTTTGGGTGGTTATACAAAAAAAACAGGGTATGGCTAGTTGTAAAAAATTATTAGAAGAGACTTTTTCTATGGCAGAAGTTGTAGCGAAAAACAAAGGGTACTACATTCTTAAAGCCATAAAATAATTGACAACTTGCTATAACTATGATAAAATGATATATTGCAAGTAATTCTATTTATTTTTTGATAGAATTGCCTAAATTATATAAGTAAGTAAGAGAAAATGTTTATATTTTCTTTTTAGTTTTTAAGAGAAAAGCTGAGAGGTGACACAGTTGCAAAAAGTTAAATTTGGTAAGCACAGACAAAGACGTAGCTATGCTAGAATATCAGAGGTAATTGATTTACCGGACTTAATTGAAATTCAAACGTTATCTTATGATAAATTTTTAGAAACTGGTCTTAAAGATGTTTTT
Organism: Gemella haemolysans; assembly: GCF_901873445.1. GTDB lineage: Bacteria > Bacillota > Bacilli > Staphylococcales > Gemellaceae > Gemella > Gemella haemolysans_C. Next base: position 27,048 of record NZ_CABFLN010000015.1, read on the forward strand.
AAAGATGTATCACCAATTGAAGGTAATAATGATAAATTAAGTTTAGAATTTATCGACTATAAATTAGGAACTCCTAAATATGATGTTGATGAGTCTAAAGAACGTGATGCTACATATTCAGCACCTTTAAGAGTGCGCGTGCGTTTAATTAATAAAGAACGTGACGAAATTAAAGAACAAGAAGTATTTATGGGTGAACTACCGTTGATGACTGAAACTGGAACGTTTATTATCAATGGTGCAGAACGTGTAATTGTATCTCAATTAGTACGTTCACCTTCTGTATATTTTACAGAAGATGATAAACTTAAAGTTAAGAATATTCCAAATGCCTATAAAACAACTGTTATTCCTAACAGAGGAGCTTGGTTGGAATTTGAAAAAGATATTAAAGGACTAGTTTATGCTCGTATTGATAGAACTAGAAAAATTCCTTTAACAACGCTTATAAGAGCGTTAGGTTTTGAATCAGACGAATCAATTGTTAAATTATTCGGAGAAGATACAGAACTATTAAATACATTAGAAAAAGATGAAAACCTAGATACAGGAACTGCATTGAAAGTAATTTATGATAAATTACGTCCTGGTGAACCAGCTAACGTAGAAACTGCCAAAGCTACTTTACATGGAAGATTCTTCGATCCAAGAAGATATGATCTTGCTAAAGTAGGACGTTATAAATTAAATAATAAACTTCACGTTGGTGAACGTTTAGAAAACCAAATTCTAGTTGAGCCAATTGTTGATACAGAAACAGGAGAAATTTTAGTAGAAAAAGGTACTAAATTAACTCGTGAAATTATAGACGGTATTTATGAAGAATTAGGAACTACAGCAAACGTAGTTGAGTTTGATATGAATGAAAGTCTTGATGGAAGCGATAGCTTGAAATTGCAATTGTTCAAGATTGTAAACCAAGTTAAAGTAGGTAATGATTTTGATATTGATGAATTAACTGATGATCAAGTACTACACGTAATTGGTAATGGAGCACCTAATAAAGATGTTCTAACATTAACAATTGCTGATATCGTAGCAAGTATTAACTACTACCTATTATTAATTAGAAACCGTAGAAATAATGATGGATTTGAATTTGAATTAATCGGTCGTGTAGATGATATTGACCACCTTGGTAATCGTCGTCTACGTTGTATTGGAGAATTATTACAAAACCAAATTCGTGTAGGTATTTCTCGTATGGAGCGTGTTGTACGTGAACGTATGAGTATTCAAGATACTAACGAAATCACGCCACAACAACTTATTAACGTAAGACCAGTTACAGCAATTATTAAAGAGTTCTTCGGAAGTTCTCAACTGTCACAATTTATGGATCAGGTAAACCCTTTAAGTGAGCTTACTCACAAACGTCGTTTATCTGCTCTTGGACCTGGTGGTTTAACAAGAGAACGTGCCGGAATGGAAGTACGTGACGTTCACTACTCTCACTATGGTCGTATGTGTCCGATTGAAACACCAGAGGGACCAAATATCGGTCTTATTAACTCACTTTCTTCATTTGCTCGTATAAATGAATTTGGATTCATTATGACTCCATATAGAAAAGTTGAAGTCGATGCTGAGGGTCGTCCATATGTAACTGAAAATGTACAGTACTTAACTGCTGATCAAGAAGATAAATACGTAGTAGCTCAATCAACAGCTAATGTTGACGAAAAAGGTTACTTCGTAGATGATGAAGTAGTTTGTCGTTTTAGAGGAGATAACACAGTTAAACCTCGTGAAATGATGAATTTCATGGACGTATCCCCTAAACAGGTAGTATCTGCTGCCACTGCATGTATTCCGTTCTTAGAAAATGATGACTCTAACCGCGCGCTTATGGGAGCGAACATGCAACGTCAAGCAGTACCTCTTATGATTACTGAAGCACCATTTGTTGGTACTGGTATGGAGCACCTTGCTGCACGTGACTCAGGAGCTGCAGTAATTGCTAAATATCCTGGTATTGTTGAATACGTTGATGGAGCTAAAGTTAAAGTTCGTCGTATTGAAACATTAGAAGGTAAAGAAATCAAAGGTGATTTAGATACATACGTTATTCATAAATTCGTACGTTCTAACCACTCTACAGCATATAACCAAAAACCAATCGTTAAAGTTGGAGATAGAGTTGAACCTAAAGACATCCTTGCAGATGGTCCATCTATGGATAAAGGTGAATTAGCTTTAGGTAAAAACCTTGTGGTAGCATTTGTAAACTGGGATGGTTATAACTATGAGGATGCTGTAATCATGAGTGAACGTCTTGTAAAAGATGATGTTTATACTTCTATTCACGTAGAAGAATATGAAACAGATGCTCGTGATACAAAACTTGGACCGGAAGAAATTACTCGTGAAATTCCTAATGTAGGTGAAAATGCACTTAGAAACTTAGATGCTCGAGGAATTATCAGAATTGGTGCTGAAGTTAAGGATGGAGATATCCTAGTGGGTAAAGTTACGCCTAAAGGATTAACTGAACAAACTCCAGAAGAAAAATTATTATATGCTATCTTTGGAGCTAAATCTAAAGAAGTACGTGATACTTCATTACGTGTACCTCACGGTGCTGATGGAGTAGTTGCCGATGTTAAAATCTTTAAACGTGAAGATGGTGCTGAATTACCTAACGGAGTAAATGAACTTGTACGAGTATTCATCGTTCAAAAACGTAAAATCCGTGTAGGGGATAAAATGGCCGGCCGTCACGGTAACAAAGGGGTTATCTCAAATATCTTACCAGAAGAAGATATGCCTTACCTACCAGATGGTACACCAGTTGACGTAATGTTAAACCCACTTGGGGTTCCATCTCGTATGAACATCGGACAAGTATTAGAGCTACACTTAGGTATGGCTGCTAAACAATTAGGAATCCACGTTGCTACACCAGTATTCGATGGAGCTACTGATGAAGATGTTTGGTCTACAGTTGCCGAGGCTGGAATGGCTAAAGATGCTAAAACAGTTCTTTATGATGGACGTACAGGTGAACCATTTGATAGCCGTGTATCTGTAGGGGTAATGTATATGATTAAACTTGCACACATGGTTGATGATAAACTTCACGCACGTTCAATTGGACCATACTCATTAGTAACTCAACAACCGCTTGGAGGTAAAGCTCAGTTTGGTGGACAAAGATTTGGTGAGATGGAGGTATGGGCACTTGAAGCTTATGGTGCTGCATATACTCTTCAAGAAATCTTAACGTATAAATCAGATGATACTAATGGTCGTGTTAAAACATACGAAGCTATCGTTAAAGGTGAAAACATTCCACGTCCAGGAGTTCCTGAATCATTCCGAGTGCTTATGAAAGAACTTCAAGCACTAGGTATGGACTTTAGAGTAATGGATAATGAAGATAACGAAGTAGACATGGGTGATATAGATTTAGGAGATACGATTGATTTCCATGAATCACACCACCATGATCACAATGAAGAAAAATCAGAAGAAGCTAAAGAAATTCAAGATGCTTCTAAAGAAAATGCTGAAGAAGGATATCAAAGTTTAGCTAACTTAATCTTATCTGATACAGATGAATATGAAGATGTAGAAGTAGAAGAAGATAGTAAAGGAGAAACTTCAGGATATCAAGCATTAGCAAATCTTTTAATGTCTGATACTGATGAGTATGAAGATGTAGAAGATGACACTGATGAAGAATAATATAAATTTTACAATTAATCACAAAGAACTATTCAAGGCTTTTATACAAAAAAATAAAGGAGGTATGCTCCTTGATAGACGTAAATAATTTTGCATATATGAAAATTAGTTTAGCTTCTCCTGAAAAAATCAGAAGTTGGTCTTACGGAGAGGTTAAAAAACCTGAAACTATTAACTATAGAACTTTAAAACCAGAAAATGATGGATTATTCTGTGAAAGAATCTTTGGTCCAACTAAAGACTGGGAATGTGCTTGTGGAAAGTACAAAAGAGTTAGATATAAAAACATTAAATGTGATAAATGTGGTGTTGATGTAACTTTAGCTAAAGTTCGTCGTGAAAGAATGGGGCACTTAGAATTAGCTGCCCCAGTCAGCCACATTTGGTACTTCAAAGGTATTCCAAGTAGAATGGGACTTCTACTTGACCTTAGTCCAAGACAATTGGAAGAAGTAATTTACTTTGCTTCTTACATTGTTATTGATCCAGGTGAAACTGACTTCATGAAGAAACAAATCGTTTCTGAAAGAGAAGTACGTGAAGCACGTAGTACATTTGGAGCAAACTCTTTCGTAGCTAAAATGGGAGCTGAAGCTATTCGTGACCTTTTAGCTGAGTTAGATATTGAAAAAGAACTTAAAGACCTTAAAAATGAACTTAAAGAATTAAGTGAAAGTAACTATAAATCAGGTCAAAAAGTTGTTAAAATCATTAAACGTGTAGAAGTATTCGAAGCGTTTAAACACTCTGGAAACAAACCAGAATGGATGATTATGACTATATTACCAGTTATCCCACCTGAATTAAGACCTATGGTTCAATTAGATGGTGGACGTTTTGCAACAAGTGACTTAAACGATTTATACAGACGTGTAATTAACCGTAATAACCGTCTGAAAAAACTTATTGAACTTAAAGCACCAGGGCTAATTGTACAAAACGAAAAACGTATGTTACAAGAAGCTGTAGATGCATTAATCGATAATGGTCGTCGTGGTCGTCCTGTAACAGGTCCTGGTAATAGAACATTAAAATCTCTATCTAATATGTTAAAAGGAAAACACGGTCGTTTCCGTCAAAACTTATTAGGTAAACGTGTTGACTACTCTGGACGTTCGGTAATCGTAGTTGGTCCAAACCTAAAAATGTACCAATGTGGATTACCTAAAGAAATGGCTCTTGAATTATTCAAACCATTCGTTATGCGTGAATTAGTTAAACGTGAATTAGCTAATAACATTAAGAATGCTAAAAATCAAATCGAAAGAATGGAAGATCATGTTTGGGATATCTTAGAAGATATTATTCGTGAGCACCCAGTATTACTTAACCGTGCCCCGACCCTTCACAGACTTGGTATCCAAGCATTCGAACCAATCTTAGTTGAAGGACGTGCTATTCGTCTTCACCCTCTTGTTACAACAGCGTTTAACGCCGACTTCGATGGTGACCAAATGGCCGTTCACGTTCCTTTATCAAAAGAAGCTCAAGCAGAAGCACGTATGCTAATGTTGGCTGCACAAAACATCCTTAACCCTAAAGATGGTAAACCAGTAGTTACACCATCTCAGGATATGGTATTAGGTAACTACTACCTAACACTAGAAAGACCTGGAGCAGTAGGGGAAGGTATGATTTTCAAAGATGCTGATGAAGCAAGAATTGCATACCAAAATGGATATATTCACCTTCACACTCGTGTAGGTATCGCAGCTAAATCTTTTGAAAACCCAACGTTTACAGAAGAACAAAACAAAAAATTACTTGTTACTACAATTGGTAAAGTAATTTTCAACGATATATTACCAGAAGGATTCCCATTCTTAAATGAACCTACTAAGGAAAACTTAGAAACAGCGACTCCTGATAAATATTTCGTAGCACCATCTGACTTAACAGAAGGTGGATTAAAAGCTTATATAGCTGAACAAGAACCAGCAACACCATTTAAAAAAGGATTCTTATCAAAAATCATTTCTGAAATCTTCAATAGATTCCACATTACTGAAACTTCAATGATGTTAGACAGAATGAAAGATTTAGGATTCAAATATTCTTCAAGAGCTGGTATTACAGTAGGGGTAAGTGACGTATTCGTCCTACCTAACAAATATGAAATCTTAGCAGACTCACAATCTAATGTTGACAAAATCACAACATTATACAGACGTGGTCTATTAACAGAAGAAGAAAGATATCAAAATGTTATTGCTCAATGGGCTAAAGCAAAAGATATTATCCAAGATCAACTTATGGACTCTCTTCCAGCTACTAACCCAATTTACATGATGAGTGACTCTGGAGCCCGTGGTAACGCGTCAAACTTTACACAGTTAGCCGGTATGCGTGGTCTGATGGCTTCTCCATCAGGACGTATCATGGAAATGCCTGTACGTTCATCATTTAAAGAAGGATTAACAGTATTAGAGTTCTTCATCTCTTCTCACGGTGCTCGTAAAGGTCTTGCCGATACTGCCCTTAAGACAGCCGACTCAGGTTACTTAACTCGTCGTCTTGTAGACGTTGCACAAGATGTTATCGTTCGTGAAAACGACTGTGGTACATCTCGTGGATTAAGAGTAGCTGCTCTTAAGAATGGAACAGATGAAATCGAAAGCTTACAAGAACGTCTTGAAGGTAGATACAGTAAAGAAACTGTTGTTCACCCAGAGACTGGAAAAGTTATTGTTGAAGATGGTCAATTAATTACTTTAGACACAGCTAAAGAAATTGAAGCAGCTGGAATCGAAAGTGTTGTTATTAGATCAGCATTTACATGTAACTCACGTCACGGTGTTTGTGAGAAATGTTACGGTAAAAACTTAGCAACAGGTGAAAAAGTAGAAGTTGGGGAAGCAGTTGGTACAATTGCCGCTCAATCTATCGGGGAACCTGGTACACAGCTTACAATGCGTACGTTCCACACAGGTGGGGTTGCCGGTGCCGATATCACACAAGGTTTACCTCGTATTCAAGAGTTATTTGAAGCGCGTAATCCTAAAGGTAAGGCATTAATCTCAGAAGTTGATGGAACAGTTACAAAAGTAGAAATCGATAATAATCACGTACGTAGAATTTACGTATTAAGTGAAATTGGTGAAGAAAGAGAATATCAAGACTATGGTGCAAGCCGTATGTTAGTTAAAGAAGACGATAAAGTTAAACGTGGTCAAGCTTTAACAGAAGGTTCTATTGAACCAAAAGAATTACTATCAATTGCAGGATTAGAAGCAGTACAAAGTTATCTATTAACTGAAGTACAAAAAGTTTATCGTATGCAAGGTGTAGAAATCAGTGACAAACACGTTGAGGTTATGGTACGTCAAATGTTAAGAAAAGTACGTGTAATCAATGCTGGAGATACTGATTTACTTCCAGGTTCATTAGTAGATATTCATAAATTTACAGATGAAAACAAAAAAATTCTTGAAGCAAGAGGTAACATGGCTACAGCTAAACCTGTAATCCTAGGTATCACTAAAGCTTCATTAGAAACAGAAAGTTTCTTATCTGCAGCCTCATTCCAAGAAACAACTCGTGTTCTTACAGACGCAGCTGTTAAAGGAAAAGTTGATAAACTTATGGGACTTAAAGAGAACGTTATTATTGGTAAGTTAATTCCAGCTGGAACAGGTATGTCAAGATATAATGATGTTGATATTAAAGCAGAAAATGAATTAGAATTAGAAGTAGATAATGAATTAAGTAGACCAATCGAAGAAGAATTACACGAAGAATTAGGTTCTATTTAATAAAAATAGATGAAAGTCGATAGGAATATAAAAAAAATGTTATATTCCTATTGACAAATCTATAAAAAGTATGTAAAATAAATAATGTTGAATACAAAAGTAGAAGCACCCGTTTCTCACCTGCCAATTATGATTGTTCAGGTTAATGTAGATGAAATGTAGAATTTTATGCTGGGTGTTTTGCACTCAGTTTTTTTAATGCTTTTAGTATTTAATGAATTTATAAATAGGAGGTGCTGATCATTAGTAAAGATACTGCACAAGTAAATGAAGGTATTAAAGCGAAAGAGTTTCTTTTAATTAGCCAAAATGGAGAACAATTAGGAGTTAAAACTAAGGCAGAAGCTATGCAAATTGCAGAGCGTATGAACCTAGATGTTGTTCTAGTAGCTCCAAATGCTAAAACACCAGTTGCAAAAATTATGAACTACGGTAAGTTCAAATTTGAACAACAAAAGAAAGAAAAAGAAGCACGTAAGAAACAAAAAATCGTAACAACAAAAGAGATAAGGTTATCTCCAACAATTGAAAAACACGATTTTGAAACTAAGTTGAAAAATGCACGTAAATTCTTAGCAAAAGAAGACAAAGTTAAAGTTTCTATTCGTTTTAAAGGGAGAGCAATCACCCACAAAGAAATTGGACAGAAAGTTTTAGAAAACTTTTCTAACGAAGCTAGCGATATAGCTACTGTCGAACAAAAACCTAAAATGGAAGGTCGCAGTATGTTCTTAGTTCTAGCACCAAAAAAAGAGAAATAAAGGTTTAATATAGGAGGAATTTGATAATGCCAAAAATGAAATCTCACCGTGGTTTAGCAAAACGTGTGAAAAAAACAGCTAGCGGTAAATTAAAACGTAGCCGTGCTTATACTTCTCACTGGTTTTCAAGAAAAACTACTAAACAAAAACGTCACTTACGTAAAGCTTCATTAGTATCTCGTGGTGATTACAAACGTATTAGAACTTTATTAGTTAAATAATATTAAAGAAGATTAATTATAGCGTAAATACTTATTTAAGTTATACATAAGGAGGAATTAGATATGCCACGTGTTAAAGGTGGAACTGTGACTCGTCGTCGCCGTAAAAAAGTTTTAAAACTAGCTAAAGGATATTTTGGTTCAAAACATACATTATTCAAAGTTGCTAAGCAACAAGTAATGAAATCAGGAATGTATGCTTTCAGAGACCGTCGTCAAACAAAACGTAATTTCAGAAGATTATGGATCGTTCGTATTAATGCTGCTGCAAGATTAAATGGATTATCTTACAGCCGTCTAATGAACGGACTTAAAGTTGCTGGAATCGATATTAACAGAAAAATGTTATCAGAAATCGCTATCCATGACGCAGCTGGATTCGCAAGCATTTGTGAACAAGCTAAAGCAGCTTTAGCTAAATAATAAAAGTTTATTTTAAAGGTTACTTGCATAATTTTGCAAGTAACCTTTTTTTGAAATGTTTTCTTTTATTTGTAGTTAATAAACAATCTTTCTAGGATTTTTTAATCTGTACAGTTTCGCTTGGGCTATTTCATTATATATTTCTTCATTTCTTTTTTCATATAATAATGTTGCCCAAGTAAACCACAATAAATCACAAAAATGTAGAAATACATCTAATTTTTCATAGTTACATTTTTCATCAGTAAAATAAGATTTTAAAAATGTTATTGTCTCTTCATAGTTTAAATCATTTTCTGAAATAAAGCTAGCAATATCAAAATAATAATCGTTAAATCCAGCGTACTCAAAATCGATTAGGTATAATGAATCTTTTGAAAAGAGGAAATTGCCTTCAACTAAATCGTTATGACATAATCTATCTGCTTTATATACATGTTTAAACTGTTCTATAATGTACATAAATTCATCTAATACATGGGGTTTTTCGTCAATTTGCTTGTAATAATTATTAAACTGATTGATCGGATTAAAGATATTTTCAGCTTGGAATTTTTTTGCATGAAAAATTTTTAATAGTTTTCCTATGCGTACGATATTAGATAAACTTCTTTGAGAAATAAAAGTTTTTGGATGTTGCTGAAATTCAGTAATTAAATTGTCATTATTAATATAAACTGGTTTTAGAAAGTACGGTTCATTTGATAGTAGCTTAAGTGCTTCCTTTTCATTATCTTTATTAACTATTTTTGTTGAATCTTTAGAAGTTCTATAGAAATATTTATTATTTTCTGTAGTTATTATATAATTTTTATTAGTTACCCCATAACTTGTTTCTTCAATAGAGTATACTTTTTCATTTAATATTTTTTCAAGTTTATCAATGCTGTACATAAAATTATCCCCCTTGATTTCTGAAATTTAATTATCTTTTCACTTTTATTATACAATATATGCAACAAAGATAAAAGAAAAACGATTTCAAAGTATTCATTTATAAAATAAAATATTATATTAAAATACTATTTTTTTTATAATATTATTCAAAAAAATGCGATTTAAACCTATAAATTTCCTCCGTATTTTTTATGTGAATTAAAATAGCTACTAATCTTTAGAAATAGTTGATATATATAGATATTTTTGAAGTATATTAGGT
>NZ_CABFLN010000016.1 GCF_901873445.1 Gemella haemolysans
TTTTTATAAAATATATTCTTATTTTTAATATTATTATACTTAGTGAATTCTTTATTTTTTACCTTTGTTTAATTTTAAATTTTATTAATTTAAATTATTATTTTCGTAATTATATTGAATATAGATTATAAAAATCTCTTTTCTTTAGTTATTTAATTTACATAAACAACTTCAAACACTGTGTGATATTCTTAGTTTTTTAATCTTTTACATATTAAAACTAATATGAATTTATCTATTACAATACACTGATTTTCATTTCTAAATCCAGTGGTTTATTGATATCTAAATTCACTTTATAAAAGTTTTGTAAGTATATGCGAGGGGGTCTCAATAGAATCTATTTCTCTGAAATCAAGATTTTTAACGCTTCCATCATACTTTTCACATTAAGACATAAAAAAAAAAAAAAATAAAGCTATAAATTAACTTGAAGTCACAAAAACATTTTTCAACTTCAAGCCAATTTTATAGCTCTACTTTATCTTCCTAATTTTATTTTAACTTTTCTAATCACAAAAACTAAAAGATTCATCATAATACTAGCAAAAACAATCGGCATATATACATTAAGCACTGATGCTCCTACTTCTTGTCCTTCTATTAATTTATAGTGTATTCCTATGAATAATACTGCCAACGCAAGCGCATTTATTAATAGTGGTGAAAGCCAAAGTTTTTTAAATGCTACATTTAAAATATGGGTAATAAACCAAGCTCCTAATATATACCATTTACTATATGTATACCAATACGCTAATAAAACTAATACACTCATTATCTCAACTCACTTAAAAACCTTGTCGCAATTTCTTGCGGTCTTGTTATTGCTCCACCTACAACTATACAATGCGCCCCCGCTTCAAGCGCTTGCTTCGCCTGTTGAGGTGTATGAATTTTACCTTCCGCGATAACCGGAACTTTTACATTTTCTACGATCTCTTTTACTAAGCCAGGATTAAATTGTTTTGAATCTTCCGTGTATGGTGTATATCCATTCATAGTTGTCCCAACAAAATCAACGCCAGCTTTTTCAGCTTCAATTGCTTCTTCTAAATTCGAAATATCTGCCATCAATAAGATATTCGGATATTTTTCTTTAATTTCTTTTACAAATTCACTTGGAGTTTTTCCATCTCCTCGCTCTCTATTTGTACAATCAAGAGCAATAATATCAGAACTAACTTCAACTAATTTATCAACCTCATCCATTGTAGCTGTTATATAAGAAGCGTATCCTTCATATGATTTTTTTATTATTCCAATTACTGGTAAATTTGTTTGTTCTTTTATTTGTTTGATATCTAAAACTCCTTGAGCTCTAATAGCTTTTACCCCTGCATTTTTAACAGCTTGCGCCATTAAACACATTACTCCACCTTCTTCTTTATATAAAGCTTCTCCTGGTAAAGCTTGACAAGAAACTATCATTTCTCCTTTTAGATATTCTAATAATTGTTGTTTGTCCATAAGATTATCCTTTCACCGCTCCTAAAGTAACACCTTGAGTAAAGTAATTTTGGAAACAGATGAACACAATTATCATTGGTAGTGAAGCTAATGATGCCCCTGCCATTAGTAATCCGTAGTCATTAGAGAACTCTTGACCTTGTGCTAATGCCGCTAATCCTAATGGTAATGTAGACATATCAGGTGTGTTAGAAAAGATTAATTGTGAGAAGTAATCATTCCAACTAGCAATAAATGTAAAGATTGCTAACGCACCAATACCCGGTTTAATAATCGGTAATGCAATGTTCATAAATGTTCTTACTTCACCGCAACCATCAATTCTTGCTGATTCCAGTAACTCCGTTGGAATCGCTTGAGAGAATTGTCTCATTAAAAATACTCCAAATGGCCACCCTACCGCTGGTAAAATCAATGCATAGTAAGTATTCATTAAGTTAAATTCAGTAATTAAGTTTAATAAAGGTATTAAAATTACTTGTTTTGGTAATGCCATCGCAGCAACAAAGACCATGAAAATTACTTTAACTCCTGGGAAATTTTTCTTAGCTAATGCATATCCTGCTAATGCCGATGTTGCACATACTAAGAATGTTGTCATAACTGAAATAAATACTGAGTTAAAGAACCATCTTAAAGTGTTTGATGTAAATAACTTTTCATAGTTTTCCAATGTTGGAGTTGATGGCCACCACTCAGGTGGAATTGTTATTGCTACATCTTGTAGTTTAAATGAACCCGATGCAATCCAATAAAATGGGAAAATAAAGAATATAGTTAACCCAATTAATATTATCATTGATACTATTTTAAAAATACTTATACCTTTCATTCTAAATCCTCCTAATCATTGTCTGTAGATAGAAACTTGAATTGTAAGATAGAAATTATTCCAATAATTACTGCAAGGATAATACCCATCGCACTAGCTACACCATGATTTCCGTTTTTAATTGCTGCTTCATATACTAAATACATAATTGTACTTGTTCCGTAGTTCGGTCCCCCAGCTGTTAATAACTGAATTAAGGCGAAAATTTGGAACGAGTTAATTGTTGTTACAACAACGATATATAATGTTGTCGGTTTAATCAGCGGCCAAGTGATTTTTGTAAATACTTGCCATTTTGTTGCTCCATCAATTTCTGAAGCTTCTAATAATTCTTTTGGTACGTTACCTAAAGCAGCAACATAAAGAATTATTGGTTGTCCTAATGAAGTAGTAATCAGAATCGTAATAATAGCATATAATGCTGTTTTCGGATTTCCTAACCAGTCGACATTTTCACTAATTAAGTGCATTGACTTAAATACATAATTTAAAATTCCATATTCTGGGTGATAAATCCAAGCCCACACTACAGTAACAGATACTACTGAAGAAATAGCTGGGATATAGAATACTCCACGGAAGAATGATCTTACAACTGCACTCTTATTATAAATTGTTACCGCAACAAATATTGAAACTAATACAACTATCGGTACTGCAACTACAGTTACAACAACTGTATTAATAAGAGATTTCATAAATGGTTCATGGATTGTTGCTCCATTCCCACTGAATAGTAAATCTGAATAGTGTTTCAATCCTACAAATACTGGATTTTTCTTAGCAAAACTATATAATGATAACTGAAGCCCACGTAACATCGGGACTAATACGAATGTTATGAAAAATAAACTAACTGGCAAAATAAATAGATATGCACTAAAGTCTATTTTTTTTCTTTTCTTAGTAGTTTTCATATAACCTCCTAAAAAATTTATTTTTTATCTGAAAAGGGGATAGAAGCAACTCTATCCCCTTCATACGTCAAATTACAATGCTTCTTTTATTGTTTTATTTGCATCTTCAACAAATTTATCTAATCCTTCTTTAGGTGTTGTTTTACCGTTTAATACACCTTGAACCATATTGAACCATAGAGGTCTCATTTTTGCGAATCCAGGAATAGTGTTGTAGTAAGTTGCATATTGTCCAGTTAATCCTTCAGCAAATTTAAGTTCTTCAGAATCATATAGTCCTGTTTCACCTTTTTTAGCTGAGAAGTTCCCAGATGCTAGTAATGTACGTTTACCCCAATCTTTATCATTAACCATGAAGTCTACGAATTTTTTAGCTGCTGCTGCTTTATCTACATCACCATTATCAAAAATAGCTGGTCCAGCAACTAAGTAGTCGTATTTAGCTTTTCCACCATTATTAGGGAATGGTAAGAATTTATAGTTAAATCCTGATGCGTGTGATGCTGCGATACCAGGTGAGAATAAGATTGTACTTGCTGCACGTCCTGATTTGAATGCTTCAAGAGCGTCTTTAGCTTCTAATGCGACACCTTGTCCTAATAATCCTTCATCATATGCTTTTTTAACCCATTCTAATCCTTTAACACCATTAGCATCGTTAATAGTGTATTTACTGTTAGCATCATCTGTAATCCAAGAGTTGTATAAATTTGCTACAAATGCTCTTGGTCCTTGGTCACCCGCTTGTGATTTAGTGTAGAATAAAGCTGGAGTGATACTTGAATCTTTTTGTTTAACTGCTTTTAAGAATTTTTCATATTCTTCAACAGTCCAACTTCTATCTTGTTTGTTAAGAGGTAGAAGATCTGTTACACCTAGTTTATCAGTTAAATCTTTGTTAACACCCATTAAGAATGGTGCTACACCTTGTGGATACATGTAAAGTTTATCTTTATAACTAGATGCTTTAACAGCTGCTTCACTTAATTTTGATTTATCAACATCATCTAATGGAACTAATAAATCTTTTGCTGCCCAAGCAATTACACGTCCTGGTGCATCATAGATTACGTCTGGAGCAGTTTTCGATTGAATAGCAGTTTCAATTTTAGCTGGCCCATCTGTAAATTCAATTTTTTGATAATTAACTTTAATATTTGGATTTTTCGCTTCGAATGCTTTTATTAACGCCGCATCGAATTCCTCAGTTTTCTTAAATTCTTTATCTTTTGTGAATTGTGGGAAGTCCCAATAAGTAATTTCTACTTTTTTGTTCGGGTCAGCTTGTTTTTCTTCTTTTTTACCACCCACACATCCTGTTAAAACAAGTGCAGTAGTTGCTGCTACAGCAAACAGTTTATTTATTTTTCTCATAATATGAGCCTCCTTATTTATTTTATTATTTTTAAAAATTTGACGTCTTATTTAAATTATTCTAAGATACTAAGCTCTGTATCTACATCGAAGAAGTGTGCTCTGTTCATATCTAAAGCAAATGTCAATTCATCACCCATTTTAATATTTTGTCTTGAGTGAACAATTGCTTTAATGCTTTCACCGTTTAAATCAGTGTGAACAATATATTCAGAACCTAATAATTCAGCAACAATTACTTTTGAAGTAATTTTAGCATGTGAATAAGTTTCTAATACTAGTGGATCATTTGAAATGTTTTCAGGTCTAATTCCTAAAACAACTTCTTTTCCTTCATAACCTAATTCTTTAAGTCTTTCATAATATCCAACTGGTATCTCTATCTCTCCTCCACCTTTTGTAACGAAGTTACCTTCTACAACTTTACCTCTCATGAAGTTCATCGTTGGTGCTCCGATAAATCCAGCTACAAATAGATTTTCTGGGTGATCGTATATATCTTTAGGACTACCTACTTGTTGAACTACACCTTTTTTCATTACAACAATTCTATCGGCCATTGTCATCGCTTCAGTTTGGTCATGCGTTACATATATTGTAGTTGCACCTAAAGTATTATGAATTTTGATGATTTCCGCTCTCATGTTACTTCTTAATTTTGCATCTAAGTTTGATAACGGTTCGTCCATAAGGAATACTTTAGGACTTCTTACAATTGCTCTTCCTAATGCAACCCTTTGTCTTTGACCACCAGAAAGTGCTTTAGGTTTTCTATCTAGAAGCTCTTCTAATCCTAAAATTTTTGCGGCTTCTTCAACTTTTGCTTTAATTTCCTCTTTTGGTACTTTTCTAAGTTTAAGAGCAAAAGCCATATTGTCAAAAACTGTCATATGAGGATATAAAGCATAACTTTGGAATACCATCGCAATATCTCTATCCTTAGGTTCAACATCATTAACTAATCTATCACCTATATAGAATTCACCTTCTGTTATGTCTTCTAAACCTGCAATCATCCTAAGAGTAGTAGATTTCCCACACCCAGATGGTCCTACGAATACTACGAATTCTTTATCTGCTACTTCTAAATTAAAATCTGTCACTGCACAGAAGCCATTATCATATTTTTTATAAATATTCTTTAATGATAAACTTGCCATATTAGCCTCCTATAAATTTAATATTTATCTTGTCACTAAAATAGTACCATATATGAAACCGTTTGTAAAGATATATATTTAATAATTTAATGTTGTAACTTTATAAAACAACTATTATTTTCACATTTCATTTAAACATTAATCAAACTTGTTACTTTATAAAATAAAGGGGATATCCTCAAAAAGAACATTTAATAATAAAAAACAAACATTTTTTAAATTTTATATTTATTATATTTTATAAGTTATTTAAATCTTAAATTTAACACGTTAACCTTAATCTGATTTTATATATCTATTTAAAGTATTTATATTTACCTATTTTCAATCTAAAATTATCTTATAGTTTGAAATACTTCATTGTAATCGTTTTATTGATATTTTTTTAAATCTGATTAGCCCAATACTGACTCTCTTTGTTATATTTTATTATGAAATATCCTTAATATATTTATATAATAAATTATATAAAACTATAATTTTTTCAAACTAAAAAAGCAAGAGCCTTTAGCTCTTGCTTCTTTTAAAATATTCTAATTAGCGTTTGATGTTGTAGAATGCTTGAACACCTGGGTATACAGCTGTAGCATCTAATTCATCTTCAATACGTAATAATTGGTTGTATTTAGCAATACGGTCTGTACGGCTAAGTGAACCTGTTTTGATTTGTCCTGCGTTAGTTGCAACTGCGATATCTGAGATTGTAGAATCTTCAGTTTCTCCAGAACGGTGAGAAATTACAGCTGTGTAACGAGCACGTTTAGCCATTTCAATAGCGTTTAGAGTTTCAGTTAAAGTACCGATTTGGTTAACTTTGATTAGGATTGAGTTACCAACACCTTGTTCGATACCTTGTGATAATTTTTTAGTGTTAGTTACGAATAAATCGTCCCCTACTAATTGCACACGGTTACCGATACGGTCTGTAAGTAATTTCCATCCTTCCCAGTCGTTTTCATCCATACCATCTTCGATAGTGATGATTGGGTATTTGTTTACTAATTCTTCTAAGTAATCAACTTGTTGTGCTGAAGTACGAACTGCTCCACCTTCACCTTCGAATTTAGCGTAGTTGTATACTCCGTTTTCGTAGAATTCAGAAGACGCACAGTCAAATCCTAAGAATACATCTTTACCTGGTTCTAATCCAGCAGCTTTAATTGCAGCTAGGATAGTTTCAACAGCATCTTCAGTTCCTTCGAATGTTGGAGCGAATCCACCTTCGTCACCTACTGCAGTTGATAAACCACGGTTGTGTAATAATTTAGCTAAGTTGTGGAATACTTCAGCTCCCCAACGTAAAGCTTCTTTGAATGTAGGAGCACCTACAGGTAAGATCATGAACTCTTGGAATGCGATTGGAGCATCTGAGTGAGATCCACCGTTTACGATGTTCATCATTGGAGTTGGTAATTCTTTAGAGTTAGTTCCTCCTAAGTATCTGTATAGAGGTACTCCTAAAGAATCAGCTGCAGCGTGAGCTACTGCTAAAGATACACCTAAGATAGCGTTAGCTCCTAGACGTCCTTTGTTTTCAGTTCCATCTAATTCGATCATAGCGTAGTCAATTCCTACTTGATCAAATACATCGAATTTACCTTCTAATAAAGGTGCGATTTCTTCATTAACGTTAGTTACAGCTTTAGTTACACCTTTACCTAAGTAACGCCCTTTGTCTCCATCACGTAATTCAACTGCTTCGTATTGTCCAGTTGAAGCTCCTGATGGTACTAATGCACGTCCAAATGCTCCTGATTCAGTTGTTACTTCAACTTCTACAGTTGGATTACCACGTGAATCTAAAACTTCTCTTGCATATACTTCTGCGATAATATCAAATGTTTTTGCTAACATTAACTTTCTCCTTGTTGTTTAAATTTATAATTCTATTATACTATAATTTATTTAATTTTGCTAAAATTAAGCTAATTTTCCACCTTCTAGAAGTGCTAAGAATGACTCAGCTTCTAGAGATGCTCCACCTACTAATGCACCATCAACATCTGGGCATGATAGGTATTCTTTAACGTTTTCAGGTTTAACTGATCCACCGTATTGAATACGAACTTTTTCAGAAACTTCTTTACCGTATAATCCTTCAACTACATCACGAACTGCTTTACACATTTTTTGTGCATCTTCTTTTGTAGCAGATTTACCAGTTCCGATAGCCCAAATCGGTTCATAAGCGATTACTGATGAAGCTACTTGTTCAGCTGTTAAACCAGCTAAAGCACCTTTTACTTGAGCTCCTACAAACTCAGCTGCTTTTCCTGCTTCGTATGTTTCAAGACTTTCTCCACAGCAGATGATTGGTAATAATCCATTAGCAAAGATAGCTTTTGCTTTTTTATTAATATCTTCATCTGTTTCGTGGAAGTAATCACGACGTTCAGAGTGACCGATTACTACATAGTTTACTCCCATTTCAGATAATACTTTAGGTGAAGTTTCACCTGTGTAAGCTCCTGAATTTTCAAAGTAACAGTTTTGAGCTGCAACTTTTAATTCAGTTCCTTCTGCCGCACTAAGTACTGCACTTAAATCTACAGATGGAGCTGCAATTCCTGCTTCTACTTTATCTGATGATGGTAATTTTCCAGCAAGAGCTTCAACAAACGCTTTAGCTTCTTGTGGGTTTTTGTTCATTTTCCAGTTTCCTGCGATAAATGGTAATCTTGACATAATGTTACTCTCCTTGAGTTTTAATATTATTTATTAGATAATGAATCAATTCCTGGTAATACTTTTCCTTCTAGATATTCTAGAGAAGCTCCGCCACCTGTTGAGATGTGTGAGAATTTCTCAGCATATCCTAAAGAAATTGCTGCTGTAGCACTATCTCCACCACCGATAATAGTAGTAGCACCTTCTAAGTTTGCGATAGCTTCACAAACACCAATTGTACCTTTAGCGAAGTTAGGCATTTCAAATACACCCATAGGTCCATTCCAAATTACTGTTTTCGCACCTTCAAGAGTTTTCTTGAATAATTCAACTGATTTTGGTCCGATGTCTAATCCTTCTTCATCAAGTTGAATATCACCTTGTGCTACACGACTTGGTGCATCGTTAGAGAATTCTTTAGCTACTACTGTATCGATTGGTAATACTAATTTTTCTCCTGCTTTGGCCATTAGTTCACGAGCATATTCAACTTTATCATTTTCACAAAGTGAAATTCCGATTTCTTTACCTTGTGCTTTCATGAAAGTATAAGCCATACCTCCACCAATAATTACTTTATCAGCTTTTTCTAATAAGTTTTCAATAACTGCAATTTTATCAGAAACTTTTGCTCCACCTAAGATTGCAACAAGAGGTCTTTCTGGGTTATCAACTGCTCCCCCGATAAATTTGATTTCTTTATCAACTAAGAATCCTGAAGCAGAGTTCCCTTCACCAATGTTAGATGCAATACCTACGTTTGAAGCATGAGCACGGTGAGCTGTACCGAATGCATCGTTTACGAATACATCCCCTAGAGAAGCCCAATATTTAGCAAGTTCTGGATCGTTTTTAGATTCTTTTTTACCTTCAACGTCTTCGAAACGAGTATTTTCGAACATTAAGATTTCTCCATCTTTTAACCCTTTAACTGCTTCTTCTAATTCAGCTCCACGAGTTTCAGCTACGAATTTTACTTCTTTACCTAATAATTCTGATAATCTAACAGCAACTGGTGCTAAACTTTTAGATGCTTTGTCAGCTTCTTCTTTAACACGTCCTAAGTGTGAGAATGCTACTACTTTAGCACCTTGATTTAAAGCATACTCAATAGTTGGTAATGCTGCAGTAATACGATTATCGTTTGTAATTTCACCATCTTTTAATGGCACGTTGAAATCAACACGCATTAAGACAGTTTTCCCTTGTAAGTTACCTAAGTCTTTGATAGATTTCTTCATGGAAAGCTCCTTTAATTTATATTTAGAATATATGAGACAAGATATAAGTCACTTATGACTTATATCTTATCTATTCTTCTATTACCTATTATAGATTATTTAATTAATCCTGCAAAGTATTTTAATGTTCTTACTAATTGAGATGTGTAAGACATTTCGTTGTCATACCAAGAAACAACTTTAACTAATTGTTTATCTCCAACTGTTAATACTTTTGTTTGAGTTGCATCGAATAATGATCCGTAAGAAATACCTACGATATCAGAAGATACGATTGGGTCAACGTTGTATCCGAATGATTCGTTAGAAGCAGCTTCCATAGCAGCGTTAACTTCTTCAGCTGTAACAGTTTTTTCTACTACTGCTACTAATTCAGTTAATGAACCTGTTGGTACTGGTACACGTTGTGCAGCTCCATCTAATTTTCCGTTTAATTCTGGAATTACTAATCCGATTGCTTTAGCAGCACCAGTTGTGTTAGGTACGATGTTTTCTGCTGCTGCACGAGCACGACGTAAGTCTCCACCACGGTGAGGCGCGTCAAGTGTGTTTTGGTCTCCAGTGTATCCGTGAATTGTAGTCATTAATCCTTCAACTACTGTGAAGTTATCGTGTAAAGCTTTAGCCATTGGAGCTAAACAGTTAGTTGTACAAGAAGCACCTGAGATAACTGTTTCTGTTCCGTCTAGAGTTTCGTGGTTTACGTTGTAAACGATAGTTTTAACGTCGTTTCCACCTGGAGCTGAGATAACAACTTTTTTAGCTCCTGCTTGAACGTGAGCTTCAGCTTTTTCTTTAGAAGTGAAGAATCCAGTACATTCTAATACTACATCGATTCCTAATTCTCCCCATGGTAATTCAGTTGGGTTAGGGTTAGCGAATGCTTTGATTTCTTTTCCGTTTACTACTAAGCTTCCTTCAGCTGCTGATACTTCTCCGTCGAAACGGCCTTGAGTTGTGTCATATTTTAATAAGTGAACTAGTTGGTTAACTGGTGTTAAGTCGTTAATCGCTACTACTTCAATTCCTTCTACGTTTTGGATTCTTCTTAAAGCAAGACGTCCGATACGTCCAAATCCGTTAATTGCTACTTTTACTGTCATTTTTTAGTTCCTCCTAAAAATTTTTATTAACTTTTTTTATTATTTTTTTGCAAATAGCCTCGTCAATAATTAATGTCGCGTTTGCTGGTTTAGTATTTAAGTAACTAAATACTGCATCAGCTTTCTCTTCTCCACCAACTATCGTAAAGACATTATCAATGCCATCAACATCTTTAAAACTCATACCTATAGTAGAGGTTTTAAAGATTTCACAGCCGTTTTCATCGAAATAACTTCCAAACGATTCACAAACAGCATTTTTTTCTTCCAATACTTTCAAAATATCTTTAGAAGATTTTCTTCTATTCGCCATTTCAAAAGCATTCCCTATACTATGGATAATTATCGATGTTTTACCTATAACATCAAGAGCATTTTTCACGACTGGTTCTTTTACAAGTTCTTCCAATGCTTTTTGTCCTATATTATCTGGTGCATGTAACAATTGATAATTATGCCCAGAATTTTTGGCCATCTTCGAGGCTATATCATTGGCTTGATATTCTGTATTTACTACAGATAAACCACCTCTTATTGGCGTTATAGTAACATCTTTTCCATAACCAAATGTTTCATTAGCTCTGCCGGCTATGTAGTACATCGTACTACCACCACTGACTCCAATTACGCATTCTTTAGTTATCTTAGCATTAACCTTATCCAAGAGTAAGTTAGTCATTTCTTCTCTAGTGGCCTCATTATTTATAAAGTCACCCGCTACAATATGAACTTGTTTTATCGAAAAATGATTTTTTATAAAACTTCTTTCCTTTGCAAAAGCATCATTTATAACTGTTTCTCTTATCTCCAGTAGAAGTTCTTCTCCTTTTTCCGTAAGATTCATTCCAGTAGCTTTCTTAGTTATTAACCCTAACTTGGATAAAACTTCACATTCCGTACGTAATTGTCTTTCCGTCATATTTATAAAGTTCAATAATGTTTTTCTTCCTACCGGTTGATTAACTTTTATTGCAATAAGCAATTCATACCTATTACTAAACTTCATAAACATATCAGGTACAAGTCTACTTTGCATATGTAACAAATGTAAAATATCCATCTTATATTTCCCCTGTTTATTCGAAAGTTTTTTTTGTGGGCACTCCCCGTCCAGTTAGGTCGTTTTTTGACCAACTTATTTCAAAAAAATAAACTTTCTGATTAAAATTATAGCGAAGACTTATAAAAAAGTCAAGTCTTTTCTATAAATTTAATCAAAAAATTCATCTTATTTCAATATTGTTAGTAATTCGATTAGAATAATGAAATAAAATACAAAAATCATTTCATATTCCTTATAATCAATCGGTAGACTAGAAATATATTGGCTAGGATAATTTACCTCGATATCTTTTTTTAAATTAGCAACATTTATATTATCAAAATTATATCTAGACAATAAATCATTTAATTCTTTATCGCTGTAGTAAAATATCTTCTTCACCTTTGATGAAAATAAACCATCTGCAAGTATAACATTCTCAATCACTGACAATACTGACAACAAATCACGTTGCCCATCTTTTGAATTCTCAGAAATTAATCCATATAACTTTTCCAATAAAAGTCTAGGTATTTTATATTTCAATTCTAATACTTCAAAATCAAATGTTTCAGTTTTTTTCTGAACTTTTGGTTTTGTGACATTTTTGTTTTTATCTATCTTTCCACCGTCTTTATCAACAAAAACTACAAACTTATCATCTATATCCAATATTTCATGTTTATTAAACTCAAATTCATCATCTAAATTCTCTAAAGTTTTCTCTTGATTTAATTTTTGGTATGGTCGCTTAAATTTATTATCTTCTAACAGATAAAATCCTCTATACGACTTATGATATTTAAATTTCAACTCTACACCTCTTTCCTAATTTAAATCATTTAATATACTACCATATTTATAAAAAATATTCAACCTTCTATATGTTTCAATAATTCATCATAGTTAGTTTAAAAATATTCCTTTAACCTATCATTACTAATTCCCGCTTCTAATAAAACTAATAATTTTATCCTTGCCTTTTGACCACTTAAACCCGTTGTAAAAATAACTCCATCTTGTTGGAATTTTTTTCCACCGCCTTCATAATCATAAACGTCTTGAGTAACACCATTAAATGCTCTCGAAACAAACACAACAGGTATATTATTTTTTAAACATTCTTTAATTGCTGGAACAGTTCTCGGTGGAAGGTTTCCTGCACCTAGCGCTTCAATTACTAATCCATCAGCTCCAAGGTTAGCTACCGCTGTAATAAGCTCCGCTCCCATACCAGCATATGCTTTTAATAAGAATACTTTCTTCCCAAAACCATCTACATCATAGTGTTCCTGTTTAATTAATTTTTGAAAATATATTACACTATTTTTCGAAACAAGTCCGATAGGTCCGAATGTCGGTGTTTGAAATGTCGCAACGTTAGTAGTATGTGTTTTTGTAACATAGGTAGCGGTATGAACCTCATCATTCATAACAACCAACACACCCTTGTCACTACTCTCATCACTAATTGCAACTACTAAAGAACTTCTTAAATTAGCTAGTCCATCAGCTCCTATTTCATTACTAGAACGCATCGCTCCTGTAACTACAACCGGGATATTGACATCTAATGTCAGCTCTAAATAATAGGCAGTTTCTTCAAGTGTATCTGTTCCATGCGTTACTACAACTCCATCATATCTCTCATTTACCGCTTCAACTATCCTATTCTTTATCCCTAACATTTCATGTTCTGTTATCTGAGGAGAAGCAAGATGATATAGATCTTCAACTACCAAATCTCCAAGATAAGAAAATATATTTCCTCCAGCTGCTATAGGATTCTTATCTGTAGGCGAAACTTTACCAGTTGTCTGATCTTCACTCATAGAAATTGTTCCACCTGTATTTAAGATTAATATTTTCTTCAAATTCCTATCCCCTTTCTATTTTCTTAGATTTTCATAACCATTAACAACTAAATCAACCTTCCCATTACTTGGATCTATTACTAAACCATGTACAGGAACATCCTTTGGTATTAATGGATGATTCATAATCATATTAACATCATGACTAACACTTTCTTCAACATCATCAAATCCATGTAGCCAAGTATTTAAATCAAGTCCAGAGTATTGAAGAATATCAATAGTTTCTTTCCCAACACCTCTATCTCGCATTTTTTCCATAATTAGATTAGTATCAATATTTTGCATACCACAGTCATGATGTCCCATAACTATAATCTCATCTGCTTTTAACATATATACTGCTATTATCAAACTTCTCATAATCGATCCAAAAGGATGAGTTAATATAGCACCTGCATTTTTCACAACTTTAACATCCCCTGAAGATAGATTCAAAGACTTTGTTGCAAGTTCAACTAACCTTGTATCCATACACGTAAACATTACTACTCTCTTGGCTGGATATTTATCTTCTGTTTTATATTTTTCATACTCTTCAAATTTAACGAAATACTCATTGTATTCTAACATTGAATCTAACAGTCTCATATCTTAACTCCTTTTGAAAATCATCATTTAAATTTTTCTTATATTTTCATTATACTATACTTCATGCTTAACGTAAACTTTCCTAACTAGCAACCCTTTAAAGTGCACCTACACTGCAAAAAAATGTATTGTATGACATAAAGTCTTACAATACATCTTAATAATTATTTAACCCAATCTACTAGATTATCAGCTTCTTTTGGACCTTTTGAACCTTGTTTATATGTATATAATGGAGAACCTTGTTCTTCGTACTTAGCTATAAGTTTATTAACAAATGTCCAAGACTCAACTATTTGATTCCATTGAGAGAATAATGCTCTATCTTCTCTAAAACAAGCTTCTAGTAATCTCTCGTAAGCTTCAGGTGTATTTATTATGTTTTCTAGTATACAACTTTGACAGAAGTCTAACGAGATTGGCTGTAATTCTTGTTCTGTACCTGGTTTTTTAGCATTAAATTGGAAATACACACCTTCTTCAGGTTGAATTTTTATTATTAATACATTTCCTGGAGAAGTTCCTACAGATTTAAATTGAACAACTACTTGAGTTTCTCGTTTTTCTAGTTTCTTACCAGTTCTTATAAAGAATGGTACACCTTCCCAACGTTCATTATCTACAAATAATTTAAGTGCTGCATAAGTTTCTGTTTTAGAATCAGCAGGAATATTTTGTTCTTGTAGATATCCTTCATATTGCCCCATTACTAAACTTCCATGAACATCTTCAATCGGTTTAAGCGCAGAAAGAAGATTGTATTGACTCTCGTGAATACCACGACTTCCCTCTTCTTTTGGTTCTTCCATAGCTACTAATGACATAACTTGAAGTAAGTGATTTTGAATCATATCTTTTAAAGCTCCACTCTTATCATAGTAACTTGCTCTTGTTTCAACTCCAACTGTTTCATCAGCAATAATTTGAACATTCTCTATAAAATCTTTATTCCAAATACCTTTAAAAATAATATTTTCAAAACGTAAAGATAAAATATTTTGAATCATCTCTTTGCCTAGATAATGGTCAATATGATAAATTTCATCTTGATTAAAGAATTTAGCAAGCTCATCATTTAGTATCCCGGCTTTTTCTAAATCCTCTCCAAATGGTTTTTCAATAATAACTTTCGCATTATTTTCTGAGCAATATTTTTTTAGACCATTTGTAATAGTTATGAAGAATGATGGAGCCACCGCGAAGTAGTATACATGATTTTGTATATCTTGTTCAGCATAAAATGCTTGTAACATCTCATAGTCATCTTCATTTGTCATATCCATTTTAAAATAGATAATTCTTTCAGCATAAGCGTCGAATTGTTCATCGTCGAATTTAGTACGCGCATACTCTTTTACCCACGTACGAGCAATATCTATATATTCTGACTGTGTATAAGCTCTACGACCAATCACAACTATCTTAAAATCATCAGCTAATTTCCCTAATACATTTAAATTATATAATGCAGGTAACAGTTTTCTATATGTAAGATCTCCTGTTCCTCCAAAAAGTGTTATTGCTGTTTTATTTTCCATTGTTTCCAACCCAGTCATAGTGATAACTTCCCTCTTTATCAGTTCTTTCAAAAGTGTGTGCTCCAAAATAGTCACGTTGTGCTTGAATTAGGTTAGCACCACTATCTGCTGTAGTGTAGATATCTAAGTAAGAAATTGCTGAAGTCATAGCACTTAGTGGTAATCTATTAGAAATCGCTAATGCTGCGACTTCACGTAAACTATCTTGTCTTGTTTCAATCACTTCTTTAAAGAATGGATCAAAGATTAAGTTTTCTAATTTTGGATTATTTTGGTATGCTTCGATAATATTTTGTAAAATTTTCGCTTGAATAATACATCCACCACGGAAAATTTTAGCAATTTGTGAATAATCAAATGTCCAGTTATATTCTTTTTCAGCAGCTTGTAATAATTTAAATCCTTGTGCATAAGATACAATTTTAGAAATAAATAACGCATCTTTTACAATATTTTTTAATCTCTCTTTATCTTCTACAACTGCATAAGGTTTACGAGCAAATTCTTTTTCAGCACGAACACGTTCTTCTTTAAGATTTGACATATATCTTCCATTTAACGCAGCTGTAATAACTGATACATCAATTCCTAAATCAATAGCTTGTTCGTTAGTCCATTTCCCAGTACCTTTTTGTTGAGATTTATCTAAGATTTTATCTACTAAGTAGCTTCCATCTTCTTCTTTTACTTTGAAGATATTAGCTGTAATTTCAATTAGATAAGATTCTAATTCACCTTTATTCCACTCTTCAAATGTTTCTTGTAATTCTTCATTAGTGAAACCACCTAGGTGTTTAAGCACTTTGTATGCTTCAGAAATTAATTGCATATCTCCATACTCGATACCATTGTGAACCATTTTCACATAGTGACCTGCTCCACCTGTTGAAGTATAACTACAACATGGAACACCATTAACTTTAGCCGCAATAGCTTCTAAAATAGGACGAATTTCTTCGTAAGCTTTTTCATCACCACCAGGCATTAAAGCAGGACCAAATCTAGCACCTTCTTCTCCTCCAGATACACCTACACCAAAGTAGTTAATTCCTTTTTCTAATAATAGATCATATCTTCTTTGTGTATCTTTAAAGAATGAGTTCCCTCCATCAATAATGATATCTTCTTTATCAAGAAGCGGTGTTAATTGTTCAATTAGGCTATCAACAGCAAATCCTGCTTTAACCATTAAAACAATTTTTCTAGGTTTTTCTAATCCATCGATTAATTCTTGTAGTGAATATCTACCTACTACATTTTCATGTGGGTGCTCTGCTAACATTTTATCAACAACAGATGTTGTTCTATTGAATACTGCAACTTTAAATCCACTGTCTGCAATATTTAATGCTAGGTTACTTCCCATTACTGATAAACCGATAACTCCAATATTTTGTTTCATTAATGAACCTCCTAATGTTTCTTACCTAAGATTATACCACCAAATATGCTGATAATGGAAATATTTTTGCTCGAAAAAATTTTTTACTATTATTTATATTACTTACTTAATACATTAAAAATAAAATTTAATATTAATCTGTAATAATTATAATTTTTTCATATATAATACTTATGAAAGAATTATCAATTATGTATACGTTTTAATTGCTATATTACAGAACTTTTATTTTATTCTAATTTCTATAACTTCAATCAACTTTCACTTACTTTTAAAAATAAATATACATTATTTTTTTAATAAATTCATATTTACCTATGTTTAAATATATAAATATACATCAAAAATATAAACAAAGTACTTGATTTTAATTTTTTCATAATATATAATGTTAGCAAAGAAATGGTAACGTTTACTTATCAAAAAAGTATAAAGGAGAATTAAACTATGAGTGAAGTTAAAGTTTTGAAAAATTTTATTAACGGGGAATTTGAAGATAATTCAAATTACGACTATATTAACGTATTAAACCCTTCTACTGAAGAAGTTATTGCAAAAATTCCTTCTTCTTCAGAAGCAGATGTAGACCGTGCAATCGATGTTGCTGAAGTTGCACAACGTGATTGGGAAAAATTACCTGCAGTTCAAAGAGGTGCTTACCTTAGAAAACTTGCTGAACGTATTCGTGAACGCGAACCTGAAATTACACAAACTATTGTTAACGAAGGTGGTAAAACTTTCGATTTAGCTAAGGTTGAAGTATTATTTACAGCTGATTACTTAGATTATATGGCTGAATGGGCTAGAAGATATGAAGGAGAAATTATTCAAAGTGATAGACAAGACGAGCACATCTTCTTATTCAAACGTCCTCACGGAGTAACAACTGGTATCTTACCTTGGAACTTCCCATTCTTCTTAATTGCAAGAAAAGCTGCACCTGCACTACTTACTGGTAATACAATTGTATTAAAACCAAGTCAATTAACACCAATAAACGCTGATATCTTTGCTGAAATCTGCGTAGAAGTAGGTCTTCCAAAAGGTATTCTTAACGTTATTCACGGACGTGGTTCTGTGGTAGGAAATAGATTAGCTTCTAACCCTAAAGTGGGCTTAGTAAGTTTAACAGGTAGCTTAACAGCTGGACAAGAAGTTATGAGAGCTGCTGCTGAAAACATCACAAATGTTTCTCTAGAACTTGGAGGAAAAGCCCCAGCTATCGTATTTAAAGATGCAGACCTTTCTCTTGCTGCTAAAGCTATCGTTGCATCTCGTGTAATCAACTCTGGACAAGTATGTAACTGTGCTGAAAGAGTGTATGTTCACGAGGATGTTAAAGATGAATTCGAAAAATTATTATTCGCTGAACTTGATAAAGTTAAATTCGGTGACCCTAACAAAGAAGGTGGTTTAGATTACGGTCCACTTATCGAAAAACGTGCTGTAGACGCTGTTGCAGAAAAAGTTGCTTATGCAGTAAAACAAGGGGCTACTCTATCATACGGTGGAACTCGCGATGAAAATCAAGTAGGTTACTTCTTTGGACCAACTGTTTTAACAAATGTAACTAACGAAATGAAAATTATGAAGGAAGAAACATTCGGACCTGTAATCCCAGTAGCAACATTCAAAACATTAGAAGAAGTATTAGAATATGCAAATGATTCAGAATATGGATTAACTTCATCAGTTTACACTACTAACCTAAATACTGCATTCAAAGCTGTAGATGGGCTAAAATTCGGTGAAACATACATCAATCGCGAAAACTTCGAAGCTATGCAAGGATTCCACGCTGGACGTCGTAAATCTGGTATCGGTGGAGCTGACGGTAAACATGGTTTAGAAGAATACCTAACTACTCAAGTCGTTTACATGCAATTAGACAACGAATAATCTATAAAAATACTAATCAACAATCTAATAAATCATCATACTCAAGTATATATTTGAATATGATGATTTATTTTATTATACGATTATTCTTTGCTCCTTACCTCCTTATTTCCCATACAAGAGAAACAAACTAAAAGTTTTCAAAAAATTATTGACAAATTTTCAGATAAATGTTAAGATTTTAATTACAATTAATAAAGGAGCTACTCAATAATGAAAACTAATATTTTAACTAGTAAAAGAGAATACTTTTTCGTGCCATTTTAGCAGCACTTATATCTCATAGCATTGTAGATATAAGTGCAACGATGTCTACAATGGCTAGTTAAATGTATTTTCAAGCCATTGGTAAAAATACTAAATGGCCTTGAGTATAGTATTATATATATTTTTTAAAAGCTATTTAGTATTTTCTAGATAGCTTTTATTTTTTTAAACAATTAACAGGAGGAAAAATTTTATGTCAGAAAATTCAAAATGGAGTTCTAAAATAGGTTTCATACTTGCGTCAGCTGGATCTGCAATAGGTTTAGGTGCAGTGTGGAAGTTCCCATATATGACAGCAGCAAATGGTGGAGGTGGATTCTTACTAGTCTTCCTTATCTTTACACTTTTAATTGGTTTACCACTACTTCTTGCTGAATTCGTACTTGGTCGTGGTGCTGGAGTATCAGCGATTAAAACTTTTGGCAAACTAGGAAAAAACAAAAATTATAACATTATTGGTTATATTGGCGGATTCGCCCTATTCATCTTACTTTCTTTCTATAGTGTTATCGGTGGATGGATTTTAGTATACTTAGGAATTTCAATTGCTGATGCCTTAGGAATTCATGCTACTGGCGATCACGCAGCACTATTCGTAAGTATTATTTCTAATTCTTGGATTGCATTAGGCGCACAAGCTTTATTCATTTTATTGAATATTCTTATAGTATCACGTGGTGTGCAAAAAGGTATTGAAAAAGCATCAAAAATCATGATGCCATTGTTATTCATCATATTCCTAATAATAATCGCTAGATCATTAACATTACCAAATGCAATGGCTGGAGTTACTTACTTCCTAAAACCTGATTTTTCTAAAATCACAAGCTCTGGTATTTTATTTGCACTTGGTCAATCATTCTTCGCTCTTTCTATCGGGGTTACAGCTATGTTAACTTATGCATCATACCTTGATAGAAGAACTAACCTGGTTCAATCAGGTATTTCTGTTGTTTTAATGAACATTGCCGTTTCTATAATGGCTGGATTAGCAATCTTCCCAGCTATGAGTTCATTCGGAATGGAATCTGAAGGTGGGCCGAGTTTATTATTCATCGTATTACCACAATTATTCAACAATATGGCATTTGGTAAAATTTTCTACATTTTATTCTTAATATTATTCTTATTCGCTACTATTACTTCATCAGTAGTTATGTTAGAAATTAATGTAGGAAATATTACTAACCAAAAAAACACTAACCGTACTAAATTCAGTGTAATCATCGGAATCTTAACTTTCATCGTTGGAATTCCTTCTGCTCTATCTTACGGTTCATTATCTGATACATTAATATTCGGAAAAACAGTTTTCGATTTAATGGACTTCTTAGTATCTAATATACTTATGCCACTTGGTTGTCTTGCACTATCAATATTCACTGGATATGTACTAGACAAAAAAGTTGCTAAAGAACAATTACACATTAACGAGAATAACAAAACAAGCCTAGTATTATTCAGAACATGGTTATTCCTATTAAGATATATACTACCAGTTATTATTCTTATCGTTTGCTTAGCACAATTTTTATAATCTAATTTAAAACTATTAGGAGTGATTCAAATAACGATTTCGTAGAAGTCCCATCTGTTGAATCACTCTTATTTTTTTATAGCGTTTTAAATATTTTTTTATAAATAAACTATAATTATTGACATGCGTTTTCAATAGTGCTATTATTAAGTCATGAATTAAATATTTCTTCGGGGTCGGGTGTAATTCCCAACCGGCGGTGACTAGTTTCCTAGAAGTCCGTGAGCGCAAGCTGATCTGGTGAGATTCCAGAACCGACAGTATAGTCTGGATGGGAGAAGAAATTATAGCATTAAGATAAATATATCTAATACTACTGATAATATACAACCTAGAATGTATTATAATTATACATTCAGGACTTTTTATCGAATAAAAAACAAACCATCAATCCCGATTATTTGAATCATCAAATATTATCGGGTTTTTATTTTTATAAAGGAGTTGATACTATGCATGAATATTTTATGAATCTTGCTCTACTAGAGGCTAAGCGCGGTGCAAAATATACACATACCAATCCTCTAGTCGGTGCAATTATAGTAAAAGATAATAAAATTGTCGCAAGAGGCGCACACCTTAGATACGGGTGTGAACATGCTGAAAAAAATGCTATTTCTACTTGCAAAACTCCTGAAAAAATATTTAATTCAACTCTATACGTCACATTAGAACCGTGTAACCACAAAGGAAAACAACCCCCTTGTACAGAAGCTATATTGAAAATGGGTATCTCTAAAGTTGTTGTGGCTCAATTAGATCCTAATCCAATAGTTAGCGGTAAAGGAATTAAATTCTTACGTGATAATGGAATTGAAGTAATAACTGGTGTTTTGGAAAAAGAAGCTTATAATCTAAATTACGCTTATAATTTATTCTATACACAAAATAGACCTTATGTAGTCTTAAAACAAGCTACCAGTCTTGATGGAAAATTAGCTTTTACTAATGAAAGAACTCAAATAACAGGAAAAGAAGTTTACGACTTCGTCAGAAAAGAACGAGATAATTATCAAGCTATTCTTGTTGGAGCAAAAACTGTGTTAATAGATAATCCAAAATTAACTGGAGCCAACACTTCGTTATACCCACCAAAAAGAATAATATTAGATAAAGAAGGAACTATTTTTCAACATAAAGAGTTAAATCTCTTTGAAGAAGATTCTTCCGAAGTTATAGTTTTTTCAAAACACAAAAATGAAGACTTACCTTCACATGTAACTATCGTTACACCTAATGAATTTACAATAAAAGAAATTCTTACTGAAATTGCAAAACTTGGTATACAGTCAGTTTACGTAGAAGGTGGCCCTTGTATCCATGACCAATTCCTTGC
Organism: Gemella haemolysans; assembly: GCF_901873445.1. Taxonomy (GTDB): domain Bacteria; phylum Bacillota; class Bacilli; order Staphylococcales; family Gemellaceae; genus Gemella; species Gemella haemolysans_C. The sequence goes on from NZ_CABFLN010000016.1 coordinate 22,251, forward strand.
TAGTGGTTACTGGGATGAAGTAATTTCATATATTTCCCCTACACTCATAGGAGGAAATAATACTTCATCATTTAGTAGTAATAGACCTACAAATGAAAAAATTACTTTACACGATGTTAATATTATAAAACTCGGTGAAGATATACGAATCTCAGGAAGGAAAGAAAGTCAATGTTTACAGGATTAATAAAAGAACAAGGGAAAATAGTAAAAATTATAAAATCAAGTCACAGTATAAAATTAACAATACAAGCAACTAAGAACTTATTGGAAACATATAAAATTGGTGATAGTATGGCAGTAAATGGAGTATGCTTAACATGTGTTCAAAAAAGTTCATCACAATTCACCGTTGATATTATGCCTGAAACTTATAAGAGAACAACATTTAAAGACTTAAAAGTAAATGACTCTGTAAATCTTGAGCCCGCAATGGGACACTCAGATAGATTCGAAGGACATATCGTTTCGGGCCACAGTGATGGCTTAGCACAATTAGCAGCAAGACAAAAAGATGAAAATGCTATTCTTCTAACTTTTGCTTATCCAAGTAAATTCAAAGGAGAAATCATTGATCAAGGCTCAATTACTATAAACGGAATAAGTTTAACAGTAGTAACTTGTGACAATAATAAATTTACCGTTTCGTTAATTCCACATACTACAAAACATACAAATCTAGAAAAACTGAAAATTGGTGACAATGTAAATATTGAGACCGATATTCTAGCAAAATACATAAAAGCTCAATTAAAATTATTTGGAGGAAAGTTAAATGATTAATAATGTAAGACAAGCAATCGAAGACCTAAAAGCTGGAAAATTAATTGTTCTTATAGATGATGACGACAGAGAAGCGGAAGGAGATTTAGTTGGATTAGCTGAACTAGTTACAGGTGAAAATGTAAACTTCATGACAAAACACGCCCGTGGTTTAATTTGTGCACCTGTCTCAACCGAAATAGCTCAACGCTTGAATCTACACTCAATGCTAGATAAAAATACAGATCCTCACGAGACTGCATTTACAGTAAGTGTTGATTATAAAACATCAACAACAGGAATCTCTGCTTTTGAAAGAGCTACAACTATAAAAGAATTAGCAAATCCTAATTCTAGACCTGAAGATTTCAATAGACCTGGACATATGTTCCCCCTTGTAGGGCGTGATGGTGGAATCAAAGTTCGCCGTGGCCACACAGAGGCTAGCCTAGATTTAGCAAGATTAGCTAATAGCACTGAAGCTTCGTACATCTGTGAAATTATGAATGAAGATGGTACTATGGCTAGAAGAGATGACTTGTATGAGTTCGCTAAAAAATGGAATTTAACAGTTGTTGACTTAGATGAACTAACACGTTTTTTGTCATTTGAAGACAGCGTTAAAGTAAAGCTTCCAACAGAATTTGGAGACTTTGATTTACAGCTGTTCGAAGATGAATTTAATAAAGAACATTTAATTATTAGCAAAGGAGATTTAACTTCTGAAGAACCTTTGCTAATACGAGTTCACTCAGAATGCTTAACAGGGGACATATTCGCTTCTCATAGATGTGATTGCGGTGAACAATTACATGCCGCACTTCAAAAAATCTCAGAACTAGGTCGCGGTGCAATTCTCTATTTAAGACAAGAAGGGCGAGGAATCGGACTTAGAAATAAACTTCTTGCTTACCAATTACAAGAACAGGGTGTAGATACTTACGATGCTAATGTGCAATTAGGTTTCGCTCCAGATGAGAGGGACTATAATATTGCAGTAGATATACTAGATTACTTAGGAATAAAATCGGTAAAACTACTCACTAACAATCCTGACAAAGTAGAACAACTAAGCTCTTTAGGAATAAACATAGTTGATCGTGAACCAATTAAGATAAAACCACATAAAGAAAACAAACACTATTTACAAACAAAAAAAATAAAATTTAATCACTTTTTAGATATATAAGGAGAATATTATTATGACAACATTTGAAGGAAAATTTATAGGTAAAGATATTAAAGTAGCAATCGTAGTAGCACGTTTTAACGAGTTCATTACATCTAAATTATTAGGTGGAGCTAAAGATACATTAATTAGAAACGAAGTAAAAGAAGAAAACATCGATGTATACTGGGTTCCAGGAGCATTCGAAATTCCATTTATTACTAAAAAATTAGTAGCTACAAATAAATACGATGGTATCGTTACATTAGGAAGCATTATTCGTGGAAGTACTAGTCACTATGACCTAGTTTGTAACGAGGTAGCAAAAGGTGTAGGACAAATTAACCTTAACAGCGAAATTCCTGTAATGTTCGGTGTTATTACTACTGAAGATATCGATCAAGCTATCGAAAGAGCTGGTTCAAAAGTCGGAAACAAAGGTAGTGAATGTGCTCAAGGTCTTCTTGAAATGATTGACTTAACTAAACAAATTTAAAACTATAGGTTATATAAGAAAGCCGGAGTATAGGTCTAAATCCAACTTCGGCTTTCTTTTTTATTCAAAATAAAGCTAGGAACTTGAACTTCAAGCTCCTAGCTTCTTATTATCTATAATTATTATTTAGAGTAGTTTGGACTCTCTTTTGTAATTTGAACGTCGTGTGGATGAGATTCGATTAATCCAGCACCTGTCATACGAACAAATTGTGAGTTTTCACGAAGCGCACGTAAGTCACATGAACCAGTGTAACCCATACCTGCACGTAATCCACCAATGATTTGGTAAATCGTTTCAGAAACAGCACCTTTATAAGGTGTACGTCCTTCGATTCCTTCTGGAACTAATTTCTTACCATCTTCTTGGAAGTAACGGTCTTTAGATCCTTTTTCCATAGCAGAAATTGATCCCATTCCACGGTATGCTTTAAACGTTCTACCTTGGAAGATTTCTAATTCACCTGGAGATTCCTCACAACCCGCAAGCATAGAACCTAACATTACTGCGTGTCCTCCAGCTGCGATAGCTTTTACTACGTCTCCAGTATATTTAATTCCACCATCAGCGATGATTGTTTTTCCCAATTCACGAGCCACTGTAGCGCAGTCATAGATAGCTGTGATTTGTGGAACTCCTACCCCTGCAACTACACGTGTAGTACAGATTGATCCAGGTCCGATACCAACTTTAACAACATCTGCTCCAGCTTCAAATAAATCACGGGCAGCTTCTCCTGTTGCTACGTTCCCTGCGATAATATCTAAATCAGGATAGTTAGTTCTTAATGTTTTAACTGCATCTAATACCCCTTTAGAGTGTCCGTGAGCAGTATCAACTACGATTGCATCAACTCCAGCTTCTACTAGAGCATCAACACGATCAACTGTGTCGTTAGTAATACCTACAGAAGCGGCTACTAAAAGACGCCCTTTAGCATCTTTTGCTGAGTTAGGATATTTAGCTAGTTTTTCAATATCTTTAATAGTAATTAATCCTGTTAATTTACCAGATTCATCAGTTAAAATTAATTTTTCAATTTTGTGACTACGTAAAATTACACTAGCTTCTTCTAGCGTAGTTTTTTCCGGAGCTGTAATAAGGTGCTCTTTAGTCATTACTTCGCTAATTTTAATATCAAAGTCAGTTAAGAATCTCATATCACGGTTTGTGATGATTCCAACAACTTTCATATCATCTTCATTGTTTACAATTGGTACACCTGAAATTTTGTATTGTTGCATTAAGTTTTCTGCTTCATATACTAGGCTATCTGGCGTAAGGAAGAAAGGATCTGTAATAACTCCACTTTCTGAACGTTTAACTTTTCTTACTTGTTCAGCTTGTTCTTCAATAGTCATGTTTTTGTGGATAACACCGATTCCACCCTCGCGGGCCATTGCTATTGCCATTTTATGTTCTGTTACTGTATCCATCGCAGCAGAAATAATCGGTACTGATAGTTTAATTTTCTCCGTTAAATTAACTTTTAAATCAACTTTTTTAGGTAAAATATCACTTTTAGCTGGTACTAATAGTACATCATCAAATGTTAAACCTTCTTTTTGAAATTTATTTTCCCACATTTTATTTTTATCCTTTCTTATTTCTCATCATCAGCTTTATTAAATTTAACTTCATTATTCTCTAGAGAAGCAATTCTACATAAAGAACAAACATTGACATTTTTTTCATCTAATAGTTTTCTACCATCTTGGAAACTTTTTTCAACAAGGATGCCTACACCTACCGTTTCGGCACCAGCTTTTTCAACTATTTCCATAAGACCTAAAGTAGCTTGACCATTAGCAAGAAAATCGTCAACGATTAGAACTTTATCATCTTTATTAATGAATTTTTCTGAAACTACTATAGTATTAGTTATATTCTTCGTATAGCTATGAACTTCAGCCGTGTATACATCATTGTTTTTTAGTGTCGACGGTTTACTTTTTTTAGCAAAAACCATTGGCACACTAAACAAATTAGCAACCATAATCGCCGGAGCTATCCCACTTGCTTCAATCGTCAAAATCTTTGTTATCTTCTCTTTTTTAAAATACTCATAAAAAGATTCTGCCATTTTCATCATTAAACCAGCATCGATTTGATGGTTTAAAAATGAATCAACTTTTAGGACATTATTATCATAAACTTTACCATCAGTAATAACCATTTCTCTTAGTAATTCCATAACTCCTCCTATATAAACTTTGAGTAATTTTATTAATGATACCAAACTTTTATTAAAAATTCAAGAGCCTAATGAAATGTTAATCATTAAGGCTCTTTATTCATAATATTATTTTAAATTGTCTAATAACTCTGTTATTTCTTTTTGAGAAAAATGATATTTTTCTTTACAGAAAGCACAAACCAACTCTGTAGTCTCCTGTTTAGCAATATCTTCTAATTCTTCTTTTCCTAATGTTACTAGCGCATCAGCATAACGTTCTTTTGAACATGTACATTTAAATACTACATCATTTTTATGTAGGATACGATAATTTTCTTCACCACCGAAGATAATATTTGCAATCTCTTCAGGAGTTTTACCTTCATGAATTAACGTAGAAATTGGTTTAATATTACTAATTGCTTTTTCTATTTTTGTTATTGTCTCATTGGTAGCATTTGGTAAAACTTGTAAAATAAATCCTCCAGCAGCTATTACAGAATTATCAGTTTCTACCAATACCCCTAAAGATACTGCAGAAGGAACTTGCTCACTAGCAGCGAAATAGTAAGTGAAATCTTCTGCGATTTCTCCAGATACTATCGGTGAAGTAGTAGTATACTTTTCATTTAATCCTAAGTCACGTACTACCGTGATATTTCCTCCACCAACTACTCCTCTTACGTCAAGCTTACCTTGAGCATTACTTGGAATATGAACCTGCATATTTTTAGCATATGCTGTAGTTTCCCCTAACTCATTTGATGATGCATAGATTGTTCCTACTGGACCATCTCCACGAACAGCAACGTCAATTCTGTCTCCACTCTTAAGCATAGCACCCATCATTGTAGTAACCGTAGCTGTACGACCTACTGCTGCTATTGCTGTTGGATAAGCATCATGTCTTTGTCTAATTTCTTCTACTAAATCTGTAGTTTTTGTTACAAAAAATCTAATTTCATCGTTAAAGGCTAATCCTCTAATCAAATAATCTTTCATTAAAATAAATTCCTTTCAATTCTAGAACTTCTTATTACGATGTATTATTATACATTTTATTTCCATTATTGTCTATTTATTTACGTTTATAAATTTTTATAATTATCGATGAACTCTTCCATTTCTTTTATACTTACTGTAAATAATGTCCTCTGTCTATCTTCGTTAGTTAAGAAACCTTCCGCTACCATCTTATCAAAATATTGTTCTAAAAAGTCATAATAACCATTGATATTCATTAGAATACAAGGAGCATCTTTTTTACCAACTCTCACCCATGAGATTACCTGTGATATCTCTTCTAGCGTTCCAGGTCCACCTGGTAAAGCAATAAACACATCACCAAAATCTACGAGTCTAGTTTTTCTCACCGACATATCATCAACAACAATCATTTCACTTATATTGTCATGACTAATTTCTCTATCCACTAAAAATTGAGGCATTATTCCAATTACTTCTCCATTATTTTCTAAGACAGTATCAGCAATAATCCCCATCAGACCTACTTTGCCACCACCATATACTAAAGTATGATTATTTCTAGCAATCCATTTACCAAGTTCTATTGCATTCTCTTTATACAATTCACTCTTCCCATTATTTGCTCCACAAAAAACTGTAATTTTCATTGTTATTATATCCTTATTATTGTTTCTTTAATGTTATTTGGTATTATTCATTTTGTACAATTCAATTATACCTTTTAAAGTTAATTCTTCATCAACTATATCCACCACATCACTATACTTTGCGATAAATTTTGATAACCCTCCAGTTAAAACTACCTTATATTCTTTTCCTAAATCTTGTTGTAAATGTTTAATAATATTTTCAAATTGACCTAAGAATCCATAAAATAACCCTGCTTGCATTTGACTAGTAGTATCCATCCCTAAAGATGTACTCACCGCTTCAAATTCCACCCTAGGTAGTTTTGCAGCCCTTGAATATAATGCTTCCGCACTAATATTCATACCTGGACAAATAATACCTCCACGATAGTTCATATCTTCGTCCACACAATCAAATGTTGTAGCTGTTCCAAAATCAACTACTATTGCTGGTAAATATTCACTAACTTTTGCTCCGACAATGTCAACTACTCGATCGGCACCTAATTTACTACTATATGGCTCTGGTACCTTTATACCTGTATTAATATCAGCCGAAACAATAATCGGTTCTTTTTCAAAGTATTTCTTACTTAACAATTCTAGTGCAAACATCATTTTTGGAACAACACTCGATATTACAACTCCATCAAAATCTTCAAACTTAATTCTTTTATCAACGAAGAAATTTCGAATAATAACATATAATTCATCTTCTGTTTTTGTATTATCAGTCGCTATACGCCACGAATGAAGCATTTTATAATCACTTCCAAAAACACCAAGTACTATATTTGTATTTCCTACATCTAATGCAAAAATCATCTTTTATCTCCTATGATTTACTTATTTTAAGAACGATTATATTATACCACAATTACTCTAATGCAAGTAGTAAAATACAAAACATACTATATATAATATTAATACTGCACATAAAAAAAGATTATTGACTAATTTAGCCAACAATCTTTATTATATTATCTTTTAGATAATGACTCTCTATATTTAAGAGGTGTCATTTTCACTAGAGTTTTGAATATTCTAATGAAGTAACTTGTATCGAAGTACCCAATGTAATCCGCTACTTCTGAAATTGAAAAATCAGTATTTGCTAGTAAATAGCATGCATTAGAAATACGTTTATCATGAATGTAATCTACAATACTAATTCCCATATCTTTATTAAAGATAGAAGACAGATAACTCTTATTGACACCTAAGTAATCACTTACGTTATCTAAACTAATTTTTTCTGAGATACGGTCATTGATATAAGCAATACAGTTACGAACTACAGCTTGTTTATCTTTATATTTATTTCTATCGACAAGTAAACAATAACTTCTAATAACATCTTCAGATAAATCATAGTTATCAAGTTTGTTTTTAATTTTAACCCATAGTTCTTCAATTCCTAAGAAATCATCATTGTTTTGTTCTAAAGCGTAACGTAATAAATCATTCATGTTATAAGATTTTCTACGACGTACGTTAATTCCTTGCTCAATATGATTTTCTTCTACACCATGATTTCTACGACGTAAATCGAAAAGCATGTTAACACGAGAAATATTACCTTCAACTACAGCTTGTAAAATTTCATGTTTAAACTTAACTTCACTTTCTAGAATACCATTTAAATAATTATTTTTTCTAGATGATGCTCTTCTTACATTTTTCACACTTGAATCTTCTATTAAGACAATCGCATCTAAGAAATCTACATTTTCATCTTCTACTAATAATTCTATTAAATAGTTGAATTTTTTTCTAGGTGTAATTGGTAATGAAAAATAAACATCACAAATTAATTCACTAATACTAGCCCCATATTTAGTTAATGATTCTTGGAATAATTTAGTTGGAATTAAATACTCTAAGAAAGGCGTAATTAAATAGAAATTATCATCACTATCACTAGGAATAAATAAACATGAAATTCCTAATCCACTTTGACATTTAACAAGCTTTCCATCATGTAACCCTTCTTTAATCTTAGGTAGATTTCTTTTGATAAATCTACTAAAAATACTACTTAGTTGTTCTTCCCCTAAGTTAAGTCGTATTTCTTCATCTGAGTACTTATAAGTTAATACATCTCCATTTAAATCCAAAATATCCTTAATTCGCTCAATCTTTTTTAATGAACTTCTCATTTTTCCTACCTCCTAACAATTTTATACTCTAATCGATTGTAATATCACGTCTTGCATTTACAATATAAGAAATTGTAAAGAATACAAAACTGTATGCTACTAACATAATAATTAATGCATTTGCATTGTCAAACTTAAACAATTCTTTTACAGTGTGACGTCCTGCTTCACTTGCATAATATGAGCTAAATAACGGTACATCAAACATGTGATATTTTGCCCATGAGAATTTTGAAACTGCAAATATTGTTAAAGATTGAATTAATCCAGTTCCTAAAAGTGATAACATAACTAATACCAATGATAGAATTTGTGTTTTAAACACTACACAAACTAATACTACCATCGCTACAAGGAAGATAAATACTGCTAAATCAGCTAAGTTTGTTATAATTATTTGTTTAGCAACTGTTCTCCCAAAGTATCCTTCAGCTATAGTATCATTCAAATGATTTAATCCTACTTTATTTTTAAAGAACACATAATTCTTTGTTACAAAATCAAATACTGTTCCTACTACTAAGAAAATAATATAGTTGATAAATGCTAAAATAATTTTCGCAGTAAGTATCGCAGAACGAGACTTAGGTTTTGTATATAGAAACTTAATCGTTCCTTTTGAGTACTCTTGAGATAAATTGTTTGCTAGCATAATTAGTGAGAATACCGTTGCTGTCCCCACAGCAACCATTGTTATTCCACTTAATATTTTTACCGCATCTACTCCATCTTCAAATTGTCTTTTTGCAAAATAGCTATTTAACAAAATAATTCCAAATGATAGTAAGAAATATAACCATGTAGTTTTCTTTTTATAATCTTTTATAAATTCATTTATTAATAATTTCATTATTTTCTCTCCCCTCCTGTAATTTGTAGGAATCGATCCTCTAATGATGTTGTTAATTCACGAATTGTATCTAATTCAACATTATTAGTTACTAAGTAAGTAATTATACGAGCTTTTTCTTCACGATTTAGATTTTCAAATACAAATCCATCTTTAGTCAGTTCATATCTAACCCCTAGTTCTCTTACTAATAATTCTGTTTTTTCAACATCGTGTGTTGAAATTAATGTTTTAACGACTTCATCTGCTACTAGATTTTCTAATTTATCATCAGCGATAATTTTACCTTTTTCAATTACGATAACTCTATCACAAACTTTTTCAATTTCATCAAGAAGATGTGATGAAATTAAAATTGAAACTCCTGTTGCTGCGATTTCTTTAAGTTTATTACGGAAATCTTGTACTCCTTGAGGGTCTAAGCCATTAACAGGCTCATCAAGAATAAGAATTTTAGGGTCATTTAATAATGCTTGTGCTAATCCAAGACGTTGACGCATACCTAGTGAATAAGTTTTAACTTTTTTTCTAATTACTTTTTTCAGTCCAACAAATTCAACTAGTTCTTTCATACGTGCTCTTGTTACTTTTTTTCCACATACACGTGCAATTTGTTTCAAGTTAGCCCAACCTGACATATAGTTATAAAACTCAGGTGTTTCAATCATAGCTCCAACTTCTTTAAGCATAGAAGTTCTTCCTAATCCAAGAGGTTTTTCGAAACAATAAACATCACCTTTTGTTTTCTTAGTTAATCCTACCATCATTCTCATGATTGTAGTTTTACCACTTCCATTTGGTCCTAATAATCCGATTATCTCACCTTCACGCATATCAAAGGTAATATCTTCAACAATTGTTTTTAAACCTATACGTTTTTTCACCCCTAGCACCTCTAGTACTACAGGTTTTTCCTCAACTTTTTCTACTTTTTTCCCTACTAACGCTTCTTCTTTCTCAATTGCTTGTACTAATTCATTTTTATCTAGTACAACTGTTTCGGCATACTCATCAGTTACTTTTTCTGTAACAGATGGCATAATTACTGTTTCTTCAAGATTCTCTTGTTCATTATGAGTCTTTCTAGTGTAAGTAGACGAATTCTCTATATCAACTTGCTTTCTTATTTTCTCAAGCAGATTTGAATAATCATCTGTTTTTTTACTATTTTTTGCCAATTCATCATTACTTAATATATCTTTATTTTTTTCTGAATTTGTCATTATTTGTAGAAGATTCCTTTCTCATAAATTTTCTTTTATATTATATCATATTTATACTATTATTTCCATTAAATAATGAATAATTATTTTTTATTTTACTACTTTTACCTTGTTAACATTGTAAATCATAATTTAAGATTTTTTTATTTATCAAAATCCCATTATATTATGAAAACCTGAAACCTACACACATCAACATTCATAGAATTTACATCTATTTATATTTTCTTAAAATTTTGATTATACTTGTACATACTTTATTATAAAAATTCTAAAAATTTATAGATAATATTTATCCCTTTACTATAACTTAATCTACTAAGAAAATCTATATTTGTTTTTATAATCGCATTTTATGGAACTTTAGAATAAAATAAAATATTACAGATATAATATACTTTTTCTCATTTACATAATTCTAATTTCATTATTCAAATTCTATACTATATCAAAATTAAAATTGTATTTCAATTTATGCTATAATATAACTTGAGGTGATATACTATGAAAAAAACACTTAGAAAAAAATATATACTTGAAAGAAATAATTTATCTAAAGGCTATAGAGAATCTTCTACTAATTCAATCTTTACAACATTGGAAGAACAAAATTTCTTCGAATCCTCAGAAAAAATATTTATATACGTGGGATTTGGTAGCGAAATCACAACTGAAACTTTTATAAAAAAATGGATAAATAAAAAACAAATCTTTGTTCCAAAAATAGAAAATGGAAAGATGAATTTAATTCACTTAAAATCTTGGGATGAGCTTGCTCCAGGACATTTCGGAGTATTAGAACCAACTTCATCCGACTACTACGAAGGAAAAATAGACTTAGTAATTACTCCTTCTATCGTTTTCGATAACAATGGATATCGACTTGGTTATGGTAAAGGATACTACGATAAATATTTCTCATCAAGAGAATATGATATTAGCGTTGGTTTATCTTACCATAAACTACTACAAGATAATGTTCCTAAAGAAGATCACGATATAAAAGTAGATGTAATCATAACCGAGGAGAAAATTTTTATAATCAATGAAAAATATAATAGTAACAACTAGTGTAAAAACAAATTCAGAACTTAATGAAAAAGCTCAACAACTCGCAGATGATTTAAGATTAAAATATAAAATGAGAAATAAGAAAACAATAAAACAATTATTATCCTCATCAGATGGTGTACTAGTAGTCTATAAGAACAAATTAAGCTACTTCGAAAACGATTCAGAATTTTTCTTTCATTTAGATACAACCGCATTAAAAATAAAAAATTCGGATAACGAACCTTTAGTAGAAATAATTAAAGAAGAAAAACAAAATATTCTTGATTGTACTATGGGATTGGCTGGAGATAGCATTTTATTAAGTTATTACGGGCATAATGTTACATCTCTTGAAAAAAATAATATAGTATATTTAATTACAACTAATGGTCTAGAAAATTATATTTCTTCAAATGAGGCTATAAATAATGCAATGCGTAAAATTAAAACTCATAATATCGATTGTCTAGATTACCTAAAACAATGTCCAAACGATAACTATGACATAATATATTTCGATCCGATGTTTTCTCACAATATTTCAGAATCAAATAATCTGGAAGGAATTCTACCATTAGCTGATTCAACCTTCCCGTACGAAGAATTTATCAAAGAAGCAAAACGTATCGCAAGAAAAAAAATAATAGTGAAAGCCCATTTTAAAGATACTGTTTTTGAAAAATATAATTTCACTAGAATAACAAGAAAAAACACAAAATTTCATTATGGCTATATTAATATAAAATAAAAACCAAAAATCAAGCTTTAAAGCTTAATTTTTGGTTTTTCATTTTTCATTTCTTTTACAGCTAAGTAGCCATCGTAACCTGTAATTTCTTTAAACTCACGATACAGTGAATTCTCTTCAGATTTCGCTCGAACTACGTTTTTAAATTCTTTATACATTGACTTAAACTCTGCAAGTTCCACACCAGTCAAATAACATGCTTCTATTAAATCTAAAAATTTAATGATTACAGTTATTTCTTCTGTATTGTATAAAGTGTAGTCTATAGGATAATTAAATTCCATAATACTACCTACTCAAATGTATATCCAACACCACGAACAGTTCTTAGATTTTTATCATAACCAATTTTTCGTAGTTCTTTTCTTAACCCTGAAATATAAACCTCAATCGCATTAATAGTCGTTTCTGAATCAACACCCCATACACGATCGAAAATTTCTTCTTTCTCTAATACAATATTATTATTTATTACAAAGAATGATAATAATTCAAGATATTTTCCTTTAATAGTATCCAACGTTCCACCATTAGATGATACCAATTCATTTTTAAGATCTAATACTAAATCTTTATATGTAATCTCATTCTCACCTTTCAAGTTACTTTCACGTTGAAGTAAGTTAGACATAGTTGTTAGTAAAAGAGAAGCATCCGCTACACGTGGTAGATATTCTGTAACTCTATGCTTCATAACTCTAGCCTTTTCTTCCGTTGATTCAGCTATAGTTATTACAATTACTGGTATTTTAAGTTCTTTTTCTTCACGAATATAATCTAATAGATCTATTCCACCCATACCGGGCAAGATACTGTCCGCTATGACAAAATCATATACATTTTCATCGACAAATTTTTGTCCATCTAATCCATTATAACAAACATCGGCATCAAATTTCCCTGCGATTGCAGCCTTCAATGATGCAGCTAATAATTTATCATCTTCAACAATAAGTGCTTTAAGCATCAAAAACTCCTCCTTTAATTTTTTAACTTTTATTTCTCTAAGTAAATATTTTATAACTTTTCTAAAAAAAATACAACTAAAAAGTACTATATTTTTTACTATTTTTTCACTATAAGAAAATAGATAATACTAGAAATAATAATTCCAACCAAAGCACCACTACTATCTATTAATACATCAATGACATTACCATCACGACCTACTACAAAAGTCTGGTGAAATTCATCGGTCGAAGCGTATACAACAGAAAATACTTGGCTTAGAATGGCAGTTTTTTTATAATTTCTACGACTATTAACTTTCATAAATATATTTGATAAATAAGAAAATGAAAAAAATCCTAAAATCATGTATTCACTAAAGTGACCCATTTTTCTTACGATTAAATCATTTGATATTTTCGACGATTCCTCTCCAGCTTGATTAGAAAATAAAAATATAACTATACAAACTAAAATCAATATTATTAATGAAAAGTATTTCTTATATAAAACTTTAATAAAAATTTCTCCTTAGTATTTAATTTAATATTTTTTTCCTACTCTATATCATATCACATTCTCTAACTTAATGGTAACATTTGTAAGTAAAATAAGCAAAAAATTACTCTAGATTTTTTTATAATCATCTAAAAAACATAATATTTTCATTAGATTACAGATATAATGAAAGTTATTATTAATTATTATAAAAGAAAATTTAATTTTATAGAATCCTAAAAAACTTCACCCTATATCCTTATTAATTTTTTGTCTATCATGTAAAAATAGAGGATGATTCTTTAAATATGATTTCGAAAATAATCAATTTAGCAGAATCATCCCCTAATAACTTAGTAATATATTTACGAAATACCGCAACCTAGCAATGAACTATACTAATCTAAGCAATAAATATTAAATATACCCCACTAACAAATTATTTTAATTTTCTTTTTTTCTAAGTAGATAAAGAGCAAGTAACACAGCACTTCCGAAGAAGATTGATGTATCTGATTTTTCTTCACCAGTATTAGCCAGTAGTCCCTTTCTAACAGTTCCTTTAACACTATCTAAAGTTGGCGTCAATTGTTCTGAAGCCCCAAAAGGGAGAGGCATTTTAACATTTGATTCTTGCGGTTTGTTTTCTCGTGGCGGCACTACATTGTCTCTTTCTGGTACTTGCGTTTTATCCTCACGCGGTGGTACTGGTTTGTCACCTTTTGGCTCTTGCGGTTTGTCCTCACGTGGTGGCACTGGTTTGTCACCTTTTGGTTCTTGCGGTTTATCCTCACGTGGTGGTACTGGTTTGTCATCTTTCGGTTCTTGCGGTTTGTCATTAGTTGGTTTGTTTTCGCAAGTACATTTACCATCTTTACCATTTTTAATAATCAGTTCATTTTTGCTTCCGTCTGGATTTGTTATGATAATAGTACGACTTCCATCGGCATTTTCTTTTGTTTCAATTGTCGCTGATTTACCATCAACTCCATCGCGTCCATTAACTCCATCTACTCCGTTATAGATATCTTCCTCACTAATCAAAGTATCTCCAGCAGTATATGTTAAACTATTATCATTATCATAATAAACCGTAATATGAACTCCAATTGGCTTAGGTGTTGGTTGCGAAGCTGGAGTAACATCCACACTTCTTGCTCTTCTAGTGCTTCTAGGTTGCGCTGGATAAATTGGTTTCAATTCAACTCTTGGTGCACGACCATCTTTTCCGTTTTCTCCATTTTTAACAGTTGTTGTGATTGGTTCTTTTCCATCTGGTTGTGCGATTGAAATTGTATGACTTCCATCTGGGTTTGTCACAACACTAACTGTAGGTGTGAAACCGTCTTTTCCAGCGTCACCTTTATCACCTTTTGGTCCAGCGACTCCTGTTTCTCCTTTGTCACCTTTTGCTCCTTTGATGTTTCCTGCTTGCTGCCATGTACCATCTCTCTTAACAAGTACATCTCCTGTTGTTGTGTTGATAAATGTATCCCCGTCTTTTCCATCAGTTGCTGTTGGTGTACTTGTGCCACTTAGGATATCTTTTCCGTCGCGTCCATTCGCTCCATCGGCTCCGTTTTGTCCATCATGACCTTGAAGACCTTGGTCTCCTTTGTCACCCTTAGCTCCTTTGATGTTTCCTGCTTGTTGCCATGTACCATCTCTCTTAACAAGTACGTCGCCTGTTGTTGTGTTGATGAATGTATCACCATCTTTTCCATCTTGGGCTGTTGGTATGCTTGTGCCATTTAGAATATCTTTTCCATCACGTCCATTTTGTCCGTTTGTTCCATTTTGACCATCACGTCCTTGAAGACCTTGGTCACCTTTATCACCTTTTGCTCCTTTGATGTTCCCTACTGGTTTCCACTCTCCATCTTTCTTAACAAGTACATCTCCTGTTGTTGTGTTGATGAATGTATCACCATCTTTTCCATCTTGGGCTGTTGGTGTGCTTGTGCCGTTTAGGATATCTTTTCCATCGCGTCCAGTTACTCCGGCTTCACCTTTGTCTCCCTTAGGTCCGGCTACTCCAGCATCTCCTTTGTCTCCTTTTGGTCCGGCTACTCCAGCGCCACCTTTTGCTCCGTCTTGACCATCTTTAATGACAGATATTCCTAGAACCGTATCTGTTTCTTCATCAAACTGATTATTTGCATTCTTATCACTATAGAACGTTAACGTAGTTTCTTTCTTAGTCTCATCACGATCTACTTTGACTTTTGGAGTTTCTCCATCTTTACCATTCTTGATAATTGTTTCAACAGGTTTACCGCCTGGTTGTGAAATCGTAATGGTATGAGTTCCGTCATTGTTTTCCTTCACTGTAACTGTCGGAGTCGGTGGCGTTAAGTCTACAACATCTATCGTAATATCTTTTGTTAGAAACTTGCCTCCTGTACTTGTTACAGTTACTGGTATATCAAATGCTCCAGCTACTGTCGGTGTTCCTGAAATAGTTTTACTTGCTTCATCATACGTTACACCCGCTGGAAGTTTTGTTTTATCAAACGTTAATGTGGCACCCGTTGGTACTGCAAACGTAATTGGACGAAGACCAGTTTTTCCTAGCGCAATCATTTGGCGATCATTTTTGATGTCTAATGATACTGGATCATCTACTACCGTTACAATGATAATCTCTTCTGCACTACCTTTACCTAATGTTTCAGAATCCAATGTTGCTTTTAAACGAACTTTATAGACACCAGGTTTTGTTGGAGTTCCGCTAATTGTATGCGTTGCAGCATTATAATTTAAACCTGCAGTTGATTCAAGATACGAGTCTAAGTCTGTTTCCGGTAAATCTACACTTAAGTAACGAGCTCCTAAGTTCGAATGTTCACTATGAGTAACAAGCATATTCTTAATAGCTGTACCTAGGCGAACCGTTTGTTCTTTTTCTGTAACATTAATGCTTACCGGAAGTGGGCGAACATTAATTTTAATATGTCCCCCATCAACTGGTGATTCTGCCATTTCTGGGAAAGTCGCTTTATATGGAATTAAGTATTCTCCCACTTTAGATGGTGTACCGGAAATAGTTCTTGTATCTGAATTATAAGTAACTCCTGGCGGAAGTTTACTTGTATCTACTTCTAATCTTGCTTTAGTATCTGAAGGATTTAACACTACATTATCGATAGCAGTTAGAACTGTCTTCTCTTGTTCCTTATTCGCAACTTCAACACTTAAATCACGTGGCGTTACCTCAATCGTTAACGTTGCACTTGCTGTTGAATTACCACTAATTGTCGGACTAGTTGCTGTAAATGTCGCTGTATAAGTTCCTACTTTTGTAGGAGTTCCTGAAACAGTTTTTGTCGCAGCATCATAGTTTACACCTGGAGGTAGTGAACCTGAAGTTATCGATAGCACAGCGCCATCTGCTTGGAGGTTAATCGGTGGCAGTTCATCTAAAGCTTTTACTGTTTTTGTATTATCAGGAATAGAAAAGTTTAGTGGTACACTGTTTACTGTGATATTTACATACCCATATGTAGATTGATTTGTACCACCTGCGGTAGTTCTATTAACATAGCCATACACTTGGAAAGTCCCTACTTGAGTCGGAGTACCTGTGATTGTTTTTCTGTCTGCAGACCAGCTTAAACCTCTTGGTAAAGTACCTCCAACTGAACTTACAGTCGCATTTGCAGGAATTTTAAGTGTAATTGGAGTTATTTCATTACCTGCTGTTAATATGTAACTAGCTTCTGGAACGCTGAAGTTTCCTGGCGTTACTGTGAGG
Source organism: Gemella haemolysans (assembly GCF_901873445.1). Taxonomy (GTDB): domain Bacteria; phylum Bacillota; class Bacilli; order Staphylococcales; family Gemellaceae; genus Gemella; species Gemella haemolysans_C. The sequence goes on from NZ_CABFLN010000016.1 coordinate 39,702, forward strand.
TCGACTAACTTAGTAATTGATTTATCATTTTTAGTAGCCTTTACCGGAATAATATAACGACCTTCATATTGCCCCTTCCCTGATAGAGTCTTAGTACTTTCATCATAAGTTATTCCCTCTGGCAACTTAGTAGGGTCAACTGTAACCGTTGCGCCATCAGTAGCTGTGACAACCATATCTTTGAATTTAGTACCTTCTACAACCGTCTGTTTATCATTTGTGATAGATAGAGCTAAATCAGTTACTGGTGAAGCATTCACTTCATAAGTAAACTTAGTCTTAATTTGTCGGCTTTGACCTTCAGTATTAGTATATGTAGCTGTAACAACTGCTTCTTTTCGACCATCAGTTTTTTTCAGAGCATAACCCACTAAACCTGTATTATCCGCATTAGGACTTAGGTGAATATAGTCACCCTCTGATTCAACCATTAATTTAGTAATCTTACTACCATTCGTCATTGAGACAGGAATATTTGGAATTTCTTGACCTTCAGTCAATGTTTTATGATCAATATTATTTATACCATCCATCACTTCAAACTTATATGTACGTGACGGAACATTAGCCCCGAAGTGCCCATCTCGAGCTGTGGCAGTAATTGTATAAACACCTGCAGCTAAAGTCTTACCATTTTGTTTTATTACCTTAAATCTAGTAGGATTCTCAGTATCTTTTGTAATTTCAACTCCATCAGGTTTACTATTGATTTCTAGTATTGCATTAGACTTATTAAGTACTAAATCTCCGATTTTTTGTTCCTTATCAGAGATAGGCACAGCTACTGGAATTGGATTAGTCACTCGGTAAAGCTTGTCCGCATCAAACATAACATCAGCGTTAGTAATAGTATAGTTTGCTCTTAAAACGTCATTTTTATTTGGAGTTGTTTGTGAGACTTCCTTAGTAACTAGATTTAAATGATAGTTTGTTACCCTACCGATATTATCCGTTATTTGAAAATCAACAAAATAAGTACCTGCTCTTTCTGGAAGACTTTTAAAGTTTAATCGATAAGGTGAGATTTCACTCTTATACCACATCCCACTTGTTTGAGACTCCACGCTAACATTATCTGTTAGAACATCTGAAACTGAACTAGAACCGTTAATAAATAGATTATCTCCTGTTGCCGGACCATCTTTTATAAGCTCTACTTTAACTCCATCACTACCACCTGTTTGTTCTAACTTAGTAATAGTTATCGGAGCGACATTATTGACGATATTATATTCATTTCTTTTTCCAGGTAATGACAACCAAAGATTAGATGTATATTGTGGACTATTTGGTGTTGCATCCGCTATCGTCTGCGGTTCATTAGATTCCAGATAATAACCAAAAGGCGTAGCGGTCATATAAGCTGTATTAGTACTACTATCATAGGTTACTGAGTCCCCTCTAGGATTATTGATATCACTAGTATCTCTTAAGTCTTTAACCACTTTAAACACCGGTGGTTCTTCTATTGTTAAGTTAGCTACAGCTCTAGTATATGGATCCGTTTTGGACTGTACTCCAATAACATAATTTCTACTTTCTATTGAATTATTTAAAGTGACTGTTTTTGTTATATAACCTGTTGTTTTGTCGAAAGTATATCCCAACGCCTTAGCATCTGGAGTTAACTCTACATCATCCCAACCTATTCTCGTCAATCCGACCTTATATTTCAGGTCAACTGTAGAACCATCTTTTTTCAATTTATAATCTCGAATGTTACGACCGGAATCATCTCCAAAATAACGCTCTAAGGTCATATAAGGAGCCCCTTCAGAAGATTTCACCTCTACATTTGTAGTATATGATTTACCTCGATAAGTGAATCCCACATTATAAAGACCTGGTTCTACACTTGGTAAAACAGCTCCCGTTAGATACCCTTTATAATGTGTTTTCCCATCAGAACCGGTAAAACTTGAATAACTAGCTCTCAACCCTAATTTCTTAGCATCCTCATTTAAAGCAAAATTTCTGTTTCCATTGTAATATGTGTTCTCATTTGTATCATCATTTCCATACACAACATTTGAAATATCGTAACCAATCTCAGTTGAAATCGGTGCACCGTTTGAATAAATTACTTTTGACCCAGTTCTAGGAGTAAGTTCTGGAGAATCCGTACTTGTCTCTGCAGGAGTTACCGTTGTCTCCAACCTATAACTAACTTTCCCTGAATGCCCCGCTCGTCTAAGCTCTAAATATAGTACCTCAAGAGCCGTTTCTAAAGTTCGAACACTATTATTTAATTCTTCTAAGCTGGCTTTATCTTTTGTTAAAACCTGTTGCGCTTTATTTTCTTCCTGCTTAGAACTCTCTAAATATTTTGTCAACTTAGTTCTAACTTCTGCACTAACATCTTTTCCAGCTATATATTTTTCAGCTTCTTGGCTAACTGCCTTAGATTCCAAAAGTCTGTTCGATAGAGTGTCTTTGGCTTCTTGAACTTCTTTTGATTCCAAAAATTTTTTATCTTCTTTTTCTTTTGCTTCTGAAGTTTTTTCTGCTTCTTTTTCTTTAGTATCTACTTTATCGGCAGTCTTCTTATCAGCATTTTCTTCTGATTTTGGTTTTGTTCCTACGTTAGTCGAACTTTCAACTGTACTTTCTTGTTTTTTACCTATAACCTCAACTTCTGTATCTTTAGGTTTTCCGGCTGATGCATCATCTACCTTATTTACTACCTCAGTTCCGACGACTTCCCCAGCCTGAACTTCAGAAACATCAGATACACTACCTACATAAAACTGTGCTGCAAGAACCGATGCTACACCAACACTAAGTTTTCGAATCGCATATTTCTGTCTTTTTTCTAGCTTCATATTAATAAACAATCTCCTTCTATTAATCATAATTCTTAATTCTTTTCTAAATATATAGTAAACATAATAAACCAAAAGGAGCAGCTAAAAAGTTCTAATTTTTTTAAAAATTTATATACGAACTCATAGTAGAAGTTGTTTATTTATATCTGCATTCGCTTTATAAAAGCTTTTTAGATATCTAATAAACTTCGTGGGAAACTCGACAAAATTGATTTTTGAGTCACTCCCTTTCTACTAACATATCGAACAAACAATTAACAAAACAAAATAATCGTGCTGAACTTAATCGTAAAAAAGTTAAAAACCCATTAATAATATTAAATTAAAATCATTTTTACAATTGAAAAAATTATTCCGTTCTATTGTTTCGCTTAGTACCATAACCTCAATAAAAAACAATTAAATTTTCGATATTTATTATCTCTAAATATATATTTAGACAATACTACAAAAGTATACCACAAATTATAGTCTCAAGCAAATGTCTTCAGTATAATTTTAATACAAATTTAACATAATTTACATTTTATTTTTAAACCATAGCAAATCATAGTAAATGTGAATTAGAGAGTTTTTCACTTTACTTTCTCTTTAAATATAAATAAGTTATTTTTCAAAAAAAATAAAAATATAATCGCTCATATAAAATTCGATTGAGTATATACAAATACAATATTCATCCACCGCTTCCGCTTCTTAACTCATACCTGTGGTTTCAACCTGTTATCTACCCTCAATTAAATACTCTAAATCTACACTAAACTGTTCTTTAAAATTCTTATTCGATTCTTCCTACTTATTATCTAGCTCCTTTTAAAATTAATATAAAAATTATATTCAAACTATTCACAAAAAGAGACTATATTATGATATAATATAAGAAAACGAATTCAAAACATGGAGGTCTATTATGCCACGTATAGTTGCTAGAGGATTTAAAAAAGAAGATTTAAAAAAAGTTAGTGCGGAACTTTTCGATACAATTGCAGAAATAATCGAAAGACCAAGAGAAGCATTTACATTAGATTTAATCGAGAGTGTTGCTATTCTTGATGGAGAAGAAATCAGTAGAGCAAATCTTGAAATTGGTTGGGTTCACCGCCCTGTAGAAGTTTGTGAGAGAGTTGCTAATGCTGTAAATGAACTTTTCAAGCCATTAGGATATGAAACTGTAATGATTTCATTTAAAGATATCGATTTAGCATACGAATTTGTATTCAAAAAATAATTATTAAAAAAGGAGTGATTCGGAAATCAGAATTCAGTAGAACCTGATTTTACGGATCACTCCAATTTTTTATCCTTTTACCTGTGTCTCATACATCTTTTTATAACTACCATTTAAAGATAATAATTGTTCATGAGTTCCACTTTCTATGACCTTACCTTTTTTAAGGACGTAAATCATATCAGCATTTTTTATCGTAGATAACCTATGAGCTATTATAAGAGTTGTTCTTCCTTGCTTTAATTCTTCTATAGCTCGACTTACATTTTGTTCTGTTTCACTGTCTATATTAGCCGTTGATTCATCTAAAATTAAGATTTTTGGATCCTTAGCCAATGCTCTAGCTAAACAAATAAGTTGCTTCTCACCGGTAGAAAAGTTGCTACCACCAACTTCTACTTTTGAATGAAGAGAACGATTTTCTAAAATAAAATCTCCTCCAACTCTAGATAAAGCTTCTCTAGCAATTTTTTCATCGTTAGAAGTCGTAATATTTTCAAGTAAAGTACCTTCAAATAAAAATGAATCTTGAAGTACTATCGCCATTTTTTCTCTTAGATATTCCTTACTATAATCGTTTATGTCTCTACCATTGATTAGGACATTACCTTTGGTAGTACTATAGAATTTCACGATTAGATTCATTATAGTGCTCTTACCGCTTCCTGTATGTCCTACAAAGGCTACAGTTTGATTTTCTTTTATCTCTAGATTCAAATCACGAAGTACATAAAAATCATCTTTATAGGCAAAAGATACATTTTCGAATTTAATATTTCCTCGGAAATCTTCTTCAACTACTTCACTTACTTTATCTTCTTCAATTTCCAACTTTAATATTTCTTGAATATTTATCGCTGCACCTTGAGCTTTAATATAATTAGAAATCCCCATAGTAAAATCAGCAATTCTGTATATAATATCAGTAGTATAATTAATAAACATATATACCATTCCCAATGTTACACCGTAGGCATTATTGAAATGAGAATACGCATAGTAATAAACAATACCTATAAAAATTATTATTCTAAATATTCCTGTTATATTATGAAGTAATAAACTATCTACTAGATTTAATTTTTTCCAATATTTATATCTTTCTTCATTATGTTTATTCCAATCTTCAATACTTTCTTTCTCTTTATTGAAGGCTTTAATAATTTCTAAATTTTGATAATTCTCATTTATAATCCCATTACTTTGAGAAAATTTTCTTCTATATCCTTTAATACTATCGATTGATAATTTATTATATAATTTCAAAACAATATACATTACAGGAAATAGTGCTAACATAAATAATCCGAAGCGAAAATCAACATAAAATAATACCATATAAGAGAAAATTATCTTTAAAGTTATTATTAAAATTTGAACAAATGTTGAAACGAAAAATGTTCTAATTTGATTAACATCACTCGTTATTCTAGAAACAACTGACCCTGCAGGAATATTATCGAAATATTTGATAGGTAGGCTTTGTATATGATCATATACTTGCATCTGAATTCTAACATAGATTTCATTAGCGCCCTTCACTAAGTAAATATTTCTAATATAATTCGATATACCTGAACAAAGTAAAATAAGCCCATATCCTACAATCACAACTAAAGATTTTAAAATTATCTGTTGCGTTAAATCCCCACTTATTCCATCAAATACTTTCGATAATACGTATACTCCTGCTACACCTAAACCTACATTTAATAGCGAAAAGATAAATCCTAATAAATATGATTTTTTAGCTTGTTTCATATAAGGAAGAAATTGAAATAATGGATGTTTAGTTTTCATCATCTTCTACCTCCTTATTTTGATAATCATCTAGTTGCTTATACCAATCGCAACATTCTAATAATTCTTCATGCGTACCTGAATTTAATATTTTCCCATTATCTAATACAACTATCTTGTCTGCATGTCTCACCGCTGAAATTCTATGAGCTACGATGATATTTGTCTTACCTTCTCGATTTTTCTTTATATTTTCTATAATCGTTTTTTCTGTATTAGAATCTACTGCACTTAAGCTATCATCAAGTATTAAAATATCAGGATCTGATAACAATGCTCTCGCTATACCTAGACGTTGTTTTTGTCCACCAGAAAGTGATAATCCATTCTCTCCAACTAACGTATCAATGCCATCTTTAAATCTACTAATATCCTTTTTAATATCAGCTTGTTCTAGCACTTCTTCTAATCTATCTTCTTGTTCATATCTATAGAATAGTACATTTTCTTTTATAGATTTTGAGAATAATTGATATTCCTGTGGTGCATATCCTATCTTAGCCCTTACAGAGTAGTCATAATATCGTTCAATACCTTTTCCATCAAGAAGCAAAGTATTTTCATTTATTAGATATAGTCGTAACAATTGTTTAATAAAAGTCGTTTTACCACTTCCTGTTTTCCCTACAACCCCTATTGTTTCACCTTTATTTATAGTAAAATTAATATTCACTAAGGCATTATTACCCTCTTCATAAGCGAAATTGAAATCTTTAAATTCTATACTACTATTAAATTCAAAATCACTTTCAGCTAGTTCATTATTAACATCAGCTTTTATATCTGAAATTTCTAGGATTCTTTTTGTACCTTGACGAACTTCTATAATCATAATAACCAACTCAGATAAAGCAATATACGGCCATTGAATCATACCTATAACTACACAAACTGAAATCAATTCTCCTAATGTCATCATACCTAGATTAATAAAATAAAAACCACCAGCTACAGCTATAATATAACTTGTAGCTAAGGATACAGTATTCAATGGCTGATAAACAAGAGTTCTCTTCATGTATTTTTCGTTACTTTTAGCATAACTTCTAAGTTTTCCTACAAAACTATTTCTAACTTTATCCAACAGACTATATGCTCTTATTACTCGAATACCTTTAACATTTTCTAAAGTTTCTTCTGTAATTTCATCCATAGTTTTCGCCATCTTGTTATAATATTTTTCTTGTACTTTTCGCCTGCTAACTAAATAAATAGTCTGTATGACTAACGGTATGTGAATTAGCAATAAATATATAAAATTCGATTTGTTAAATATAAGTATACTTATAAATAAATTGTAAATTATTCCATCAAAAATCAGCAGAATACCATATCCAAAAAGTGGGGCAATATAATTTGTAATATCGTTAGTAGATCTACTAATTACCTCACCTATACTAAACTTGTTAAAAAACACAGGAGTATGCCCATAAATATCGTGTTGGATACCATATGTCATATCTTTAATAATCTTATCATAACCTATAAACGTGTAGTATTCTTTAAAGAAATAGACTATATATAATACGATTCCAACTAAAATTATTCTAAGAATTTCATTAACTACACCATTAAAATCAATATTACCACTTGCTATACCATCAACAATATAACTCAATCTATCCATTGGATATAACGTAAAATAATAAGATGCAATCGAGACTACCAATGCAATTATTATTCGTTTCTTATCTCTATATACAAGGCTAGCTATCTTATTTAATATTTGTTTATTATTTATCGTTGTTGTATTCACTTATTCACCCTCTTTCTTCTAGAATTCAATTATATTTTAATAATTATAACACATTTATCTTTTAAGGTTTAATGAAAAACAAGTAGAATTTAAGGTCTTTTAAAATCTACTTGCTTTATCTTACTTAGTATTTTCTTTTTTAAATTGTTCGATAGCATCTTTTGCAAGCTTATCCACAACTTCATTCAACTCAATTCCGGTATGAGCTTTTACCTTCATAAAATTAACTTTTACCACTGTCTTCACCTTATTATAAAATTTTACATAATCTTGAGTATAAGGAAGATTTGCTTTCCAATCTCCAACTGCCCACGCTTCTATCCCTTGATAATCGTAAAACAATGTAATCTCTTTAATTTTTTTATCAACAGCATACCACATAACGAATTTTGCTGCTTCCAATTCTCCAGCAACATTATGTAATTGAGCATAATCTTCACGATTCCCAGCATGTTTATATTCATGTTTTTTATCGCCATCTACTATAACTACACCTGAACCATATATGCCACTAACTCTGTCGAAACTACCATCGATATAAGCATATACACCATCAACTTCTTCAATATTTTCAATTTTTTCTTCATTTCTTTCTAGGAAAGCTTCAGCTTCTGACAAAGTTTTAAAACTTTTATAAACTGCACCTTTAAATCCAGTCACCTGCTCTTTACATTCGTCCCAAGTTGAGAATATTCCTGTTTTTTTACCTTTTTTTACTGCATAAAATTTCGCCATCTTGCTCTCCTTATAAAAATATTTCCTTTTAAATTATACTACATGAAAAATATTAAGTAAATTTTTAAAAAGAAATTTTAAAACAGACTAAGAAAAATTATTTTTTTAGTTTAGATACATTTTTGAAACAAGAAAAAAGCACAAACAAGCCTATACAAGTATTCCCTTAACTTTTTAATAAATAATAAAAAAACTAAATTTGAAATATTATTTTAAATTATCAAGTATAATTTTTATTAATTCAGAAAATTTTATTTTATTTTTTTATATAAAAGATACTGATAATCTATTTCAATTGAAACGTTTTTATGTTATATTATAGATGTCTATTATTTTTAAAGGTTGATTTAATAGTCTTTATGTAAACAGAGTAAGGAGTTTAATATATCTTTGATTAACCTTGAAAATTTAATATTAGAATAAATTATTATATCATATGTAAAAGGAGAAACTACATGAAAACAAATAAATTATTAAAATCAAGTATGAGTGTCGCATTGGCACTTACTATATCTTCTATCACAGCTCAAGCTTGGCCAACAAATAGCAATATAGCAAAAGCTGATTTCGGAGATACTGCAGCCACTCAACAAACTAAGGATGAGCTAAATAAAATAATAAATAAAATCTTTAACGATCAGTCTATCACAAATAGATACTTAGGAACTACATTTTTCCACAAAACTTCTAATTTCCCATATTACCATGTAACATTTGAAAATCATCAAGTTCCAGATGATGTTATCGATACTACACCTTGGTATAACATGTGGAGCGAAGCTGCTGCTGCAAAAGCAAAACTAGACGCTAATTCTTATACAGAAAAAACTGCACAAAATGCAATAAATACTTTAAAATATTATATTCAACTTTATAACTTTGATGTAAATCATGATTTAAAAGATGATGGTTTTTACACTACTACTGACTTTAAAACTCCAACAATGGTAACTGTTTCTAGCGATGGTCAACAAGATTTCTATAAAAAAGTAGTTGATAATAAAGAAGAAATTAAAAATCTATTTAAAGAGTCTTTAGTAGGTATCTATAAACAAGGGCAAGATATCGAAATTAATCTTGTTGCTAATCCTGATAAAGTTAGTAAAATTACAAGCTTTGTTGTTAATAAAGTTTCTGGTTTAGATACAAGCGTTAAACTAGGACCATCTGCTGAAGACCAACGCATCGTCGCCTTCAACGTTCCTGGAGAATTAAAAGCTGAGCAATTGGTAATATCTAACATGACTTATTTAGATAAAAATGGGAATAAACAACAAACAGGTCCATTCGCATTAGATATAAATTACTCAGCTGCTAAAAAAAGTAACGAATCTATTCCTAAATATAGAGAAAAATTAAATGAAAAAATTCAAAATTGGATAGATCGTGGTAATAAAGTTAATGAATGGTTGCTAACAAAAGAGAACACTTCAGACACTGCTCCAGATTTCTCACAAAGAGCTAAAATTACTGAAGCTGTAACAAAATTACAAGAATTGAAACGTTCTGAAAATGCTAATTACGATAAATTATATGAAATTTCAACTCCTATCCACGAAATGGAAGATATTGCAACATTACGTGAAGTTTTGGATATTAAAGTTGCTAAACTTCTAGAATATTTCGAACTATATAACGAAAAAACATATACAAAAGAAAGTATTGAGCAATATAAAAACTACATTAAGAGTGTTCCCGCATTAAAAAATACAAAAAATATCAAAGAACTAGTTCAATTAATAAAAGATTTTGATAATGCGAACTTCACTTATTTAAGATATAACACTACAGAACTAAAAAGAATAATCGATATCGCTGAGAGAAAAATCAGAAGTGAGTATGAACCTGTAAGCCTTGAAAAATTTGAACAAGCTCTAAATCACGCTAAAGACTGGATTAAGCAAACAGAAAGCTATAATCCTCAAATTAACGATACATCAGACCTTGTTAAACAATTAACTGAAGCGATAAATAATCTTACTACAAAAGACGGTCAAAAAGGAGAACCAGTTCCTGCAGCACCAGTTGAAAACACTACAAAACCAGTTGCACCATATAACGTAACAGCTAAATTCGTAGATAGAGGAGCAAAAACTCCTATAAAAACTAGATATAATAGAGATCTGTCTGAATTAATTACTAATGTAGAGGTTCATGAACTAGGAAATGGAAAAAATGAAGTGATATTATCACTAGAACCTAAAATCACGGGAGGATCAGTTGATTTTGCACTAGCTGATACTTTTAAATACAATAGCTTAGGTAAAACGGATACTGACGCTATTGTTTTAGAGAAAAAGAATATTGGTGGTCGTGATTATCCTACTAAATTAAAACTGATTGTTGACTCTACTAAAGAAAATATAGAGATAGCACTTTTAGGAAACTTCAATTTCAAAGACTCTTATTCTTTCAACAATAATCAAATCGATAATTTCACTAAAGCCACAGATTTATACATCGATTACTATTCTAAAGTTGAAGCAAAAAAAGAATCTCCTTTAAAAGCCGCTTTAAGAAATAAAATTGATTATTACACTAGTGATGTTGTACAAAATAATTATAAAGATCTAAGACAAGAGTTTAAAACATACTTTAATCAACTAATAACTAAAGCTCAACAACTTTTAAACAATGACTCATTAACTAAAGACGACGTAGATAATATAATAAATAAACTACTAGATGAAAGTACAAAATTAGATTCTTTAGCTAACTTACACAAATCACTACAAGGAGCAAAAGATTCTTACGAAAACGAATGGAAAAATAATACGCATTATACAAGCGAAAGTAAAACACTAGTAAAAGAAAAACTTGATGCAGTTGAAGGCAAAATAAACGCACTTACTCCGAGCGATATAGAAGGTAAAAAACAAACATACGTAAGTGAATTTGAAAAAGAAGGTACTGTTACAGTTTACGAAAAACTGGATGAACTTACAGGTGAAATCCAACATTTAAGTGATTATCTTCGTATAAATACAGACGAGCTTGCAGGAGAAATCAAAAAAGCTGAAGAAGCATATAACAACTTTAACAAAGTTACTCAGGCAAAACTTAAACTTAAACAATTAATCGATGAAGCAAAATCTTATGTTGCTAATGCTAAATTAACTCCTGAATCTCCTGATACAGATGATCAAGTTAATACAGATTTAACAGATTACTACAAAGAGCAATTTAAATTCGCTATAGAAGACTTAAATAGTTCTCAAAACTCTGGAGCAGAACAAGTTTCAGCCAAAGAGCAACTTAAGAAAAAAATAGCCGAAGTTGAATTAATAAAACAAGGTAAAAAAGAACCAGCAGCCTTCGTTACTTTAACTAATGAGCTATCAAAAGCTAAAGAATTATTAAATAATGATACTTCTACTGAAGAAGCATTACTAGCTGAATTAAATAAACTAAATAGCGCTGTAAATGCATTTAATAATTCTGCTGATTCAGCTCAAAATCAACCAAGTAACCCATCAGAATCTCCTTCTACAGATTCTAATAATAAAGTTCAATTAGAAGGCTCATTGTTAAAACAAGATTTAACTGGACCTTCAATGGCGAATGGAATAATCAAAAATGTATATCTAGTAACTGAAAATGGAAAAAATTACTTAGAATTAGACCTTATTCCTATGAATAATGGAACTACTAATATTGGTGTTATGAGTAAACTTACATATTTCGATGGAACTACTGAAAAAGATGTCCAAGTTTTAAAAGAAGATACTGCTGATGTTACTTATAATAATGTGACTAATTCTTATAAATACCCTTCAAAAATAAGAATTCCTATCGAAGGAAAACCATCTACAATAAAACTTAACACTTTTGCAAGCAGTACATTATTCGGTACTGATAAACATGAAAATATAGCTGTATTATCTGTAAAATATCCTAAAGAAAATGCTGTTATCACTGCAGATAAAAAACAACTAAACGCACTATTCGAAGCTACTACAAGTAAATACTATGACAGTTGGAATAATGTATTTAAAAACGCCAATGTGAGCCAAGACATGGCGGTAATTAAAAACTTTGGTAACAAAATAAATGCTGCACAAAATGTTTTGAAAAATAATAATGCAAGTACCGAAGAAATTTCTAGTGCATTCACAGAATTATCAGATTTAAAAAATCAATATGATTTACTTATCCAACTTAGAACTTCAAATGCTGAAGCTGTAGCTAACTTTAACTCTGATAAAGAAAGTAAAAAATATAGTGAAGCAAGCATAAATGCTGTAGATAACTATCTTCAAGGAAAAATAGATAAACTAGAAGATTTAGTGCACAACAACCCTAAATCTAATGAAATCTTGAAATTATTTAACGATGTTCAAACATACTCTACTATGCTTAGATATGATACTTCTAAACTTGAAGAAGCTGTAAAATCTGCACAAGATAAAATCGCTACTGATAAATACTCAGAAGAATCTAAAAGTAATTTAACTGCAGTTATTACTAAAGCTACAGAATTCATCAACAAAGCTAAAGAAACTAGAAATCTAGAAGATACTCGAGCTGATCTGCTAAAAGAAATTGAAAGTGCAGTTAGTGGATTGAAAGAAACAACTCCAGCTGAGGAAAACAAACCTAACGATAAAGTTGATAATCCAACTAACAACGAAAGCAACAAACCTAACGATAAAGTTGATAATCCAACTAACAACGAAGGCAACAAACCTAACGATAAAGTTGATAACCCAACTAACAGCGAAGGCAACAAACCTAACGATAAAGTTGATAATCCAACTAACAACGAAGGCAACAAACCTAACGACAAAGTAGATAATCCAACTAACAACGAAAGCAACAAGCCTAACGATAAAGTTGATAATCCAACTAACGGCGACACTAACAAACCTGTTGAAAATACTAATGATGAAGTTGCTAAAAAACTTGCTACTGAAAGAGCAAACCTTCTTTTACCTTTAGAAACAGCTAAAATTCTAGTTAATGATGACAAAGATAAAGAAGAAATTAATAAAGAAGCATACTCAAAACTAAAAGAAGCTACTGAAAAAGCTCAAAAAGTATACGATGAAGAAAATTCTATAGATAAAATTTTAGAAGAAAAATCTAACTTAGATAAAGCATTAGAAGAATATACTAAACATAAAAATGATAAAGAAACTGTCCCAAGAAATAACAAACCTGAAAATAAACCTACTCCAGATAATAAACCTAATAATAATTCGGACAATAATGGAACTGTAGATAATACAAAACCTAGCGACAATTCTAATAGTAGCACTGCTAATGATAATGCTAACAACAGTTCTACTGAAGTAAAACCTGGAAACAATGAAAACACAGGAAATAACAAACCTGAAAACAAACCTACTCCAGATAATAAACCTAATAATAATTCAAACAATAATGGAACTGTAGATAATACAAAACCTAGCGACAATTCTAATAGTAGCACTGCTAATAATAATGCAAATAACTCTTCAAATAACGCTAATAATAGTTCTACTGAAGTAAAACCTGGAAATAATGATAATACAGGAAATAACAAACCTGTAGATAAGCCTACTCCAGATAATAAACCTAATAATAATTCAAATGCAGGAAACACTAACACAAACAACAATGTGACTCCATCTGAAGATATAATAAACAATATATTCTCAAATGATGCTTTAGGAGTTAAAGTTACTTTAACTGATAAAACAAATGCAACAAAACTTTCTGCAACTTCTGTAGAAGACAAAGCTTTGGCAAATTCAGTTCTAGAAAAATTAAACTTACCTGCAGACAATCAAATCAGAATATTAGATTTAAAACTTCTAGACAAAGACAATCATGTAGTTAATTCAAATGCGAAACGTACAGTGGCCATCGTCTTAAAAGAAGATGAAAAAGATGTAGATGTTTATCATATAAAAGATAACGGAGAGTTAGAGCTTATAAATTCAACTATAAAAGACGGAAAAGTAATATTTGAAATAGATCACTTCAGTAAATTCGCAATAGTATCTAATAAACCTAAACAAACTTCATCAAATATCAACAATTCAAAACTAGAAAAACACTTAGCTAAAACTGGACTATCAAATAATAATTTAGCTTCATTAGCTGCTATCGGACTAGTATTAAGCGGTGCACTAATATTTGGAAGAAGAAAAAATAGAAAATAATATTATTTCTAAACAATATTTATTAGATTAATTCTAAGAGAGGCAATTTTGAAAACATACTTCTTAATTGTCCTCTTTTAAATTGTCTATAATTTATATAAATAATTATTAGTTAAAAAATGAAAATATAGAAAATTTTTGAAAATATCACGATAGAAAAAACTCCTATTTATTGAATTTTTATCAGTTTTGTTGTAAAATTGAATTGCTTATGAAAAAAAATATTAAAGAAATTTTTTATTTTATTAAAGACAACTTAGGAGATATTATAATGAGTAAATATCATTTTATAGGTATTAAAGGTTCTGGAATGAGCTCTCTTGCACAAATTGCTTATGATATGGGCAATGAAGTACAAGGCTCTGATGAAGAAACATACTTTTTTACACAAGAAAAATTAGAACAAAGAAACATCCCAATGTACAACTACGGGGCTGAAAATATTAAAGAAGGATATGAAGTAATTTTAGGGAACGCATTCGATGAAACTCATGTTGAGTACAGAAAAGCTAAAGAATTAGGTTTAACTACTTATACTTATTCTCAATTCCTTGGGAAACTTCTTTCTGAAATTCCTTCAATCGCTATAACTGGAGCACATGGTAAAACAACTACTACCACAATGGCAAGTAATATTTTTAAACACAGTCATGTTACGTCTTACCTAATTGGTGATGGAACTGGTCATGGTGAAAAAAATTCAGAATTTATGATAGCTGAAGCATGTGAATATTACAGACACTTCCTAGCATATCACCCTGATTATGCTGTTGTAACAAACATTGATTTTGACCATCCAGATTACTTTAATGATGAACACGATATGTTTGATGCATTTCAAAGTTTTGTAAATCAGGTTAAAAATACGGTTGTTATATGTGGTGATGATCGTTTAGCTTCACAACTTAAACCCACAAATGCAAAAACTATAAAATATGGCTTTAACGATGGAAATGATTATCAAATCAAAAATGTTCAAACAACACCTGAGCACAGCAAATTCGATATTTATAAAAACTCAGACCTACTAGGAACATTCACTATGGCAGTATTTGGATTACATGATATTTCTAATGCAACATCAGCTATCGCTCTAGCTGATATAAATGGTATTAGCGTAGAAAAAATCCAAGAATCACTCGATATGTATAAACCTGCTGAAAGAAGATTCAGCGAACACAAACTTGGAAATAGTGTAGTTGTAGATGATTACGCACATCACCCTAGTGAAATTAAAGCAACAATTAATAGTGCACGTAGAAAATATGCAGATAAAGAAGTTATTGCAATTTTCCAACCACATACATACACACGTACAGCTAAATTCCTAAATGAATTTGCTGAAAGTTTAGAAACTGCAGATAAAGTATTCCTTTGTCCAATCTTTGCTTCAGTACGTGAAAAAGAAAAAATCGTAGGTATTGAAGACTTACAAAAAGTAACTAAAGGTGCTCAAATTATAAATAGTGAAGAAGATTTCGATAAATTAAACTTCGACAATAGTGTATTCCTATTTATGGGAGCAGGAAATATCAATAAACTTTGTCACAAATTTATAGAACAAAAATCAAAATAATTGGTTGTATTTATAATAAACTCAAAATATAATTGATTATAACAACCCAAGGAGGAAAATTTTATGTTAGATATAAACTGGTTAATTTTAGCATATGCTGGAATCTTTTTAGCAGGGGTAGGTGTTTTAATCCTATGTATTAGTACTGCTATTACACTTAAAACTGTTAGAAGATCTGTAGTTGTTGCCACTGAATGTGTAGAAGATGTTACTAACATCGCTGAAGATGCTCTTGCTCTTGCTAAAGATTTAAATGAAACAGTTAAAAAAGTTGAAGGTAACTTAGAGCCAATTATGGCAGAAACTAATATTTTATTACAAAACACAAATATCCTAGCTGAAGATTTACAAGTTAAATCTGAAAAATTAGATCCACTATTCAACTCAGCTGAAGGATTAGCATCATCAATCAACGGATTACAATCATCTGTAGATAACATGAAATCTAATGTTACTGGATTTAAAAAAAATACTGATCAAAAAATAGAAAATCTTTCTGAAAAAGTAGAAGAAAACAAAGCTAAAGCTTCGAACCTACTTAATAAATTTTTAAAGAAGGATAAAGTTGAAGAAGAAAAATAATATTTTAATTGGGGCTAATCCAAAAGTCCTAAAATTTAACAAAGTTCATATAAGAACTCATAGACGCAGTAGTTTATTGATATCTAATAAACTGTGCGGAGGTAACTCGATAAAATCTTGTTTCTTAAGAAATCACGATTTTTGAGTCACTCCCAATTAATAAAAAGATTATAGGAGCAACACAAAATCATTAATTTGCGTTGCTCCTCCTTTGTTACTAACCAGCTCTTATCTATTATCTCTTAATTTTATATTTATCTCACTTATACTATTTTTAATACTAAAATATCGAACTATTCCTATTAAAATATAAACCACAGTAGCTGTAATCAGCATTAAAATTAAAGTAGTAAAGCTACTAAACCATTTCAAATAATAACCCGCTAACACAAGTGGTAACATAATAAGAAAATAATGAGATACAAATACTATTACTATATTATCATTTAACTTACTTTGAAATACTTTACCAGCTAATCCTTGTAATATACCTAAAATAGCATATACTAAGGTTTGAATTAATACTGCCATATTTAAATTATCAAAACTCTGGATATACAATGGCATACCAGGATAAAACTGACCATACAAAATACCGAATATCAGATTAATAATATTCCCTGCTCCTATCCCTAACAACATAAATTTTACAATTTTTTGAAATAATTTCATTTTAATACCTCCTATAATCCTAATTTCATCTTAAATTCTTTTAACATTCTACGTGATACATAACTTATATCCGAATTTTTATAATTTATAACTATTGTTCCTCTCAATCCTAAATCTAAGCTATGAATATATTTAATATTAGCTATTTCACTTTGAGATATTTTTATAAAATCCTTAGTTAATGTACTCTGCACTTCATATAATTTTTTTCTAACAATAAATCTACCTTCAACTGTAACTACATATACTTTTCTATCTTCAACATATACCCTTATAATATCCTCCGTATTTAATAAACGTACTTTCCCATCTAAAACTCCTATAAAGTAATCTTCCTTATTTTCTATATAATTCACTAAATTTTGAATTTCATCATTCACTTTATTTGTTGATATAGTAACTATTGTTTCTCCAAATTTCTTATCTATATTTAATTCAACTTTCATATCTTTAGCTCCTTTCATAATTATATTTTATATAATAAATATTTAAAAATCTATAGATAATGAATATTCGGTTAGTTATCTTGTTTATTCGGTAATTTAGATACTAATTACAAATACAGGGAATAATTCAAAAAACGTGATTTCGTAGAAATTGATTTGTCGAGTTATCCCCGCACAATTTATTAGATATCTAAAAAGCTTTTATAAAGCGAATTTGGATATCAATAAACCACTGCGTCTATGAGTTATCATATACACTTTTTTAAAATTTAGGACTTTTAGGTCAAGCCCAAAATAATATGACAATTAAAATTGAAATACGTTTTCTTTTTGTTTTTTCATAAAAGTGAGTTCTTATCCTTGATTTTATTGATATTTTGATATAATATACTTTAGTATTAATTTTTAAAAGGAGATTATTTTTTTATGTTAAACGAATTTAAAAAATTTGCATTTAAAGGAAATGTATTAGACCTAGCTATCGGGGTTATCATGGGGGCTGCTTTCGGAAAAATCGTTAGTTCATTAGTAACTGATATTATGATGCCATTAATTGGATTACTTTTCCCTGCTAAACCAGACTTCACTAACTTAGCTTGGAATAATATTAAATACGGAAACTTCATTCAAATCACAATTGATTTCTTAATTACAGCAATCGCAATCTTCATTTTCGTTAAAGCTATCAACACAGCTAAAGATAAAATGTCTAAAGAAGAAGCTGAAGAAAAAGCACTAGAAGTTGATGCTAAAGAAGAACTTCTTAAAGAAATCCGTGATTTACTAAAAAAATAATAAATTAAAATTTTAAGATCTGACAATGTCGAATCTTTTCTTTTACTCTATTGAAGAATCCCTTGGAGATGATTATTTTCCAAGGGATTCTTTCGTTATATAAATCGAGAAATCTGAGAGTGTGGGGCTGTGAATAAAACTCTATACACTCTTTATGTTAACCGAAATTTATTAGTTTATTATATTTAATTTTATAGATTTAATGGTAAATGTCAAATGAAATTTACTTACACTTTTATTCTAACATTCATATAAGGCACTTCATCTTTTAAACATCCATAAACAATATATTAATCCTGTAATATCGATTTTTTAATATTCATATGGTCTTTACAACTAAAAAAGGGGCTGACCCAAAAATCCTAAAATTTAACAAGGTTCATATGAAAACTCATAAACCGTACGGAGCGACTCAAAAATCGATTTCGACGAAATCACGATTTTTGAGTCACTCCCTTTATTTCTATTATTAATTTACAGTATTCGCAGATGTTCCAGTTGTAATTACATCTACAGCAGCCTCTAGTCCACCATCTACAAGATTTTGAATCGCAGTTTCTGTGTAGAACGCTGTATGTGGTGTATAAATTACATCATCACGATCAATTAAAGTTTGTAATAGTTCATCATCGAATTCTTTTCCTTCAAAGTTTTTAGGAACATATTTGCTTTCATTTTCATATACATCTAATCCTACTCCAAGAAGTTTTCCACTATCTAAAGCACGTAATACAGCCTTAGTATCAACTAGCATACCACGAGCAGCATTTAATAAAATCGAGTTGTCTTTCATTTTAGAGATAAATTCATCATTTACCATGTGGTTATATTCTTTAATAGCTGGCATATGAATAGTTATTACATCAGAATTTGCAATTAAGTCATCTAAATTCTCAACATAAGTTAAAACTTCTTTTGCCGCTTCATTTTTGTAAACATCATATCCTAAAACTTTAGATCCTAAATCATTGAATAATCTGGCAGCTTGAGTACCGATTCTTCCAGTACCGACAACTCCTACTGTTAAAGTTCTAAGTTCACGAGATAAAATCCCTGGATTCCAAGAAAAATTGTGTCTTTCTAAATTACGTTGGATTTTGTTAGTATTTCTACTAATTCGAAGTGCTGTTGTTAGTACATGCTCAGCAATTGCATTAGGTGAATATGATGGTACGTTTGTCATTTTAATACCAAATTTATTCATTAACTCTAAGTCATAAATATCAAATCCTGCAGAACGAGTAGCAAATACTTTAATCCCTTGTTCGTGAGCATATTCATATACATCGCTCTCAAAAGGTTTATTTTGCGCTAAAACTACACCTTGTTTTCCTTCTAATAAATATTTATTAGCAGATGAAAGTTCTTCTGTATAAACGTCAATTTCAACTTCAGGATGAGCATTTCTCCAACTTTCTAAAGCACTCTTTTCATCTTCTCTTAAATTAAAAAATACTAATTTCATACCTTTTCCTCCTATGTATAAGTATCTAAAATAAATATTTTATTGAATATAACTAATTTTACCATAAAAATCTCTATCCTAAAATACTTTTATCTTATTTTTCAATTATTTTCTTAATAATTTCAAATAATTCGAAATTGTTTTTTACTATTTTATACATTTTAGAACCTTGAGGATATTCTTTATTGTAACGATTAACCCATATCGTATTCCAACCTGCATTATTTGCTCCTACTATGTCATTTTCTAAAGAATCACCAATGTAATATAAAGATTCAACTCCTAGTTGTAACTTTTCCTGCATGACTTCAAAAATTCTTTTATCAGGCTTGTTTATTCCTAAATCACCTGAAACAATAATATTTTCTTTAGGAATCCATTTTTCAACACCTAAAGCATCTACTTTCGCCCATTGATGTTCACTAGGACCATTAGTTATTACACCTAACTTCACATTATTCTTTTTAGCAAGTTCTAAAATACTTATCGTTGTATCAGACATTTTTAGTTTTTGTTGATTTTTCTTATATTCCTTTTGCATACTAAGGGCCTGTTCATCTG
Source organism: Gemella haemolysans (assembly GCF_901873445.1). Classification (GTDB taxonomy): domain Bacteria; phylum Bacillota; class Bacilli; order Staphylococcales; family Gemellaceae; genus Gemella; species Gemella haemolysans_C. The sequence continues at coordinate 60,289 of NZ_CABFLN010000016.1, forward strand.
TTAGAAAGACACCTAAGTCTCTCGCCGCTTCTTGGATTCGATAAATATGATATTCGTCCATAGTCATCTCGCCATTTCTAGAAGCTTCAAATTTCACATCACTATAATATCTACTTAAAAGATAAAATTTCTCCATATTAATATCTATATCGAACAAACTCCTAAACGCATTTTCAAATGGAACTATCTGTTCATATAGAGTATCATCAACATCAAAAACAAGACCAATCATTTAATTCTCCTTATATTAAAATCAACTCAATATCATTATAGCTCCACTACTAAGCTTAATAATTTAGTATTTTTAGTTATTCATTGAGTTGATTTTAAACATTATTTTATTAACTTTTCTATTTTATTCTTAGCTTCTTCTAGTGTCTCACTACTCTCTAGTTTTTCTAAAACTAACTTTAGAAGAGTTTCTTTATACTCCATAAACTGTTTATCTGTCATACCTTCTACATTATTTATGTTATCCATACTAATCTCCAATTCTAAACATATTTTATTCTTATTAATTATTATATCATATCAATAATTTTTTTATCACCAAATTTATTTTTCCAATCAGTTTCGAAATCTAAAACGGACTTATCTGTATAAGGATGCCAAACGCTTGTTTCTATTAATTCAGGAGATATAGTTGCCGCTTCAGCTCCTTGAAGCAAGACTTCTTGAATCTGTTTTATATTTTTAAAACTTGCAGCCAAAATCTCTGTAGGATAATCTATTAATAAATCACTTATTGCAGAAATTGTTTCTGTTGCGTCTTGCCCGACATTTTCCATTCTATTTACATACGGCGCTACATAACTTGCTCCATTCATAGCTGCTGCCAATGCTTGCATAGGACTTAGAATTGCTGTAGCAGTAACCTTAATCCCTTCTCTTGAACAAAGTTTAATAGCTTCTAAACCAGCCTTTGTTACTGGAACTTTTATATAAAATGTTTCTCCAAAAAACTTTCGTAGTACTCTTGCTTCACTTAATATTCCTTCAACTTCACTTTCTGTTGTTTGTATATGAATTTCATATTTACCATAAGTAAATTCCTTTAATTCTTTTAAAATATTTTTAATATCCCCTTCTACTTTTGATAATATTGTTGGATTAGTCGTTATCCCTGTTATCTCTCTATATTTTGATATTTCTTTAATTTTTTCTACGTCTGCACTATCTATTAAAATTTTCATTATTTTTCTCCTCTAAAATACTTATAACCTCTCCTAAATTATTAACAATTTTATAAGCTTTTTCCTTACACTCAGCATCTGGTTTAAACATATCAGGAACCATTATAACCTTAGCTCCTGCTGAACTACCCGCTATTACTCCAGCTTTCGAATCTTCTAAAACTAAACAATTTTCTGGTTTAACTCCTAGTCGCTTCGCCGCTAATAAAAATACATCTGGTGCTGGCTTACCATTTTCAACCTCTGCTCCACTAGCAAACTCATCTATATATTTCTTCAATCCTGTTTTTTCCATATTGTTAATTATATGATCCATATTTGATGAAGAAGCTACGGCAACTTTATAACTATTTCCTTTCAAATATTTTAATAACTCTTCAATATATGGCATTTTCTCAGGTCCTGTCGTAAACAATACATTTTCTATATACTTATAATGATTGTCAACTAATTTCTTTCCACTAACATTAGAATCCTTAAAATAGTTTTCCCAAAAGTCATAAATATTTTTCGTCGTAAATCCTAATACTAGAAGCGTTTCTTCTTTTGTCATATCATAGCCTTGCTTTTTCGCACTATGAATAAATGCTTGAGTTGCTAGACTTTCTGTATCAACCATTAGTCCATCCATATCAAATAACACAGCTTTTATATCCATTTAACCAACCTCACTTTTTGTTCTTTACAATCATTATAATAGAAATAATAAAAAATCACAAACTACAAAAAATAGGGAAATCTCCCCTATTTCATCTATTATCCTCTTGTTTTTCCACCTGCTACATTATACGTAACACCATGAACATAACTTGCTCTATCACTTGCTACATATGCAACTAAATCTGCAACTTCTGATAACTTCCCATCTCTTCCTAGAGGCGTAGTTTTTGTACTTGTATATCCAGCACGAATTTGTTCTACTGTTACACCACGAGTGTAAGCTAACGCTTCCTCATAAGCTAATGTTCTAAGTCCTGTTGCTTCTAATATACCAGGGGCTACCCCTACTACTCTAACACCTAATTTACCAAGTTCTTTTGCCCAAGAACGCGTTAATGAGTTTACAGCATTTTTACTTGCCGCATAAATACTTTGTCCTTCTGATCCTTCTAATCCAGATTCTGAAGACATGTTTACTATTACACCACTTCCTTTTTCAACAAGTACACGTCCAACTTCTTGAGAGAAGATAAATAAACCTTTAACGTTTATATCCATAATTTTGTCATATACTTCATCACTAAATTCATATTTACCTTCAGGGGCATTTTTATCAACTAATAAACGAGGAATATTAATTCCTGCATTATTTACAAGAATATCAATTGTTCCAAATTTTTCTACAGTTTTAGCCACAACTTCTTTAACATCACTTCTCTTAGTAACATCACATTTTACATATAATAATCTATCATTATCAGATTCTTTTTCTGTAAGATCACTTACTACAACATTGCATCCTTGATTTAAGAATTCATCAACTACCGCTGCACCGATTCCTGATGCTCCACCTGTTACTACTACTGTTTTTCCTTCTAAATTTAACCAACTCATAATTATTTCTCCTTTATTTTTATTTTTCTATAGTAATTTTTGTATTTATATCAATCTTAGGACAACTTTTATTCTCTACCACAATTGCACCAGGTAATAAACTATCTAAATCTCCTGAAAAATGAACTGTTAAGTGACCTAAATCTACTAAGTTCTTCTCAGCTACATTACCTACTCCAAGAATTTCAAACTCTTCTCCATCTACTTTTAATATATGTCCAACCTCAATAGTTGCATTAGTAGGCACTACATCAATTCCATAACAATAATCTTTTAACACATCTGGTGCATTATCTCCAAAAAGGATAAACATCCCATCACCAAATTCACCTACAAGACTTCCTTTACTTTTTATTGTATTTTCATAAATTATCATACTCATTCTTCCTTTGCTTATTTTTGTATTTCCTTCATTTACGGTCGACTATGTCGTTAATGTAGGAAGCGAAGACCGCTTCCTATAAAATTTTAAGAGTACATTCCAAAGCTTGCTAACCAAGCTACAATAACCCTTGGTACCCCAATAATAAATCTTGAGTAAAGTACTGATACTACCCCTACTTCTACTGTTTCTGGTTCTGCTTCTGCAAGACCTAAACCAACTGGGATAAAGTCACAAGCACATTGTGTATTGATTGCGAATAATGCAGGTAATGCTAATTGTGGAGGAATAGTTCCTTTTCCGATTTCAACCCCAATTAATGTACCGATAATTTGTGCAATTACTGCACCAGGTCCAAGTAACGCTGATAATAATGGAATAGAACATACAAATCCTAAAGCTACTAATCCAAAGATGTTCCCTGCTAGTGGAGTTAATAATTTAGCAAACCAGTTACCAAATCCTGATCCTTGAATAACCCCTATTAACATCGCAACAAATGCCATAAATGGTAAAATTGTTGTAATCATTGATTGAACTGCATCTCTTGCAGCTTGGTATAATGTATGAACTACTTTACCAGCACCCATACCGATTTTTTGAATAACAGATGATTTAGCATTTTCTGCTAAACTTTGTGAAACTTTTTTATCTGCACTATATTTAAATTCACGTTTTGGTTCTTCTTGAGTTTTTTCCTCAACTACTACTTCTTCACTACCTTCAGCTAATGAGATTTGGTCTAATCCTACAGCTGAAACATAAATATCTTCTTTAATAAATTTAGCAAGTGGTCCACTTGGTCCAACAGGCATAATGTTAACTGTTGGAATTCTTTTTTGTGGATAAATACCACAACGTAATGTTCCACCACAGTCAATAATTGCTAAGAAAATTTCTTCGTCTGGTACTGATGTTTTAAATCCATTAACCGCAGTAGCACCTGTTAATTTTACGATTTTTTCTACGATTTCAGGTTCAGCTCCACCACCTGTGATATATAAAATTTTATCTTTTCCTGGTTTTGGAGTTACTACTAAAGGTCCACCGAAACCACCACTACCTTTTTCTATTTTAATTGTTCCGTATGTCATAATTATTTCTCCTAATCCTACGCTTTTAATTCATTACTTAATTCAATTTTTTGTTGTTTCATAACTATTTTTGTTGTGAAATCTGTAACCCATCCGGCAAAGAAGTTCATTACTAACCCTACAAGAAGGTATCTAATTGCTAATGGTGTAACGTCTAATCCTAATTGAGTAATTCCATTTGCAATACCTAAGTAGATGAAAATTTCACCAACGTTAATGTGTGGAAATATCCCACTGTTTGTATGACAGTGATATGATGCAGATGCATAATAACTAGGTTTCATACGTTCTGGTAAAAATTTACCCATTGATAATGCCATAGGGTTTGCTAACATAAATGCAGAAACGAATGGTAAAATTCCGTAAGCTAAAATTACATTTTTAGAACACACTTTAGCAAATTTTTCTACTCTGTGTGGTCCAATAAAAGCAACTAATGCATTCATAAATACAAGAAGTAATAATACTTTCGGTACGATTCCTCCAACCCAACTTACGAATACTTTTGCACCTTCGTCAAATAAACCTGTAAAGCCTGATGCTAATTTAACAATATAATCCATATTGTCCTCCTTATAATATTTAATTTAATTTTAATTTTTTTGCTAATTTCCCAAATGAACTTGGCTCCATTTCAACCTGTCCACCAGCAGAAATTGTTTTATAATTAACAACTCCGTCAAGCACTGCACTAGTTAAAGATGCTGATAGTTTTATCGCTTTACAATCTTCTCTATTTATAGTCCCTACTTTAAGACCATTGAAATATTCAAATTTTTTAAATCTAGCAAGTACTGTTACTCCTTGCATAGCTTCTCCAGTGATAACCTTATCATTATCATCTATAGCTAGCATAACAATTGCTCCCGCACGTGCAGCACCTTTTTTTCTTCCTATTACTACTCTACCTATTCGTCTAAGTTTACTATAGCTTCGTTTGAAACTATTTAACTGAACATAAGTTAGAGCATACTGTAAAATAAACGCTAAAATAAAGAGTATTCCTAAAACTATTAAATTCATATGTCCTCCTAATTGCTATCTGTATAAATTAGTATTTTTTATAAAGTAATTTACTAATAAGTCATAATTATCTATTTTAGATATGTCTGTAATTAATTTTTCATCTTTAATAATAGAAATTAATTCATCATAGGTTTTAGCTAAAATCAACCCATTTTTTTCTCCTTCAGGCACACACGCCATAAATATTAGTTTTAAATCTTCATTATCCTTAAATCCTTTTTCACTTACCCCTAGAGCAATTATTAAATCATCTCCCAGTTTATTTATCGTATGTGGAAATGCTACATTTTTCTCAAAAATCATAGACGATTTTTTTTCTCTTTCTCTGATTCTCTTTAAAAACTTATCATCTACTAAATGCTGTTCTATTAACTCTTCTATCATAAAATCAATATTTTCAGCATATGTTTTTTTGCTATTACATTTGAAAAATGTCTCCTCTCTCATCGAGCTTAGCAATACTGATTCCATTCCTCGAATACTAGGATTATTCATTTTATTAACATATTGTAGAAAATTAATTTCTTTTTTCAAGTACATCTTATCTAAAATTTCATTTTGATAAATAACCGGCGTTTCTGTTTCAAACTTTATATCTTCAGTAGAAATTATAATATTAAATTTACTATAATCAACTTTTTCAAAAGTGGTGTATGCTGATACTTGTGAATTTACTATTATACTTTCTATTTCATTTATCATAAGTTTGCTATATGCTGGTCCTGAATTAGTTATCAACAAGATACTTAGATTTTCAGATTGAACTTTTATTTTCTTCAATAATGTTTCAAAATATATCGCTAGATAACTAATTTCATCTTCTGAAACTATATAATTATACTTATTGTTAATTACTTTACTGGCAGTTTTAGCAATTTTATATGATACCGGATATTGTTCTTTAATTTTCTCTTTCATATTGTTGTTATATCTAACACCGTATTTTAATCGTTCCATTAAGAAGTATATGTGATAGATAAATTCTTCAATTATATCCGAAGTATCAAATTCAAGTCCATACTCGTAAACAACTACTTCTAGAATCTCTTGAACAAAATTCTTATATTCTTCAGTATATTTTAGGTTTTCTCTTATTTTATTTATTTTTGTAGGAACTCTCATCGTAGCAAAGCAAATCGCTAAAAATTTTATTTCATCAGAAGATAAATTTATCTTATATTTATTCTCTATATAATCACTTATCTCATTAATAAAAGGTTGTGCATAATTATTTAATAATTCTTCATATTGATTTTCTTCAAAATTCAAATAAAAACCATTAGCAAATCGATCTAAAGATACAGTTAAGTATCTGAAAAACTCAGTTTTTGCCTGTTTATCTATTTTATACTTTTCAAATGTTTCATCAAAAAACATATTGTCATCTTTATCAAAAATATCTTCTTTATATATATAATTAAATATATTTTCTAAAATAAAAATTCTAATATCTTTTTCTAGACCAACTACTTTAATACCTGTATTAGTTTTTCCTTTTATAACAAGATTATAACTACTTATAATATCGTTTAATTTTTTTATATCGGAATTTAAAGTTGTTCTACTAACCATCATTTCAAAAGATAAGTCATCTATAAGGGTACTCTCACCCGAAGAAACTAATGTCTTAAATATATATACTAACCTTACTTTACTAGAATCAAAATTAACACTAGCTTCGTATATAGATCTTTTTCTCTTTAAATATTCTTCTAACTTTGTAATAAAAAGACTATAGTTTAAATTTTTATTTTCTATATATGCACAGTCTCCAAATAATTCATTTAAATATTTAATTTCATTGCTAATAGTTTTTGAACTTACCTTTAATACATCTAACAAGTATTGATCCTGGACTAAAAAGTTAGATTCTAGTATATTTAGTAGCCTCAAACTTCTATTATCATAATTAAAAATCTCCATTTGCTTCACCACCTATATTTATTATAATGTTAGCGTTTCAAAAAATTAATACAGTTATTTTCTTCTAAAAAGAAAAACGCTTTAATCCGCCAAAAAAAGAATTCCCACTATATTTATTTTAATTATATTACCCTAATTTCCACACTATCACGTTTGATTATCAAAAAAACATCCCTAAAATCTAGGGATGCTCCTTTAATTACAAATTCTCTATAATATTTTTAACTATATTTTCTACAGTTAAGCCATTTTCTTTCATTAATTCTTCTACATTATATCTATCATAGAATTTTTTACTTATTCCGTAGTTTTGAACTTTCAATTCCGTATTTCCTAAATAACTCGCTACAGTTTGACCGTATCCGCCTTCTACTATACCATCTTCAACCGTTACAACCAATTTATGATTTTCTTTTAAAGAGTTTAGTAATTCTTTATCCAAACCAGTTAAAAATCTTGGATTTATTAATGTTGCATCTATATTATGTTCTGATTTCAATTGTTCAGAAACTTCCTCTGCTAGGTTATAAAAATTACCTACTCCAAATATTGCAACCTGTTCTCCAAATTTTTCTACTTTATTTTTATTTAAAATAGAATAATCTGTTTTATCTTCTTTCCCAGTTTCTACAACACTCCCCACAGGAACACGTATAGCAACTGGATGCTCATTTTGGTTAATTGCCCATTCTAACATCGCCAAGTGCTCTTCTTTATTAGTAGGAGCTAAGTATACGAAGTTTGGTATGTGCGATATAAATGGAATATCAAAAAATCCTAAGTGACTTTCATCATTCATTGAATTTATAGAAGCGCTATATACTAATACTACCCCTGCTTGATTGTTTAATGCCATATCATGAGAAAGTTGGTCATATGTTCTCTGTAAAAATGTTGATAATACAGCCCACACTGGTTTTGCTCCATTTTTAGCTAGTCCCGTTGTCATCGTTACAGCTTGTTCTTCCGCAATACCAACATCGACAAATTGACTTCCCAATTGCTCTCTTAGTTTTCTATTAAAAACTATCCCTGGTGTTCCTGCATTGATAATGACAGCTAGTGGATCTTCTTTTAATTTCTTAGTTAAATATTCAGAGGTGATACCATTATATGTTTGACTCACGGTACCTTTTTTTATATACTCCCCTGTTTCTAAACTAAATGGTCCTCCTGCATGGAATTTTTCATGATTTCGTTCTGCAGGTTCAAAACCTTTCCCTTTTTCTGTATAAATATGTAATACTACTGGATAATCTATATCTTTTACTTCTTTAAACAGTGAAATTAGCTCCTCTAAGTTATTACCATCTTCTAAATAATGATAGTCATATCCTAATGCTTTAAAAATATTGTTTGTCGCCTGCCCCTTAGTTTCACGTAAACTTTCTAATGCAGTATATATACCACCTTTAGGATTTTTAGCAATCGACTGATTATTATCATTTATAATAATTATTGCATTAGTTCCAAGTGTAGCTATTGTATTTAATCCTTCATAAGCCATTCCACCAGATAGCGCACCATCTCCAATAATCGCTACAACATTACCTTTTTCATTCTTTAAATCTCTAGCATGTAAAATCCCACTTGCTAACGATAATGAGGTTGAGGTATGTCCAATAGTAAAAACATCATGCTCACTTTCTTTTGGATTTGTATATCCAGAAACATCATCATAATGTTTAGGATCTATAAATGCCTTTTGGCGTCCTGTTAGCATTTTATGAATATATGTTTGATGCGATACATCAAAAATTATCTTATCTACTGGTGAATCGAATACATGATGTAAGGCAACTGTCATCTCTACCATTCCTAAATTTGGTCCACTATGGCCTCCGTGAGAACTAATTTTTTCTAATAATACCGTTCTTGTTTCATCGGCCAGAGTATGTAATTCTTCTATTGTTAATTTTTTAAGATCCTGGGGTCCTGAAATATTTTCTAAAATCATATTTATCCCTCCTATTTCTATCTATTTGTATTAATATCATTATAACATAAATTAATCTAGCTTAAGTATTCATTTTTGTTATAGGTTTAGTAGTACTTTTTATCATTCTTTAGATAGCTATTAAATATCTCCATCAACAAATATAAATATAATTAGAGATAAAACATGTAACTTTCTAAATTAATTTTAACGCTATTAAAACCTTAACATGTTAGTTTATTCAACTTTTAATACTTCATCTATATATAAAGGTGAATTTTTTATTTCACTTTTTATTTGAAAAAATTTTATTTTTAGTGTATTATATAAAAACGTAGTAAAGCTACAATAATTTTGAATACAAAATAAAACATGAGGTTAAAATTTATGAAAACAGCTTTTGTGTGCGATTCAGCATTACAAATTAATAAAAATTTTGCGAATAACAATCCAATTACAGTTATCCCAGTAGAGGTTCGTCTTGACGATGAAATTTTTGAGGATAACGTAACTATTACTCCTGACGAATTCTACGAGAGGATACATAACGGACAAATGCCTAGCACAAGCCAACCTGCTGTAGGTAAAATACTAAATGTCTATGAAGAATTAAAGCAACAAGGTGTTGAGCGTATCGTTGCTTTCAGCGTTTCTTCTAAATTGTCAGGAACATACTCTTCTTTTGTACAAGCTAAAGACCTTATTGATGGAATTGAAATTAAAATAATAGATACTCTTCAAATAGCAAGAATGGTAGGAATAGCAATCGAAAAAATTATTAAAGAATTCGAAGAAGGAAGTTTAACATTTGAAAATATAGAAAAAAGATACACAGAACTTTCACAACAACACAATGTTCTTGTAACAGTAGAAACTATGCAATATTTATATGCAGGAGGTAGACTTACTAAAGCTCAGTTCGTTCTATCAAACTTACTAAATATTCTTCCTATTATCACTATTAAAGACGGTCTCCTTGCAGTAAGTGGTAAACATAGAGGAATGAATAAAGTTCTTTCAAAAATGTGTGAAGAAATAAAAGAAAGAAATCCAAAGAGTTTATTTGTTCTTTATACAAATGATGAGTTATTAGAAAAAGCATTATCTTCGATTAAAAAAACTTTCGGAGAAATCGAAGTAGAAACAGAAATCGTATCACCTGTAATTGGATCTCACGCAGGACCTAAAGCTATAGCAATAGGATATTTAGGTTACGACAAATAATAAACACTTCTTTACATAAAAAAGCACCTTAGAATTAGATTAAAACTAATCCTAAGGTGTTTCTTTATTAGGAACGATTCCAAATCACGATGTCAAAATAATCAAATTTGTCGAATCAATCCCACTCTTTGCTAATCTATTTTATAATTTGTACCTTCTAACGCAGCTTGAAGAGCTTCTTTTGAAGCATTCCCTTCAACTTCGATAGTTTTTTCTTGAATATTAACTTCTATATTATCAACATTATCTAGTTTCGATAATTTTTCTTTAACTGCTGCGACACAACCACCACATTTTACGCCTTCGATATTATACTCATTTTTCATGATTAATCCTTCTTTCTTTTTATTAATTTAATTTTACTCTTTTTAATCTTAAAGCATTTAGAACTACAGATATAGAACTAAAACTCATTGCAGCTCCCGCTAACATCGGATTTAACAACGGTCCTCCGAATATATAGAATACTCCCATCGCAAAAGGAATACCTATAATATTATAGAAGAATGCCCAGAATAGATTTTCTTTAATATTTGTTATAGTTTTTTTACTTAATACTATTGCATTCACAACAGAATTTAAGTCAGGTTTCATCAATACTATATCTGCCGCATCGATTGCTACATCTGTTCCTGTTCCTACTGCTATTCCGACTTCTGCTTGTACTAGTGCTGGTGCATCATTAATACCATCACCAACCATCGCTACCTTTTTACCTTGAGCTTGAAGTTTTTTGATTTCATTTGCTTTATCTTCTGGTAAAACTTCACTAACAACTTTGTCTATCGATAATTGTTCTGCAATTACCTCAGCAGTTTTTTTATTGTCACCAGTCAACATAACTACCTCTAACCCTAAGCTATGTAATTTTTCAACAGTTTCTAAACTACTTGCTTTTATTTGATCGGCAACAGCTATGATTCCAGCTAGTTCAGAGTCTACAGCTATGAACAATGGTGTTTTTCCTTCTGAAGCATATTTCTCTGCTTTTTCAACTGAATCTTTTGTAACAATATTATTTTCCAACATTAATTTTTCATTACCAATAAGTACTGACTTTCCATCAACCATTGATGAAATACCTAATCCTGTTAATGAACTAAAATCTTCAACTTCTACTAGTTCCAAATTTCTATTTTTAGCTTCATCTACAATTGCTAAACCTAATGGGTGTTCTGAAAGATATTCTACACTCGCTGCAAGTTGCAATAGAACTTCTTCAGATAAATTATTAAATGTCATTATATCAGTTACTGAAATTTTACCTTCTGTCAATGTTCCAGTTTTATCAAAAACAACAGTATCAACTTCTTTAGCTAACTGTAAAGCTTCTGAACTTTTTATTAAAATACCGTGTTCAGCTCCCTTACCTGTACCTACCATTATAGCTGTCGGTGTAGCTAAACCTAAGGCACAAGGACAAGCAATAACAAGCACTGCGATAATAATTTTTAGAGAAAAACTCCAAGTAGCATCACCAGCAAAGTACCATAAAACCCCTGCAATTAATGCTAAGCTAATAACAACAGGAACAAATACCCCTGAAATTTTATCTGCAAGTTTTGCGATAGATGCTTTAGAATTTTGAGCATCTTCAACAAGTTTAATAATCTGTGATAAAGTAGTATCTTTTCCAACTTTAGTAACTTTCATTTTGAAAACACCTGTTTTATTGATACTTGCTCCTACTACTTTACTATTAATATCTTTTTCTACAGGGATACTTTCCCCTGTTAACATCGATTCATCTACAGTCGAACGACCTTCAATCACGACTCCATCAAGAGGTACTTTTTCACCAGGACGAACAAGTAGTATATCACCTGTAGATATTTCATCTACTGCTACAACATGTTCTTTACCATCTTTTATTAAATTAGCTGTTTTCGGTACTAATCCGACCAATTTACTTATAGCATTTGTAGTACGACTTTTCGATACTCCTTCAAAGTATTTACCTAGTGTAATCAATGTTAAGATTACCGCTGCAGATTCATAGTACAAATTCATAGCTGCATGTTCATCACCTAAATATGCCAATACCGTTGAATAAACACTATATAAGAATGCTTCCCCTGCACCTAACGCTACTAAAGAATCCATATTAGGTTTTCTTCTAAAAATAGCTCTAATTCCTACACTAAAGAATTTTCTACCAAAATATAAAACAGGTAACACCAGAATAAACTGTACAGTTGAAAATAATTTTGGATTTCCCATTGGACTTAAACTTTCCAACGTAGGTAATCCCACCATCTCAGCCATCGCTATATACAACACAGGCACTGTAAATATAGCTGAATAAATAAATCTTTTCCAAATACCATCAATTTCTTGTTGTTTTTTCTCAGCTTGATCATCAACCAAATCATCTATTTCTAATCTTGCTTTATAGCCCGCTTCTTCTACTTTTTTCTCGATTTCAGCTACACTTAATTTTTCTTTATCAAATTTTACAACCATTTTTTCAGTAGCAAAATTAACGACTGCTTTTTCAGTTCCATCTAGAGATGAAATCGTATCTTCTATATTTTTCGCACACGACGCACAACTCATTCCCTCTAATATAAATGTTCGCTCTTCAATACTAGAAACATAAGTAAGCTTATACCCCAATTTTTCTACAATCTTTTCTACTTCCGTTCTATCTATTCCCTCTCCTCTAGTAAGCGTAAGTTTACTCGTTGCAAGGTTTACATTGACATCTGATAAGTTATCAACTTGTTTTAAACTCTCTTCAATATGTGCTGCACAAGAAGCACAGCTCATCCCTTCAATTAAATATGTTTCATTTTTTACCATATATTAATCACACCTATCTTTTAAATATTTTTGTTTGTCTACAATTGTAGTCTTTTTTATAAATTAAGTATACTACCATCTAAAATTATTGTCAACAATATTTTAAATAATCAATAACAGCTATCATTATGATATATAGTGAAAGCTATCATAGAGCGTTTAAAAGGGGATAACTCGACAAAATCAATTTCTATAAAATCATGATTTTTGAGTCACCCCTTACAATATTATTTAATTTTTACTTTCTAATTTTTCATTCATCTGACGACGAAGTTTAGAAAAATCTTCTTTGACTACTACAGTGTCAGCAATATAGTCATGAAGTCCTTTTTTCTTATTAGTAAAAGCAACAGCTAGATACGGGATATACACTAAAAATATCGTTAATAGTCTACCAACTAGTTCACGGTAAACTATATCCATAAGACCTAACCTATCACCTTTATTAGTTTCTACTTTTATCTTCATAATCATCTTACCTAAAGTTTGAGAAAAGAAGTAAGTCATCGAGATAAAATAAGTGAACATAACGATAACATAACTCAGAGATTCTTCTCCTAAAATTGGGAAATCTAGTTGCTTATTCAAAAGTCCAAAACTAAAAGTATTCAATAAACTAGCTATAGCATAAATAACAATCATATCGATTAAATACGCAACAAATCTCGTCCAAAAGCCTGCATAGAAATTTTTTGAAAGAGTCATATAATCTTCTATTGTTGTTGGCAACGAAAGATCTTTTTCCTTTTTATCTACTCTTTCTTCTGTTTCTTTAGCATCTTCGTGTTCTCTAGTAGATTCTTCATTTTGTATCGTATCATTCTCTAGTTTTGCAGAAGTTTCATTTAAATTAGGATCATATGAAGGTCTATTATTTAATTCATTATTCATATAAAAAACCTCCTTATCCTAAGTAACTACGTTCAACTTTATTTGAATTCACTTCACTATTTAATTCAGAGATAAAACTTTTTGTTGTTGCTTTAACAAATCTAGAAATTAAACTTTCTGCAGTTTTATCAGCTCTTAACTCAACTACAGTTGGATTAGATAATCCTTTTTCTTCTTTTATTAAATCAATAAGCTCATCTTCGGTACCAATTTTATCAGCTAGTTTATTCGCTACTGCTTGTGTACCTGTATAAGTTCTTCCATCAGCAAGTTTCTTAACTTCATCTTCACTTAGATGTCTACCTTCAGCTATAGCTTTTACAAATCTTTCATATGCTTCTTTATTTTGTTCTTGTAAGATTTTTCTAGTTGATTCTGGTAAATCTTCTGTTAATCCTCCAACTGCTTTTTGATCTCCTGAACGAACAGTTTCTTGTTTAATTCCGTGATCATTTAAGAATTTTTGAGCAGATACATAACTCATAATTACCCCTAAAGAACCGGTAGTTGTTTCAGTATTCACGAAGATTTTCTTAGCTGGCGTAGATACATAATATCCACCTGAAGCAGCCATTTTCTTCATTGAAACATAGACATCTTTACCACTATTTTTTAAGGCGTTATATAATTCAGCAGTTTCATAAACTCCACCACCAGGTGAGTTTACCGATAATAGTATAGCTTTAACATTAGAATTATTTTTAGCTTCTTTGATTTGATTTAACACAGATCCTCTTGAATAAGTGTTCGTCATCTCAGCATTAATTTCACCTTCAATTGAAATCTTTTGAATTACTTGGCTACTATCTCCTTTTTTAAGAGTTAATTTAGTAATACTTTGCTCCTGTAAAAATTCTGTTAAGTAACCATTTAATTCCGACTCATCTTTTTTATTACTATTACTTGATGTTATAGTACCTTTAATTAGTGAAAATACTACTAAGACAACAACAATCACTGTTGATATCAATCTTTTATTTTTAAAATTCATATTTTTTCCTCCAAAACTTTATTATAATATTTTTATAAAAAGCCAGAGACAAATAACACTTTCGCTATCTGCCCCTAGCCTATTATTATGAACTCTTAACTATATTTTCAAAACCTTTTTGCAGATCCACATTAGCAGTTCTTCTGAAGTAAACGTACTTCTTAGAATTTCCTTGATTTTGTTCAGTTATCAGCACAATTGGTTCACCATTTAAAATAGTGAAATAGTATAGATGTGCTACAGAATTTACTGGTTTATCTATATCAGAAAATACAGCAACTATATTATAGACATCTTTATAATTTCCTTCAGGTGACCATTTCATACTAATCAGTTTATCACCTTCTAGAACTAAACGTGCATCCCCTGCCATTTCTGTCTCAGTAGGAAGTTTTAATCCATAAAAATTAACTCTATTATCAGGTGTATACTCTTTATAACTTTGGTTTAGAGATTTTTCCCAACTTTTCACAAATTGATAAAGTTTTTCACCTTTATTTTTATTCCAATATGAAGCACCTGTAGTTTTAACTTCTTCTTTTTTCTCAGTTTTTTCTTCAGATAATCCAGTAACAGTTAGTGTACGTTTGAAAGTTCCACTAACTTTTAGTCCTTTTTTCTGAGCTTCCTCTTTATTAAGAGTTATCTCAACATCTACCTTGCTTCCATTCTCTAAGTTTTCTGTAGGATTATATTTAATCTCAGGTTGTTTCAAGAATTTCTTAATATTATCATCGGCATCTTTTACTTCTGGAATATCTACAATATCAACATTTACCTTACCTTGTCTGTTAGTACCATATGCTGCTAATTCAACTTTATATTGATCAAGATGAACTACCTTATCATCTTTCTTGTAGAATTTAAAATAATAAACTCCCGCAGCAATAACACATACTAAAAGAAACGCAACTATAAATCCAAGTTTCGATGGTTTTTTCTTTGTTTTTTCTTTTTTAGTTTCCTTATTTTGTCCCTCAATATTTTCTTGATTCACATTAACAAAATTATCATTTCCTTGGAAATTATTATTCTGATTATCATTAGTAAATTGATCATATTGACCATTTGCTCCTTGTTCAAAATTAGCTTGATCATTATCAACATAATTACCATCTTGATCATAATAACCAGTTACCATAAAGAATCCATTTTGATCATAGTAGCCCGTTGGTGTAAAATTATCATCATTTTGATTATAGTTATTATATTGAATAAAATTACCACTCTGGTCATAGTATCCATTCGGAATAAAGTTTCCATCTTGGTCACAATAACCGTTTGAAACATAGTTTCCATTTTCGTCGTAATAGCCATAAGGAATAAAGTTTCCATTTTGATCATAATAACCATTTAAATCATTATTAAATTCACTATTTTGAGAATTAGTATCTCTATTTGTCATTACCTTCCCTCCTATTCAGCATAAGTTTTCGATACGAATTTATTATATCGTTTCATAAATGCAAGTTCTGCAGTACCTGTTTGTCCATGCCTATTTTTAGCGATAATTACTTCAATAGTTGAAACATCACTTGTTCCCTGAACTTCATTTTCATCTGCATCCTCACTTCTATAATAGTCACCACGGTATAAGAATGAAACTATATCCGCATCTTGCTCAATACTTCCAGATTCCCTAAGGTCACTCATCATAGGTCGTTTATCTTGTCTAGATTCCACACTACGAGATAGCTGAGATAATGCGATAACAGGACATTCTAATTCCCTAGCCATTTGTTTTAAACTACGAGAAATCTCAGATACCTCTTGTTGTCTGTTATCAGTTCGCTTACTTCCTTGAAGAAGTTGTAGATAATCGATAACAACAAGATCTAAACCATGTTCCGCTTTTAATAACTTACATTTTGCTTTTACTTCATTTACTTTGATAAAAGCACTATCTTCAATAAAGACATTTTTTTGACTTAAGAAATGAACCGCTGTTTCAAGTTTCATTAGATCGTCATTATCTAAATCACCTTTTTTAATCTTTTCAGAATCTATCATTCCCTCACTACAAATCATCCTAGATACAAGCTGGTCCGCTCCCATCTCTAATGAGAATAGTGCAACTGTTCTCTTCTCTTCTTCTGAACGAGGATTTTTCCCAGCAATATTAAGTGCAATATTAAGCGCAAATGCTGTTTTCCCCATCGCAGGACGAGCTGCAAGGATAATTAAATCCCCTTTACCAAATCCTACAAGCTTGTCTAGCGCACCATATCCGGTAGGTACAGCTACATTCTGACCTTCTCCAGCCATACGAGCCAAAATTTCTTTAAAAACTTCATCAGTAACATCTTTCATATTTTTAAACTGAGATGTTTTCGCTCGTTCCATCGCACGTTCAACTTGATCAAATAATGTAGCAGTTAAAGAGTCTATGTCAGCATTCCCTTGATTCATCTCTTCAGTACTACTTAAAAGTGCTGCTCGAATTTCTCTATATATTGAATATCTCTTTACTAAGTTCGCATAGTGCATAATATTACGAGAACTTGGAGTAATATCATACAAGTCCACTATGTATAATGAGGCATCCACTGTTCTGAATGCCCCACTATTATTTATTTCTTCGAAAATCGTAGTGGTGTCAGGTATTATTTCCATTTCATCTAAACGCAAAATAGCACTATAAATATCTTTATTCCGTTCATCATAAAAGTCTTCCGGATCAACCGTTGCTTTGACTTCTATTAATTTCTCTGGCTCTTGCATCAGAGCCCCTAATAACGATTGTTCTGCCATTACAACAGAATCTATATGATATTTCATATTGTCACCTTCAACTTATTTACTATTGCTCCACCACATGAACTTTAATAGTTCCTTCTACTTGGTTGTGTAGTTTAATTTTAACATTTGTATACCCTAAAGATTGGATACCGTGTGGTAAGTCGATTTTTTTCTTATCAACTTTAAGATTATGTTGTTTCTTAAGTTCTTCAACAATTTGTTTAGAAGATACTGATCCGAATAATCTACCACCTTCTCCAGATTTAACTTTAATTGTCACTTCAAGACCTTCTAATTGTTTCGCAAGTAAGTTAGCTTGAACTAATTCTTCTTGCTTGTCTTTTTCAACACGTTTTTGTTGTCCTTTAAGTGTTGCCATATTAGCGTTAGTTGCTGCTACAGCTTTTTTATTAGTTATTAAGAATTTTGCATATCCATCAGCAATTTCCTTAACATCTCCTTTTTTCCCTTTTCCTTTAACGTCTTCTAAAAATATAACTTTCATTACAATTTCTCCTTTTATCTATGTTTTTATTTTATGATAATATTTTATCGATGGCATCATTTAGTCGCTCTAAAGCTTCGTCTAAATTGACTCCCTCTATTTGAGTTGCTGCGTTGGCAAGATGTCCTCCACCTCCAAGCTCCTCCATAATTAATTGAACATTTATATTTCCTAATGATCTTGCTGAAATACCTACTTTTCCTTCTTCTAAATATCCAATAGCAAAACTACACTCAATTCCTTTAAGAGTTAGAAGTAAGTCTGCACTTTGGGCAAGCATTACATTAGTATAATATTTATCTTCAGGCGCTTTTGCCATGATAATCTCTGGTGATTTTTGAATAGAGTTATTAATGATTTCTACCCTATTCATAAAGTTCTCAAATGGTTCTTTAAGAATTGTTTTTACTTTTGTAGGATCTGCTCCATTACTACGTAAATATGCAGCTGCATCAAAAGTTCTAGAACCGGTTCTTATTGAGAAGTTTTGAGTATCAACAACAATTCCTCCAAGCATAATTGTCGCCGCTACTGGAGTAATTTTTTCTAACTTAGTTTGATACTCTATCAATTCTGCGATTAATTCCGATGCAGATGAAGCATAAGGTTCAATGTAAGTTAACAGCGGATTAGTAATTATATCCTCACCACGTCTATGATGGTCAATAATAACTTTTCTATTCGCCTTAGATAGTATCGCAGCATCAATAACACGTGATGCATCAGAAGTATCTACAATGATTAATGTTGTTTGTGGCGTCATAAGTTCCCAAGCTTCATCACTATCAACAAAGACTCTTGCCAATTGCTCATCTGAGTTATCAATTTCAAACATTACTTTTTGAATAGTTTCATCACGGTCACTATCATTTAAAATAATGTAACATTCTTTACCTACTATTTTAGAAAATGTATAAATACCTACACAAGCTCCAACAGCATCGAAGTCAGGACGTTTATGCCCCATTACGATTATTTTATCACTATCACTTACAATATCAGCTAACGCATTAGATACAACACGTGCCTTAATTCTAGTACGTTTTTCTTGTGGGTTTGTTTTACCACCGTAAAATCTAATCGTACCATCAACATCTTTCATAGCAACCTGATCTCCTCCACGCCCTAAAGCTAAATCAAGTGAACTCTTCGCAAGTTCTCCTAGTTCTGGTAGGAAATCCGTCCCCATACCTACACCTATACTTAAAGTAATCGGTGCATCAAACTCCTCTTTTAGATTTCTAATTGTATCTAAAATTTGGAATTTCTCTTTTTCTATTTTCTTTAAATCTTTTACATTTAGAAGTCCGATAAATCTGTCTTCATCGATTCTTTTTAGATAAATACTATTCTTTTTAGCCCAATCTGTCAAAGTGATAACTATAGTAGCATCCAGTCTACTCGCTACTTCGTCGTCTAATGAATCATAGACATCTTCATAGTTATCAAGACTTAGATTTAGAATAATAGGTCTAGTATCTCTAAACCTTTGCATTACTACTTTACTTTCTGTAATATCAAAGAAGTAGATATAACCACTATCTTTTTGATAATTAACTTTATAGTATTTACCAAAAATTTCAAACTGATTATCTACAGGTGTTTCCAGTTCGAATAATTCTGAGATTTCAGGCATAAGTTCAAGGATGTTTAAACCTTTTATCTCTTCAACTTTAATGTTTTTATAAATAAAGTTATTCGCCCATTCAATATTTTTATCTTTATCTATTACAATTATTCCAATAGGAAACTTGTTAATTCCTTTTTCCGAAGAATCTTTGATTCTATTAGTAAGTTTACTAATATATCTTTCCATCTGTTCCACAGATTTTTTCTTCTGAAGAATATAGGTTACGAAGATTAAAAGACCTATTAATAAATAACTAACTAAACTGAAAATATCAAATATTCCGCAAAGTATTGCTCCTATTAGAAAAATAGTTAAAATTATCAATTCATATTTTCTTTTTCCATTCATACTTATCTCCCCCTCTTCATAATGATATATCCTTCTCTTAACTTAAATATACTATCAACAAATCCAAGTAATTCAAAGATAGGACTGAAAACTAACATTAACATGAACACGATAGGTTTCGTAATCGTAGATTTATTCTTTGTTCTTTGTTCAATAAAGAAAAACGCAGTGAATAAACCATTTAATATAAATGCTAATGCTAATACCCCCGATATATTTTGTAATAAAATATTCCAAAAACTATACGTATTACCAGTTGATTGCATTTCCATTAGCAAAGTCACCAAAGAAACACCTATGTATATATAACCACTTCTCGGACTTAACATTATACGGCTAAATTTCGGAAAAGCAGGAATAATGACATATTCTCTAGCTAATAAAGAAAGTGTATATTGTACTAAACATAAACTATATACAAATAACATTATAAATAATGTTACTGGAAATGTTTTTTGCATATTCGAAAAACTCTCTAGAACTAAATTCTTATCAACACTCTGATTCATCTCTACCATAGAATTAACATAGTTATTAATAAATTCTAAAATTTGTTTACTATCAATAGTTATATGACCAAATTTTATAGATAAAAATACATATATAGCTATAGCTATAAATAGTATCGCTGTTACAGCTACTACCAGGAATAATTTAGAGGCACGTAAATATATCGTTTTGTATATTATATATGCTACTACCATATGAATTCCAAACCAAAACATCATAACTGGAGAAGCTAATACCGACAACATAATTCCTCCAGAAATTATCAATGGCAGAAATGATTTCAATCCTCTCGCCCCAAGCACATATGTAAGTGGGAACACAGAAAGGAATGCCGCAATAATCTCAATATTCAATAGTGCACCTAATAATATCAACACTAAATAACTAGCTGAATATGCCAATATTTTTAAATTGCTAGGCATTCTAAAGAAAAATTTATTTGCCATTAATTTCTCAATTTCTTTACTCAAAAGATCTGAAATGTTATTATCCAAATTAACACTCCTTTTTTATTTTTATAATACCCCTCATAAGTAATTAAACTATATAGGTATCTTTATTATTATACCAAATTTCAGAGTTTTTTTAAAGAAAAATAAAAACATTAGAATTGCTGCCTAGGAAAACATTAGCCCTATGCGTATTCAATTTATACATATGGTATTATCCTGTTCACCCAGAAGTAATTCATATTTCAGTCTACTACTTTTCTAAACATTTTAAATCAAAAATACTCTATCTCATAACCTTACAGCATTTCTATTTTCATTTTCAAGATAACCTCCGTGTACTGTCACTATAAATTTTTTATAAAAACGAAAAATTTCATATAAATATAATTAAACATCTATCGCATTCTTTTTGTCTCATATTTTTTATAAATTTTATATTTAAACACCGTTTATAATTGACAAAAACCACTATTCAACTTATCATATTTAAGTAAGAGATACATTTAATTTTGTATTTATATTTTTTGCATTAATATTATGAATTGAATGCAGTTATTATACTTAAAGAAAGAGGTATTTTTTTATGAAAAAATATATTATTACTATCGTTACAGTTACTTTAGTAGTTTTAACTGTTGCTTTAGGTGGATTTTATTATTTAACTAAAGATGATAAAGCAACAACTCCTAATTCATCTAATCAAAAACAGGATTCTAAAACTTCTACTAATAAAGAAAACGATAAAAATAAAAACGGTGAAAATGAATCATCAACTTTAGGGAAGACACCAGAAACAGTTACTGAACCTACAGTTATTAACGGTATTATTTTAGCTAACAAAAAACATCCACTACCTGCTAACTATAATCCTGGAGAAAATCCTACAGCTCGACAAAAAGTCAATAAACTTATTGCTGATGCTCAAGCATTAGGTCTTAATGTTTCTAACCAAGTATCAGGTTTCAGAGCCTACGATACTCAGGCTGGTCTTTACAATAATTATGTTGCAGCTCATGGAAAACAAGAAGCAGACAGATTCTCAGCTCGCCCTGGGTACAGCGAACACCAAACAGGTTTAGTTTTTGACTTAATCGACAATCAAGGTCAACTACTAGGGTCAGACGGAACTAACGAAGCCAGTAAAAAAGCTGCTGAATGGCTAGCAAATAACGCACATAAATACGGATATATTGTCAGATATAAACCAGAATTCGTAAATAAAACTGGTTATATGGAAGAAAGTTGGCACATCCGTTATGTAGGAGAAGATGTCGCTAAAACAATTCATGAAAAAAATATTTCACTTGAAGAATATTTAAATGCTCCAGGTGGAGATTACGCTAACTAAAATATTATTAACAAAGGAGAATTAAATGAATAGAAATAGTCAAGATCCAAACAACCAAAACTTCAATAATCAAAATTTTGATCCTAACTATAATTATGATTCAAATATAGATAATACTCAATATAATAATCAATATAATAATCAATATAGTAATCAAGGCTACGAACAACAATATCAAAACACTCAGTATCAAAATACACAGTATCAAAACTTTGAACAACCTCAAGATTATAACAACCAACAACAAAACTATAACGTTCCTCCTATGTATATGGAAGAACCTAAAGAAAAAAAGAAAAGTATTATTCCAGTTGTATTAACAGCTATCATCACTTTTGTAGTACTAGTTGTAGGATTATACTTCGGTTATAATAAATTCTTGAAAAAAGAAAATGTTATCGACTTAGCTACATATGAAGTAAACTTCGTAACATATGGTGCTGAAGGTGAAGGAAAACCTGAAGTTGACATTAAAAAAGTTCCTGAAGTTGCTAACTCAAATTCAAATGCGGAAATCTCAAACTTATTATCAAACCCAGACATCTCATTCGATAAACAAAGCAACTTGAAAAATGGTGACAAAGTAGAAGTAACTATTTCATTAAATAAAAATACAGTTAATAAGTTAAAACTAAAAACAACAGGAGAATTCAAACGTACATTCACTGTTAATGGATTAAACGAAAAAGCTAAAGAAAAAGAAACTATTATTGTTAAAGAAAGTTCTTCTAGATCTTCAAGCTCTTCAAGTTCTGGAAGTCGTCGTAGTGATGAACGTACAGTTTATGTTAGACCATCAGCTGGGGTTAACTTAAGAAGTTCTTCTAACGACTCAAGTAGTATCATTACTGCTATCCCAGTTGGACGTTCTGTTTACCAACATTATATCGAAGTAAACTCAGATGGTGAAGCTTGGGCTTATGTTTCATACGGAGGAAGTAATGGTTGGATAAGAGCCGACCTAATCGGATAATAAATTCAAAACAAAAAAGTTGATTCACAAACTCGTGAATCAACTTTTTTTATTATTTGTCTCTAACTTTAATCTTAACCATAAGCATACTTACTAGAGTTATTCCTATTACTATTAAAAATATCGCTTTACTTTGCGTGAAGCCAAATAATCCATTTTTAACATGTTTAGCAATCCAAACATAAACATAATCTCCGTAATAGATTCCTAGCGCAAAGAATGCTTGATATATTCCCATACTTACATTACGATACTCTCTATCAAAATATTGCATAGCAAGTGAAATAAGTGCATTATACGCACCTCCATACCCTAATCCGTTAAGTATATAACTGAAATAAATAACATACGGATTATTTACATACAACGCTACTATGTAGAACGCTAACGAACACCCTAATAAGAATAATAATGTTTTTTGAATACCCCATTTTCTAGTGAAATACACTCCCACAAGAACGCCTGCAATAAGCTGAGGTACCGCAAAAACAGCATCCATATAAGCAAGCATAAGCGGCGTCATATTTAGCTCAGTTTTACCATAAGCAATCATGTTTGCCCCACTTGTTGAGAATTTAATAAATGAAAGTAACAATGCTAATAAACAGATATAAATAAAACTCTTATGCTTAATTACTACTTTTACTTTATCAAATGAAAAATCACTATCGATTGGACGATAATCTTTCATCATAAACGATAATATGAACGTTACTACTGCAATAACACCTGATACTATCCACATATAATCAAAGTGTTTATATGTATTCATAGTGAAGACATATTGGATTGGGGCTGCGATAAATTCAGCTAACAGCGGTGCTACAGATAATATAGATACTGATACAGCTGCCTTATCTTTCGAAAATGTTTCCGAGAAAATAACATTAAATAAAGCAAGCATTGTTGCACTTATACCTAAAGATAATGAAGATAGGTATAAAGTCATGTAACTACCGTTAAATGCAACTAAAAACGATGTTATAATTAACAAGAATAACGAGATTTGTACAAATATTTTTCTTCGCTTAAATATATCACTCGCTAAAAACATAGGTAACCTTACAATTAAACTCATAAGACCATAACCTGCAGCAATCTGAGCAGAAAGTACCGGGGTTAATGAAAGTCCACCTTGATCAATCGGTGTTATAGCGTATAGCTTCCTATAAGCTCTAATAATACTTATCGCCGACCAAAATAAAACTAATATCCAAAATATAATAATTTGATCTTTATTTAATTCAAATTTTTTCGATAAGAAAATTACAAGAATTAAAATTAATACGATCATAATAAGTGAAAATAAAATTTTTGTTTTAACCATCTCCTAACTATATAATTTGAGTAATCATTTTATAAAATGTTGAACTTAACCTTTTCAAAAATAACATTTTAATTCAACTTTAACATTATACCACAAAAAACTAAGTTGTTAAGTAAAAAATACTTAAATTAAGCGTTAGTTTACTTTCTTCCAAAAAGACGACCCTCGCTTTAAATTCTTTCTAAAATTTACTTACCAAATTCCCCTTAGTTTACTTTCGCTAATGTTAAGAAACTTATATTTGTTTCTGGATAAACTTCTTTTATAGTTTTGACACAACCCAGTAAAGTATTACCACTTGTGAATATATCATCTATTATTAATATACTTCTAACATTTTCCAAATTTTGTCCATTAGGCAGCATATAATATTTATTCTCTACCCTCTCTTTATGGAGCTTTGCCTGTTTTTCTCTATACTCACAGCCTAGTATCTTCTCAATATTAATATCACACATCCTACATAGCTGTTCGATATGATCAAATCCTCTTATAATCTCCCGAATCTCGTTAACAGGCACAATGGTTATAAGTTCAAAAGTATTCAAAGATAGAAATTGTTTAAACAAATTTTTAAACTTCAGCGCACATGCTATATCTCCAAAATATTTTATCGAATAAATATCATCTTTTACAAATTCATAATCAGAAAAATAATAAAGAGTGTATTCTCCTACTTCTAAAACATTAATATCAAGATGTTCCTTACATTCGGCACACAATAGAAATTTCTCCTTTGTTTTGAAAAGTGTATCAAAACCTAATTTATCGGTAATTTTATCTCCGCAAAAACTACAATTCATAATCTATCTCCTATTTAACTTCCTATATTTCGCTAAATTATTCATGTATTCAATCTCTTTAATCGCCGCTTTCATCTCCCCACTAATTTTATCCGATAAAAATACTATATCCCCACTATTATCGTAATCTTTTCTTCCTACCCTCCCAGAAATTTGGATTAATGCTGACTTTGTGAAATTTATATGTTTTGCATCAAAAATTATCACATCTAGATAATCGAAAGTCACACCGCGTTCTAATATAGTAGTAGTTACAAGAATATCTATTTTCCTATCATAATACGCCCTAATCTTTTCACTCCTATTTTCATCTTCACTATATACAAAATCTATAATAATATCATCTGAAAAACTATTCTTCAGATAAAGTACTGCTGTTTCGCACATACCTATTTCAGGAACAAATATCAAAATTCGCCTATCTCTAGTTAATCTTTCTTTTATAAATTTTTCTATAAATTTTGATTTCTTTGTAAAGTCAAACACATCGCTCTTTTCAATTTTAATTTTCGGAACAGGCAACAAATATCTATGATACCTTATAGGTATTTTGATAATTTCATCAACACTATCTTTAATTTTATTTGAAGGCGTAGCTGATAAAAACATAAGCACACCATTATTTTTCAAACTCGTTTTTACTCCATTTTCTAAACATTCATCACCAGAATACGGAAAAGCATCTACCTCATCAATTATCACTATATCAAAATAATTGTAGTACTTCACAAGCTGATGAGTAGTCATTATATAAAAATTAGATTCTTCTAATACCTTCTCCTCGCCATGTAATACACTTATAGGGTAGCCACTAAAATCACGATAAAACCTCTCAGATAATTCCTTAACTACATCTCTCCTTGGAATAGCTAAACAAATAGTTTTACTTTCTAAAATCGCTTGATAAATTACCTCATAAACTATTTCTGTCTTTCCAGCACCACAAACAGCCCAAACTAGTGTATTTAGAGCTTTTCTAGTATTCTCTACCAATCTTTTACTAGCTATCTCCTGAACATCGCTCAGTTTTACACTTGGTCGTTTAGGTGCCTCAATTTTTGATACTGGAATATTAATATGAAATTTTACAAAATTATCATCACTTCTTCCAAAAGCGATACATCTCTTACAATACGTTGTCTTCAAACTATTATTCTCAAAACTAAAAAATAGATTTTGATCTCTGTTGTCGCATTGTAAGCAATGATATTTATCATCGACCAACTCCACTGAATACAACTTCTTAACAAAGGTACAATTATCTAAATAGTGTAATTTAATTTTCAAATTGAGTAATCTAGAAATAGACAAAAGCAGCCCATTGTACTTCCTTAAAAAAGTTAAATCACTTTCTTTCATAGTATAGACTGCCCCTGTAATTATCTCATCATAAATTTTTTCAAAATCATCATTTCTTTTTCCAAAATTATCATAACTCTTTTTAATTTTTCTATAATTTATATCTTTCTCATAATCATTCATTTTTGAATAATAAATTATATAAAGCGCTTCAATAAATTCACAGTACTCCCTAAAAAACATTTTTTCTCCCCACCTTAGCTGTAAATATTTATTAAATTTTCAGATTATTTTTACTCATTTAGTTAACATTTTAAGATTCTAGACTTCTTTGCAACTTTATACTAACTGTATTTAATTTTATTTTAACAAAAATATATTTATAAAGCAAAATAAAAGTACATTTTATAAAAGCAACATTTTTATGCAAACTATATTGCTAACGTTATCAAAAAGTGGTATAATAAAACTATAAAAAGAGGGGGAAACCCCTATAAAGTAGCTAGGCTACTTTATGAAAGGAGTGCTTTAAAATGTTAAGATATCAAGTACGAGGAGAAAATTTAGAGATTACTCAAGCAATTAGAGAGTATGTTGAAAACAAAGTTTCTAAATTAGAAAAATACTTTGCTGACAGTTTAGAAGCAAACGTTTATGCTAATGCTAAAGTATACAAAAATAATAAGAAAAAAATTGAAATCACTGTGCCACTTAAAGGTGTAACACTACGTGCAGAAGAAACTAACGAAGACCTATACGCAGCTGTTGATTTAGTTGTAGACAAACTTGAACGTCAAATGAGAAAACACAAAACTAAAATTAATAGAAAAGGACGCGAAAAAGGATTTGTTGAAGAAAATCTTCTTACTAACGAGTTAGAAGAGGCTGAAGAAACTGCATTAGATTTCGGTAAAGTTAAACAACTTAAAGTAGAACCAATGACAAGAGAAGAAGCTGTATTCCAAATGGAACTTCTAGGACACGATTTCTTCGCATTCTTAGACAGCAATACAAACGAAATTTCAGTAGTATACAAACGCCGTGACACTGGATACGGAGTTCTAGAAATTTCTAAATAATTAACAATGAGTTTAAACTTAATCAACCATCTTCCGTAGGTGGTTGATTTTTCTTTGCAAATACAATAAAATAAAACTAATAAGAAATGATATATGTTATAGAAGAAATACTCTCTTCTATGTATTTTTCTGTACTCTTATTGTATCCAATTAGTTTTTATTATTTCCCTTACTATTTTATAGTAGCTAAAGTAAAATACAATAGTGTTTTACTGCGAAGAAATAAGACTACAGGCTTATTTCTTAACTAGAATATCCTTTTGTACAACAAAAGATATAGAGGTATCGCAAGCTACACAAAAAATAGTAAGAAGAGAAAATATAAACTTACAAAATACCTTTTCTATAACTACACACAATACCCATTAGGAGGATTTTTTATGACTAAAAAAGTTGCTTTATTCGTTGAAAATGGAAGTGAGGAGCTAGAATTTATCGCACCTCTAGATATATTACGTCGTGCAAATATTCATGTTGATTTAATTTCTGCCAACAACGAAGATTACATAACAAGCTCACATAATGTAAAAATAATAGTAGATAAAAAAATTAACGATATCGACAATATCCTTGACTATGATGCTATAGTAATTCCTGGTGGAATGCCCGGAAGTACACTACTTCGTGATAACGACAAAATAATCACATTCTACCAAGGCATGTATAACGCTGGAAAACTTGTTGCAGCCATCTGTGCTGCACCTATTGTACTAAGTAAAGCAGGAATACTTGAAGATAAAGAAGCAACTTCTTATCCAGGATTCGATAAAGAAATTAACTGTAAAATATACAATAACGAAAAAGCAGTAATCGTTGATAAAAATGTAATTACTGCACAAGGACCAGCTGTCGCAATCCTATTCGGTTACGAAATCGTTAATTATCTACTTCAAGACGATACCGCACAAAACATTAGCAACGCGATATTAGTTCCAGTATTAAAAAACAACTTATAAAACACAAAAATTAAGACCTCAGAATAGAACATCCGAGGTCTTTTATCATACTATTATTTTGTTAATTCTTCTAATTCTTTCATCGCATTAAATACAACTTCTGGTGTACAAACATCAACTGCAAGTTTAAATGTTTCTTTTTCACTAGCTGCAAATTCTGCAATTTTCTTCATTTTTTCTTCTACATCTTCAGTTACATTAACACAAGCTAAGTTGTAAGCTAAGTTATTGTCTTTATAGAATGGAACAAGTTTCTCAACTTCTTCTCTCTTACCTTCAGCAAGTAATTGAACTAAGATACCGTATGATACTTTTGTACCGTGTAACACAGAGTGTGTTTCTTTAACTAAACTCATACCATTATGAACTGCGTGTGCTCCCGCCATACGTCCATAGTGAACACCGAAGCATCCAACACATCCTGAGATTGCGAATACTGTGTCTACAGCATTTTTGAAACTTTCTGTTACTTCACCTTTTTCCATAGCTTCTAATGCACCATTAGCATCACGTAAAAGTGCATCACGAGTGATTTTAGCTGCTTCTAATCCCATTCTTACAAAAGGATCGTTAAATTTATTGTTTCTCTCAACTAAAACTACTGCTTCATACCATTTTGCTAAAGTATCACCGATACCTGCTACGAAGTATTCTTTTGGTGATTCTAATAATAAATCTAAGTCTGCCACACAAGCATATGCAGTACGTTTAAAGTATGCAACTTCTCTAAATGTGTGGTCTGGGTGATAAACCGCAGCTACAGGTGCATAAGGTGCACAAGTTGCGATTACTGTCGGTACTGTCATGTACTCAACGTTTAAGTTTTGCGCTACACCTTTCGCAGTGTCGATAACACGACCTCCACCTACTCCAAGAACTACGTCAACACCTTCTCCAAATTCATCTGCAATACGTTGCATATCTTCAAAAGATGCTGATCCATCATATTTTGCTACTCTAAATTCTCTATTTCCTTTATAAAATTTCGTAAACGCCGCGTAAGATTTTTCTCCAGTAACAATCAAAGGAGTTTTAAATCCTTCTAATCTATTATCAAGTGCAGACAATGCCCCACTTCCTGAAATATATTCACTTACCCCTGGTCTCGCTACATTTGCTAATTCAAACATTTTACATCTCTCCTTTGTTGTTAATTTATTTTTGTTTTTTATAATGTAATTATGATTATAACATTTCCGAAAACTAAAATCAATAGTAAGTTAAAAATATTTTATTTTCTGATAATTAAATTAAAAATTTAAAATCCTTATCTTTAAACCTTATAAAAAAATAAGGCAACATAGAAGTTAATCAACAGAGATTATATCTCTTTCCAAACACTTCCATATTACCTTAAAATTTTATTTTATCTCGGGAAAAATATAGTCCCCTCTTTTTTAGTCTGACCTTTTGTTATAGATTCAACGATAGTACTAGCTTTTTCAAGAGCTACTATCTGTCCATCTAATTTCTCAATTAAAATTTTTCTACCTTTATACGGACTATAGACACTCGCTTCTATATTCTCTATCCTTAAATAATATTGCTCATCGTACCCATTATCACGTAGCATATTTTGTATTTGAGCTAAATTCTCTTCGTTATAATCCACATACTCGAAAAGTTTTCTATTTTGCAATCTTTTCGCTAAATCTGCAGCTATTACATCATCTTTATCTTGGATAAGAGCACAACAGTATAATAACGAATTCTCATCTAATCTGAAATACTCTTCTTCACTAACCTCTACTTTTTCTAAAAATGGAATTAGCACTTTCATATCTTCAAAATAATCTTTATTATCTTTAAAAATATCTTTCAATCTATTAAATAATTGAATAAACACTGCTTCATAACTTCTAGCTACAGGGTGATAGTAAACTTGCCAGTACATTTGGTACCTTGCCATAATATAATCTTCTACACTATGAATACCTGTATGTTTAACTACAATTACCTTCCTACCTTCACTTGTTTTTCTAACACGCATCGTACGCAATATTCTTTCTAAGTCAAATTGTCCATAACTCGTAGCTGTAAAGTAAGAATCACGTAGTAAATAATCCATTCTATCAGCATCGAGTTGCCCAGAAACAATCTGATTCAATATATCATTTTCATGAGTATGTTGAATAATAGAAACTATATCTTCAGGCATTTTTTTAGATACTGCTCGCAAAATAGAATTAAGTTCAGTGTCCCCCAATATTATTTTTGCTGTATATTCCTCATGACTATGATTAGTTACATGTTCAAAAGCATGAGAAAACGGACCGTGTCCAACATCATGTAATAAGCTAGCAAGCATCACGCACACTTTTTCATATTCAGTTAACTCAGCGCAGAGCGTCTTAACCTCGGTTACCATCCTTCTTACAATTTCATATACCCCTAACGAGTGAGAAAATCTTGAATGTTCGGCTGTTGGATAAACTTGAAAATCTCCACCTAATTGTCTAATACGACGCAATCTTTGGAACTCTTTACTATCAAGACAATTCCAAATTACCTCATAATGAATATGTATATAACTATGAACAGGATCCTTTAATACTTTGGTTTCATCTAATCTTTTTAATTCCATCCCTATTCCCCCTATCACAATCGATATTTTTTACTATATTTCACTATTATTATATCAAAGCACAAAAAAAAGACAAGCCTAAGCTCATCTTTTTCACTCTTATTCTTATTTTTCGTCTACTACGTATGGTAAAAGTGCCATGTGTCTAGCTCTTTTAATTGCTGTAGTTAACATTCTTTGGTACTTAGCTGAAGTACCTGTTACACGACGGGGTAAGATTTTTCCACGTTCAGAGATGAATTTTTTAAGTAATTCTACATCTTTGTAGTCGATAAATTCTACGTTATTTTTAGTGAAATAACATACTTTTTTACGACGACGCATGTTGTTACGACGATTGTTATTTACTGCCATTGTGCATGTCCTCCTATGTAATTTTAGTCTTCTTTAAACGGATTTACTACATCCTGCATGAAGTCATCATCTAGATTACTTGGGAAGTTTTCCCCAAAATCAGAGAATGATGAACTATCATTAATAAAATCTTGCATAGCTGAATTAGCTTGTCCAAAGTTTTGATTAGTATTGTTATAATAATTTTGATTATTGTTATTATTATAGGCTGGTTGTGATTGAGGTTGATTAAAACTCATAGAATCAAAACCATTGTTTTGTCTACTATGTGAGCTGTTTTTAGATTCAAGGAATTGAACACTTTCTGCTACTACTTCAGTAACATAAACTGTGTTTCCATCTTTACCTTGATAATTTCTAGTCTGTATTCTACCTTCAACTGAAACTTGACTTCCACGCCCTAAGAAACGAGCCATATTTTCTGCTTGCTTTCTAAAAGCTACGCAGTTAATAAAGTCTGCTTGTCTTTGACCATTTTGGTCAGTGAATGTTCTGTTTACAGCTACTGAGAAATAAAGCATTGGAATATTCGAACTAGAATATCTCAATTCTGGATCTTTAGTTAATCTACCTACTAATACTACACGATTTACCATAGTATTTCACCCCTTATTTTTCTAATCTTACTACCATATGACGGATGATGTCATCGCTAATTTTTGCTAAACGATCGAATTCTTTTGTAGACGCATCTGTTTCTGAAGTTAATTCTACTACATAGTAGTAAGCATCACTGAAGTCTTCGATTTCATAAGCTAGGCGTTTTTTACCTAAATCTTTAACTTCTACTGCTTCTGCACCTTCTGAAAGAATATTTACGAATCTATCAACCACAGCTTTTTTAGCTTCTTCATCGATACGTGGTTGAACAGCAAACATTACTTCATATTTTCTCATGTGTGTGTTACCTCCTTTTGGTCTTTGCGACTCCCTAGTTTACTAGAGAGTAAGGAGTAATAAAATTACTCTAACGGTTATTATATCAATTCTAAAAATAAAAATCAACTAATAACTATGTATTTTTTAAATATTTTTTAATTTAATCATCGTTAGTAAATATAAGTAAATCATAAATATAATTCATAATTAAATATTTACTGAGAAAATTACATTCTAGCTTCCTCTCCAACTTAATTACTTCTTAAGTTAGACTACGATAAATGTACTTGTTATTCTTTTTCTTCTATTATAATACACAAAGCCACTATTCTTTAATCGATAGCTATTATCAATGCTAGGAACTTTATTTTTAATATTATATTTAACTATCCAAAACAATAATACTCTCTATAATCTGTTGTATATCAATTATTTTCTATAATATAAAATAATATTGAAAACAACTATTATAAAAGTTATTGATTTATATAACAGAAATATATTATTGAATTCAAAAATGCGCAAATCATTAATTTGTACATTCAAATTTTATATAAAAATATATATTTTATCTAGGTTTTTAGTTATATAACAGATATTTACAACGATTAATTATAGGTGTAAAATATAGATGTAAACAAATAAGAGGTGTTTATAACAAAAATTAAATGATGATTATCCACTATTATACTTTACAGATATTCTCATTATTTCTGTTATAAATCCCTGAATTAAAAGGAGTAAAAATCATGTCTAAAGAAAAATTACAAACTGTAGATCCAGTTGAAGAAGTAAATACGTTAGTATCAAAAGCATTAGTTGCTTTAGATGAATTCAAAAAGATCGAAGATCAAGAGAAAATTGATGCAATAGTTCAGGCAGCAGCAGTTGCAGCTCTTGAAGCACACGGACCGCTAGCTGTTGCAGCAGTTGAAGAAACTGGTCGTGGTGTTGTTGAAGACAAAGCGATTAAAAATCTTTATGCATGTGAATACATTGTAAACTACATGCGCGATCTTAAAACTGTTGGAGTAATCGACAAAGATGACGTTGATGGACTTACAGCAATAGCTGAACCAGTTGGTGTTGTTTGTGGTGTTGTACCAACAACTAACCCAACATCAACAACAGTATTCAAATCTCTAATCTGTTTAAAAACTCGTAACCCAATAATTTTCAGTTTCCACCCATCTGCAAATGAATGTTCTAAACAAGCTGCTCGTATCGTTCGTGATGCAGCAGTTAAAGCAGGGGCTCCTGAAAACTGTATCCAATTCATCGAAAAACCATCTATGGAAGGAACACACGCTTTAATGAACCACGATGGTGTAGCTACAATCCTTGCTACTGGTGGTAACGCAATGGTTCGCGCAGCTTACTCTTGCGGTAAACCGGCTCTAGGTGTTGGTGCTGGTAACGTACCTGCTTATGTACACAAAGAAGCTAAACTTAAACAAGCTGTTAACGACATCGTATTAAGTAAAGCATTCGACAATGGTATGATTTGTGCCAGTGAACAAGCTGCGATCGTTGATAAAGAATTATACGATGAATTCGTTAAACTTATGAAATCTCACAGAGTACACTTCGTAACTAAAGAAGAAAAAGCTAAATTAGAAAACTTATTATTCGGTGTTGAAGCAAACTCTGAAAACTGTGCCGGAGCTAAATTAAACTCTGTAATCGTTGGTAAACCAGCTACAGAAATCGCTAAATTAGCTGGATTCGAGGTTCCTAAAGGAACAGTAATCTTAGCTGCTGAATGTAGTGAAGTTGGTGTTAAAGAACCACTTACTCGTGAAAAACTATCTCCAGTATTAGCTGTATTAAA
Organism: Gemella haemolysans; assembly: GCF_901873445.1. Lineage (GTDB taxonomy): Bacteria > Bacillota > Bacilli > Staphylococcales > Gemellaceae > Gemella > Gemella haemolysans_C. The sequence continues at coordinate 94,922 of NZ_CABFLN010000016.1, forward strand.
ATCTAGTAGCACAAAAGATGGTATTGAAAAAGCTAGACAAATGGTTGAATTCAACGGTCTAGGACACACTGCAGCAATCCACACTCAAAACGAAGAAGTTGCTGAAGAATTTGGTAAAGTAGTTCGTGCTTGTCGTGTAGTTTGGAACTCACCTTCTACATTCGGAGGAATCGGGGATGTTTACAACGCATTTATCCCATCTCTAACTCTTGGATGTGGTAGCTATGGACGCAACTCAGTATCTGGTAACGTAAATGCTGTTAACTTACTAAACATCAAATTAATCGGACGTAGAAACAACAACATGCAATGGTTCAAATTACCTCCAAAAGTTTACTTCGAACCAAATGCTATCAAATACTTAAGTGAAATGGAGGGTTTAGAAAGAGTAATGATCGTAACTGACGAATCAATGGTTAAACTTGGTTTCGCAGGACGCATCATCGATCAATTAAACCGTCGTAAAAATAAAGTTCAATACGAAGTATTCGCTGGAGTAGAACCTAACCCTGATATCACAACTGTAAGACGTGGATTAGAAATCATGAATACTTTCGAACCTAACACTATCGTAGCACTAGGTGGTGGTTCTCCAATGGACGCAGCTAAAATCATGTGGTTATTCTACGAAAGACCAGATGCAGACTTCAAAGAACTTGTTCAAAAATTCGCAGATATCAGAAAACGTACTGTAAAATTCCCTCACTTAGGACAAAAAGCTAAATTCATCGCTGTTCCAACAACTTCTGGTACAGGTAGTGAAGTTACACCATTTGCAGTAATCTCTGACAAAGAAAATGATAAAAAATATCCGTTAGCTGACTATGCTATCACTCCACACGTAGCAATCGTTGACCCAGTACTAGTTCAAACAGTACCAGCTAGACCAACAGCTGCAACAGGTATGGACGTATTAACTCACGCAACTGAAGCTTATACTTCTATCCTTGCTAACGATTATACTGATGGATTAGCACTTCGTGCAATCAAACTTGTATTCGAAAACTTAGAAAAATCTGTTAAAGAATTCGATAAAGACGCTAGAGAAAAAATGCACAACGCTTCTTGCCTAGCTGGTATGGCTTTCGCAAATGCATTCTTAGGAATTTCTCACTCAATGGCCCACAAAATCGGTGGTAAATTCCACACTATCCACGGTGAAACTAACGCAACATTATTACCATACGTAATCAAATACAATGGTACTCGTCCAGGTAAAGTATCTCTATGGCCTAAATACGAACACTATCAAGCTGATGAAAGATTCCAAGACATCGCTCGTATGCTAGGACTAAAAGCTGATACTCCTGAACAAGCAGTTGATTCTTATGCTCAAGCAGTATTCGAACTTGGTAAACGTGTAGGAACTCCAATGTGCTTCAGAGATCATGGTGTTGACTACGAAGCATTCAAAGCAGCTCTACCTACTTTAGCAATGGATGCTTACGAAGACCAATGTACTCCAGCCAACCCAAGATTAGCTCTAATCAAAGATATGGAAGGTATCATGGAAGCAGCTTGGTTCGGATTTGATGAGAAAAAATTCGTAGAAAATCAATAAGCTATTCATTCATAATCACAGAACATTAAACTCATACTTCTTTTCATCCATGAAGTAATGAATAGAAGCATCCCCTTAGACAAAATCTAAGGGGATTGTTTTTTTATTGTTTAACTTTAAATGAATACATCAAAACTATAATTAATAATAGTAATAAACTATATAATGCAAATGATGCACTAATAGCGTTAGCGAAAAATAATATTACTGTTGTTCCTATTGGAACAGAAATAGTAATAACAGTACTAAAAATACTATATATTGATGTTTGTTTTTCCTCAGGAACTGATTGTAAAATCAATGCATCTAGTTTTGGATTCGATATTCCTGCAAAATAACCTATTATTACAGTTAAAATAATAAGTATAAATTTATTTTGGAGCATCAATAGATTTCCTAAATACATAATGAATAAAATTATTTCTAATATAGCATTATTTCTCAAACTCATATTTTTATAGTAACTAATTTGGTAGACTCCTCCGATAATTGTACTAACTACCTCCACTATTTCTAATAAAGTAATAGTATAGGCTACATTCCCAAATAATAAACTCTCATTTTTTACTAAAATTACTAGAAGTAAAGCGAACATCGAAGATGAGTAAAAATTCATCCCTAGAAATAGTATAACAAAATTATATATTTTCTTTATCTCACGGAGTATTTTAAAGTTTTCAATAGTATCTTTTAAAAATCTTTTAGTACTTACCTTCTCTTTATTATTAATTTTAAAACTGCCAATCTCTGCTTTCATCGCATTTTTATATTTTGCCAGTATTAAAAATGCTATCAAGAATAGTGCTGCATTTAACATACCAAAGTATGAGTAATTGTAACTTAAAAGCCCTAAAACAAATACTCCAACAGCCTTTCCACCAAGCGAGATTGTATTGTTTATAGAACTAATAAATGCTAATGCTTCACTTAGTTGTTCTTTACGTACTAATCTAGTATTAATCGACATTGATAAATAACCATTATATCCGCCTAGAATATCTGCAACTACATTTACAAATACTAATACAATAAAAATCCACCATTGTACTCCGTAAATGCACACCAAAGCAAATAACGAAAATAATAAAAACTGATAAAATCTGGTAGATAGTGTTCTGTTGTACTTATCTTTTGTCTGATCTGCAAAATATCCTAAGATAAATGAGATAATATAAGGCAATGTCGTAGCTATCGAAACTATACTCACGGCTAATTCTGGATTCGGTAAACTCGTCGCATAAATAATAAATGCAATATCAAATAGCGTTCTACCAGCATTCCCAAATGCCGATGAAATAGTGAATAACCTATAGAGTTTATTTTTCAAGAAAATATTCATCGAATATCACCTCCTATATTAGCTCTATTTTACATTAGCAGCATCGAATTTTCAATATATTATATATTCTTTTTTGAAAATTTAAAATATTTATCATCAAACTTTAAATTCCTTATTATTAATAAAAAAAGAGCAACTAAATGAAATCCTAATTCCCATGAACTCAAATTCGTCTTAGTTACTCTTTAATCTATTATATTTTATATTCTATCCCTCGTGAAATATTCGTACATATCTTCTCGAATTGGAGTCTGTATTTTATAGAAGAACTGAATTACAGTATCTCCGCTTCTTTCTCTAGCTACTAATTTAGGCTCTCCCGTCGTCTTCATCTCACCTAGGAAGTAAAATATTCGTGCTCCATCTTTATCATCTTTATTTTTCCTCATAAATAGATAGATTTTCGTCTCGTTATTATAGAAATAGTCGCACTCTTTCGATTCTAAATTCCTTCTCGGCTTCGACATCGAAGTAAAACCATTATCCGGTAAAAATCCATGTGTATAATCTCGGTTAAATGAATTTTCATCAATGTCGTAGTTAATAAATACTGGTAAAGTCTTTGTTCTTTCATCGTATTTATAACCACCTATAGCTAATGGCACGTAGTTTATGCCCCATGAGAATAATTTACAAATATCTTCGAAACTATATTTCTCATACAATACAAAATTAGTATCTTTGTATAAATTATCTTTGTAATATTTATTATATCTGTAAATTCCATAGTCTACCAAATCTTGTAACAATTCCCTAAAAATCTCAGACTGCAATTGTTCTTCAAACTCCTTAGATATTTTTATCTCAGCTACATTCTCATCTAAAAATATACAATCATAAAACTTCTTCTTAGTGATACTGCTAGTTACGAAATTGTTAGTAAGTATCTTTCTACTAACATCCAACTCATAATCTACGATAAATTTATTATAATCTTTCAACATAATTTCTTCAAAAGCTGTAAGAATATTACGCTTCTTCTCATCTAATAACAAACGTAAAATTATAAGTTCTTCTATCTTTTTACTCAAAATTAAATTAGTAGAAACAAAATTTAACATATTCTCTGCAGTCTTTGTCAGTTTTCCACTATATTTAAATTGTTTTTCCTTCTTGGATAGGAATGAATAATAACTTCCAGCTACCTCGAAAATCTTTCTAACATCAATAGCGTCATAGTTTTCAAAATCTGAATAAGTAGGTATTCTTCCAAGCTTATTTTTAAGCTTATAATATTCATCAGTAACAAATAGCCACGTATTTAACTTCACATTGTCTATCGCGCTATAAATTCTTTGTTTAGAGATTTCATCAAAATGAATAGTCGATATCCCAGGAATATACCTAGTCCCCTGAGATAAAAACTTCCTTACAGTATCTTTATCATAACTATTATCACCAGATAGAGCCACAGGTATTAAAAAGTTATTTTTATAATTGGCTATAAAATCTATTATTACAACAAACTCCTTATCCGCAGATTTTCGCAAGCCACGACCTAGCTGTTGAATAAAGATAATAGAACTCTGAGTAGGTCTTAACATAATAACTTGATTAACCTCAGGAATATCTACACCTTCATTGAAAATATCTACAGTAAATATATAATCTAGCATATCACCATCATTCGCAACTAACTTAGCAATCTCCTGTTCACGGCGCTCCTGACTATTTTCACCTGTTAAGCTAGTAGTATTATAACCACGCCTATTAAATTCTTCGCTAAGTACCTTAGCTTCTTGTTTCGATGAACAGAAAACTAGACCCTTTACCCTATCTCCTGAATAACCATAATAATTAATTTTACTTATAATATGCTCTATGCGTTCGCTAGACACTAGATTTGAAAAATCGCTTAGCTCGTCAATAACCTTACCATCGACTTCTAAATCACTAATACCAAAGTAATGAAACGGACATAATAATGAATTTTCCATCGCTTCTTTTAAGCGAACTTCATAAACGATATTATTGTTAAACAATTCATAAATATTAAAACTATCCGTTCTATCAGGGCTTGCCGTCATCCCTAGATAAAATGTTGGTTTAAAATAATCCATCAATCTAAGATAACTGTCAGCTCCTGCCCTATGTACCTCATCTATTATGATTTCATCAAAATGAGTATCATTAAAATTCTTAAAAACATCTTCTTTAGACATAGTTTGAACAGTAGAAAAAATAAAATCCGCTTCTATATTTTTCTCCTTACCTGTAAGTAAACCATAGCTACGACTAGTTCCAAAAATAGTCTTAAATGTCTCCAGCGCCTGACGAGCAATCTGTTCCCTATGAACGATAAACAACAATCTCTTTGCACCTATACTCTTCATCGCAAAAGCAGCCGCAAATGTCTTACCAGTTCCTGTCGCAGAAATAAGAAGACCTTTATTATCTTGATTACGAAGTTTTTCGAAATTTTCTATAAAACTTCTTTGCATCTTATTCGGCTTGATTTCCTCGGAAATAATTTTTTCAGTAACAGTCTCAACCTTATTACTAGCGAATTCTTCAACATACTTATCTTTTATTTCAGAGTAAGACTTGGCCTTCTTCCATAAGCTATTAAACTCATATAGAATGTTATCCGTTAGAATCCTATCACCCTCAACAAAAGTATTCCATTCTTTATTTATCGTAAGTGCAGCACTCGTTAAGTTCGAACTTCCCATCAGTACTTTCCATGAATCACCATATCTAAATAAATAACCTTTAGTATGGAAGCCGTGTTTATTTTCTACACAATCATAAATTTTTAGAGAGATATTTTTAAAATTAGACAATTTCTCTAACACTTTAGGAGTATTAAAATATAAATAATTCGTCGTTAAAACTTTTCCACGGATATTTTTTTCTTCTAAATTCTTCAAAGTTTGAAGTAAACTAGTTAAACCACTTTCTGAAATAAACGCCACGCTGAAAATAAATTCATCGCAAATTTCTAATTCACTCTCAAGCGTACTAAGAACTTTCATCGCTTTTAGATGATTATTATAAACAAATGTATTCTTCATTTTAACCTCCTTCTGTTAGATTAGCCATTAATTATTTCATATGTTATTAGGGCTTCTTTCATAACTTTTACATTATGGACACGTACCATTCTAGCTCCTCGTTTTACCGCTTCTAATGATAAAGCCGCACTTACTATATCTCTATCTTTAGGGTTACTATTACCACCTAATACATAATCTGTAGTTCTTTTTCTACTTACCGCATATAAGATTTCACAACCTAATGAATTAAGTAATTCTAGTTTACGTGTGATTTCTAAATTAGCTTCTGCAGTTTTACCGAATCCCATTCCTGGATCGACGATTATGTTTTCTTTCTTCACACCAGCATTTAAGCAAATATCAACACTCTCGCCTAGTTCACGTACAACTTGTTCAATCTCTTTCCCTTCTTCTACACCACCATTGTGCATGATGAAGATTGGAATATCATGTTTAGCAGCTACTTCTGCCATAGTACTTCCTTTAGCACCATTCACATCATTTAGTACATCTACTCCTGCTTCAATCATGTATTCAGCTACATTAGGTTTATACGTATCGACACTAAAACACACATTAGGGAATGTTTTTCTTAAAGTTGGAAATACACTTTGTAATCTAGCTAGTTCATCTTCCTCGCTAACTACAGTAGAACCTGGACGAGTCGATTCAGCACCGATATCAATAATATCCGCACCTTCAGCTACCATCTTACGAACTCCTTCTATCGCAGCTTCCACATCATAAAAATCTCCCCCATCTGAAAATGAATCAGGAGTAAAGTTCAATATCCCCATAATTAAATATTTTTTTTCATTTAATAATTGTTTTAATTTATTCATTCTGTCACCTTATCGTTTTATTTTACATACCTTACTATTATATCATGTGAGTATGGTGTTTGCAGTAAAAAAAGAAGCAACTCTAAAATCTTAATTTTAGAATTACTTCTCTATTTTGTTAATTGGGTACTACTCCCAGCTTTCTACTCACTCTTTTTCTTCAATGAACGAATGACGGGTTCTTTCCTAAATGCATAATACAATTGAGCTGCCATTACAACCCATAGAATAGGTTCTACAAATATTACTCCTAAATATCCTGCACTTGGAATAATAAATATTACAAATAATATTTTCCCTAGCATTTCTATAATACTTGAAACTAGTGGCATCATCTTTTGTCCTAATCCTTGCAAGGCATTTCTTAATATTACTAATACACTTAATATCGGATAAAATGCTGAACTAATTTTTAGATATAATGAAGCTTGATAAATTAATTCTTCATCATTGCTTCCTGTGACAAGTCCATTTAGATATGGACTAGCAAAGAATAATACAATACTAATAAAAATTGACCAAGTAATCGCAATAGCCATCGCTTGTCGAAGACCTTCAACAATACGTCTATATTGTCTCGCACCAAAATTCTGCGATGTGAAGGTTGTTACAGTCGCGTTCATAGCTATTATTGGAAGAAGTGCAAATATCATTATTCTTCTAGCACTTGTCTGAGCACTGATAATCGTTGAACCTAAGGCATTAATCGAAGTTTGCAAAATTAAAGTTCCAATCGAAACAACAGAAAACATAAGCCCCATAGAAATACCTTGCCCCAATAAATCAGCATAAAGTTTTTTATTCCATGCAAAATGTTTTTTAGATGGTATTAAAAACGGAGTTTTTTTGCGAATATAAATAAAACACAATACAGCAGACACTCCTTGTGAAATAATAGTTGCTACCCCAGCCGAGCGTACACCCATATGTAAATATGCTATGAAATATATATCTAATACAGTGTTAATAATTGCTGAAAAAATTAAAAAATATAATGCAGCCTTACTATCTCCTACTGCTCGAAGTAGTCCAGCACATAAATTATACGCAAGAGTAACACCTACAAATACTACTATAAGATAAATATACTCATAAGACTGAGCAATAATATTACTTGGTGTCCCAAGTAATTTCAATAATGGATATAAAGCAAAATTACCTAATACGGCAATTATAATGCTCAATACTCCACCTATAACAAACATAACAGCTACAGCACTCTTTAACTTTTCATAGTCTCCTGCACCATAATAACGGGCAATAACTATACCCATACCATTTCCTGTACCTAATGCAAAACCAACTACAAGCTCAAATATCGCAGCAGTAGCTCCAACAGCAGCAAGGGATTCTTCTCCAAGGAATCTACCAACAATCATAATATCTACCGTATTATAGAGTTGCTGAAAAATATTTGCTATCATAATTGGTATCGCAAAAGCTATCATCGCCCGTAAAATCGGGCCTTCTAATAAATTTACTGATGTTTTTTTCATAAATTATATTATAGCACTTTGAAATAAAGTTTCAAGAAAAAACCTGAAAACTATTCTGAAAATGGAGAAAGGCCCATCTTTCGATGGACCGTATATTTCACTGATTCGAAACTAAGAATTTTCTCGTCCTTTCGTCCTAAAAATTCTAGTTTCTGTAGCATGTGTTATTCGTACATTCTATCTGCTTCCTCCAGACTTGATAGAATTACGACTAACCGATGAAAAAAAATATCTATTATCTACATAGTTTAAACTCAAAATCAAAAATTACCCTAGAAATGGAGAAAGGTCCACCTTCCGATGGACCGTATATTATGAAAAAAAATATTATTAAGTTTTGTTATGCTTATATTATATCCCACTTACCTTACGTGAACTTTAGACTATAATTAAAATGAAACTAAAGTTGAAAAATTTTGAAAATAATAATTATCTAGTTCTTTTCATAATATACTTCAAATTTGGACATTCTATCACTTTATCAATTTTAAAACCTAATTTCTCATACAGGTTCTTAGCGATTATATTAGAATCAAATACTGTTAAAGTTATACTATCAATATTTTCATCTTCAAAAATATACTGAACAAATGATCCTAATGCATTTTTTCCAAAACCTTGTCCTATTTTTTGTGGATTTAAAATAAATCTCCCTAAATGCACATTATCTCCCTCGATTTTTATAATTTGTATTATTCCAAGAAATTCTTCTTCATGAAAAATAGAAAATATATTCTCTAATTTCTGTATCTTATTTAAATTTAAAGGATAAGAAACCTTTAATCCCATCCATTGCTTTTGAAATTCTTCACCTTTCTCATTCGACCATTTACAGATCACTAGAGAATGGTTTTTGTTTATACCTTTTTCAAATCTAATATCCATATCTACACCTTCGCAAAAATCACCTATACTAAATACTTTAATTTGCTAACCTCTTAATAGCATGAGTATTCATAGAATTTATTAATTATCAATTTAAATATATTATATTTACAAAAATAATAACTTGTCAAGTCCTTCCAGAAATGGAGAAAGGCTCATCTTTAGATGAGCCGTATATTATGAAAAAAAATATTATTAAGTTTTGTTATGTTTATATTATATCCCACTTACCTTACATGAACTTTAGACTATAATTAAAATGAAACTAAAGTTGAATGATTATTTTCTGAAAAATATTTTACTTAAAGATTTACTTTTTATCAAATTCATTTCTTATATTGACAATACTAAAAATGATGGTATATTTTTATAGTGAGGTGATAATATGCAAAAACACAACATAAAGTATATTACAAATAGAATTTTTAAAAAAACATCTAATCATATTCCAGGAAAATTACAATCCCATACAAATAAAGAACGATTAGAGGCTAAATTTCTACAAGCAGGAATTAAAGATATCAAAAATAAAAACCTTATTGACGGAGAAAAAATTCTCTCAAATCTGGAAAAGAAATATAATATATAGATATAGCCTACAATTATAGTAACTTCAGAAAATTACTCAAGAAATGGAGAAAGACTCATCTTTCGATGAGCCGTATATTATGAAAAAAAATATTATTAAGTTTTGTTGTGTTTATATTATATCTCACTTACCTTATATGAACTTTAGACTATAATTAAAATGAAACTAAAGTTGAAAAGTTTCGAAATTTTTTAATTTTCATTTTATTCCCCCTCAACATACTCCTCTAAAAGTTGTTCTAATGATGTTGCCGGTCTTCCTAATACTGTTTCTATATCTAGTGAAACTCCTTCTTGTTCACCTTTTTCTATAGCTGTATATGTACTTACCCATGAATCATATTCCCATTGTTCCGCATCCCATTTTCGACGTGATTGATAGGCTTCTTCTACTGTTTCATTGTAATATGTAATTTCCTTACCTGTTTTTTCACTAACAATCTCAGCAATCTCATTCATAGATAAATTTCGTGGACCTGTTAAGTTTAATACTTTATTTCTATATTCTTCTGTATTTAACATAACTGCCACTACCATATCTGAAGCATCTTTACGCGCTACTGCAGACACTAAACCATCCCCTGCCGGTCCTCGAAGTTCTCCATATTCAAAACACATATCTAAAAAGAAATCTAAATAAAAATTATCTCTAAGAAATGTATATTGTAAACCTTGTTCTTTTATATATTTTTCTGTTTGATAGTGATCTCGTGATAAAGTAAATGTTGCATCTTCTTTATTATTATAGAATGAAATATATACAATATGTTCTACTCCTGCTGTTTTAGCTACATCAATAAATCCAATATGCTCCTCCAACCTTTGAGGGTTTTCTTTAGCTGAAACCATTAATAATGTTTTTACTCCAGTTAATGCAGCTCGACTTTCTTCGCTATTCTCGTAACTTGCTTTTCTCACTTCTGCATTGCTATATTTTTTAGCTTTCAGAGGATTTCTTGCGATATGAACTGTATCTATCCCACGTTCACTTAAAACTTTCGCTACTCTTCCACCTAATTTTCCTGTTACACCTGTTATTGCTATCATGTTTTTCTCCTTTTTTAACTCTATATTCTTCATTAATAATACTAGCATACTAAAAATTAAAATTAAAGTACTCACTTTATTGTATTTTAGTTACCCTAAAGTAACTATTACCCAAACACCTCCTTTAAGATCACCAAAATTATATCCTTTACAATTCATCTTTATCATTATAAAATTAAGTGTATATTATTAGAAATGTTGGTGTTTATTTATGAATTTGAATTGTAAAAGAAAATTTGAGAAATATTTAAAAGAAAATAATTTAGAAGATAAAAATAACATATTAGAACTTTTCAATCAGTTAAGTTTAGAGCAACTTGCTGAAAAACTTCTAACTTTAGATGAAGATGAAATTGTAAACTATGCAACTGAATGTGTTTGCGAAGAACTTCTTATTACTTCATCGTATAAAATAGAACGTACTGGAATGAAACTTGGCCTTCACAGAATGGAACATATTCTTGAACTCTTCGACCATCCTGAAAAAGATCTTAAAGTAATTCATGTTGCTGGTACTAATGGTAAGGGATCTACTTGTTCTTATTTAAAAGATGTCTTAAAAACTAAGTATAGAGTTGGATTATACACAAGTCCCGGTATGCTAAGTTTTAATGATAGAATTCGTGTTAATGATGATTTTATTTCATATAAAGAAGCCTATCGATTATTCAAACTAGTTCAAGAAACTTACGACAAAAATAATCCAGACCCTAGTGATAAACTGTCATTCTTCGAAATTATCACTGGTGTAGCTTTATTATATTTTAGAGAGCAAAAAACAGATTTCGTTATTATGGAAGTTGGTCTTGGTGGAAGATACGACGGAACAAATATTTTTAAAGAAAAAGTATTATCTATTATTACAAAAATCGGCCTAGATCACACTGCGATTCTTGGCGATACTCTTGAAAAAATCGCCTATGAAAAAGGTGGAATTATCCAAGAAAATGATAATGTCCTAATATATCCTGCTAGTGAAGGTGTTGTAAATGTAATAAAAGACATCTGTCAGGATAAAAATGCTAACTTAAGCATACTAAACGAAGAAGATATCGTTGTGAACAAAGTCGAAGCTAGAGGTAACGAATTCTCATATAAAGGTGTAAATTATTCTACAAAAATGGTCGGTGCACACCAAACTTTTAACGCATCTTTAGCTTTAGAAGCATTATCTAATCTGAAAAAACGTGGTATTATCGATATAGAAGATGACGTTATAAAAGAAGCTCTAAGTAAATCAGTTTGGGTAGGTCGTTTAGAATGGATTCGTGACAATATTCTTCTAGATGGTGCACATAACAATGATGGAATAGATAGTTTAGCCGCCTACCTAGATAAGCAAAAATTCCCTAAATTGAAAATTCTACTTGGTATTCTTGAAGACAAAGACTATAAAGATATGATTGAAAAATTAAAAACTATTCCTGCTGAATTTTCAGCGACAAAAGTTCCAATCGAGATTAAAGAATCAAATCTCGATAATTTAGTTCAAAGTTTTGAGGATACTCATGTTACTAAATATGAGAATTATGAAGTTGCTTTAAACAATATTATTCCAAATCTAAAAGCCGATGAAACACTTTTAATTACAGGTTCACTTTATCTTATCTCAGCGGTAAGAGGTGAAATATTGGAGAAATATTAGAAATATTAAAAATCCAGGGAGTGACTCAAGAATCGTGATTTCGAAGAAATCGATTTTGTCGAGTCATCCCCGCAAAGTTTATTAGATATCTAAAAAGCTTTCACAAAGCGAATTTAGATATTAATAAACCACTGCGTCTATGGGTTCTCATATAAACTTTGTTAAGTTTTAGGTCTTTTGGGGCTGCCCTTGGATTTTATTTATTGATTTTAATACATGGAATAGAAAAAAGAACCAGCATCTCTGCCGGTTCTTTTTTACTATTCATAGTTTTCTACAAAATGTTTTATCGCCGTTGCAAAATCGTCCACTACATGTGTAGCTTGATTTTTCACGTCTTGTGGCGCACGGTTCATACAGTATGAAATATCTGCTACTTTAAACATATCCACGTCATTCCCTGAGTCTCCTAAAGCTATTACTCTATCATACCCTGACCTGATAGCTTCTATACCACTAGCTTTAGAAATATTTTTTGCTGTGATTTCCATACGTGTTGAACCTGATTTATAAATCTCTACTTCTGGAAATTTTTCTTTCATTATATCGTAATGATAATCTAATTGGTCTTTTGTTGGTCTTACATTTATTTTATAGATTGTTTTTCCTTTTAGTATTTCAAAAGGATTCTCAACACAAATTAGTTCCATGTTCCACAATCTATCTTTCTTCTCATGATCAAAATTACCGATACGTTGTTTTCCATCTAAAGCATCAAATATTAATTTGCTTTCCTTTAGATATTCAAATATTCCAGTTAAATCTTTAGTAGGAATATATTTTTCAAAAAGAACTTCATCTTGTCTTGTTACGACCGCTCCGTTAAACCCTATCATGTGTGTAACATCCATATCATTGCCTTCTGCAATATATTTGATTTCTTCAACAGAACGCCCAGTCGCAACTGAGAAATCCCCGTATTTTTTCGCATCATGATACGCTTTTAAATCTTCTTGTTCTACGAACACTGAATTCTTAACATATGTACCGTCTAAGTCTGTAACAAACAAATTCTTCATGAAATTATTCCTCCATACCAAGCATTTCTTGGATTTCCATTTTTAATACATTAGCATGAGATCCATAAATTGATTGCATTTGCATATCACTTTCTGCGAATCCCATAGCTCCAAGTTTTGTTGTAATACGCTCTTGATCAACTACACTTTTATCTTTTACATTGATTCTTAAACGAGTAATACAAGCATCTACAGCTTCGATGTTATCTGGACCACCGTGTGCTTTAACTAATTCAATCGCTTGTTTTCTAATTCCTTCTGGTGTTTTTTGTACTGTTTCCATTACTTCATCATCACCAGCAGCTACGTCTACTGATTTTGGTGCTTCTTCTTTACCAATTGTAGCAATTTCTACACCAAGTTTAGCACGAGCTTCATTTTTATTAGATAATTTAACATCATCTCCGTCTTCACGACCAGGAGTTTTAAGATCGAATTTAACAATCATAAATCTGAATACGATGTAGTAGATGAAGAAGTAAACTACACCTACGATTGGTACTAACCACCAAGCTGTTTTAGGACCTTGAAGTACTCCGTAGATTACCCAGTTAATAAATCCGTGTCCAGTTGGAGTAGCAACCCCTGCTCCTAGCATGTGCATTACGAATAATGCTGAACCAGCTAAGAATGCGTGTACTACATAAAGAATTGGCGCTACGAATAAGAATGTAAATTCGATTGGTTCTGTAATACCAGTTAAGAATGAAGTACCTGCAGCTGCGAATAATAATGATCCTACAACTTTACGTTTTTTCTCATCAGCTGTTTTGTACATTGCATAAGCTGCACCAGAAAGACCGAACATGAAGTAAACAAATTTACCACCGTTAAATCTAGTGATACTTGGGTCTACGTGTTGTACGTTTGGATCAGCTAATGAAGCTAAGTAAGCGTTGATTGTACCAACTACACGTTGTCCACCAATTTCCCAAGCTCCACCTAGTTCTGTTGTACGAACTGGCCAGTTTAAACCGTGGTGAAGACCGAATGGTAATAACGCTCTTTCTACTAAACCATACAGGAACGTTCCAATAGGTCCTGATTTAAGGATGAAGATTGATAATACACTGATACCTTTTTGTACTGGAGGCCATACGAAGAATAGTCCAGTTGCAACTGCTGACATAATTACGATAGTTGCGATAGGTACGAAACGTGGTCCACTGAAGAATCCAATAACTGTTGGTAATTGAACTTTAACAGCCCACTTATGGACGAAGTATACAACTATACCTACAATGATACCCCCGAATACACTAAGGTCCATTGTTTGAATACCAAGTACTTTTGTCTGCATGGCATTTGATAATGCTAATTTTGCTTCGTTACTTGATAATTTACTAGTATCTACTAATTTGTGACTTTGTACTAATAGGAAGTTAAGTACGTAGTGTAATACGATGAATCCTAGTAAACCAGAAAGTGCAGCAGAACCTTTTTCACGTTTTGCTAAACCTACAGCTACCCCAACTGCAAAAATAATTGGTAAGTTGTTGAATGCTGTATCTCCTAATACAATTAGGAATTTCATAATAAATTGAATAATGTCATTTTTTAATGCTGGGAACATTTTTAGTGTGTTTGAATTACTGAAGGCTGTCCCAATCCCTTTAATAATACCTGCACCAGGAAGTACAGATACTGGTAATAAGAACGAACGTCCGAATTGCTCAAAAGCAGAAACGAATTTATTTTTTTTCTTTGCCATTACCTTTTCTCCTTTATTATTTTTTATAAGTACATTATAACAGATTTGAAAACGGTTTTTCCGATTTCGCCTAAAAGTTTCTTGTTTTGTAATTTATTACTATTTCAGTAAAATTTTACTGAGCTCTAGAAAACCTTAACAATATAGCTTTTATTTTTCTATATTTTGTGATATGATACTTTATGCTGAGTAATCAAATGAAAATTTTTAGTAAATTTTACTATAGGGGGAATTTTTTATGTTTTTTGAGAATCTAAAAGAAAACTATGATAAACTATCAATTTCGGAACAACAAGCTATTGATTATCTAATGAAACAAGATAATATTGAGCATACCACTCTAAAAGAAATTAAACAAGAAATCCTTGTTTCTTCTTCTACTGTAATTCGGGCTTGTAAAAAATTGGGATATAACACATTTATTGACTTAAAATATGATTTGAAAATAAGCAAAGAGTTAGCTAAAAATAATAAGGCGACCTCATCTACCTTTAACAACTTAAAAGAACAGCTTAGCGTCGAATTTTCACGTACTATGTCTATTCTTAATCAAGATGATTTTGATATTTTTGCTGATAAAATAATTAATGCACGTCGTATTTTTTGCTTAGGTAGTGGTTCTAGTTATATGGTTATGAGTGATTTCAACAGAAAACTTAAACTTATTAACCTTTGGTCAAATGACTATTTTGAACATTATTCTATTAAAAGAATCCCTGATATTTGTACAAAAGATGATGTAATTTTAGTATTTTCTCTAGGTGGTAATACGGACGTCATTAATGATTGCGTCTTGGAGGCAAAACAAAATGGAGCAACAATTCTATCAATCACTAGCCTTGCGAGTAGTCCACTAGCAAAAATGAGCGATCATTTGATTAAAGTCTATGATGCACCAAAAAACAGAAAAAAAATTCGTTCTCGACTTATGTTAAACGTAGTTGGAATAATTCTATTCGAAACTATCGTTAACACTCTAAGCCCTGGAGAATATGTAATAGATTAAATTTAATAACAAGGGAATGGCTCGACAAAATCGATTTCTCCGAAATCACGATTTTTGAGTCACTCCCTTATTTATTTTCTTATATTTCATTTCAATATTAAAAATTCAGTCTATAGCTAAATTTTTTCTTCCAAATGAAATATCTTAAAAAAAGAGGATGACTTTTGAGCCATCCTCTTTCTTATCGATTATCTAATTATTTCTTATTTTTCACCTTGTTTTTAGGTACTCGTTTTGCTGAACCTATATTCCAAACTGTCTCTTCTTGTGAGGCAATTTCTTTATAGATATTTGCATTATTTTTTACTGTAGTAGTTGCTTTAGCTTCTACTGTTTTTTTTTCAGCTATTTTTGGTTCATCTTCTTTTACTTGATTATTTATAGATAATCCTGTAGTTGATATACCAACTGGTTTATTTGAATTTTCAGCTGTATTACGTGTTGCTGAACCATATACAGAAGAATATACTGGAGATGGTTTAAACTTACCTACACTACGTGATTTAGGAGTGATAGTATTTGAACTCATCATTTTACTTGTTACTGACCTAGTCGATGTAGAGATTCCTGATGAAGAATATTTTTCAAAAATTGCATCGAGTATTTTTTGATTATTTTCAATTTTCTCTTTGCTAACTGGTCTATATCCATGATCTACAGTTTTATATTCACCTAACTTAGTTCCATTACCTTTGTCAAAGTACTCAGAAACGTCATTAGTATATAATTTTTCTGTATAATCTATTCCACGTTCTACCTCTTCAACTTGTTCACTTTCTTCGTGAACTTTAGCGTTCTCTATTCTCTTTTCAACTACTTCTTTAGGAACAACTTTTTCATCTGTGAATTTATCTACATCATTAGCTTTTTTGATAATTTTATTATTAGGAGAGACTTCTCTTAATAAACTATCAATATTTACTGAATCTACAGATTCTTCGAGATAATTTTGCTCTTCTAACTCTTCGATTTCATCTTCATTTAAATGATAATCACTGTAACCAGAAAGTCTATCTTTTTTAGCTTCTTTAATTTCTTCGTAATCTTCAACTTCAATGTCTTCTATTTTAGCCACTTCTTGAACTAAATCAACATAAGTTTCCTCTTGTTTTTCTTTCTTGAAGTCAGCTAGATTTTCATTAAGTTCTTCTATTTCAGGAAGAGTCTCTGCTTTTCTTGGAGAAACATCAATTTTCTCAGTTTCAATCAACTCATCTAAAGCAGTTCTTTCTTGATTATTATCAGATTTCTTACCTTCATATAAACCTTTTCTGAAGTTTTCAACTTCTTCGCTAGATTCTTGGCCTTCTTCGAATCTTTCACCAACAAGTTTTTTACTTACTCTATCGATATCATCTTCGAATAAATCTTCATTTCCTTCTAATACGTCGTGTACAGAAGTATATTTTAATTTCTCACGACGGCTTCCTTCAGCATCAAGTTCTCTAACTTCTAGTGCTGTAGCTTCTTTCTCGTGAGTTTTGCTCTCTTTTTCACGAATTTCGTCAAAAATACCATCTAATTTTTCATTTTTCTTAGCGTATAATGGATTATCTTTTTCAATCTTATCGCTTCTTCTCTCTAGAGAATTAAAGTTTTCTTCGAATTCTCTACGAGCTTCTCTATTTTTAGTAGTTCTTTCTTCTTGAACTTGAGTTTCCTCTTTAACTTGGCCTTTGAATGAAGTAGCTACTTCTTGTTTTAATTCACTACTATCTTTCCCTAGTACTACACTGTCTCCAAGAGTGTCAATCTTATGATCTTGTTTTAGTCTCTTAGTACGAACAGCAGCAAGAGTTGGGTGTTTTCTTCTTGATGGTTTCTCATCAAAGATATCAACATCAGTTATTTCAGAGCTTGAAACTCCAAGTTTTTTAAGAGCATCCCCTAAGTCTGTAACTGTTCCAGCTGAAGCTTTTTCTTCTTTTTCTTCGTATTTAGTAATATCGATTTCTTCAAACTTAGCCTCTTCTTTAACTTCATCTACAAACTCAATTTCAAGTTCTTCTTCCGGTTCAGAATTAAATCTTTCAACTGATACTCGTGGTTTTTTCTTAGCTGGAGTTTCCTCTTCATATTCTTCTTCCTCAAAATCATCTAATGCCACTTCTAACTCTTCTTGATCAATCTCATCTTCACTTACGTTAAACAATTTATCTTTAAGCCTTGAGAAGAATCCTACTTTTTTATCTTCTTCGTATACTTCCTCATCGTCCTCATAATCTTCATAGTCTTCTTCTTTAACTACTCTTGATTGTTCTTTTTCAGCTAGTTTAGCTTTTTCTTTTTGTTCACGTTTTTGGCGTTCTAAATATGTTTTATAATCTTCAGCCTCATCATCTTCATCTTCTTCAAGAAGCTCTTCATCTAAAAAGTCATCGTCTAATTCTTCATCATTTTGTTTAAATAGATTTTTGAATTTAGCAAAAAAGCCATTTCCTTTTTTAGATTTTTTCTCTTGTTCGAAGTCTTCTTCATAATCATCATCTTCGAATTCATCTATTTCAAAGTCGTCTAGGTTTACTTCTTCATAATCTTCAAACGTTTCTTGAACTCTCTCTCTCTCTCTTCTATTTCTAAAATCTGATTCAAACTCTTCATCTTCAAAAGTTCTCTTAGATTTTTTAGAACTAAAGTCTATCTCAAAATCTGATTCATCCTCATAATAGACTCTTTCTTTTCTCTTATCTGCAGTTTTTCTTTCTTTACCTGCTAATGAATCTTCTTTCTTTTCTTTTTTAGATACCTCTTCTTCAAATATCTCATCTTCATCTTCTTCTAAAAACCACTTTTTCCAATTCACCATGCTTCACACCTCCTAAGTTAAATTCTATTTAAGATTTAAATCTTTCACACGAGTTCCTACTTTAGTATCCGCGTCTAATACTAAAATTCCTCGTGCTTCTTCTTGTGGTAATCCTAATTCACGTTTTGAACATAGCATTCCGTTTGATTCTACACCACGTAATTTTGATTTTTTAATTAATAAACCACTTGGCATCATTGCACCGCTTAATGCTACAACAACTTTTTGTCCAGCTTCTACATTCGGCGCTCCACAGACAATTTGTAATGTCTCATCTTCACTAACTTTTACTTCCGTTACTTTTAGCTTATCAGCATCTGGGTGTTTTTCACAACTTAAAACTTCTCCAACTACGAAGAAATCGTCATTGTTTCCTTCTAAATCAATTTTGATTCCATTTTTTTCTAAACGTTTTTGAAGAATCTCTTTTTGTTCTTCTGTTAAATCAATACTTCCTTCTCCATCTAATTTCAAGTTTTCAATATTAAAAATATTTAACCCAACTAAAGCACCATTTTCATCTTTAATTAGAGTGATATTTTTTTTCTCCTCGTATGTTACCTCTTCTTTACTTTGAATAGTAATTAATAATGTTTCTCCTAACATTTTCTTATTGTAAAAAAATAACATGACTCTCTCTCCTATACTTAATTTTAATTTTTAAAGTTATTCTACAAAAATAAAATAACTCTCTAGTTCTTTTCCATCATATTTAAATGTAATTGTTGTTATTGGCACAAGACCTTCCGTAAAAAAATGAACCATCATTTTTTGCAAAATTTCTAAGCCCTGTTTATTTTTTATATCTGCGATAATTAGCGTATCTTGATGTGGCAAGCCGACATAAAATGAATCACCTATTTTCTTATAGAAATAATCTAATACATTCTTATCAAATATTCTAGCTCCGTCATAACCATCTTTCGCATTTAGGAAATAAAATCTATTCCCTACAACTTCATCCACATTATACTTAAGTGGTAGTTTTTCTAAATTGTTTTTAGCAACTTCTAAAACTTCTTGCTTATTTTTTGAGAATTTATCTAAAAAACTACTATCTAACAATTTATATCCATCTTTAAAATCATAAGCTAGATACATTTTAGTCTCGTTTGTATGTTCAAAACTAACAAGATTATCCTCATTATTCTTGTTGAAACTACTCGCTCGAACTATCGGATAAATATTTTTCAATAATTCATCTTCAGTTATATCATCTATAGAAAGTTTTTTTTGTGCATTAAAATTCCCTACTATGTAGTAGACAAACTCTTCTATTTTTTTATCCCCTTTACTAGTTTTCTTATCTCCTAGCTTTCTAACAAAACTATCTATATCTATTTTTGCACGACGATTTTCATACTCTAAAATAAAAACACTATTATCTTTTTCTCGTCGTTCGTGAATTTTTAAAGTGGGTAGTTTTTCTATTATTTTTTCAAATATATAATCTCTTGTATAAGACATATTACCTCCAATTTTGTGTATAATATGGCAACTTAATTATACCATATTCATTTGTATTCAATCAACATAAATAGGGAATATATACAAATATTATTCACTTTTTTACACTTTAGTTATTTAATTGCAGCTTACTCTTTTATTTGTTATAATTTTATATATAAAACTTAGGAGGAATTTTGTGAATAACGAAGCTAAAAAAGCTGAATTATTGGAAAAATACAATAATTGGGCAAAAAAAAATAAACAACGCTTGTTAATTTCTGTTGTTGTTTACTTAATAATAATTTTATTGAATTTCATATTTTTAAAAAATAATAAAATTACTATTCTTTCTTCTTTATTATTTTTTACTTATGCTATTTATGTATTTTCATTAATTTGGTTTATAAATAATAAACTTATTATGAATATTGATTCTATAGATTTTGATATAAAATAAACTGACTTAAATTAATCACTTTCGATTATTTAAGTCAGTCTTTTTATTTATTAAGCTTGTTGTACTTCTAGCTCTTCTTCATCTTCTTTTCCAATTTTATCAAAAGTCATAATTCTTCCTAAAGGAAATTACCTAAATTAGCACAAAAATTAACTTATTAAACTAAAAAAAACTTACGAAAAAAATTTTTTTATGCTATAATACCTAGCATATTTCAAAAAATCGAAAGGAGTCAACATGACATTAAAAAGAAATTCTAAATTATTTTTAGTTCTATTTCTAGGAACTTTATCGGCTTTTGGGCCATTTGTTACAGACTTATATTTACCAGCATTGCCTACTATGACATCATTCTTCAATGCTAGTACCTCAACAATTCAACTTACTCTAACAGGTAGTATGGTTGGTCTTGCATTAGGGCAATTGCTTATCGGACCTATTAGTGATAAGTACGGACGTAAAAATCCACTGATTCTAAGCCTAATAATATATTTAATCAGTACACTGGCTATTATTATCTTTCCGAATGTTTATGCAATGATAATATTGAGATTTATACAAGGTATTTCATCTGCAGGTGCTGTAGTTATTTCTCGTGCTATTTCTACTGATTTATACCAAGGACGTGAATTAGCAGCATTCTTCGCATTACTTATGGCAGTTAATGGATTAGCTCCTATACTTTCTCCTATATTAGGGAGTTTATTACTTCAACTTACAGACTGGCGCGGAATATTCGTGACCCTTGCTGTAATAGGTATTATCTTATTAGCTGTAAGTTTCAAGTTCCATGAATCATTAAATTCAGATAAAAGATTGAATCTTCCAATAACTAAAACTTATTACTCAATCATCCTAGTCGCAAAAAATAAACTGTTCTTTGCGTTAGTTATCATCCAAGGATTCTCCTTAGCTGCAATGTTTGCATATATAGCTGCATCTCCATTTATCTTACAAACACACTATAATTTAACTCCATTGATGTACAGTTTGTGTTTTGGTCTTAATGGTTTTGCTATAGTTTTAGGTAGTAAAAGCGCTGGTAACTTTAAAGAAAAAAATAGTATCAAACTTGGATTATCACTTATGCTAGCAGTTAGTATATATCTAGCAATCGTTTTAACATTAACGTTACCTTTCCTATTCATTGAAGCTGGATTTTTCCTTCTTCTACTGGGGTTAGGTTTCATATTACCTGCTGGTTCTGCTATTGCTATGAGTTTAGAACGCGAGCGTGCTGGTAGCGCATCTGCATTCTTTGGATTCGTACCATTTTTCTTAGGTGGTGTCGTTTCACCACTAGTAGGAATAGGTAATATCTTCCACTCTAGTGCAATTGCAATCGTAATTTGTTCTGCAATATCTTTTGTAATATTCAAATTAGTTGAAAAAAGAATATAAAATTAAAAATCTAAGTTGTAAAATTATGTGTAATTACATAATGTCATAACTTAGATTTTCTTTATAATTTAAGTACACTATCAAACTCATTATACCATATATTCCTAGTTATTATAAGACTTGTTTTCCCCCTTTATTTATGATACCTTGTAAGTGAGAAGTGATAGAAGAATTTTTGAAGAATGACTCAAAATCGTGATTTCGAAGAAATCGATTTTGTTGAGTCAACCTAACTAAAAAGGAGGGAATAAAAATGTATATTCCAACAATAGTAATAATTTGTATGGTATGTGGAGCTATGGGTGGAACTCTAGGCTACTATTTTACAAATAAAAATAAGAAAACAAAAAAATAAAAAAGACAATCAACCGATTGCCTTTTTTGTTTATATTATCTCATTCCCCAAGCTGCTAAACCTTGCGCTTTGTATGCACGAGTAGCTGCATTAATTTGGTCTTGAACTGTTGCTGTAGACCCCCATCCTGGCATAGTTTGGAATAATCCACTAGCTCCTGAAGCGTTTCTAGCATTTACTTGTCCGTTTGATTCACGGGCGATGATGTGTTCCCAAGTTGAAGCTGAAACTCCTGTACGACGAGCCATCTCTTGAGCTGCCGCTGTTCCGTCCGCTCCTGCTGTGTTACCATTTGATAATCTTACTGAACCACCAGCTGATGAATATGATTGAGCTGAGTATGATTGACTTGAAGATGATTGGCTAGATGACTTTTGTTGATCTGCTGGACGTTGTTTAGTTCCTACTACAACTACTTTAGTTGTTGCTTCTGTAAGTACTTTTTCTGAAACAACTTCTCTAGAGATTTCTTTTCCATTTTCTCTTACAACATTATAAGTTACTTCTTTTTCTCCGTTTTTACCTTCAATTTTAGTAACTTTTTCATCTACATATTTAGTATCATCTTTTTCTTCTTTTGTTTCAAATTTGATTTCTTCTTTTTTAACTTCTGTAGCTTTTCCGTCTCTTACGATTTTAATAGTATCAACTGTTGCTACTTCTTTATTTAAATCTGGTGTTACTCTATCATTTTCTCCAAGAGTGATGTTTAATTCTTTTAAGATATCTTCAACTTTTTTGTAAGTAGTTTTTCTTACTGTAGTTGTATCACCATCAATGATTGTTACTTCGTGAGCTTTATAGATGTTAATTGTTTCCCCACCATTTACTTTTGTATCTAAACCTGGTTCTACTCTATCATCTGCTCCAAAAGGAATATCATTAGCAATAAGAACTTCTCTTACTGTTCCTTTTTTAGCTTTTAGCTCAACTTTGCTTCCGTTATCTAAACTTACGGCGAAAACATTGTGCCCTGTATATTCTTCTGCTACTACGAAAGCTCCTGATAATAATAATCCTGATGTTGCTGCTGCTGCAATAATTCTACCTAATTTCATTCTGTTAATCAATCTCCTTTTTATCTTCTAATCCAAACAACGTACATGCATTATTAAATGTTTGTTTTGTTAGTTGTTCATACGACATTTCTTTAAGATCTGCAATTTCTTGTGCTACATAATGCACATATGCAGGTTCATTTCTTTTCCCTCTATATGGTGTTGGTGTTAAATATGGACAATCCGTTTCAATTAACAACTTATCTAATGGACAAGCTTTTGCTACTTCTTTAGGTGTCTTCGCATTTTTAAATGTTACTGGACCTCCTAATGAAATGTAGAAGTTCTCTTTTAGCATAATATTCATGCTTTCTACAGAACCAGAAAAGCTGTGCATTATCCCACCGATTTCACTAGCTTTTTCTTCTTGAAGTATTTGTATTGTATCTGCCATAGCATCACGTGTGTGAATTACTATTGGTTTGTTTACTTCTTTCGCTAGTTGAATTTGTCTTCTAAATACTTCTTTTTGAACATTTTTTGGACTTTTATCCCAATGATAATCTAGACCAATCTCACCGATTGCTACTACTTTGTCATTTGTTAAAGCAATTTTTTTTATCATTTCATATTTTTCTTCTGTGAAATCTATTGCTTCTACTGGGTGCCAACCAACTGTTAAATATAAAAAGTCATATTTAGCTGTGATTTCTAGTGCTTTTTCTATACTTTTATCATCGAAACCAACCATGTTTACTAATTTCACTCCCGCTTCTTTCGCGCGAGCAATAGTTTCTTCTAAGTCTTCTAAATAAGCATCATCATTTAGATGCGCATGTGTATCAAATAACATACTACGCCTCCTTACTCTTACAAGTATAACAAAACAAAGTTTCAGTAGAATATCTAAACTATTTCAATTATGTTACAATACTTTTTCAATTAAGATTTATCAACATAAATGAATCACATTTTAGGAGATTTTTATAATAATTAAATACTATCAATGTCTATTTAAACAAATTATCTATATTTTTTTAATATTGCTATTTTAATCACTATATAAAATATAAAAATTAATAATGTATAAACTTCTGGTCATTTGCTAAATTTTCCAACAAAAAACTAACCTTTACTACTAAAGATTAGTTAAAAAACTTTATTCAGCTTTGAAGTCTACTACTTGAGCACCGATAAGTTGCTCTAAAACTTCTGGTTTCACCTCTACTTGGTGACCTACTTTACCCGCAGAAACAATAATCGTTTCAACTTCACGACATTTCTCATCTATAAAAGTCGGGAATAGTTTTTTCATCGCAAATGGTGAACATCCACCTTTTACATATCCTGTAATTTTTGTTAGGTCTTTAAGTGGTAACATTGATAAACTTTTCACACCTGATGCTTTGGCAAGTTTTTTGAAGTTTATGCTATCTTCACTCATCAGCACTCCTACAACATAGTTACCTTTACCATCTGTAGTCATAATTGTTTTAAATACTTGGTTATGGTCGCGTCCGATAATATCAGCTACTCCTACACCAGTTTTCGCAGCATCACTTTCTGCATCAAATTCAAAATGATTATACTCTACACCATTTTCATCTAAAAATCGCATAGCATTTGTTTTAATTTCTTTTTTCTTAGCCATAATAGCACCTCTTTTCCATATTATGTAATAATATTATTATTTTACTCCAAAGTTTGCATTGTGTCAAAATTTGCATTACATGATCTAAATTAACATATAAAAAGAAGTTACACTAAAAAATTTAAAGTGTACCTTCTTGATTTATAATTTTATTTTAGTAGTTTCTTATTTTTCTGTTCCCCAAACTTCTTCTACTATTTCTTTGATTAGTCCAATTTTTTTCCATTGATCTTCTTCTGTAATTACATTCCCTTCTTCTGTAGAAGCGAAGCCACATTGAGTACTTAGGTAAATATTTTCTAATGGTACATATTCACTAGCTTCTTTAATTCTTGCGATTACTTCTTCTTTATCTTCTAAATCTGCAAATTTAGATGTAATTAATCCTAAAACAACTTTTTTATCTTTTCCAACTTTTGCTAGTGGCTTGAAATCTCCTGCACGATCTGTATCGTATTCTAAGTAGTATGCATTTACGTTTTCTCCAGCAAGTAACTCGTCTTCAACGTTTTGGTATCCTCCTTGAGAAATCCATTTAGAAGCGAAGTTACCACGACAAACGTGTGTATTGATTGCTAAGTCTCCTGGTTTTCCTTCGATAACTTCATTATTTAATGCTAAACAACGTGCTGCATATTCTCTACGAACTTCTTCTAAAGGACGCTCGTCACGGAAACGGTTCGCAAATCCATCATCAGCTAATGCTCCCCAAGTACAATCGTCAAATTGTAATACACGTAATCCTTCACTGTAAAGATCTGCGATAACTTGTTTATAAGCTGCTACAATAGCATCTTTTAATTCTTCGAATGTTGGATAGAATTTTTCGTATCCTTTGATGTGATCTTCTGTACGAATTAACTCAAAGTATAATTGTGATGGTGATGGAATTGTTAATTTTACAGTTACACCTTCTTTATCAGCTACTAGGTCTCTTAAGAATTTGTAGTGTGCTACAAATGGGTGATTTTCTCCGCTGATTTTTCCTGATACTTTTGCTGTATCTGGTTTAGTTTCGATACCTTTGAATGGGTAACCTTTTTCACCTTGAACGTGTTCTACACCGTTAAGACCCCAGAAGAAGTCTAGGTGCCAGTATGCACGACGGAACTCCCCATCTGTTACTCCTTTTAGTCCATTTGCTATTTGTTTTTCAACTAATTCAGTGATTGCTTTATCTTCTACTTTTGTTAATTCTTCTTGTGATAATTCACCTTTTGAAAATTTCTCACGAGCTTCTACTAACTCCTTAGGTCTTAAGAATGATCCTACGTGATCTACTCTGTATGCTGCTCTTTCTACTACTTTATTTTGACATCCTTGACACATAATATTTTTTCTCCTTTTGTTTAACTGATTTATTTTCTCTTTTTGTTTTATTCTTCTGACTTTATTATTTTGACCTTATTATAAACTTCTAGTAACTTTCCTTCTTTTCTCTTTTCTAATACATATTTTTTCTCATAAACTAAAACTTTTTTATAAAGACCGTACTATTCGTCTTCTGGTAGTATCGCTACTACTCTTACTGGTGATCCAGTTGCTTCTGTCCAGTTTGGATAAGCAATTGAAATTAATGATCCAGTTGCAGGTACTTGATCAAGATTTGCTAAAACTTCGATTTGATAAATATCTTGTTCTAGTAAGTAATACTCTTGAATTAGTCCTTCTGCAGCTGCTGTAACTCCTGAGTCAGTATCTAGAGTTTCATGTCCGACAGCTTTAACTTTTCTTTCTTTAATTAAGAATTCTAATGCATCTCTTCCCCAACCTGGAGTGTGTTGAACATCATTTTTGTCTAGATTTCTAATTTCATCATAGCTAGGCCAACGTTTAGACCAATCACTTCTGAATGCTACGAATGATTCTGGTAATATTTCACCATGCTCAGCTTCAAAATCAAGGATATCTTGTTTAGAAATTACATAGTCATTATTTTCTGCTACTTCTTTACTTTTATCAATTACATATAAAGGTAATAATAAATCTTTAAGTTCAATTTCATCTAACCAACGTCCACCTTCTACGAAATGAATTGGTGCGTCAATGTGTGTTCCATATTGACCTACTACTGAGAATTTTTGAACATAGAAACCATCTTTTAAAGTAAAGACATTTTCTTTTTCTAAAGCAGGTAGTGCTGGGAATTTAGGTGAATTTTCATCAATTTTGTGACTTAAGTTTACCCATTTTTTGTTTTTTAAAGTTTTATAAATATTTAGTAATTCTGACATGTTTTTGTCCCTCCAAAGTGTTTGTAATATTAGATTAAGTTAAGTATCCTTGTGATTATTTTGAGAAATAAAAAAGTCCTCACAGAAGCTTATGCTTCTGCAAGGACGTCTAATAATTTACGTGTTACCACCTTACTTTATGATATTCTCACAAATATCAACTCAAAAAGTACGCACCAAAATAGAATGGTGTTATACCCTGAAGCGATAACGGGCTCACCCGTAAAGGTCTAATTATTCGACCATTAACACTCAAAGACCATTTTCAAAGTTTCCAATACAATCTCTTTTCACCAACTGAGACTCTCTTTACCATCTTTCACTTTTACTTATCTTATCAACGTGTGAATCATTAACTTGTTATTAAGTATATCAGTAATTTTTTTATGTGTCAACACTTTTTTTGAAAAATTGTGTATTTTCATCAAAAAACTTTACAAAACTCTATAGAATTGTCGGAAAATAAAGAATGGTTTCTGATTTTTGTAAATTTTATATTCTGATCTTTGTTCGGGACAATTTCCAAAGAATAGCCGGCACTAATAATATTGTTAATGCTAAAGCCGCACCTTGGTTAATAGTAAATACATCCACTAATACTATTAATACGAAGGCAAATACTCCTATTAATAATATTAAGTATCCCACTAATGACAGTTTTTCTATTATGAAAAATTCTCCTTCTTTTTCTACATTATGTATTTTATAAACCCTACTTGCTAACAGCATAATTATTGTTAAAATAACTAGGTAAATAATTATATTATCCCAAGAAGTGTATGCGAAATAATAAAATATTGGAACTTTAGGCAAATTATCAAGAAACTTCTCATCTGGGAGATAATTTACAAAGAATAATCTTCCTATAGCAATCCATACTCCTAATGGATAATATATCAATGTAAGAGCTGGAATATACATCGCACCTATACTCAATATACTTCCACAAAAACTTGATAAAATAGCACCTAGTAATACTAACCCTATTCCCAGTATATATATTTTATTATTTATATCAAGTACAGCTGGTACATTATATATTTCTCCTAACAAACTGTTGCTTATAACTGCTATATTAGCTAATCCTGTTAGAATATAAGTAACCATTAAAGTTAAGAATGATAAAATTACTTTGGCAAAGTATACTTTCTCTTTTTCATAAGGTAAGCTCGCTACAAATTTACCAAAATTAGTATGATATTCAACTCCAAAGATTAACAACGGGATTAAAGTTATCAAAATATAATAACCAATATTAGTTCCCTCGTTAAACATAGTTTCTTTTAACTTAATTTTACTAGATTCTAAATTTTCTTTTAAGAAAGTTAATGTTTTTATATTACTAATATCTAATGCTGGAGGGTATATTTTATCTAATTCCTCTTGTTTATCAAAGTACTCCTTGCTACCCGGCTGCATTCTTGACCATTCTTTATACTTAGGAACGTTATTTAGTTCTTCTTCTGTTAAATATTGTTTGTATTTTTCACTCTCACTACCTACAAGTACATTTAGATCCTCATTGTTGGTATAAAATGTCCATAATGCTGTACTAGGAAAATTATGTAAATATGCTCCAACCGCATAAGAATGTTTGATCTCATCTAATTTTTCTTTTGATAATTTTCCCTTATAATTTTTCTGATATTCTTCTTTCAACTTATATAGTTCATGTCTTTTCTTATTTAATTCATCATTAGATGCGCCTTTTCTAATTTCCAATTCCTTAGCTATTCCTGTTGTTAATTGAAAATCATAGACTGCAACTCCATTTTTTAATTTATCTAATTGTTTATTAGTAGTTGTAGCAGCAAATGTTGAGAAGGCAATTAATAGTATAACTAACATAATTGAATATTGTTTCAAATATATACGAATAATTTTTAAAATATCTTTACACATTTTCATCTTCCCCCTTACTATTTAATAAAAAGATATCCTCTAATACAATAGGGAGTTTATCATATTGAAGAAGATCTTTATCTTGAATAATGTCATGAGTAGCATCATAACTTCCCCTCATAATAACCACATAAACTCTTCCAATATTACTAATAATTCTTACATCAGGATTACGGCGTAACTCCTCTGGTATTTTCTCTTGGTACACTAATTGATATTTACTATACTCATCCTTATTAATTTCTTTACCTATTCCAATTCCATCATCTAAATAGACAACCTTATCACTTATATTTTCTAAAGATTGTAATTGATGACTACTAATTAATAATCCAATGCCATCACTTTGAGCATCTAAAATATAATTAACTATCATTTTTGTATTTATCACATCTATCCCATCTAATGGTTCATCTAAAAAGATAAACTTTGTTCGACAAGAAATCCCCAAGATCAAGCTGAAAATAGCTAATTGTCCTTTTGATAATTCAGATAATCTACTGGTTTGTGATAACTTAATTTTTCCTAATTCTGTTTTAAAATATTGTTCATCAAAATTTTCATAAGCTAACTTGTAAAATTCACAAATCCTTTTAATTTTAGAATTTTTAAAATAATCGAATCTATCCGGTATATAAATCAGTTGTTTTTTTATATTTTTATTATCTACACCTTCAATTTCTATTTCCCCAGAATCTTGACTATATATTCCTGATAATATTTTTAATAATGTTGTTTTCCCGCTTCCGTTTCTACCAATAAGTGCTACAATTTCTCCAGCATTTACAGTAAAACTAACATTATTTAATACTATCTTTTTTGAAAATTTTTTATTAATTTTTTCTATCATAAGTTTCATAATTTTTCTCCTTTATCTTTTCTGATATGACTTCGCATAATTTCTCCATCGATAATCCTAAAAATTTCCATTCCATGATTAATTCTTTTAACTTTACATCTATCTTCTTATTATCCATGATTAATCATCCTTTCGAAATTCTAACTTAATTTTTTCTAATAAATCTTCTTCCGAAATTCCCCTTATCTTTACTTCCCTAACCAATTCTTCAATTATCGAATCTATTAGTTCGTAATTTGGAATAATATTGTCAAAATTATTAGTAATGAAAGTACCTCTTCCTACGATTGTTGTGATTATCTTTTCACTTTCCAGCTGTTGAAAAGCTTTTTGAATTGTACTAACATTAACACCCAGCATTTTCGAAAATTCTCTTACCGATGGTAATTTATCTCCCTCTTGTAATAAGTTTTTACTTATCATAGATTTAATTTGATCTACTATTTGTTTATAAATCGGTTTATCTGATAATGAATCAATTTGAAACATAGTAACCTCCTTCCCAAGTGTACCATATACAACCATACATTTTCTACTTAAAGTGTACCATGCATCACCATACATTTCAAGTAAAAAAAGACATAATAATAAATTTTCCAATAAATTATTATGTCTAAATTTTTTATTTATGTTTTTTCTGTAATAATGGGTTTAATACTACCCTAAAAATTGAATCCGCGATTATTATTCCTACTGCAAGTCCTACTGCTCCATAAAAACTATTTAGGAAAATTTTTGCAGAATTTCCGTATTCATCTAGCAATAATGTTCTAAATGCATCGTAAATAGTAACCCCCGGTACTACTGGAACCAGCCCAGGTACGAAGTATACTGTTAAGGGGTTTTTAAATTTTATCGCACAGATTTGGCTTATATTTGCTAGAAGTAGTGAACACACTAAGCTCGACATGAATACACTTTGTCCATGACTCCACATTTCCCAATATCCACACCAACCTATTGCACCAATGACTCCACCTGTTACTAAAGTTTTCTTCGGAACATCACAAACAATTGCGAATGAAACGGAAGATATAAAACTAAAAACGAAGTGATATAGTAATAATAAGGCATGACTTAAAACTGCAATCATTATACCACACCTCCTAATAATCTGACTAGATAATAGACAGTTACAATACCTGCACCTAATGCAAAAGCTACACAGAATGTTTCAATAAATCGGATAGATCCAGATATAAACTGTTTAGCGATTATATCCCTCATGGAGTTCGTAATTGTAATACCGGGTACAAGTGGAACTACAGCCCCTATCATAGCTAATCTTAACGACTGACCATTTAACAATGCAAATCCTAAATAACCTGCTACTCCTCCAGCAAAGGTGCTAATATACTCTGATATAAACGGTGCCTTTAGATATCCTATAACTTTTACATATACATAGAATGCTACCGCTCCAGCTATACTCCCAGGAATTACATCCCAAAAACTTCCCTCAAATATCAATACGATACTTCCACTAAGAATACCTGAACACAGAACTTTAAACCAATTTTTTATCGGACTCTTTTCTGCTTGAACTCTTTTAAGTGCATCATACATATCCAACAGACTAATCTGACCTGATGTATAGGCCCTTGATAAGGTATTTACGGCTGTTGTTTTAGTTAAGTTATATGTTCTATCTGCAACACGTCTAAAATCTGTCCCTATCCCTTCTATTCTTATAAAAATACCCGTTAAAGTTACATGTGTATAATATTCATCCGTCCTAACTTCTCCTACACCTTTTCTAATAATTCTCTCCAGTGTATCCTCTGTTCTATAAACTTCAGCGCCATTTTCCATTAGGATTTTTCCCGCAAGTAAGGCTGTTTTCATTAATAATTTCTCATACATCTCTTTTTCCCAATTAAGATTAGCAAGATAGTCAAAATAAAAAAACTATATATTATTACACAGTTTTAATAAATATCATTTTTAGGATTATCTGTACTACTTTCTAATCTCCCAACCTTTCTTAAATCGTTACCATGGTTATTATATCATAAATATTGTAATAAAAATATACTTTTTATAATTTTATTTTTCTGTTTTTTCATCTTTAATAATTTTTATTATTTATAATGTTTTTAATTTGTTATTATTCTTTTTCCTTTTAATAAAATCTTTATTTTCTTTAAAAAATTTATTTTTTTACGATATTCCCTCAAATCTCTTGAATAAAAAGCATATTAGTATTACAATAAAATTAAAGAATATTTCGTGTAAGGGGGAAATATTATGAAAGTTATATTTTTAAAAACTCTACGAGAATAAATTTTTTTACATATCATATATAAAGTTAACTATTTAAAAATTAGGAGGAGAATTATTATGGGATGCACAACTATTCTTGTAGGAAAAAATGCTAGTTACGACGGTTCAACTATGGTGGCTCGTACTGAGGACTCACCGTCAGGAGTATTTAGATCAAAAAAATTCATAAACGTAAGTCCAGAGGAACAACCTCGTAAATATAAATCTGTTATTTCAAAAGTAGAAATCGAATTACCTAATAATCCGGTACGTTATACTGCAGTACCTAACGCTATTTTAGATAATGGTATTTGGGGACAATGTGGTGCTAATGAATACAATGTTTCAATGAGCGCTACTGAAACTATTACATCTAATGAACGTGTCCTTGGAGCTGATCCATTAGTAGAATATAAACCTGCCGTTGGTAATCCAGGGGACGCTGATTATGTACCTGAACAAGTAGGTGGAATTGGTGAAGAAGATATTTATACAATAGTAATGCCATATATTGCAACTGCAAGAGAAGGTGTTGAATTTCTAGGGAAACTGTTAGAAAAATATGGTACATATGAAATGAACGGAATTGCATTTCAAGATGAAGATGAGATTTGGTGGTTTGAAACTATAGGTGGACATCATTGGATGGCACGCCGCGTTCCTGATGATAGTTATGTAATTATGCCAAACCAACTTGGTATCGATCAATTTGATTTTGATGATGCTTTTGGAGCGAAAAAAGAATATATGTGTTCTGCAGATTTAAAAGAATTTGTAGATAAATATCATTTAGACTTATCTATCGATGGAAACTTTAATCCACGTCACGCTTTTGGTAGTCGTAGTGATGCCGATCATACATATAATACACCTCGTGCTTGGATACTTCAACGCTATTTCAATCCAACATCTAACTCTTATGATGGTATAAATGCTGACTATCGCCCAGATTCTGATAATTTACCTTGGGCTAGAGTACCAGAGAAAAAAATAACTGTTGAAGATATTAAATATGGATTATCTCACCACTACCAAGGAACAGAATATAATTCATATTCTAAAAACATTAATTCTGTTAAAAAAGGAACTTTACGTCCAATCGGTATAAATCGTACTAACTTCTTAGGATTAGTTCAAATAAGACCATATATGCCTGATGAACTTAAATCTATTCAATGGCTAGCTGTTGGTTCTTGTGTGTTTAATGCAATAGTTCCATTCTACACTAACATTAATCGCACACCTGAATACTTAGCTAATACAACTAACCAAGTAACAACTGAAAATTTCTACTGGACTAATCGTTTAATTGCAGCTCTTTGTGATGCTCATTTTGCAGATACTGCTTCACATATTGAACGTTATCAATTAAAAGTTCAATCACAATCACGAGAACTTCTTAATAAATATGATGAAGAATTTATAGAAACTAAGGTTTCTAAAGAAGCCGCTAAAGATTATCTAGAAAAAGCTAACGATAAAATTGCTAAAGAACTTAAAGTTCAAACAGATGATTTATTAGATAAAGCACTATTTACAGCAAGCTGTAATATGAGAAATAAATTCGCAAGATCAGATGCGTAATATTAAAGAAGAACCATGTGGTATTTTCCATATGGTTCTTTAATTTTACATTGTTTATCTGAAAAGTAAGTATTCAGTACGTATTTTACACGTAACGATTTCTACGAATCGAAGATTCTAGAAATCTCAACGACGCGGCAGTAGACGTACTCCAATCACCTTCAGCTATCGCTTTACTTCTTGGCACGTCCTTGCGTACTTTGTACCTAACGTATTCTTTCCATAGTATCCTAATTTCACTTTGTCAATTCCCAGTTGGAACTAAAAATTTCTTTCGTCTCTTCTTTCCTTAGAAATTTAGTTCCTTTTACGTACAAAGCAAAAAAAGACTACCTTGCCTGGTAATCTTTTAAAGTATAATTAGATTTAATTTTTAAAGGGACAAAAGGGTATCCTAGCGATATGCTAGGATACATTAGAGCTAGACGACGTAGCCTTTTCCTACGCATTTCAAGCACTCTTTTGCCAAAAAAATTAGTTTAAATTCTTGTTGTATGTGTTGTTTAGTTGTGTGTGTGTGTGTATGTAGTATGTTATTGTTGTATGAAAAATTTTTATTAAACTAATTCTATAATAGCTGTTTCTGCACCATCACCTTTACGTGGTCCAACACGTAGAATACGAGTGTATCCACCGTTACGGTCTGCATATTTAGGTGCTACTTCTTCAAATAATTTTTTAAGAGCTAATTGACTCTTACCTTCTTCAGTTGCTACTGCAACAGGTTGGATGAATTTAGCTGCATTACGTCTTGCTGCTAGATCACCTTTTTTACCTAATGTAATCATTTTTTCTGCTAATGAACGAACTTCTTTCGCTCTTGTAACAGTTGTTTCAATTCTACCGTGTACTAGTAGAGCAGTTACTAAGTTTCTTAACATCGCTTTACGGTGAGCTGATGTACGTCCTAATTTTCTGTAACCCATTAGTGTGCCTCCTTGTTAGTATTATTCTTCTTTGAATCCTAGTTCTAACTCTTGAAGTTTAATTTTAACTTCTTCTAGAGATTTACGACCTAAGTTTCGTACTTTAATCATTTCTTGTTCTGTTTTGTTAGCTAATTCTTGTACTGTGTTAATTCCTGCACGTTTTAAGCAGTTGTAACTACGTACTGATAAGTCTAATTCTTCAATTGTCATTTCTAACATTTGAACTTTGTTATCTTCTTCTTTAGCTACCAATATTTCAGCAGCTTTTGCTTCTTCAGACATTTCCATAAATAATTCTAAGTGTGAAATTAGAATTTTTGATGCTAATGCTAAAGCGTCGTTAGCTGTAATTGAACCATTAGTAGTAACATCTAAGATTAGTTTATCAAAGTCAGTGCTTTGACCTACCCTAGTTTTTTCTACTGTATAGTTAACTTTTGATACTGGTGTATAAATTGAATCGATTGGAATAACTCCGATTGGTAAGTCACGTTTTTTGTTACCATCAGCTGGTACAAACCCACGTCCTTTTCCAACGTAAATAATCATTTCAAAATGACCACCTTCAGATACTGTTGCAATGTGTTGATCAGTATTTACTACTTCGATATCAGAATCGATAGCGATGTCTGCTGCAGTAACAACCGCAGGGCCTTTAACACTGACTGAAACTTGTTTTTCTTCTTCAGAATGAACTACAAACGCTATGTTTTTAACGTTCATAATAATTTCAGTAACATCTTCTACAACACCTTTAATTGCTTGGAATTCGTGTTGAACTCCTTCAATATCGATGCTTCTTGCTGCTGCTCCTGGTAATGATGAGATTAACATTCTTCTCAATGAATTACCTAATGTAGTTCCATATCCACGTTCAAGTGGTTCAACTACAAAGCGACCAAATCTCTTATCTGATGATTCTTCAATGATTTGAATTTTTGGTTTTTCTATTGCTAACATTATGTTAAACCTCCTAAATTTTGTCTATGTTATTATTATACACGACGACGTTTAGGCGGGCGACATCCATTGTGAGGAACTGGAGTTACGTCTTTGATTGATGTAACTTCTAATCCTGCAGATTGTAATGCACGAATTGCTGCTTCACGTCCTGCACCTGGACCTTTAACTGTTACATCTACATATTTCATTCCGTGTTCCATAGCTTGTTTAGCTGCTGCTTCACTTGCCATTTGTGCTGCGAATGGAGTAGATTTTCTAGAACCTTTGAATCCTAGCGCTCCTGCACTTGACCATGATACTGCATTACCATGTTCATCTGTAATTGTTACGATTGAGTTGTTGAATGTAGAACGAATGTGTGCAACACCATTTTGTATATTTTTTTTCACACGACGTTTACGTGATTGTTGTTTACGAGCCATAGTTGTGTTTCTCCTCCTATCCTAATTATTTTTTCTTGTTCGCAACTGTTTTCTTAGGACCTTTACGAGTACGAGAATTGTTTTTAGTATTTTGTCCTCTTACTGGTAGTCCACGACGGTGACGGATTCCTCTGTAACATCCGATTTCCATTAGACGTTTGATGTTTAATGAAACTTCACGACGTAAGTCACCTTCTGTTTTGTAGTTATCTACGATTTCACGAATTTTATCTAGTTGTTCACCTGTTAAGTCTTTAACTCTCACATCTTCAGAAACTCCAGCTTCTTTTAAGATTTTTTGAGAAGTTTTTAAACCTATACCATATACATAAGTTAGTGATATAACAACGCGTTTTTCACGTGGAATATCGACTCCTGCTATACGTGCCATTAAGTTTGCACCTCCTAATTAATTATCCTTGTTTTTGTTTATGTTTTGCGTTTTCGCAAATCACTAATACTTTACCACCACGACGAATTACTTTACATTTGTCACAGATTTTTTTTACTGATGGTCTTACTTTCATCGTTATTTCCTCCTTGAGTTTATAACTTACTTGAATCTATAAGTTATTCTACCTTTTGTCAGGTCATACGGACTCATTTCTACTGTAACTTTATCACCTGGTAAAATTCTTATATAATTCATTCTGATTTTTCCAGAAACATGAGCTAAAATAATATGACCATTTTCTAATTCTACTTTAAACATTGCATTCGGCAAGTTTTCTACTACTAAACCTTCTACTTCAATGACATCTTTTGCCATACTTTTCCTCCCTGACTATTTCAGTTTGTCTAATATATTTTGTACGTCTTGGAAAACTACTTTGATGTCTTGGTCACCATTAACATTTTCAACTACACCTTCTTTTTGACTGTAGAAGTCTAAAAGAGGTTTTGTTTGTTTAATATTAACTTCTAAGCGACTTCCAACTGTTTCTTCGTTGTCATCACTTCTTTGGTATAGTTCACCACCATCATTATCACAAACACCTTCAACTTTTGTAGGGTTGAAAATCAAGTGATAAGTGTTTCCACATTGTTTACAGATTCTTCTACCTGTTAAACGAGGTAACAGAATAGCTGGATCTACATCGATGTTTAATACTTTATCGATTTTTCTATTAGTTTTTGCTAAAATTTGATCAAGGGCTTCAGCTTGTTCTACTGTTCTTGGAAAACCGTCAAGTAAAAAGCCTTCTTTTGCATCTTCTTGATTCAATCTTTCTTCAACTAATCCTATAGTTACACTGTCAGGAACAAGTTGTCCTTTATCAATATAACTTTTTGCTTCTTTTCCAAGCGGAGTCTCATTTTTAATAGCAGCTCTAAACATATCTCCAGTTGAAATATGCGGAATTGGATAATTCACTTTAATTTGCTCTGCTTGAGTACCTTTACCCGCTCCTGGTAATCCCATTAAAATAATATTCATCATAATTATTTACCACCTTTTCGTCCTGTAATGAAACTTCTATAGTTCTTCTCTGTTAATTGAGTATTAAGTTGTTTAACTGTCTCTAGCGCTACACTGACAACAATTATTAAACTTGTACCACCAATTTGAACAGATGCTGGTAATTTTGCAATGCTGGTGAATATTGTCGGAAGAACCGAAACAGCTGCTAGGAATATTGAACCTACAAACGTTAGTCTGTATAAAATACCTGTAATGTATTGTTCAGTTTTTTTACCTGGTCTAACCCCTGGAACAAAACTTCCTTGTTTTCTTAAATTATCAGCCATTTTTTCTGGGTTAACTTGCACCATTACATAGAAGTAACAGAACGCAATAATTAATACTACGTATAATGTTAATCCTAGAACATGACTGAAATCGAAATATGATACAATTCTTTGTAACTTTTCGTTATTAGGTGCGAATATCGCAATAGTTCTAGGTAATTGTAAGAATGCTATAGCGAAGATTACCGGGATAACCCCTGCACTATTCACTTTAAGAGGCAAGTATGTTGATCTTGCTCCTAACATTCTACGACCTGCTCTCTGTTGAGAGTATTGAATAGGAATTTTACGGTTTGCTTCTTGTATATAAACTACAGCAGCAACAATCCCTACTACAATAATTGCTACAATAACAATTTTTAAAATTGCTAATGTAAGGTTTTCAGCATCTCTAATTTGAGATTCATAAACTTGTATGAATTCCATTGGTAAACGAGCAATAATACCCGCTAAGATAATGATAGATACACCATTACCAACACCATATTGAGATATCTGGTCCCCTAGCCATAGTAATAATGCTGTACCAGCAGTTAAAACTACAGCTACTGTAATGAATCCTAGAATTGATGTATCTTTAATTAATCCTTGATATGCATTATTAAATCCATAAGACATAATAAGCGATTGGATGAATGCTAAGATAATTGCTAAGACTCTAGTCAATTTTTGAGTTTTTTTATGTCCAACTTCACCTTGTTTAGACCACTCAGTTAATGTAGGAATAACATCCATTTGCATAAGTTGAATTACGATAGATGCTGTAATGTAGGGCATAATACCCATAGCAAAAACAGAAAACTGTTGTAATGCTCCTCCTGCAAATGTATTAAATATTCCGAATAATCCAGATGCATCCTGATTTTTAAGAACATCTGCATCTACCCCAGGTACCGGTAAAAATGAACCGATACGGAATAGGAATATACCAAATAGGGTAAATAAAATTTTGTTACGAGTTTCTTTAACTTTAAATAAATTTAGTGATGCACTAAACATATATTATAGCACCTCGCAAACTCCTCCAGCTGCTTCGATAGCTTCTTTTGCTGAAGATGAGAATTTGTGAGCTTGTACAGTTAATTTTTTCTCTAATTTACCGTTAGCTAATACTTTAACACCTGAAAGTTCTTTTTTAATAACTTTAGTTTCTAATAATAGAGCAGGTGATACTACAGTACCATCTTCAAATTTATTTAAGTCGTTAAGATTTACAACTGCAAATTCTTTTCTATTTACATTGTTAAATCCACGTTTTGGAATACGTCTGAATAATGGGTTTTGTCCACCTTCAAATCCTGGGCGAACTCCACCACCACTACGTGCTTTTTGTCCTTTTTGACCACGTCCTGAAGTTTTACCATTTCCTGATCCAATCCCACGACCTACTCTGTTACGCTCTTTACGAGAACCTTCAACTGGTTGTAATTCATGTAATTTCATTTAGACTAGCACCTCCTTGTATTAATAATTCTTATTTTTCTTCTACTGTTACTAAGTGTGAAACTTTGTTGATCATTCCACGAATCGCAGCGTTGTCTTTGTGTTCAACTGTTTGGTGCATTTTTTTAAGACCAAGAGCTTCAACTACTTTTCTTTGATTCTTTGGACGACCAATAGTACTACGAGTTAGGGTTACTTTTAATGTCATGTTCTTTTCCCTCCTCTTATCCTAATAATTCTTCCACAGATTTACCACGTAAAGCTGCTACATGTTCTACTGTTTGTAATCTTGTTAATCCTTCGATTGTAGCACGAACCATGTTTACTGGTGTGTTTGAACCTAATGATTTTGATAAGATATTTGAAATACCTGATAATTCTAATACGGCACGAACTGGTCCACCAGCGATAACCCCTGTACCAGGTGCAGCTGGTTTGATTAATACTGAACCTGCTCCAAATTGCCCGATGATTTCGTGAGGTATTGTTCCGTTAACTACTGGTACAGTAATTAAGTTGTGTTTTGCAGCTTCAACTGCTTTTCTGATTGCATCTGGTACCTCTTGAGCTTTACCAGTGCCAAATCCTACGCGACCATTTTTGTCACCTACTACTACTAAAGCAGAGAAACGGAAACGACGTCCACCTTTAACAACTTTAGCTACACGACGAATGGCAACTACGCGTTCTTCAAATTCTTTTTTGATTTCTTCTTGACGCATCTACTTATTTCCCTCCTTTATTAGAATACAAGTCCGTTTTCACGTGCTGCTTCAGCTAATGCTTTAACACGTCCGTGATATAGGTATCCTCCACGGTCGAAAACAACTTTTTCAATTCCTTTAGTTTTAGCTACTTCTGCGATTAATTTTCCAACTTCTTTAGCTGCTTCTACACTTGATTTAGAAACATTTTCAAGTTTTAATGAAGAAGCTTGTGCTAATGTAACACCTTTAGTGTCATCAATAATTTGTGCGTAAATGTTTGTGTTTGAACGGTATACGTTTAAACGTGGAACCTCAGTAGTTCCTTGAACTTTAACACGTACTCTTGCGTGTCTTTTTTTACGAACTTTATTTTTATCAAGTTTCGTAATCATATTTGAAACACTCCTTTCTGTTATCTATTATTTACCAGTTTTTCCTTCTTTACGGCGAACATATTCACCAACGTAGCGAATACCTTTACCTTTATAAGGTTCTGGAGGACGTACTGCACGAACTTTAGCTGCGTATTGTCCTACTACTTCTTTGTTAATACCTTCGATACTAACTTTAGTGTTTCCTTCAACACCTAATTTAATTCCATCGATTTCTTCGAATTCAACTGGGTGAGAGTATCCAACACTTAGTACTAATTTTTTACCTTGCATTTGAGCACGGTATCCAACCCCGATTAATTCAAGTTCTTTTTTGAATCCAGTTGATACACCTTCAACCATGTTTGCTAAGATAGCACGAGTTGTTCCGTGTACTGTACGGTGACGTTTTGAATCAGATGGACGTACTACTGCGATTTCACTTCCTTCAATGTTGAAAGTCATGTCTTTATCAAATTGTTGTTTTAATTCACCTTTAGGTCCTTTAACTGTTGCGAAGTTATCAACGATGCTAACTTCAACCCCTGCAGGTACTGTAATAACTTTATTACCTATACGTGACATTTAATTGGCACCTCCTTATAATATTACCAGATGTAAGCTAATACTTCTCCACCTGTGTTATTTTTACGAGCAACTTTATCAGTTACAACTCCAGTTGAAGTTGATACGATTGCTATTCCTAGTCCGTTTAATACTCTTGGCAGTTCATCTGCTTTA
Organism: Gemella haemolysans; assembly: GCF_901873445.1. GTDB lineage: Bacteria > Bacillota > Bacilli > Staphylococcales > Gemellaceae > Gemella > Gemella haemolysans_C. The sequence goes on from NZ_CABFLN010000016.1 coordinate 136,340, forward strand.
GCGTATACACGTAAACCAGGTTTTGAAATTCTTTTAATTCCTTTGATTACTCTTTCACCTTTTGAGTATTTAAGAGTAAGTTTAAGTTTTCCTTGTTTGTTATCTTCGATGTATTCTACATCATTGATGAAACCTTCTTGTTTTAAGATTTCTGCAATTTGCTTTTTAATATTTGACGCAGGTAATTCTAATGTTTCGTGCTTAACCATGTTAGCATTACGAATACGTGTTAGCATATCTGCGATAGGATCTGTCATTGTCATTAGGATAAATCCTCCTTTCTTCTACTAATATATTACCAACTTGCTTTTTTAACTCCAGGAATTTGTCCTTTGTAAGCTAATTCACGGAATTTAATACGGCTGATTCCAAATTTTCCAATGTATCCGTGAGGACGTCCAGTTATGCTACAACGATTGTGTAAACGAGCTGGAGCTGAGTTTTTTGGAAGTTTGCTAAGTCCGATGTAATCACCTTTAGCTTTTAATTCCGCTCTTTTAGCTGCATACTTGTCAACTAATTTTTGGCGTTTTAATTCACGCTCTACCATTGCTTTTTTAGCCATGTGTCTTTTACCTCACCTTTCTTATTTTGCGAATGGCATTCCACATTGTGTTAATAACTCACGAGCTTCTTCATCAGTGTTAGCTGTAGTTACTATAACGATGTCCATACCACGTACTTTACTTACTTTATCGTAATCAATTTCAGGGAAAATTAATTGTTCTTTAACACCTAGTGTGTAGTTACCACGACCATCGAATGCTTTTTTAGAAACACCGTGGAAGTCACGTACACGTGGAAGTGCTACAGTTACTAATTTGTCGAAGAATTCATACATTCTTTCTCCACGTAAAGTAACTTTAGCCCCGATAGGCATACCTTCACGAAGTCTGTAAGTAGCGATTGATTTTTTAGCTCTTGTTACTAATGGTTTTTGACCAGAAATTAAAGCTAATTCTGCTACTGCGTTGTCTAGGGCTTTAGAGTTTTGCACAGCATCACCTACACCCATGTTAATTACGATTTTTTCAATTTTTGGTACTTGCATTACACTGCTGTACTCAAATTTTGTCATTAATTCTTTTGTTATCTCAGATTTAAATTTATCTTCTAAACGAGCCATCTAAAATAGTGCCTCCTTTCTTCAACTATTATTATATTTCTTTTCCTGATTTTACTGCGATACGTACTTTCTTACCATCTTTTGTTTCGAAACGTACTCTTGTCGCTTTTCCAGTTTCAGGATCTTGTAACATTACGTTTGATACGTGAATTGCTGCTTCTTTTTCAACGATTCCACCTTGAGGTGCATCTTGAGAATTTTTAACGTGTTTTTTAATGATGTTAACACCTTCTACAACAACACGATCTTTTTTAGGTTGTGCTTCGATTACTGTACCAACTTTACCTTTGTCTTTACCAGTAATTACTACAACTTTATCACCTTTTTTAATGAACATTTCTTGTTAACCTCCTTCTTTACTGTACTTTTTTCAAATTATAATACTTCTGGAGCTAGTGATACGATTTTCATGTAGTTACCGTCTCTTAATTCACGAGCAACTGGTCCGAAAATACGTGTACCACGTGGGCTCTTATCATCACGGATAATTACACAAGCATTTTCATCAAATTTAATATATGAACCGTCGTTACGACGAGCTCCTGTTTTTGTACGAACGATTACGGCTTTAACTACTTCACCTTTTTTAACAACTCCACCTGGTGTTGCTTTTTTAACAGAACATACAATTACGTCACCAATGTTAGCAACTTTACGTCCTGAACCACCTAGAACTTTAATTGTTAAAACTTCTTTTGCTCCTGAGTTATCAGCCACTTTTAAGCGTGTTTCTTGTTGAATCATGCGCTTTTTGCCTCCTTCTTAGGGTTTATCCTAGTTTTATTAGATTATAACTGCTTCTTCTACTACTTCTACTAAACGGAAGTTTTTAGTTGCAGATAATGGACGAGTTTCCATTATTTTAACGATATCATTTAATTTAGCAACATTGTTTTCATCATGTGCTTTGAATTTTTTAGAATATTTTACACGTTTACCGTATAGAGGATGTTTTTTGTAAGTTTCTACTAAAACTGTGATTGTTTTGTCCATTTTATCAGAAACTACTTTTCCAACGTAAACTTTTCTATCATTTCTCTCAGTCATGTTTGCCTCCTATTATTATTTATTCGCTAATTCTCTTTCGCGAATAACAGTTTTCATACGAGCGATTGATTTTCTAACTTGACTAATACGAGCTGTATTTTCTAATTGACCAGTTGCCAATTGGAAGCGTAAGTTGAAAAGCTCTTCTTTTAATTCTTTGATTTTTGCTTCTAACTCTTGTGAAGTTAATTCTCTAATCATTGATTTGAATTCATTTGTTTTCATTATGCTTCACCACCTGTTTCTTCACGTTTTACAAATTTACATTTAACAGGTAACTTGTGAGATGCAAGTCTTAGAGCTTCACGTGCAACTTCTTCACTTACTCCAGCAACTTCGAACATCACTCTACCTGGTTTAACGATTGCAACCCATCCTTCTACTGCACCTTTACCAGATCCCATACGTACTTCTAATGGTTTTTTAGTGTAAGGCATGTGAGGGAAGATCTTAATCCAAACTTTACCACCACGTTTCATATAACGAGTCATCGCTATACGAGCAGCTTCTATTTGACGAGAAGTAACTCTTGCTGCAGTAGTAGCTTGTAATCCATATTCACCGAAATCTACTACGTTTCCGCCTTTAGATTTACCTTTTGTTGATTGTCTGTGTTGACGACGATATTTAACACGTTTAGGCATTAACATAAATTAGTTACCTCCTTTTTCAGATTTTCTAGTTGGTAATACTTCACCACGGTTAATCCAAACTTTAACTCCAAGTTTACCATAAGTTGTATCTGCTTCTTCGTGAGCGTAATCGATGTCTGCTCTTAATGTGTGTAGTGGCACTGAACCTTCTGAGTAGTGTTCTGCACGAGCGATATCTGCTCCACCAAGACGTCCTGATACTTGAGTTTTGATTCCTTTAGCTCCTGCTCTCATAGCTCTTTGGATAGCTTGTTTTTGAGCACGACGGAATGATACACGAGCTTCTAATTGACGAGCAATGTTTTCAGCTACTAATTTAGCGTCGATATCAACTTTTTTGATTTCAACTACATTAATGTGTACTCTTTTTCCAGTTAATTTGTTTAATTCTAATCTTAATTTATCGATTTCAGAACCACCTTTACCGATAACCATACCTGGTTTACCAGTGTGTACTGAAATATTTACTTTCTTATCAAATCTTTCAATTTCTACTTTAGAAACTGAAGCGTCTTTTAATTGTTTACTGATGAACTCACGGATTTTGAAATCTTCGTGTAAGTTAGCAGCGAAATCTTTTTCCGCATACCATTTTGAATCCCAATCACGAATAACTCCAACACGTAAGCCTATTGGATGTACTTTTTGACCCACAGTTTGTAGCCTCCTTTAACTAGTTTAGCTTTTATAATTTCTTAATTTTTATTATTTGTTGTCACTTAAAACGATAGTGATGTGACTTGTTCTTTTGTTGATTGAACTTGCAGCACCTTTTGCTCTTGGACGGAATCTTTTAAGAGTTGGTCCTTCATTTGCAAATGCTTGTGATACTACTAAGTCTTCTACATTCATTCCATAGTTGTGTTCAGCGTTAGCAGCAGCTGATTTAATAACTTTAGCTACTGGTAAAGAAGCTGATTTAGTTGTGAATTCTAAAATTCCTAATGCTTCGCCCACTTTTTTTCCACGTACTAAGTCTAATACTAGTCTTACTTTACGAGGAGCGATGCGGACTGTCTTAGCGATTGCTTTTGACTCCATGAATGTGCCTCCTTGATTTTACTAATTTCTAAATTATCTTCTTGTTTTTCTGTCGTCTGCAGCGTGACCTTTGTAAGTTCTTGTTGGTGCAAACTCACCTAATTTATGTCCTACCATATCTTCAGTCACATATACAGGTACATGTTTTCTTCCGTCATATACTGCAAAAGTAAGTCCTATGAATGTTGGGAAGATTGTTGAACGACGAGACCAAGTTTTAATTACTTGTTTCTTTTCTTGTTCGTTCATTTTTTCAACTTTTGCTAATAAGTGGTGATCAGCGAATGGTCCTTTTTTTAAACTACGAGCCATTGTGTTATCTCCTTTCCGATACTTTGCATACTTAAGGGTGTGGTAAAGAGCACTTGCTCCTCACCAACTAACCTTTGATTAATTTTATTATTTAGTTCTAGCACGTACGATAAATTTGTTTGAACGAGCTTTTTTAGAACGAGTTTTCTTACCAAGAGTAGGTTTACCCCATGGTGACATAGGTGATTTACGTCCGATTGAAGTACGTCCTTCACCACCACCGTGTGGGTGATCGTTCGGGTTCATAACAGATCCACGTACAGTTGGTCTTTTACCTAACCAACGAGTTCTACCGGCTTTACCGATATTTACTAGTCCGTGTTGTTCGTTACCAACTTCACCGATTGTAGCACGGCAAGTTGCTAAGATCATTCTAACTTCTCCTGATTTAAGACGTACTAATACGTATTTACCTTCTTTACCAAGTACTTGAGCACTTGCTCCAGCTGAACGTACTAATTGTCCACCTTTACCAGGTTTAAGTTCGATGTTGTGAATTAATGTCCCTACTGGGATGTTTGCTAGTGGTAATGCATTACCAACTTTAATATCAGCAGTTTCACCAGATACTAAGATTTGTCCTACTTGTAATTCTTTAGGAGCGATGATGTATCTTTTTTCTCCATCTACATAGTGTAATAGAGCGATATTTGCTGAACGGTTTGGATCGTACTCAATTGTAGCAACTTTTGCTGGTACGTTGTCTTTATTTCTCTTGAAGTCAATAATACGGTATTGTTTTTTGTGTCCTCCACCGTGGTGACGAACAGTAATTTTACCTTGGTTATTTCTTCCCGCTTTTTTCGGTAGCGGCGCTAATAATGACTTTTCTGGTTTGTTAGTTGTAATTTCTGCAAAATCTAATGATGTCATGTTACGACGACCGTTAGTTATAGCTTTATATACTTTAATTGCCATTTGTCATTTTTCCTCCTTAGTGGTATTTGTTATTCTTAAGCGAATAATCCTTCGATTGTTTGTCCTTCTGCTAACTTAACGATAGCTTTTCTACGTTTGTTAGTGTAACCACCGTATCTTCCAACACGACGGAATTTTGGTTTGTAGTTCATTACGTTTACTTTCTCAACTTTAACTCCGAAGATTTCTTCGATAGCTTGTTTAATTTGAGTTTTATGAGCGCGTGTGTCTACTAGGAAAGTGTATTTATTTTCTTGCATTAATAAATAACTTTTTTCAGTTAGTACTGGGCGTTTGATAATATCGCGTGCTTCCATTATGCTAATACCTCCCCAACTTTTTCTACTGCATCTTTAGTGAATACAACTTTGTTGCTTCCTAAGATGTCTAATACGTTAAGACCAGTTGTTTCAACGAATTCAACTCCTGGAATATTTCTTCCTGATAAAACAGTATTTTCTTCTAGTTCAGTAACTACGAATAATACTTTTTTCTCTAGGCTAAGGTTTGATAACATTTCTTTAAAGTTTTTAGTTTTAATTGTATCAAATGATAAACTTTCTAATGCAAATACTTCGTTAGCTGCTACTTTAGAAGATAAAGCAGAACGTAATGCTAAACGACGCATTTTACGTGGCATTTTGAAGCTGTAGCTACGTGGTGTAGGTCCGAATACAATTCCACCTCCACGCCATTGTGGTGAACGGATAGATCCTTGACGAGCACGACCTGTTCCTTTTTGACGCCATGGTTTGCGACCACCACCTGAAACTTCAGAACGTCCTTTTGTTTTGTGTGTACCTTGACGAAGTGATGCTCTTTGTAAAGTTACAGCTTGGAATAAAACGTGTTGATTTGGTTCGATTCCGAATACTGCTTCATTAGCTTCAACTGCACCAACTTTAGTACCGTCTTGTTTAAATAAATCTAATTGTGGCATTATCTAATTTCCTCCTTCCGTATATTTTCCGATTATTTACCAGATTTAACTGCTGATTGGATTTTTACGAAGCTTTTCTTAGATCCTGGAATACATCCTTTAACTAGGATTAATCCATTTTCTACATCTACGCTTACGATTTCTAAGTTTTGAGTAGTAACTGTAACTCCACCCATTTGGCCTGGTAATGCTTTACCTTTGAATACACGGTTAGGTGCTACAGGTCCCATTGACCCAGGACGACGGTGGTAACGAGAACCGTGAGCCATTGGTCCGCGGCTTTGTCCATGACGCTTGATTGCCCCTTGGAATCCTTTACCTTTACTTACTCCTGTTACGTCAACTAAGTCCCCTGCTGCAAAAATATCAACTTGGACTTCTTGACCTACTTCATAATTAGCAACTTCTGCATCTCTGATTTCGCGTACGAAACGTTTTGGAGCAGTGTTAGCTTTATCTGCGTGACCTTGTTCAGGTTTGTTCGCAACTTTTACTAAACGGTCTTTACGTTCTTTATCGTAAGGACGTTTGTCGTCGAATCCTAATTGGATTGCGTTGTATCCTTCAACTTCTTCTGTTTTCTTTTGTAATACGACGTTACCTTTCGCTTCAACTACTGTTACTGGAATTAATTCTCCATTTTCAGCGAAGATTTGAGTCATACCTACTTTTCTTCCTAAGATACCTTTGGTCATCGAAAGTCACCTCCTATAATTATAATTTTAATTCGATGTCAACACCTGATGGTAAGTTTAAGCTGATTAAAGCGTCAACTGTTTTTTGTGTTGGTTCAATAATATCGATTAGGCGTTTGTGTGTACGTTGTTCGAATTGTTCACGGCTATCTTTGTAAATGTGAACTGAACGTAAGATTGTGTAAACTGCTTTTTCTGTTGGTAATGGAATTGGTCCAGAAACTTTTGCTCCAGAACGTTTTGCAGTTTCAACAATTTTCTCTGCACTTTGATCTACTAATCTGTGATCATATCCTTTAAGACGAATACGAATTTTTTGTTTTGCCATCATTTCTCCTCCTATACATTTATTCGCTGCTATCTAGTAGCAACTTCTCCACGAAAGTTCTCCAGCACGCCATGCCATGGCAAAGCGGCCGGGCGTGTCAGTAACCTTTCGCTTCAACGCAAGTCTTTTGCAAGACCAACATTTATTATTATACATGGTAAAAGCATATATTGCAAGTATTTTAACGAAAAATTTTTAAAAAAATTTATGAATATGTTTTCTATTTTTTACTTACTTTTTAATCTTTAATTTACTTTCTAATTTTACCTATATTATATGGAAGAAAAAATTTATTTTTCTTCAAAAAAATTAAAAATACTTAGAGTTTTTATACCCTAAGTATTTCTAATTTCTAATTTATTTTAAAGGTAAAATATTATATTGAATTTCTAAGTCTGAAGACAATAAATGCGAAACTTTACAACGAAGTTTAATATTATCTAATACCCCTTGTCTATCTCCAGCAGCAAGTTGTTCCTCAGTTCGATCTACATGAACATTAACTACAATTTTTTTATTATCATAATCTACAACTAGTTCAGTTTCAATCGCTAGATCTACTAATTCATATGCTCTGAAGAAATATCCTTTTGCACACATACTTACACATCCATTGTATGCAGTAGCAAATAAATCCATAGGACCATCTTTACTTTCTTCTATAAACATTTTATACTCACCACCCAGCGGTGTAGTTGCATGTGAAGTAAAACCTTCTTTAATTTTTAAATTAGACGTATACATAACAGTCTCCCTTTGTATATATAATTTTAAGATTACTCTTAATAAGTTTATTATACTCTCATATACTATTTTTGTATACTATTATTTCTCGACTATACTTCTAACTGTTTCTACTAAATCTACATCTTTATACTTATAGTTTACACCAGTGAAATCCATATATTTAGTAATATCATTTGTCTGAAGTATTAACGTTGCACCTGAAGCCGCAGCTCCTAATGCTCCCGGACGTGAATCTTCAACTGCAATTGTATTATTAATATCTGCACCTAGTTTTTTTGCCGCTAGTAAATAGATATCTGGGGCAGGTTTAGGATTCTTTACCTCTTCTTTTGTTGCAATTGCTGAGATATATTTCTCAAAACCTTTTCTTCGAAGTCCTGTCTCAATATGTTCTCTCTTTCCATTTGAAGCAACAGCCATCTTTATTCCGTGATTGTAAAGATACTCCATTACCTCAGCAATTCCTGGTAATACTGATGCATTATGATAATTATCTAATATACGCTTTGTAATCTCCGCTTCGAATTTATCATAATCTTCACTAGACATACCATATCTATCATTATAATATTTTCTACTCGTTTCTTCATTCGTTCCAGAAACGTTTTTTATATAGTCCATCTTATCCAGTTTTTCATTTAACACTTCTTTTGTTAAATCACGCATATTTTCATAGTAAACTTTCTCAGTATCTACTATTGTTCCGTCAAAATCAAAAATAACCGCCTCTAATTTTTCCACCATTAATCTCCTTTTTCTTATATACATATAACTACTATTTTATAATGTAATACTCAAAATTCAAAATAATTTGGACAAAAAAGAGCACCATAACCACAAATAATTATGATTAAGCACTCTTTCTGTATATTTTTATTTATCTAAGTTTAACTCTAGCATACCAAAATTAGTTGCATCACTTGAAAACTATTATTCAAATCTCACAAGATTCTCTGCCTTCATTCTTACAGTTGGTCTCGCATCTTTTTCCTTTTTACCTAGGGCTATAAGCATCACAGGAATTAAGTTCTCTTCTAATTCAAATAATTCAGCTACCTTTTCTCTAACAAATCCGCCAATAATATTAGTGTCATATCCTTTAGCATATGCAATATTTGCAAATTGCATAGTCCACAATCCACAATCAAAATATACACCTTCTCTATTTTTATCAATCGGCAAGTTTTCTAATTGAGGTCCCATTCCTTTTTCGAAACCATCTTTTACCTCTTCAGTCATATAACCTTTTTCGACAGCTTCTCCGTAAATTTCATCAAATTTCCCGTAGTGATTCAAGTCTCCTAAGACTATAATCATAGCGGCTGAGGTATCATTTTGAATTTTATTATAATTAGCACTTCCTAATTTTTCTTTACCTTCTGGTGTATCTACAACAATATATCTCCAAGGTTGTAAATTACACGATGAGGGAGCGATATTAGCTTCATTTAACATTTCTATTATTTCTTCACGTTTAATTTTAACATTCGGATCAAAATACTTAACCGATTTTCTTCCTTTAATTACATCAAAAAACTCTGGCCTTTTCTTACCTAATAGAGTACCAAAAAATTTCCTCACTAGATTTCCTCCTTCTTCAAGTAATCAACTCAATAATTTTACTATACTTGAGAATTATTATCAAACAAAAGGCTCAAACAGAAATAATTTATAAAAATGTCAACTATCTCTTAGTCCATATAGTCTTTTACTCCCACTTCAAGTTTACATGTTCCATTATTTCTTTGTATGAAACATCTACTTTTTCCTTCATTTTATCATCAAGCTGATCTCTAAGTTTTCCACCATTAATAAAATCTTCTAACACCATAATTTTATAGTCGTATAATGGAATTCCATTTATATTTCTACCGTTAAGTTTTGAATAAACTAGTGTTGGATGAGCTTTTACAGTTTTAACAGTTGTTTTATCGTTTGCTTTTTCGAATGTAACATCCATCAATAAACCTCTCTCAGGCCACTTGTTTTCCATTCTTTCCATACGTTGGTTTGAAACGAAGTTCCCCATAGAGTATATTATAAATTTCTTATCTCCATCTTTTTCTACAGTCTCAGCAGGCTCTATAACATGAGGATGCCCTCCGAATACTACATCAGCACCCCATTCTATCATCTTGTGATAAAGAGCTTTTTGTTCTTCTGTAGGCTCTAACTTATACTCGACACCCATCTGAGGCATCACTACTGTAACATCTGCTTCTTTCTCAGCTCTTTGTATTTCTTCTTTCATCTTTTCCTCATCAAGATCCGATAAATGATTAGTTCTATCCTCTGCAGTTAAATTAGCATCCATTCCATTATAACCATAAGCATAGGCTAGAATTGCTATTTTAATTCCATTAACCTCTTTAATAAGAATCTTATCTTCCGAACGTTTTTTATCAGCATGGACTCCAACTGTATCCAAACCTCTATCTTTGAAGACTTTATCCGTATACTTCAATCCATACAAACCTGTATCCAATATATGATTATGAGCTAAATCAACAACATCATACCCTACTTCTTTCATTGTATCTGCAATTTGAACAGGAGCATTAAACAATGGATATCCTCCTAGTGGAGAACGATCACTAATAGTCCCTTCAAAATCTCCTATCGCTAAATCAGCACCTTCAATCCATGGCTTAACATATTCAAAAAATGGATTGAAATCATAACTTCCATCTTCTTTTTTAGCAGTATAATAAAGTGCATCATGAATAAGAATATCTCCATTAGCTACAACTCGCGCAGTTCTCACACTCGAATCGCTATCCTTTTTTAAAGTTCCCCCTTCTTTATCAGATGCTGTTAAAAAATAAATACACGAAAAAATAATACCACTAATACTCAGTACACCTAATAAATATACTAATACTTTCCTCAATATAATATCCCTCCTAATTAAATACTTTATCTATCTATAATAACAAGTAGTTAATAATATTTCAATTAACTACTCGTTTTATATAATTATTTTATATCGCAACAATAATGTGATCCTCTTACACATCATCAAGTTTTCCATTATAAAATATTTCATTATTCTCTATTTCCCTAATAATATATCCAAGATCATCTGTGGTTTAGTAACCATAAGAAGATGATCTGACTCCTCTATTTGTGTATAATTCATTCCTACTAATTTGAAATAAGAAAAAACAGAAAGTTTATTAAAAATATTCCTACTTCTTTTTAATAGTTCTAAATTATCTACCCCCGCGTATAAAGATAAATAATTATACTCTATTCGCGAGTTCGGCCTTACCATATATTCACTACCTTCTTTTTTAAGTTTTCTTAGAATTAACTCCACTAAAAACTCATCTTGCATCTCTTCTACACTAAGTGTCTTTGATAGATATTCTTCTTTACTAGTGAACTTTATCTCTGGTTCAAAATATGTTTTTAACACCGATTCAGGAGGTATAGGTTCTAAGCCCTCAATAATGATTAAATTAACACCATCAAGGTACTCACTAAAAATCTCTAAACCGTTAAGTAAAACGACCGTACCGTAAGAAGCAGCAACTATAAAACCACCTCTTCTTACTTTTGTCATTTTATTTAATAGTACCTTCTCAATTTCTTTTTTTGATATAGATTTAAAACTCTCTTCGGTAAATTCAATAAAATCAAAGGTTTGGTCTGGCATATTTTCTAAGACTCTCGCCCAAATACATCTATCCCAACCTAGTGGATTAATAAATAAGATATCTGTCATACTAATCATCCTCTCAAATATCTACACTAAAATCCTAATTCGTCACCAAAATCCTCTAATTTATTTACAAGTATCGCCCCCTCTTTAATGTATTCATTCATTGCATAACTCATCTTATCGCCAAATTTCCCTGGTAGGCAGAATACATCAGAACCTACATCCAAGGCAAAATCCACCGTCCTTTGCGTTCCACTTCTTTTTGCCGCTTCAGTTACTAAAAGAGCACTGGAAAGACCAGCGACAATCCTATTCCTTTCTAAGAATTTATATTTCCTTATAGGTGAAGTTGGAAAATACTCAGATATAATAAGATGGTTTCGTTCTAATTCCTTATAAAGTTTATAACTTTTTTCCGGATAAATTATATTGTGCCCATGAGCTATTACACCGATGGTGTACCCCTTACTTTTTATAGCGCCCTCATGAGCAAGACTATCGACACCAATCGCAAGACCACTAACTATAACAAAATTATTCATAGTTAAATATGGTACTATACTCTGCAAGGCATCTTTTGAATATGATGTATTGTTTCTGCTTCCTACTATAGATATCTTTCTTCTAAATAGAAGCAAATCTTTATTTCCCCTGTAAAATATAATATATGGATAATCATAAATCCTAAATAATTCTTTCGGATAATAGATATCATCGCAAAAAATATACTTTACATTATAAAACTCAAAATAACTCTCGAAATCAAACTCCATATTATTATGAAGCTTAGTATAAATTTCTTCAGCATTATCTCCAAAATATACAGCTAACTCAGGTATAGATAATTCGAGAATCTTCTCTATACTATTTAAATCCATAAAAACTTTATGTAGCTTGAGTGTTGTAATCCTCTCAATCGCTATTAACGAAAGTAATACCTTTTTTTCTTTTTCTGTAAAACTACCACTATACTCCCCCATAGTTTCATCCTCTTACTTTTCATTCTCAACCAATAAAGCATAGTATGCTTTAAATACTTTTAAGAAAATCTCCCCTTGTTGAACATTGTTAATATAAATACTATCTTTAAACTCTATAATATTACTCATTATTCTTATAAGTTCTGAGTAACTTTTACCCTCTTTATAAAATCTATACATCAACCCTTGCCAATAAACAAGTGGAGTTCTAATAAGAACTTGCTCCAACATATTCACACCAATGATTTCAGGTATATTATTTAACTCTATATGTTGGTTATAAAACATACTCAATACTTTATTTTTCACAGTTTTATCATATTTAATTTGCTCGTAGACATAGTTTTCAACATCTTCCGGATATAACTTAGACGTTAAATCTTTATCCAGTAGTTTCAAATCAAGTGGTACATCAAACTCATCAATACTCAAACTAGTTTTTATACAAACAGCATTTCGTTTTTTCAAATTATGAGCCCAAATTTGATAAAATTCAAATTTTTTATTTATATTATCCCAACCATAAAAGAATACTTTCCCTTGATAATAATTTAAAAAATTATCCACAAATGGCGCATACCTAATATAACTTATACCATCATAACTCTTCAATTCTTTTACAAATTTGTTTGTATCGATTAGCCAGATTAATTTCAATCCAGCTTTCATATATCCTCTTGTTCTCGCTTTAATAAGATCAAATGGAATAACCGATCTTTGATACTCAAAAGCGATACTATTATCTTTAATAAATACATCAGCTATCTGAATATCATTCTCCCCAGTTTTAAAAATATGTTCGACTTCCACATTACGATATTTTTTTCTAAAATGCTCATAAAGATCCTTCTTCGCTTCAAGGTGCTCACTACTCTCTTTCTTATAAGTTTCAAACTCACATGAACAATTCTTAGCATGAGCAAAATGCGATTGAATTTTCACTCCTTTTTTGAAAATTACTCTCCCCCCACATATCGGACAGTGATATTCCTTATTTTTTTCCACCTCACTATCCAAAGCATTAAAAACTTCATCCTTACTATCGTATGCCACGTACATAATGTTTCTCCTCTTTTTTCTGTACTACACTTACAAACTACATCTAACGGCGTCTTATTCAATTGTCATTTTACTTTAATACCCTATACCTTCTATAGGTTGCATCACCTTCTTCTATTTCAACAAACTTATCTAGATTAACCCAGCTTATTTCATCTTTATGGTTATCACTATCTACTAGATATACCCTATCATCTTTTTTACACAAATAGTAATTTGTCTGACGAATACTAGCCTCTCTCATAAAATATGTATTTTTATCCTGTATAGAAAAATCTAGACAACTTGTTGTCCATGGTTTTTTAACATATTTTTTTACTTCGACAACTTGGTCATATTTTTCAATGTTCATACTCTATCCTCCTTCATAATTTCCTTTTAATGTACTCCGTGCTTTCTATGTATACTACTTCTTACAAACTAAAAGTTCTAAATCTATCGTAATTTCTTTTAATTGATTAATATCAGAATCTGTAATTTCTTCAGAAAATGTTAAAGGTGTCATCTTAAGAAAACTCTCAGCTTGCTCCTTAGTCAATCGGAATGTATCATTTACAGTTAACTTTTCTACGATGGTGCAATTTCCCTCAATCAATTTCACAGTATCTCTATTCGTGTATTCCTTCCCACCAATTAACTCTCTAATCTCCCTTAAGTAATTTGTATTAGGAATAACTTTTATCAAATATCCATCATCACCTAACACTCTGAAAAACTCTTCATAATTAGCAGGGGTTAGTATGTTAAGAATACACGAAACACTTCCGTCTTTAAACGGAAGACTAGCTAAGTTAGCCACCATATAAGGATTCAATTTATCTTCTTTAACAGCTAATTCAATCGCATCTTTACTATTATCCAAACCATAGAAATATTTCCCAGGAAATACTGTTTTTAACTTCTTAATATAATATCCTTCCCCACAACCAATATCCAATACAACATCTTTAGCATACTTTTCAATTAAATTTTGAATATTCTTTAATACATTTTCATAAAAACTATTACTAAAAACTTCACTACGAGCTTTAAATAAATCTTCACTGTATTTCGTGGGTTTATAATTGTTTATCAGATGAATATAGCCTTTTTTTGAAAAATCATAACGATGATTTCCATTGCAAACAAGACTGATACCCTCTATGTGAGATTCTGATAAACACTTTGGACAAAGGTATATTTCCTCTTGATTAAACTTTTTTATTACATTTTCTATTTTCATTGAAACTCCTCTATACTTTCTAAGTTAATTGTATCAAATTTTATTTAAGAATGGTAGCAAAAAACAGTTGAAAAATCAGAAATTTTCGCCTTTTTTAGATTTCTTCTTAAGTTTATTTTTAATAAGTAACTATTTATTTTATTACTATATATTAAAACAAAAATGACGACACAATTCTTTGAAATGTTTTTATCGTCATTATGTTTATATATTATTATCTTTAATTATTTTATATTTATAATTTGAAAAATTTTAAATTTATAAATATATTAAATATTTATTTCTTTTTTCGCTCTCTTAACTCTTTGAAAAAGTTCTTCATTAGCATAGAACATTCTTCTTCAAGAACCCCAGAGATAACCTTAGCCTGATGATTAAATTTATTCTCTCCTACTAAATCAATGCAACTACCACAGCAACCATATTTAGGATCACTCGCTCCATAAATAACATTTTCAACTCTAGCTTGAACAATTGCTCCACTACACATAACACAAGGCTCTACAGTAGTATATAAATAACTATTGTCAAGTCTCCAAAAACCCTGTTTTTCACAACCTTTTTTAATAACTAACATTTCTGCATGATTCAATGCCTGTTGATTTTCTTCACGAGTATTATGAGCCTTCGCAACAACCTTACCATCAATAACCAGCACAGCTCCAATAGGTACTTCACCTTTAGCGTAAGCTCTCCGCGCTTCTTCTAGCGCCATCTCCATATAATAAGAATGATTTTTCACACCACTACATCCTTCCGCAAATATTTTTTTCAATTAATTATATCACACTTCAAAATCATTAGGGGAGAAAGTTGTAGGGAGTGACTCAAAAATCGTGATTTCAAAGAAATCGATTTTGTTGAGTTACCCCCGCACAGGTTATTAGATATCTAAAAAGCTTTTATAAAACGAATTTAGATATCAATAAACCACTGCGTCTATGAGTTTCCATACAAACCTTGTTAAAATTTAGGGCTTTTGGGACAGCCCCGATAGAAAAAAACTTAACAAAATTAATTTCAAAAATAATTTTGTTAAGTCGATTCTCTTAAACTCTAGCTATTATTAGCCCAATAAAATACTTCCACTAGGACAGCTGCTATAAACAAGGATGTCAGCACACCTAGAACTATAGCGTGTATTCTTCTTTTGAAATATAGATATCCAATAAATTCTCTAATGAAAGCATTAAGACTGAAATAGAACTTAGTCGGTGCTCCATATCCAATACACCTAAAACCTAAAGTTCTTGCTTGAACCAATGCACGATAAACGTGATAATAATTCGTCACCACTGCGAAACTTTTATCAGCTGGAATAAATTTCTTCGAAAAAATAATATTTTCTTCGGTAGAAGTTGATTTATCTTCTAGAATTATATCATTCTCATTAATCCCCTGCTCAAGAGCATAATTTTTCATCGCAAATGCTTCAGATACTACTTCATCAGGACCTTGACCACCTGACATGATTAGCTTACTCCCAGGATTAGCTTTATAAACTTTTATCCCTTTTCTAATTCTGCTAGCTAAAAGAGGTGTTACCCTTTCACCAATCAATCCTGCACCTAAGACCACTACATAGTCAATCTTTCTCGGTAAGATATTAATAAAATTTAAAACACTAGATACTAAATAAGACATCGCTATACATAAAAAATATAAAACTACTAAACTGGTATAAACATAAAGTGTATTTAACAGAATATTGTCACGTGTGTAGGTAGCAACACGTGGCCAATATGTAAAATAACCTACCAGAAAGAAAAATACAGCTAGACTCAGTAGGTTGCCTACTCTTAATCCTTCTCTTCTAATAAGCATAAACGAATTGTATAAAAACATAATGACTACCACCATTGGAAGCAAAGTGAATATTACCACCGCTATAACAAGTAATACTACACCTAAATTATAAACAAACTTATTATCTGTTGCATTATTAGTAATAAGAGTCATTATATAAAAAATAAAACTTAAACCTGTCGCTATAAAAAATATTCCTAAAAATAGATTTCTTCTATCCAAGTATAAAACTAATAAGAACAGCAACAGAAATACCACAAAAACTATAAAAGAACCTATTACCATAAAAACCTCCTTCTTACATATGTATATTATAGATTATATTGCAAAATTAGTATAAGTGTCAATCGTGTCTAAGCATCAACAGTAATCTCCTGTAGACTTATTTCTAATCAACTCACAATAAACATAAAAATAAGGAATATTAAATTAAAAAGCTACACTTTCTCGCAACCTTACCATTATAACACAATAGAAAATTGTATAATCGAATTAGACATTAAAAAACATAGTAAAAATCTGTTATACTAAATTTATCACAAAATACTAAGAAGATTTTTACTATGCCTAAACCTAATTCCATAAAGAAATAGAAACACCTAGTGCTCATAATCCGAAAAATCCCAATCAATATGATTAGAAAAGCTAAGAGATACAAGAAGCAAAAAACATATACTACAGCTAAAACGCTATGAACAGACCTAAAACAATACTCAACAAGAGTAGAAGAAGTACGCCTAATGTAAATATCAGTATAGAAATGTGCAATAATTCGAAATTAACATGTTTTTTTAAATCAACAAGAAATTATCAAGAATTCAAATGAAACTCTGTAAAACCTTTATTTCTTCCCAAATAATCTTTGGAAAAAATTAACTTTCTCCCCTACATCTTGAATTTTTTCTTCAATAGTATTTTCTTGCTTACCACCTGATTTTAGTGGAACATTTATCCATTCATGGAAAGAATCTTGGAAAATTTCAACAAATAAATCTGCATTTGTTTTGCTCGAACTTAAAACCTTATTCTCTAATGCTTCCGAATAAACTTTTGATGGTTTGGTATTATCCACTCCATACCTAGAACTTTGGAAATTATGATCAAGTTCACTCATCTTAATCATATAAATATTTCTCTCTTCTTGCTCACCTTTAACTTCTTTAAACAATTCTGGAGAACCTATATACAGTTTGCACCACATCAACATATTATTTTTCGTTGCATCATCTACACGTGAAAGTGGGAAAAAGTCAGGTAATTCAATTCCTGCGATTTCAAAATATTCTTTAAATATTTCACGAGTATAGTATAAGAAATCTAATTTATTTCCACTATAATGTTTCCAATTCAAATCATCTTGCATAAGTTTTCTAGAAAATCTCAAAACAAAATCTCTAAACAAGCTTGAATTAATCTTCTCGTAGACCTCTATATATCTATCTGTAGTTTCTGCTTATCTTTGCGAATCAAATTTACAATCATTTAGTAAATAATATATTTTTCTACTAAGAGCCTCTGATTTAGAACTGATTGTTTCTGCATTAGTCGTACAAATAAATGCAGGAGTTAAGTGGATTTGATTTTCCGCTTGGTTAGAAATATCTTTAATCAAATCTTCACCTTTTCCATTAAAGAAATCACTTGGAGGCTCGTCAACAAGTAAAGGCGCAACATTATCCTCATTAAGCATCCAATAACGAATCTGTTGACGCGTTGCAGAATCTTTTCTCGTATCATTGTCTATCAACTCATTATACGTTAGTATTTTGTTATCCGTAGTCAATCCTAACATCTTGTTTAAAATATTAAGTAAATTAGACTTTCCAGAACCCCCTGTTCCACCTACAATAGCAAATAAAGGTATACCCAAAGCTTCATTTCCTAATGTGAATTTTTCTCTAATCTCACCTATAAATGGTGATGTGAATGTATATAATATTGTTTCCATAACACGTTTCCCATATTCAGGAGTATAATTAGGAACAAAATCTTCGTAATTTTTTAATAATTTACAAATTACATCAATATTTTCCTTAATTTCTGCATCAGTTAGCTTCTCTCCTATTGGATAATAAGAAAAACGTTCTTCTAAAGCTTTCGTCTCTGGATTTATCGTACTTTCTATTTTTATTCCCTGTGATAAACCACTATTGCTCTCCGTTCTCAGTGCAGGTTTATTTATAATAAGCTCCCTCGGAGCAGTTTCCGATTTTACTTTTTTATCCTGAATTTGAAGTTGTAAGTATTTTTTAATATTCGTACGCATCTTAGCTTTGTCTAAAAGTTTCGTATCACTATTAGCGGTATTACCTGTCCTTCTATTAACCACACTATTTGTGATTCTCAAAGCAAACTCCAGTTCATTAGCTTTTTGTTGAAATTCTTCTGCGCGGATTTGTTCGAATTCTTTTTCCTCTTTCAAATCTTCTATTAATTCTTGCTTTATCTCACCAACCGTAACTTTTTTCTGAACTTCATCATAAAAATCACTAATAGTATTCACTTTCAACTCAGAAGTTTCCTCTGGTGTGAAATTAATATTTAAATCAGGATCCTTGTCTTTTTTCTTAGTTATTTTATCTAAAACAGACTTCGCGAATAAGTTTTGAGTAGCAGAAATTATTGTATTCTCATAATATTCATTATATATTTCAAAAATAGCATCGTTATCTCTAATTTCTACTATTTCTAATTGATTAGTACTGTTTGAAAATGCTTGTGTAGATAAATTTGCAGATCCTATAATAACCCGTGTTTCTTCTGTCTGCGTATTTTCTAATAGATATACCTTACTATGAATGGTTTTATCTATTGGTATTCTTATATTAAACTTATTTTTAGTAACTTTTTTTGAAGTCTCGAATTTAATTCTTCTATAAGCCTCATAGGTGTTCCATCATTTAGTATCTTTGTACTATTTATCAGTTGATGAATAGCTTGTTTTCTTGAACCTAGGGCTCTTTCTTGAACTTCACTGTCTTAAATAGCTACTGTTATTGTTGTTTCTTCAAAGTTTTCCAAGTACTTATTGTAAAAATTCAAATCAATTGAAAAAGTTACAGCTTTTAATACATTATATTTATTAGGGTCAAATATCTCTCCTATTTCTAAATTTTTCTTTTCATTATTTAATATCGTTAATAACGTCGTCATTCTTTATATTCCTTTTAATAATCTATAATTTTTTATATAGCGTTTTCCTCAATCATACAGCATTTAAACTAGCTATAACTTAATTTTAATACATCAATCTTTATTCACTACTTCTGGCGCTCAATTTTTTTATCCAACTCCTGTGGATAATCGCCATCTGTACAGATAAAAACACAAGTATATTACTATTTTCATAGCAATACACCTTATTATCTTTACGAAACACTATAAAATTTAAGGGGCTTCTTTCCCTCAACTTTTATCTATAGTAATATTAATAACTTTTTATTCATATATTAATCTCTTTCCTTTACCCTGTTATATTATATCATAATTTTCTCAATAAAAAAGTAGCCCTTGAACTAAGAAGTTTCAAAGGCTACTAGTTTTATTATCTTAAACCTTTATCGTACGGAATACCAAGTGCTTCTGGAGTAGCAGTTTTCTTAGAAAATACGATAAGTGCAATTATTGTAGCTACGAATGGGAACATGTTCCAGAATGATACCGGAATTGGTAGGTCTGGTGCTAAGATAGAAACTTTCTCAGCGAATACTTTAGTTCCTCCGAAGAATAACGAAGCTAATGTAATTGTAATTGGATTATATTTACCAAAGATTAATGCTGCTAATGCTAAGTATCCGAATCCGTATACTGTAATCGCTGCGTTGAAACCTTGAGAGAATGTAGTTGCAATGATAGCTCCAGCTAATCCTGCTAAACATCCTGAAATAAATACCCCAATGTAACGATATTTAAATACGTTTAATCCAAGTGAATCACTTGCTTGTGGGTTTTCCCCAACAGAACGTAAACGTAATCCAAATGGACGTTTATAAATTACATAGTATGTTACAATTACTAAGATTACAGCTATAAATACTGTTGGATAAATAGTGAATTTACCAAATACTGTGTATCTTGGGAAACCACTTGCTAATAATAATTCATATGTACCATTATAGTGGTTAACTAAGAATAACGCTATAGCTGGTGTAATTAAGTTAATCGCCGTACCTGAAATAACTTGGTCAGCTTTTAAGTTAATACTGATATATGCGTGAATTAATGACATTAACCCACCAGCAAAAGTTGCAACAACTAAACAAATTACTAGTTGGAATAGTGTTGGAGATCCATCAAACACTGATAATGCTAATAGTGATGCGATGAATGATCCAAAGATTACGAAACCATCAAGGGCAATGTTAACAACCCCACTTTTTTCTGAATAGAAACCACCGATGGCAGCTATAAGAATTGGTGCAGTATATTGTAACATTGAATCTAATAGTGATAATACTGTATCCATCTATTTATCTCCTTTCTGTTTCTTACTACTAAATAATTTATCAAGCAACTTATTATCAAAGATAGCTTTAGCTGCAACGAATAATACGATTAAACCAATTAGGATGTTCGCGATATCTTTTGGAATACCGATGAATGATAATTGTGGAGTTAATACTCCTAGGAATCCGAATAATAATGCTCCTAATAATGATCCAACAGCTGTGTTAGCTCCGATTAATGCAACCGCAATTCCCATATATCCAAATCCTTGGAATGTTGAACCTGCAACTACTTGTCCCACAGGTCCCATATTGTAAAGAGCACCACCTAAACCAGCGAAAGCTCCTGAAATAGCCATAGATAACACAGTATTTCTGTTAACTTTCATACCTACGAATTTTGATGCATTCGGGTTAAATCCTACAGAACGTAATTCATAACCGAATACTGTTTTTTCCATAACGATATAGAAAATAATAACACTAAAAATGGCTAAGAATAAATCAGTCCCTAAACGATAGTTGTTGAAAATACCTTCAACTAAACTATTTTGTAAGTATCCTGCTCCATCGGCTGAAACGATAGGTTTAGAAATAATATCGTTAGTCCCTTTAATATACTTAGGTACAGCAAACTGTACGAAATATAAAGCTGTATAGTTTAACATGATTGTTACAACTACTTCACTAATATTAAATCTAGCTTTTAAGTAACCTGCAATAGCTGCCCAAAGGCCACCTACTACTACACCAACTAAAATACTAGTAATTAACACTAAATAGAAGTTCATACCTTCCATTTTAATCGCAACAAGTCCAGCGAAAAGACCACCCATAATGAATTGACCTTCTGCTCCAATGTTGAATAAACCTGTTCTAAATGCAAATGCAACAGACAATCCAGTACAAATAAGTGGAATTGTTGATACAAAAATTTCAGCTATACTGTTTGAATCTGAGAAAATATCTCCGATTACTCCAAACACATCTCCTGGTGCTGCCCCTATCGCTGAAATAAGAATAGCTCCTATAATAAATGAAGCTAATATCGGTAGCACCGCATTAGTTAAAACTTTCTTTAACATACGTTCTCCTCTCTACTTCTTAACCCCTGCCATAAGCAGACCAAGTTGTTCTTTTGTTACATTTTCATCATTATCCACTATATCGATAATGTTACCATTGTGAATTACCGCGATTCTATCAGATAATGTTAAGATTTCATCTAAGTCAAATGAAATTAATAATACACCATTACCTTTATCACGATAGTTAATTAACATTTTATGAATACCGTTAATAGCCCCAACATCAAGACCACGTGTAGGTTGCGTTGTTACTAATAATTTTGGATCTAATTCCAAAGCACGTCCAATAATAAGTTTTTGTTGGTTACCACCACTCATACTACGTGCAGAAATTTTTTCATCTCCAGCTTTACGAACATCATATTTTTCACAAATTTCTTTAGCAAATTTTGAAATAATATTCTTTTTCAAGAATCCACGTTTAGCAAATTTTTCTGTATAATAATTTTCTAAAACTGAGTTTTCTTCAACACTGAAATCTAACACAAGACCATCTTTATGTCTATCTTCCGCAATAATTTCAAGTCCAAGCTCTTTACGTTTTGCTGTTGATAATGAATTAATCTCTTTTCCGTCAAAAATAATTTTCCCTTTTGTTTCTTTAAGTAAAGCATTTAGTACTTCTACAAATTGTTGTTGACCATTCCCGTCAACTCCTGCAATACCAAGGATTTCACGTTCACGTACATTTAAGTTGAAGTCATGTAGAATATCTTTCTTCTCAGCAGTGTCAGCATAAACACCTGAAACTTCAAGAATATTTTTCTTACCGTCTCTTGAACGCTCATATTTAATTATTTCTAAGTCTTTACCAATCATAAGACTAGCTAGTTTTTCTTTTGTTGTTTCCGCTATTTCAACTGTTCCGTAGTATTCACCACGACGAATAATACTACAACGATTTGCAACAGCCATAATTTCATTAAGTTTGTGAGTAATTAATAAAATAGTTTTTCCTTCAGCTTGTAGATTTTTAAGAATAGCTAAAAATTCTTTAATCTCAGCAGGAGTTAAAACTGCAGTAGGTTCATCAAAAATTAAAATGTTAGCATCTCTATATAACATTTTAAGGATTTCAACCCTTTGTTGCATTCCTACACTGATGTCCCCTACTAAAGCTTTAGGATCAACTTCTAAACCATATTTTTTAGATAAATCTTTAATTTTTACAGCAGCACTTTCTAAATCGATTTTTCCACCTTTTACTTCTTCCATCCCTAAAATAATATTTTCAGCAACAGTGAAGTTTTTAATAAGTTTAAAGTGCTGGTGCACCATCCCTATCCCTAGTTGGTTAGCATGCTTAGGATCTTTAATATCAACTTCCGTACCATTCAATTTAATAACACCGGCTTCTTGATGGTACATACCAAAAAGAACCGACATCAACGTAGATTTTCCAGCACCATTTTCACCAAGTAAAGCATGAATTTCATTGTTTTTTACTTGAATAGTGATATCTTTATTTGCGTAGAAGTCGCCAAACTTTTTAGTTATGTTTAGCATTTCTATAGCGTACATATCATTACCTCTCTTTTATAAATTCTTACATATATATATTATAATATATTTTGACAAACTAGTATAGCTTTTTCCGGTATTTTTTTAATATATTTAACATTATTTTTAGAAACTAAAAATTTATTAACTACAGTACTGTATTCGTTTTATAGTTTTATAATATAATACGAATTTTTCAACTTAAAAAATTTAAGTTATAATATAAATTTTTTAATACTATTTAAGAAATATAAAAATAATTTCATACAAAAAAAGACCTAGAATTTGCTAGGCCTTTTTATATAAACTTCTTAAAATTAAAGTTCTCCGTCGATATTAGCTTTATCAGCTACACCAGCAGCATCAGCTGCAACTGTTGCTTTACCAGCTTTTAGATTTTCAACAACTGTTTTAATTTTAGCTTTGATATCATCGCTTAAGTTAGGGTTTTCTGCTGGAAGTCCAACACCATCTTCTTTAATAGTGAAGACTCTAGCTTTTCCACCTTCAAATTTTCCAGCTTTGATAGCGTCTAAGATGTTAGATACTGCAACGTCGATACGTTTAACAGCTGAAGTTAAGATAACTGATTTTTCAACATCTTTTCCGTCTTTATCTTTAGCTTTGAATACACCTTCAGAATATTGGTCTTTATCTACACCAACGATCCAGTGTTTAACTTCTCCGCTTTCTTTAAGATCTTTAGTTGCTCTTTCTTGAGCTTCTTTGATAGATCCACTTCCAGTACCACCAGCTGCTACGAAGATTACGTCAGCTCCAGCATCGTACATAGTTGCTGCTAAAGTTTTACCTTTGTTAGTGTCGTTGAATGAACCACTGTAGTTGTAAACAACTTTGATATCTTTTTTAGCTGCTTTAGCACCTTGAACGAATCCAACACCAAATTTAACTACTGCTGGGATTTTAGCTCCACCAATGTATCCAACTTTACCAGTTTTTGATTGTAAAGCTGCTGCATATCCAGCTAAGTATCCTGCTTCGTGTTCTGAGAATGTAACTGATTCTACGTTTTTGTTTTGAACTACACCATCGATGAAGATGAATTTTTTATCTGCAAATGAATCTGCAACTTTTGGTAATTCTTTTTCAAAGTAGAAACCAGCTAATGAAATTACGTCAGAAGCTTTTGCTGCGTTTTGTAAGTTTGCAGCGATATCACTTTGGTTTTTAGTTTCGATTGGGTTAAGTGCTTTTCCACCATTTTTTTCAGCCCAAGCTTTTACTGTTTCAACGTTACTTTGGTTGAAACTTTTATCTTTTGCTCCACCTTCGTCAGTTACAACACCGATTTTTAATCCAGAGTTGCTAGAAGATGAATTTCCGTTAGATGATTTAGAAGAACATCCAACAATAATTAATGCTGCCGATAAAACAACTGCTATTAACGAAAATACCTTTTTCATAAATAAAAAGTCTCCTTTATTTGTATATTGTTTATACCTAAATAATACCACATTATCTTTCAAACTTCAATGATTTATTAAAAAATTGTTAACATTTTTTTATAATGTTCGTTTTCTAACTATAAAAACCTATAAAAGTAGTATTTATAGGAGTTATCATATCTATTCTTCTATATTCATATAAGATTATTTTAGAATAATAAAGCATTTTCAAAACATTAAGAACGTTTACATTTTTATACGAATTTTATATCCCAGACTATTATTACACATTAATTATATTCTTTAGATAAAGACTTTATTTTATTGATATAATCGTATTTAATATTTTACGAACTTTAAAATATCACACTCTAATTATTGGATATTAATGTATATTAATACTTATTCTTAAGATAAAACAATTTATGTAAAACTATAGATTTTAATAAATATTTAAAATCAACATTATCCAAAATAGATTATATTCAACTATTGTTCTATTACCTCTAGATACGATAATTCTACATACTTTACTTTAATAAAATATCACATCTTAGATATCTACTATATGTTATTTACAAAAAATAGGAGTGTCCGAAATCAAAATCTCTTAGAAATCTTGCTTCAAACAGCTCCTATATTCTTTAATTATAGTTCACCTTCTAAATTAGTAACTGAACCTTTTGCTTTTAATTCATCTCCAGTAGCTACTACTTCGACTTTACCTGATTTTAGTTCTTCGATAGCACTAGCAACTTTTGTTTTAACTTCATCGCTTAAGTTAGGATTTTCTTTTGGAATTCCTACACCATTTTCTTTAATACCAAAGACATGTTCACCTTTTGTAAATCTACCTTCTTTGATTTCATTTAATATTTTAGTAACTGCTACTTCAATATTTTTTACAGCTGATGTTAGGACTGCAGATTTTTGATATTCTTTTCCGTCTTTATCTTTCCCTTTAAAAATACCTTCTTCGTATTGATCTTTATCTACTCCTACAACCCAGTGTTTAATCTCTCCACTCTTAGACATATCGATAATACCACGTTCTTTAGCTTCTGAGATTACACCATTACCAGTATTACCTGCAGCAACGAAAATTACATCTGCACCTGAGTCATACATAGTAGCTGCTAATGTTTTACCTTTATTTGTATCTGAAAAAGTTCCGCTATAATTATACATTACTTTAATATCACTTTTAGCTGCTTTAGCACCTTGTACAAATCCAATACCAAATCGCTCTACTGGTGGAATTTTAGTTCCTCCAATATATCCAACTTTTCCTGTTTTAGATTGTAAAGCTGCAATATATCCAGCTAAATAACCAGCTTCTTGTTCCTTAAAGATTAATGAAGCAATATTAGGCGCATCAACAAAAGTATCAACATACATGAATTTTTTATCTTTATATTGTTCCGCTACTTTTGGAATTTCTTTTTCAAATTCATAACCAGCTAAAGAAATAATATCAGATACTTTTGCTGCATTTTGTAAATTAGAAGTTAAATCCGATTGAGTTTTCGTTTCTAAAACAACTGGCTCTTTTGCACCATTAGCTTTCGTCCAAGCTTGAATAGCTTCTACGTTAGCTTGGTTAAAACTCTTATCTTTTGCTCCACCTTCACCAGTTACGACACCAATTTTATATCCGCTCTTACCGTCAGATTTAGTGTCATTCTTAGCATTCTTTGAAGAACAACCAACAACAATTAATGATAATGCAACTAGAATTGCAAAAATAGTACGTAATTTTTTCATAATACCCTCCTTAAAAATTTATGTACTAAGAACATAATACTACTTTTTAAAATCGTTTGCAAGATATTTTTTACAAATAAATATAAAATATAAATAACATGAAATATACTTCTAAAAAAATACTACGATTCCTAATAATTCAGCTATAACCCTTCTTTAAATCTAATAAGGATATTGCTTTTGTTATATAAAATCTATACAATCCAACCTATCGACCATTACTTTATTTTAAAATATACATCTAAAATTGTAAACGTTAATAATAAGTAGGTTAGAAATTATATATTTTCTGAATGTTTTATGCTATAATATTTTTGATAAAGCATTTTCAGGAGGATTTATATTATGACATATTATGAAAATATTGTAGAAACTGCAAACTACATAAAGAAATATTTTGGGGAGCCTATCGACTATGCAGTAGTTTTAGGAAGTGGTATTACACTTGAACTTGAAGATCAACAAGAACTTGGTTATGAGGCTATTCCACTTTTCCCAGGAAATAAACACGCTAATCGAGTTAAAGGACATGCTAACAAACTAACTTTTGGCAAAATCTCTGGTAAAAACGTATTAGTATTAAACGGTCGCCTTCACTTCTATGAAGGATACAGCATGAAAGATGTTGCTTTTATGACATATGTTGTTA
Source organism: Gemella haemolysans (assembly GCF_901873445.1). Lineage (GTDB taxonomy): Bacteria > Bacillota > Bacilli > Staphylococcales > Gemellaceae > Gemella > Gemella haemolysans_C. The sequence continues at coordinate 163,730 of NZ_CABFLN010000016.1, forward strand.
AATTTTTAGGAGTAAAAGGATTATTCATAACTAATGCATGTGGAGCTATTAACACAAACTTCACTGAAGGTGATATCGTGTGTCTTGACGACTTTATTTCACTAGTGAGTAAAAACCCTCTAATGGGAGAAAATGATCCACGTCTAGGTGAAAGATTCGTTGATATGACTACACCATTCGATCCATATCTAGTAGAAAACTTACACAATTCTGCTAAAAAACTAGATATTACTTTACATACCGGTGTTTATGGATTCTTCCAAGGTCCATACTTTGAAACACGTGCTGAAATTCGTGCATTCAAAACAATGGGATGTGATCTTGTAGGAATGTCTACAGTTCCAGAAGTAATCGCTGCAAACCACGCATCACTTCCTGTAGCAGTTTTAGCTTGCGCTACTAATATGGCAACAGGGATACAAGAGAAAAAACACGACCATGAACACGTACTAAAAACTGCTCAAAAAATTAGTATAAACCTGAAAAATCTTTTAATTGAAACATTAGAAAACTTAAAATAGAAGGAGTAAAATTATGGAAAAAACTATTTTCGAAAAAATCATTGATGGAGAAATCCCAAGTTACAAAGTCTACGAAGATGAATATGTATACAGCTTTTTAGATGTATTTCCTATAACAAAAGGACATACATTAGTAATACCTAAAAAACATAGTAGAAATATTTTTGACTGTGATCCTGAGACTGCAGCAAATATTGGACGAGTTCTTCCGAAAATCGCTAATGCAGTAAAAGAAGCATATGGTTGTGATGGAGTTAACATCTTCCAAAACAACGAAGAATACGCTGGGCAAAGTGTCTTCCACCTTCACTTCCACATTGTACCAAGATACAAAGATAAAGATACAAACTTCGATAACTTAGAAGTTAAATGGCCACCACAAAAAGTTGAGCCTGCAGAATTTGAAGAAATTCAAAAAGCGATCGCTGATAGATTAGCATAAAACAAAAAGATAGCTAGATAAAATTTTATTTACCTAGCTATCTTTCTTATTTTCCTTCTTTTGATGCAAATAAAGATACGATAGAATCTAGAGTTGTTTTTGGTTTTTCCTCAACTTCCTCTTCTAATTCTTCATGTACTTCTTCTGCTTTTTCAATAACTGGAGCTACAACCTCATGAATTTCTTCTACAGTCGGCTCAACTTTTTCTTCGTAGTGAGTTTCAGCAACTTCTTTTGCTTCCTCTACAAAATCACTAGTACTTTCAAAAGTTGACTCAACAACCGGTGAAACTGTTTCTTCCACTTTTCCTACTACTGGTTCAGTCACTTCTTCTACCTTTTCAACTACAGGTTCTACTACTTCTTGCACTTTTTCTACTACAGGTTCTGCAACCTCTTTTACTTCTTCGACTTTTTCAGTTGTTTCAGCTACTACTTCTTCTTCTGCTTTAGCACCTAATTCAACAAAGTTTTCCTCTAATTTTTCAACTTCTTCAGTTGCTGTTAATTCCTCTAATTTTTCTTTAGCAACATCTTTTTCTTCTTGTACTTTTGCTTCTAATTCTTGAGTTTTCTCATTAATGTAGGCCGTTAATTTCTCAATACCATTTTTAGTATTTTCCTTTAATAAATCTTTGTGTTTTTCTAACTCTTTAGGATTTTTATAATAATAAGCTCCTAATGCACTCACTGCTCCTAATAAAGCACCTTTAAAAATTTTACCCATATTTGAATTCCTCCTAATTTCTTATCAGTATTGATTTTAACAAAAAAATCAAATAATGTAAAGGATTTAAAGGCTTTTATTTTTATAGATTAACCTTTTATTCTCTTAAAATTCAAAAAATTATAGAAGCAATAATCAAATATTTTACTTGAATACCGCTTCTATAAATAATTATTTTTATTTTAAGTGTTTAACCCTTGCTACAATTTCCTTATGACGACCTTTAATCATCGGACGAGCTTGTGGATTCCCTAGGTATCCACATGTTCTTTTTACTACATCGCAACTTTTCGGATCTCTATTTCCACACTCAGGACATTTGAAACCTTTTTTAGTCGGTTCAAATTCTCCCTCATAACCACATTTATAACAATGGTCAATCGGTGTATTTGTTCCAAGGTATCCCACTTTGTCATATGCAAAATCCCAAACCGCTTCTAGTGCCTTAGGATTTTGTTTTAGCACCGGATATTCACAATAATGGATAAATCCACCGCTAGCGTAATAAGGATAATCTTTTTCAAAATCTAGTTTTTCAAATGGAGTTGGATTTTTTCTAACATCGTAGTGATATGAATTAGTATAATATTCCTTATCAGTTATGTTTTCAACTATACCAAATTTCTCAGTATCCATACGACAGAATCTATCAGTTAGAGATTCACTAGGTGTTGAATAAATACTATACCAATAATCCCCTTCTTCAGTCCACTTATCAACGCATTCTTTCATATAACGCATAATATCTAATGTAAATTCCTTCGCTTCAGGATTTTTCTCCCAGTCACCACCATAAAATACACTCGCAACCTCATATAATCCAATATAACCTAGTGATAATGTAGAACGTTTATTATCAAAAAGTTGTTTCACCCTATCGTCAGGTTTAAGTCGTTTTCCAAATGCCCCGTGCATATAAAGAATTGGTGCATTTTGAGGTTTTGCTTCACCACAACGTTTCGCTCTATAATCTAAAGCATCTTTACAAATTGCTAATCTTTCTTTAAAGATTTCCCAAAATTCATCTTTACTACCCTTAGATTCTAGCGCTATTCTAGGAAGATTTAAAGTTACTACACCAAGGTTCATACGACCACTTTCCACAAGCTCGCCTTGTTCATTTCTCCACGCAGGTAAAAATGATCTACATCCCATAGGAGTTTTACAGCTTCCTGTTATCTTCGTAATTGTATCATACATCAAAACATCTGGATACATTCTTTGAGTTGCACATGATAAGGCAAGTTCTTTTACATCATAATTTGAATCTGTTGGTTTTAAGTTCAAGCCATCTTTAATAACAAAAATCAACTTAGGAAAAATAGCTGTTCTTTTTTCTTTTCCTAAACCATCTATTCTAACTTGCAGAATTGCTTTTTGTATTTCTTTTTCAAAATATCCCTCACCTAAACCAAAACCTAATGATGTAAATGGTGTTTGTCCTTGTGATGAATATAAAGTATTTATTTCATATTCTAAGGACTGCATAGCATCGAAAATATCTTTTTTTGTTTTTTTATCTGCAAAAGCTTTTTGTTTTTCTTCGTCATCAATCCACTCTTGAGCTATTTTTAAATTTTTCTCATAATTTAATTTAGCAAAAGGAGCAAGTACCTCATCTATTCTATCAGCACTACATCCGCCGTATTGACTTGATGCCACATTTGCTATTATTTGTGCCATTTGAGCTGTTGCTGTTTGAATACTTTTCGGACTATCTACATCTGCATTTCCTATTTTAAATCCTTTTGTCAGCATCTCTTTAAAATCGATTAAACAACAGTTTGTTAAAGGTTGATACGGAGAATAATCTAAATCATGGTAGTGAATATCTCCTTTTTGATGAGCATTTGCCACATGATTCGGTAACATTTTAAGCCCTATTGCTTTGGCTACTATACCACTCGTTAAATCCCTATGAGTATTAAACACCAAGCTATCTTTATTGGCATTTTCATTAACTACATTTTCATCGCGATTAACTAGTTTTTCAATAGCTACATTAATATCTAAGCTGCGTTCACGCTCGATATCACGCATACTTCTATATCCAACATACTCTTCATAAATCGCCTCTTCACCAAGTGTAAGTAGCGTATGTTCTACTATATTTTGTAACTCATAGATTTTAATATTATCTTTGAATCTATTTCCTATTTCTATAATGACATTATCTACAATCCCATCAATATTAACGCTATGATTTTTTCCAAATACAGAATGAACAGCCTTTTCTATCGCTTTATAAATTTTCTCAGCATCAAACTTAACTATTCTTCCATCCCTCTTGATTACTAATAAATTTTTTGTTAAATTATCCATCTTTGCTTTTGTATATGAATATAAATTACTACTACGCATGTTATCCCTCATTCCTCTTTTAAATTTCAATTTATAAAAACATTATAATACTATCTTATCTCAAAAAATAACTACTGTCTATAACAAATATTTCCCGGAAATCCAGAAACCTTATTACATAGCCTTTGAATGAATTTGTGAATTTTTTTAGCCTTACTGTTTTCTTCTCGCAAACTTGAAAACATTGCTATATAAACGATTATACAAATTTACATATACTTCTGTATTAAAATTTCTCTTGTTTAATTTGTGATACAGTTTCTTCAATCTTTACTTAATAACAATTAAAAATGATATTTAAAAAGTTCACTTATAACCAAAAAAATTATTTATTTATTACTTAAACTATATTTTAATAAGGAAATTTATGATAAAATTGTATTAAAGAACAAAGTGAGATAAATATATGAAAAAAACACAAATTGAAAAATTAACAGACCAGTTATTTTCTATGGAAAATAACAACTCATTATTAATAAACGAATTAGAACCATATGTAGAATTATTCATGCACTATGAGTGTGCAATGCTTGAAATAGAAACAAAACTTAACGTATTCGATAAAGAGTTTTCTCTTCACGGAGAAAGCAATCCTATTGAATCAGTCACTACTAGATTAAAAACTCCCGTTAGTTTAATGAACAAACTAAAACGACTGAACCTACCTTTTGATATTGATACTATAAAAAATAATATTTACGATGTCGCAGGAGTACGTGTAATATGCTCATTTAAAAATGATGTTTACAAGTTAGTAGATGCTCTTAAACAACAAGACGATTTAACGGTAATCGCTGAGAAAGACTATATTAAAAATTATAAAGATAATGGTTATAGAAGCTATCACCTTATTGTAAAAGTTCCTATTTTCTTGTCTGATAAAGTTGAACATGTTGCTGTTGAAGTTCAATTTAGAACTATAGCAATGGATTTCTGGGCAAGTTTAGAACATAAACTTAGATACAAGAAAAATCTAAGCGAAGAAAAAGAAAAAGAAATCGAACGACGCCTATTACTTTGTGCTGAAATAAGTGCCAAGTTAGACAATCAAATGCAAAAAGTTAAAGAAATTATTGAAGACGATTCACAATTTTTATAAAATAAAAGAACCTCTAATATTAGGTAAAACAACCCTATATTAGAGGTTTATTAAATTGATGCAAACTACTTTTCTACGCTGTGCTTCATCGAATAACTAAAGTAAATTACTAATCCAACTAAAATCCAACATCCGAATATTATCCATGTAGATAATTGAATCCCATATAATAATACAATAAATAATAATATAGAAATTATAGGTAAGTATGGCATTCCTGGCATAGTAAAACCACGCTTAGAATTAGGATACTGTTTTCTTATTATAATTATCGAATAACTAACCAACGTAAATGGAAGTGACTCAAAAATCGTGATTTCGTAGAAATCGATTTTGTCGAGTCACTCCCGCACAGTTTATTAGATATCTAAAAAGTTTTTACAAAACGAATTTAGATATCAATAAACCACTGCGTCTATGAGTTTTCATGTAAACTATTTTTAAAATCTAGTACTTTTGGATCAGCCCCTAAATCTGCTAACTGTCCTAATGGTAAAAAACCTGTTAGTAATGCCATTAATATTCCTACACCTATTGTCGTTGAACCTGGTACTCCATTTTTATTTAATTCCGTTAATTTTTTAGGTAATAATCCGTCTCTACTCATTGTAAATAAAATCCTAATTGAAGCGGACATAGTAGCTAATGGTCCTGCTAATAAATCAATTACAGCTCCCAGTGATATTATCCCTGCAATCTTATCTTGTCCTACTGCTTCTAGAACATAAGCCAGAGCATCACCTTTTCCTAATTGTGAGTAGGGTACCATTCCTATTAAAACAAGACATACAATAATATAGAACGCCGTACAAATTAGCAATGTAATTATAATAGCTCTTGGTAGAGACTTCTGAGGATTTATAGTTTCTTCAGCTGAAGTTGATATTGTATCAAATCCAAGATATGCAAAGAAAACTGTCGTAGCTCCTACCATAATCCCTGATAAACCTTGAGGAGCGAAGTCATTTGTCCAATTATGAGGTTTCACATAAAATACTCCAACTAACACAAATAAAATTATTACAGCAATCTTAGTAACTACCATAAAATTATTAACAAACTTACTACTACTCGTTCCTTTAAACAATACAATCATTATTAATAAAACTACAGAAATCGCCAAAAGATTTCCATAACCCCCCTCACTAGGTAGACTTGTAAATTTCTTTGGAACAATGACGCCAAAACCTTCTAGTAAATTTTTAAAATAACTAGACCAACCGTTTGCAATCGCAGCACCAGCAATTATATAACTTCCTCCAAGAAGCCAGCCCATTGAATGGGCAACAATCTCACCTAATGTCATGTAACTATAAGTATAAACACTTCCACTAGATGGTATCGCAGACGATAACTCGGAATAATATAAAGCTGTTAATCCACAAGCTAAACCAGCAATTAAAAATGAAAAAATTACCGATGAACCCACTTTAGATGATGCTTCGCCCGTTAGAACAAGAATACCGGAACCAATTACAGAACCTACTCCTAAGAGAATTAAATCCATAGTTTTCATAGTTGGTTTTAAAGTTTTTTTACCACTTTCTCCGAGGATCCTTTCCAATGTTTTTTTCTAAAAATCCTCATCAATCTCCCCTCCCATTATTCATTCAAATTACTTTTTCATCTCTTCCTTAAACTCATACTTCAATAAACTAAAGAGTGGGAATAACTCTCCCAATATTAAAGAAACTAGAACATCGTGAACTTATAATTATTCCATTGCTAAATTACTTCACATAGTTCTCTAGAGAGTTAGTAATACTCTATTTTAGTATCAATAAACTATCCAAAACTATATTTACTAATATTATAATTATATAACAACTCTAATCTCTCTAATTAACATCATTTAAAAGTTATTCCCACTTAAATTAATATTTAACTTATATTATCTTCTTACTTCTAATGTTTAATTAATAACAATTTTAATCTTTTTTCTTATTTTGAAATATATCCTGCATCTTTTAGAATTTCTTTTGCATTTGGTTTCTTAGAAGAATTTACTAGAACTATTGGTCCTGTGCATCCCATTCCACTTTCTGCATAGATACCTTGTTTCCATAATAATTTCGTAGCATCTTCAAGATCCAAAATGTCTACTCCTGATATTTGTGAAGTTACTACTTCTTTCTCAGGTACTTTTACTTCCTCAGTATTTGATCCTTCTTTTTTAACTTTTAATTTTGAAATTAGTTCCCCTAATTTGGCATTATTTGCTTTTTTGTATTCTAGTTTAGCTATTTCATTAACTTTACCTTTAGCTATTTCATAAGCATATTTAAGCGCATTAGCTACAACTGGTGAGCCTGATGCTCTCGATAAGATTAATATTCTTCTATCATAATCTTCACCAACACCTGGACCATAACCATAGCCACTAGCCTCATAATCTCCACCTGTATTAAATGCTGAAAATACCTTCATAAACAAGTTCCCAGTCAATGAATCAACAACCATAACGTCTGGTGTAGCCATTAATAAATCGTTACCTCTCATTACTGATCCACCATCTGCTCTTTGTGATGTTGCAAATTCAAAATTGTACCCATTACCTTTAAGGTCTAATAATATTTTTTCAACTTGTCTTGCACCTTCTACATTTGCAATTCCTACTGTAGGATTTTCTATTCCTAGTGATTTCGCAGTTGCAATACCGTATAATGTATTTCTCACCATAGCTTCTACTCTATTAGTAGCAGAAGTACCTGTAGTTGTCGCAAGAAGTATTTCGCGCCCTCTAGCAGGTGTAATAACCCTTCCTACTGTAGATACTCCAATTGGGAAGTTATAGTGCATTGTAACACAAGATGCTATTTCCCCTTTATCTAATAGGTCTTCCATAATTTTGTGAGCTTCTTCTTCATCTTTTGCTTCATATGATTCAAAGTCCTTATGTCCTTCACCTATTAAAACTATATCGAATATAGGATTTTTAGCTAATATCGCACCTTGAACTAAATTTTCAAAGCCGTGTTCACTACCTAAAGTTGTTAAACCAACTTTTAATTTTTTGCCAAAGTTTCCTGTTTCTATGGCATTAGCTACTTCTAGCAATACTTCTGATATAATTTTTTTACTCATAGTATCACCCCTATTCTTCTAACATTTCTTGGGAAATTTTTCTCATTGATTCTGCTATAATTTTTCTTATTTCATCTTTAGAAATTCCTGCAGCTTCACCTTCTACTGCTCCATTATTTCTTTCAATTACAATAGATACTCCATCGAATAAGTTAGTCATTCTTCCTAAGAATAAACTTCCTTTACCTACTATCATAGCACGGTTTTTATCTCCTTTTGTAAGATCATCAATTAAGAATCCTACATATGGCACACCTGAAGGAATATGTCCTTGAGTTGGAGCCCATCCAGGTAATCCTTTAGCTTCGATAAATGATTTTAATTCTTTTTTCTCAATATCTCCACGCATTGCTGCTAAAGCTGCAATCATTTTGTAGTTAGCTTCTGGAACATTTCCTGCTCCTGCAGACTTAGTAATATCTGGGTTTTGCATTTCTACAGAAAACACATCAACATCTGTAATTTTTAAGTTAGCTTTATCTAATGGATTAGCAACTAAAGCTCCCATTACAGCCTGTGGTGAAGATCCTGTTCCTACATTATGTTTTCCTACTAAGTCAGTTCTAATAATTGGATTTACTCCATCATTTTCACCGATAAGAACAGCAAATCCACCTAGTACATCTTCAAGAACTGGTAAACCTTTTTTAACATGATCTTTACCATTCATTCCAAGTTTTGCACTAGCTCCACCTGCTACCACTAAAACATTTTTGTAAACACCAGATTTTACTAACGCTGAAGCACTTATTAGAGCATGAGTCGGCGCTGCACAGAAACCTCTAAGGTCAGAACCAGTAGCATTAACCAATCCTACAACCTCGGCTATAGATTTTGCGAAGTTACCACCACCACGTTGGTTAATATCTCCACATGCTTCTTCAGAACATTCAACTACATAATCAATATCTTCTGGGTTTATTTTGTAACTACGAAGTAATTCTAAAGCTGAAATAACTCCAGAAGCCTTAACTACTAGATTTTCAAATATAACATGAGCATTCAAGTTCACATCGACATCGTGAGCTTTTTTAACATAACCTACTACTTTTCCTTCGTGAACCAATGCTTCAAAATCATCTTCTTTATCGTTTATATCAGTTCCTTCTAATTTATCGAATAAAGGAGCTAGCTCTTTGAAGTTTTCCTCTATTTTTGGACGAACACTGGCTACAAACTCTTCTGATAGTTTTACTAAATCAAAAGCATCACAGATTTTCATCAAAGCTAAAAATTCATCTTGAGGAACAATTTGTCCAAATTTCCCGTGACGTTGACCTTGCTCATCTTTAATATCATACCAAGGCATTGGATAAGCTTTTAGCTCATCAGGAGTTTTATTTCCTATATACACTTGGTTAGGTAAGTAGTTAACTACTTCTTCATATGAACGAATATGATTCGACACTTCTTTTAAAAACTCAGAATCTGGATTCGTTACTCTTTCTATAGAGCAAGTAGATCCATTTCTTACTATCATATCTGGTGTGTGAACAAGAATGTATCCTGCTCCCTTAAATACTGGATAATTCATAGCTATTGTGTGCTGAGGGTAAGATTCTTACCCTCAGCTCCCCTTTCTTTATTTTTTATTCGAATACTGTTTGACTATCTACTTCAACAGTTAAAGCATGTAATGCTTTTTCTACAAGACCTCTTCTTAGTTTTTTCTCTTCATCCGCATCTAATTTAGGATTTCCTAGTGGGTGAGGAATTGCTATAGTAGGTACGATTCTGTTCGCTCCCACTGTTAGAGAAATTGGTACTACTGTACACATGTGAACCACAGGTATACCCGCTCTCTCTATTTCTTTTACCATCGTTGCACCGCAACGAGTACAAGTACCTCAAGTAGAAGTTAAGATTACAGCATCTACTCCATCAGCTACTAATTTTTGTGCATATTCTTTTGCAAATCCTACTGCGCTAGCAACGGCTGTACCATTACCTACAGTTGTATAGAATTTTTCATGTAAACTTCCAATTTTACCTTCCTTAACGAAATCTCTCATTACATCAACTGGTAATACTCTATCTGAGTCTTCATTTGCATACACAGGGTCATATCCACCGTGAGCTGTTTCATGAGTTTCGGCAGTTAAATCGTTAAATCCTTCTAATGAGTATTCTCCATATTTAGAAGCTGAAGATGATTCGATATGATCTGGATTACCTTTTGGCACGATTCCTCCAGAAGTTACTAGGGCAATTTTTGCTTTAGTTAAATCTTTAACAGCTGGATTCGGTTCTACTCTATCGAAGTTAGGCATAGGATATTCTGTTTCGAACTCTTCACCTTTAATTTTCTTAACAAGCATTTCAACAGCACGTTCAGAACCACGTTTTTCACTAAAGAAGTTTACACGAACTCCTCTTTCATGGTATCCTTCTTCTTTTGGAGATAAGATTTCTTCGCCTTTAGCTAATTTCGCTGCGAATTTAGCTAATTTTGGTAAAGCTTTTCTCATACCTGCAGCACTGTCAGATGTTTCAAGAATATAAACTTCTTTTCTAAACATATCTGTACCAGGGTTTTCTACATACATAGCTGTTACTGCTGGAATATGAAGTTCGTCTTGAACAGCTTTAGTAATTGTTCCTGCTGCAACCCCGTAACGCCCTGCATTAAAAGCTGGTCCTGCGATAAATAATTGAGGATCGCATCCTTTAATCATATCAATAAGTTCTACTTGAACTTTTTCTAAATTTTCATTGAAGTAGCTATCTCCACAAACTACTGTAGCTACTACTTCGAATTCTTCTCCCAACTTGCCTTGTAACTGAACACTAATTGGTGGTAATTCAGTTCTTAATTCTGGTGCAATGTGGGCTTTTTCTTCTCCACCTACTCCGGCAAAGAATTGGTTTATATAATGTACTACTCTTATTTTAGACATTTTTATTTCCCCCTATATTGTTATTCAGACAATAAACTACTCTCCACGAACATCTTTCATTTCACTTGCGATTTCATCTACGTCTAATACCATTTCCATCATTCCTACTTGATCTTCATAGATTGCTTCATCTATTTGTGATTTAATTTCTTCTTCTACAATGTGATATACAGCTAGATTAAGTTCTACTCCAGCAAGTGGTCCTGCGAATGTTGGATCTCCCACTGTTACAGTTTCAGCTGCTAGACCAGCAGCTTCGGCTTCTGCAGCACCTAGTAAAACCACAACGTTTTCGTTACCAAATTTTTCGGCAGCTTCTTTAATACGTTTTTGGTTTTCTAAGTCCATAGCCCCTGCAGCCGTTCAGACAAAACACTCAGTAGATGAAAATACTACTTCTAACCCCTCAATTGGTTTTACACATTCTTCGATAGCTAATCCTGGGATCCCATCACGGTCACCAATGATAACTACTTTTTTATTAATAAGATTTACCATTATCTTATTCCTCCTTGTTCAAATCTATAACGTTTATTAATTTTTTAATTAGAAAGTTTTAGCACTTAAATATCCAAATCCTGTTTCGTTAGTAGCTCCTGTAATAGCTTGGATTTCTACTTCGATAGTTCCATCTTCTCTTAATGAATCTTGGTTACCACCAGCAATTACATTTACTACATCGATGTGTCCTATAATTTTATCTAGTTTTGGTAATACTACTACTTGGTTAGCATTTCCTCCTGTAACTACAGCATTAGCAGCTACGTCAGCGTCAGCTAAACTTTGGCTAGCTCCATCACGTCCTGCATATTCATCTGTTACGATAACAGTTTTAACTTGTTCCGCTTCAATTTTTTTACAGTTCATGATTAAGTCAGTATCTGGATTACCAAATCCTTCTTGAGATACGATTACCGCATCTAAGTTTAAGTAACGACAAAGTTTTGCAGTCCAGTTAGATGAACGTTCTTTATCCATTAAATAAACATTTTCATTAGTAATTATTACACCTAAGAAGTTAATTTCTTTACCGTGTTTTTTGTATAAATCTTCAATAACTCCATTGTTTAAGTGTACATAAGTTGGGTTTTTATCACATGCTGATACACAGTTACCACTTACGATAGCACCATCCATGATTTCTGTTGGATATAGAATAGTTGGTACTATTTGTTTTGCATCAACACCGTATACATAAGTATCATGTAATAATCCTTGAGTTTGAAGCATGTATACATATCCTACTTTTGGAAGATCAGGGTATTCAGCAATTTGTTCTAATAAAGGTTTTGTTTCATACACTTCTACTTCTTCAGGCTCTAATGTACGAGCTAATTCTGCAATGTAGCGTGCAGCTTTAAATCCGATATAACGAACTGCTTTTTCATGTTCGTGTTGCTTAATTCCTTCTTTTGGTTCAGCGATAACGATTAGGTTATTTGTTTTTGAAAATGGAGTGTATTCAGCTCCAACACCAGTCATATCGATAATACCTTCTTGGAATCCTACTATTTTACCAGTAGTTACAACAGCCATACCTTTAAGGGCGATAGTGCGTCCTTCCCCTACAGTGTCTACTTTTGAAAGTATACCAGGGAATATTCCACCACGTCCTTCAACTTTTACACGAGGTTCAATTACATCCTTAACCGGAGTAATACGAACACTTTCACCAGGACGAGCAATTTCTAAATCAACAGATTCAATTGCATCATCCTCAAAAACAGCTTTTACAAGCTCTTCTTTATTTACATATAATACATTCGCCTCAATTTTTGACTCTGCAGCAAACTGTATATCTTTAATATGAATCTTTCCTAATTCAAGACGCATACCTAATACCTCCCTTTGAGTTAATTTTAATAATATTTTTTAATCATAGCTTCAATATTAGGAATAGTTGCATCGTCTTTAGTTACTTCTTCGACTTTGCTACCATCTTTATATATCGCTAATGTTGGTAACCCTAAAACTTTTTGTTTAATCGCAAGTCTTCTTGCTTTTGTTGTATCTAGAGATGTAAATTTGATTTTATCTCCATATGTTTCTGCCAATTTGTGTACATCAGGCATAAGAGCTTTACATGGTTCACAACCTTGGCTCCAGAAGTCTACAAACACATATCCTTCTGCTTCCAATACTTCTTGTTCAAAGTTTTCTTTATTAAGTTCTAACATTTTCTTTTTCTCCTTTTATTATTTTATTTTTAAATTTTATTCAAATTTCTCAGCAATATATTTTTCAGCGCGAATCGCTGCTACAGCTCCATCTGATACCGCAGTAACTACTTGACGGATATCTTTAACACGGCAATCACCAGCTACAAATACACCATCTACATTTGTTTTAGTGTCTTCTCCTGCTTTAATGTAGCCATCTTCTGTCATTTCAACTTTTCCTTCAAATAGTTTTGTTTGAGGAATATATCCGATGAAGAAGAATAATCCCATTGTTCCATCCTCTTCGTCAGCTTCAATTACATATTCTTCACCAGTTATTAAATTTTTCAATCTAATGGCTTCTAAGATTCCATCTCCAATTGCTTCTGTAACTACAGTATTTCCTAAAATTTCAATTTTTGGATTGTTTTTAGCTTTTTCTGCAGTAACTTTTTCACAACGAACATTTTCTCTACGGTATACAATTGTTACTTTACGAGCAAATTTAGTTAAGAACAAAGCTTCTTCTACAGCACTATTAGCTCCACCAACTACATAAACATCAAGGCCTTCGAAAAAGTCACCATCACAAGTTGCACAGTAAGAAATACCTTTACTTTCTAACTCTTTAATTCCTGGTGCGTCTAATTTTCTTGGAGACGCTCCTGTTGCAATAATTACTGTTTTAGCAGTATAATCACCACTTACGCAAGTAACGACTTTTTCATCTCCCTCAAGTTCAACATTAAGAACTTCATCTTGTTTTATTTCAGCTCCGAAACTCTTAGCTTGCTCTACCATTCTTGCTGTTACACGAGGTCCTGTTGGATCTTCTACCGCTCCAGGATAATTTTCAATTAAGTGCGTAATCGCAGCTTGTCCACCATTTTTTGATTTTTCAAGAACCAAGGTACTTAATTTCGCACGTGAAGCATACAAAGCAGCAGATAAACCAGCTGGTCCTGAACCTATAATAATTACATCATAATGTCTACTCATAATTATTCTCCTTTAGTTATTTTTTATAAAATTCTTTTTATCGCATTTAATATTAAATCATAATCGATGACACTAAAATCATCTTTAACCTTATCAGTCCACAAAGGTACTTTTCTATTATTTCTAAATTTCTTGAATGTTAATATCGCCTCTGAGATTAAATTAACCGATGAAACATCTAATACTTCATTTTTTTTAATGAGTACCGATCTGTAGATTGTTTCATTCGGCTTAACACTTCCATATAAAGGATGTGTTACAATTTCCCAGTTATCATGCACATAATCTCTTACTTTTTTCAAGATATCCAGATAATTCACGTCTAAATATTCAACTTCTATATTTTTAAAATTTTCTTTTACAAATTTTGGATTATTAGTAATTAATTTCATAGTCTCTCTCCTAAAAAAATAAAAAACAGAAAGAAAGTTAGCTTTCTCCCTGTTGTCCTACTTCAGAGTTCTGTCCTAGCGCAGTCTTTTTACCTGAGAATTTCATCAATATTTGCCAAATATTAATTTGTACCTTCGGTGACTAATGTCCTCTCCTACACTATTCTTACAGTATATTTCCTTATATTTATATTTTATACTATTTCTCAAATAAATTAAAACGTTTTCTAAAGTTCTATAAAAGAGTTTTTCAAATATATTAATATATACTTTAATAATAATTTATAATTTTTTGAAATATCACTTAGTATTAAAGTATTATTTTCATTTAATTTAAAAAATATATTTGTTTTTTTGAACTGTTAATTTTATAAATTATTATTCTAACACATCTTACATAAAAATATACTAAGATTATTTAAATTATTAAAGATTCATAATAAATATAAAAATAATTCAAATGTTTTTATACGGCTTTGAAAATTCCCATTGAAAAATATTGACATTTTCGTTATACTTAATTTACTACAAAATAGCAGAGAAGGTTTATAAAGGAGGAATAACATGAATAATACTCAAAAAAGTTTAGCAGCAATACTCATATGTTACTTTTCATGGGGACTTTTTCCAATTTATTTTAAACTACTAAAAAGTATAGGAGCTTATGAGGTTCTAGCGATGCGTATTCTATGTTCATTTATTTTTATGATTTTAATAATAGGTGTCGCTAAAAATAAGAAAACAATTTTTGAAGAAATAAAGAAAATATGGGGAAACAAAAAAAGTTTTCTCCTGCTTGTTCTAGCTTCATTTTTAATAACAGGAAACTGGCTAACATATATAATCGCGGTAAATACTAATCATGTATTAGAAGCGAGCTTTGGATACTACTTAAATCCTATAGTTACGATTATTTTAGCTGTGGTCTTTTTAAAAGAAAAATTGACTCGTACACAAACTATAGCTTGTCTCTTTGTTGGAGGGTCCCTATTATATTTATTTATCTCTTTAGGGTCCCTACCATGGATATCTATCATGCTTGCATTTACATTTGGACTTTATAGTCTATGTAAAAAGAAAATTGTACTTAGTCCTAAAGCTGGTCTATTAATTGAAACTGCAATAGTCTCTCCAATAGCATTAGTATATATGGGATATTTATCATCAATCAATTCAATCACATTCCATACCTTTGGAACCGATACATTGATTTATTCACTACTATCTGGGGTAATTACAGCCGTGCCTCTAATGTTATTTGCTAAAGGAGCAACAGCTATACCTCTATATATCCTTGGTATCTTACAATATTTACCGCCTACAATGCAATTTTTTATAGGAATTTTTGTTTACGGAGAAGAATTAAGTATTCAAAAATTAATATCATTCTCTATAATTTGGGTGGCAGTCGCAGTTTTTTGTTACTCAGCAATAATATCAATGAAAAAACAAAATTTAGTTAGTGAAAGTCATAAAAAATAAAAATTTCTAAAACACAAAAAGCGAAGTTTGATTTCTCAAACCTCGCTTTTTACTTTTTTTATATTACACTGCTTTTGAAGCACCTTGTTTAATCATAGAGATACCTGTTACGATAACTACACCAATGATTACCCATGTTAATACTGCAAGTGGCATACTCTTAACTAATGTATAAGCAATAGTTACCCCAATAACACCACCGATTGTGATAGCTACAGAACCAATTCTTGAATAGTTACCAGCTTTAATGAATTCTGGTGAACCGATAGCCATAAGTCCTGCACAAGATCCCATCATAATTGGGAATGCTACTAATGGGCTTAGTCCTAGCATATAAACCATAGCCATACATGGCGCATATAAACCTACACCAGCCATCATAAGAGCTCCAAGAATAAAGTTACCTACAATCCCGATAATAAGTTTAATACCTGTTAATCCAACAGCTTCATTACCAGCTCCAAGAGCTTTTAACCAACCAAGTTGACCTGAAGCCATTAAGAATGCTGTTACGATTAAACACACACCCATAACAAGTTGAATTTTTTTCTCAGGAAGTTTGTTTACTATTCTCGCACCTACTAATGCACCTGCAATAGCTGCAGCAATCATTGAGAATAAAGTAATACCTTCAACTTTCACCCCTGTTAAGAATAATACTGCTTCCATAATAACTGGAATTGTGTGAGCAACGTTTAACGTACCTGGAATTTTTTTGTCAGTGTCTAAGAATTTAGTAACTTTGAACAATAGTGTTGTTGGTGCGAAACTTCCGATACCTAAAGTATCAAAGAAGTCAGTTACTAACCCGATAAGGAATCCGACAACTGGACTTTCTTTACCTAAATCATTTTTGTGTTTTACAAGGTCTACCACTAGAGATGCAAGGAAGAATATCCCTCCAGCTCCTATAATAATTAATAATACTGTTAATAAATCCATATTATTTTCTCTCCTATCCTAATAAGAATCCGTATGTAAGTGAATCATCTGGATCATAAACATAGTTACTGAATCCTAAGATGTAACCAGAACCTGTAATTTCTGGAATAATAGCATCAAAGTCTGCTAATTTACGTTCTTCAACGATTCTACCTTTGAATAATGTACCTAAAATACTTTCGTAAACAAAAGGTTCACCTGGTTTTAATTCACCTTTTGCATATAATGTAGCTAATTTAGCTGAAGTACCAGTTCCACAAGGTGAACGGTCAATGTTTCCATCACCAAATACTACAACATTTTTGAATGTAGCTTCTGGGTGAGATGGTTTATCATAGATTTCAACTAAGTCTACAGTTTTAATGTGAGCTAATGTTGGGTGTTGAATTTCAATATTCGCATTAATAGCGTCACGAATTTTTAATCCAGCTTCTTTTAATTTAGAAGCATTTTCTGGTTTAACTTCTAAACCTAGTTGGTCTGCAGAAATGATACAGAAGAAACTTCCACCAAATGAAATATCAAATTTAACGTGTCCTACTCCTTCTACATCAAGTTCTACATCACGTTTGTATAAGAATGATTCAACGTTTCTGAATGAAACTTCTTTTACTTTAGCTCCATTATCTTTTAATTTAGCAGTTGCATAAATTAATCCAGCAGGTGTTTCTACTACAACTTCTTTTTCAGTAGCACCTTCTTCAACGTCTACCATTCCAGTTTCTACAGCTGCAGTAACTGCTGCGATAGTGTTGTGTCCACACATGTTTAAGTAACCACCAGTATCCATGAATACTAGTCCGAAATCAGCTTCTTCTTTTGTTGGTGGTAATAAGAATGCTCCAAACATATCTTGGTGTCCGCGTGGTTCAAACATTACTGATTTTCTTACATCATCAAGGTGTTCGATAAAGTATTGTTTTTTCTCTACCATATCTTTACCAGGAATTTTTGGAATTCCTGCTGTAACTAAACGAGCAGCTTCCCCTGCTGTATGTGTATCTATAACTGAAATCATTTTATTTAGTTTCATAATAATTCACTCCTTAATTATTGCTTTTGTTGTTATTTGTTATTTGCATCTTGTCTCATTTTTAGTTTTAATAATGCTAATGCCTTTCTAGCATCAGTATAATCAACATTATTTTGACAAACTATCTCTGTTTCTACACCTTCTTCAGATTTATTAAAATCTAAAACGAACTTCGTGTATTGATTTTCAACCACAAATTTATGTTTACCCATAAATTTAAGTCCTACGATAGAAATTCCACGCTCTCCTATTTCAAACATAGTATTAGCATAATCAACATCACTATTTCCCCAACCATCCGCTGAGATAATAGCTCCATCAGTTCTCATTGCTTCTAACCATGTTGCAGCTCGCCATCCTACTAAATGTTTTAAGCGATTATCCTGTGGAGTTCCCACTACAACTACCCCTTGAAAATCAATATCTGGATCACTTGCTAGTACATCTAATAATGGATCTCTAAAGTGGTGTAAGCTTGTTTCTTTTGTAGATGGTCCGATACCCATAATAACACCTCTTTCTATACCATTGCTCTTATCGCACCATCGCGATATTCATTAGCTGTTAGTAGCACTGGCATATTGTTCATATCTATAATAGAAATACCTTTATCTATTCCACTAGGTTCTATTGGGAATAACTGATTATCATACATCATCCCTTGTCCTGCAACTTCTTTAACTAAAGCTACTTTAGGTTTTCCAGAATTTTTTGGATTATAAAATTCGTGAACTTCATCAGCATCGCGTCCGCTAAGAACTTTCATCACTTCTCTTATATTTTGTAAATATACATCTGATAATTCAAAAATAGAAAATGCTAAAGCCCTATCGAAATCCACATCTGATTTAATAATAACATCTATATGTATTAAATAATCATTATCAGTTGGAGAACCTGCTTTATTCAGCACAAGTTGCTCCTTTAAAATACCTTCTGAAGAACCAAATTCATGCATTTGTTCTCCTTTAGTATTCGCACCTGTTAGTAACATGTAAACCCCTGTTAAAGTATGCGTAATCCCTTCACCAAGTCTTCCTAAAACCTTTGTAGATATAGGAACTATATCCATTATAGTATTTACATAGAAGTCATGTTCTCGAGGTTTTATTACTTTCACCTCTACGCTTTCAAATATATTTTTATCATATTCAATCTCTGTTGGAATAATAAGTTCATTGTTTTCAATTTTAACTTTTTTCCCTAAAACAACATTTTTTATGTGAAATGCTTTTATTTGCAATCTCTCTTTTGACATAACTATCAATCCCTTACTATTTTATTTACTGTATTAATACAGTTTGTAAGTTGTTTACTAGTACAGATATTTCGTTAAAAAAGAAGAGGGACACCCGTCCCTCTTCTGATATTTCTCCTACACGTGAGCAATATACTCAAATGGAAGAGGAACTATTTTACCTGAACTTGGTATTTTAATTAGTTGCTCTAATGTTGCTTTTAGAATTTGTGTTTGTTGCTCAACGTTTCCTGGTTCCCCAGCGTTAGCACCCATTGGTACAAGTGGTGCAACGGCTCTAGGAGTACCGTTTTGACGCACTACTGGAGGTAGTGCTGCTATTAAGATTGTTGGAATACCTGCTTCCTCAATTGCTCTCTGCACGATCACGGCAGTTCTGTGACAAGTACCTCAACCAGCAGTTAAAATAACTGCATCAACATTTTCTTCTTTTAATTTTTTAGCAATCGCTGGCCCTGTAGAGTTTGTGAAAGCCTCTTGGTCTCCACCACCACCCATGAAACCATAGTGGAATTCTGCTACACTACCGATGAAACCTTCTTTTGCAAGTTCGTGTAATCTATCGATTGGGAACATACAGTTGATGTCTCTGTTAGCATCAGCGTTATCATATCCACCGTGTGATACCATAAGATCTGTACTGTGTGCAGTATCTGGGATTTCACGGAATGTAGTATCCCCTGCTAAGTTAAATCTTTTATCTGTTTTTAAGTGAACTCCTGCTGCTGTAGCTAATGCTACTTTCATATCTTTTAACTCTTTAGTTACTGGAGCCCAAACTGGTTTTGGTGTAATAGGTACAAAAATTTCTGATTGTAAACCTTCAAATATCGTTAATGACATTCTAATTTCTCCTTCCTACTATTCTTCATTTAGTCTGTTTTTTACTTCTTCTTGTAATTTTTTTGTATTTAATATTGCATTTACATAATGTTCGTCAGGTTCTTCGCTTATAACTTCTGGATAACTTAGTAAAAATGCTACCTCTTGGCCAATTTTTACTGGATAATCAGAAATTAACATTCTCATAGGAATTTTAAATTGCCCTAAGCGTCCTTTAATGTCTATCGTAACGCTAGCATCGTTATGATCAACAATCACCCCTTCGAACACTCTTTCTGTAGATGCATATTTTAGTTTTTCAATCATAACTTACTTCCTATCCTCTTTAAAAATTAATCTTCTTTTTCGTAGATTTCTTGACGTTTTTTAGATTTTGGTAATACTTGTTCGTTATCAAGTAATTCTACTTTTTGTCCTGTAGTTTTTTCAATAACTTCTACGTTATTTAATTTAACGTTAGGATTCCATTTTCTTTCAGCTTTTTTAATTGTTCCGCCACCCATTTGTGTTTTAAGCATTGCTAAAGCACGGATAGCATCTTCTTTACATAATGTATTGTTTGAAAGAATTTCGTTTTCAATACCTTGTTTAGATTTGTTGTTATCAACCATAGCTGTCATGTATTCGTTACCTACTACAAGAGCACCTTGTACTGCTGAGTAAGTCATACCAACTACTGATACTCCACGTTTACCGATTTCTTCAATGTGTGAAGCGAAGTCGATGTGGTTGTTACCAAATCCTTCAGTTGTTACGATAGCACCATCGATGTCCATTGCTTCGATAGTCATACCTACACGTTTAGATACATAGAATTTTTCTGAGTTAGCTTGAGGTGATCCAACTAATAATACCCCTACTAAGTCGATTTCTTCATCAGCCATTGCTTCAAGTACTAACGGTTCACGGTAGTAGTGACGAGAAGTTTCTTTAGAAGCTGGTCCAATACAAGTTAATGCGTGGATACCACCGTCTAAAATTTCTGTTGGCGCAAGCATTACTGGTAAGTTACCAAGGTCAACGTTTGGTTTAGCACCAAGTGTTCCAACTGGTTCTACTGGTAAAATTAAGTTATCGTGCATAGCACCTTGTCCCATGATTTCTTTAACGATTAATACTTTTTTGTTTCCTGGGTGACGATATTGTTCAATATTGATGTTTCCAACTACTAGGCTTTCATCATCTAATTCTTTAAGAGCTTTACGAATTTCTTCTGTAATGTGGTCGAATGCTTTGTGAGCTGCTAATGGTCCTGGACGTTCCATGTTAGCTCCTGCTTTAATTGTAACTTGACCTTTAATGAAGATTTCACCTTTATCTGGAGCTCCTGGACGTCCCCACATAATGTTACGTTCTAATTCACCTTCAGAAGAACCGAATTCCCCGATTTGAACTCCGTTAGCATCAGTTCCTGTAAGAACCATTACTACACCTTTAAGTTCACGAGTAATACCATGACCAAGGTCTCCTTCTTCTTTAACAGCGATTGGTTGAACGTCCATGATTGTTTCACTGTAAGTGTCATATTTATCAGGAGTGATAATTTCTAATTTAACACTTTCTACTAAGGCTTCTGATTCAGCTGCTTCTTTACATAAATCTTCTGCTGTTCTTAAAACTAAAGTAGTTCCTTTAATTTCTGTTTTTTCACCAAATTCTACTTTGTCGATTTTGTAGTGTTTAGTGTGTAGAGAACGAATAAATTTAGGTTCTCCTTCGTGTTTTTCTTCCACTTTAGCTGCTACTGCTTCTGCTTTTGCTGCTTCAACAGCTTTGGCTTCCACTGCTTGAACTGGAGCTTGTGCTACTGGAGCTGCTTGTCCACCGATAGCTGCTAATGGAATTTCAAGGTTGATGTTTTCACCTTTTCCGATTTGAAGTTTTAATACTCCCGCTGGAGCTTGCGTTTGAGCTACCGGTGTAACCGGAGCTACAGGCGCAACTGGTGCGCCAACTTCAGCTACTGGAGCTTCTACTACTTCTTCTTTTTCTTCTACTTTTTCTTCTCCACCTTGTACGGCATCAATGATACCTGGTGTAATAGGTATTAGAGCGTCTGTTGTTTTTAATAATTTGGCTCCTAATACTTGTCCAATTGTTAATGCATCGTCTGGGAATGATAGTAAACCTGAATCCACTAAATCATCGAATAATCCTGGATCTTCTAAGTTTTCTGGACTAATTACGATACCTTCCTCAGCTCTGCAACAAAATACCGCTTTATCATTTAAGTGCTCTTTTGCAGTTTCTACTGTAATTGACATTACTTCTAACCTCCAACTAATTATTTATTATTATGTAATTCTAAGCTTTTATAGCTTCTGTATAAATGATGGTCAGTGGCACGAAGTACATGATCGGTACTATGATAAACTTTTACTCCTAACCTAGGAGCTACACCTGTCACGGTGTTAGTTCAATCCTGACAAGTACCAGTAATGACTGCTTTCGCACCATCTTTTTTCATCTTCAATACTTTTTCCGCTTGCCCTGGACAAATACCAGGTAATTCACAACGTAATCTTCCATTTTTATCAGGAGTCATACGTTTACACATCTGAACAGATACAACTTCTGCACCCATTCCATCAGCTATTTGTCTCAAGCGTTCTTCTTGTGCTCCACATTCACAAATAAGTATTCCTACTTTTTCTTTTTCTTGTGGATATGGCATTGCTACAAGTAAACCACCTGTTGTCTTGTTGATTGGCTCTGTTTCTAATGCGGGGCGTCCTGTAAACGGTCCTCCACGCACTATTTCTCCGTGTGGATAAATATAACCACCGGCTTTTTCTATAAATACGCTTATTGGTAATCCAATTGGGACGTCTAAGAAAACGCCTGGATTTTGGACACGACCACCAACAGTAATATCTTTATCAATCAGTGGTTTATCTTCTTCAATTGCTTCTACTACACGTTTAATAGTTTCCACATTCGAAATAATTGCATTTGCTTCTAGTGGCAATTGCCCTGGTTTTAAGATTACACCAAGTGTTTCTCTTACGATAACTCGTTCGTCACCGGCAGGATACATATTAGGCAAAATTTTAATACTAATATTAGGCTCATTTTTACAAGCTTTACCTAATGCTAGCATTGCTTTACGATATTTTGTTTTAATAGCAATGTATCCTTCTTTCGCACCAGTTAATTCAACTATGTATTTTAAACCTCTTACTAAAGCTTCTGGATTTTCTTCCATGAATTTTACGTTATGACCTAAGATAGGTTCACATTCTGCTGCATTCGCAATAACGTATCCACCAGGAATTTGTGCAGACAATTTAATCCCAGTTGGGAAACCTGCCCCACCAACTCCAACGATACCAGCATCTTTAATTTTTTGAAGTTTATCATCAGTTTTCTCTAATCTAACATAGTCATCAGTTTGTTCTTTATCCAATTTAACGATTATTTCCATATCGTTAATTTCTTCTACAACACCTGATAAACTAGTGTGAATATTTGCTCCTAACCCATTGGGGGTTGCTACTAGTTGACCACGTTTAACATGATCGCCTACATTTACAATTGGTTGACAAGGACCACCGACGTGTTGTTTAAGTGGAATATTGATTTTTTCAACATCAAACTCTAACATTACTTTTTCCTCCTTTCTTTAAAATTTGTTTACAAGCAGTAGTTCCAAACTTCTACTACATTTATTGTATAACAGTATATAACTTTTTGTAAAGGTTTATTTTATTAAAAAAACAATATATATTTAAATTTTTTTATATAAATATTACGTTTTTCATACAGAATGTTAGTAAGAAAGGATTTTCATTCTAATTTTTTTAAAATTTTTATTTAGTCAATTTATATCTAATTGAAATGCGTTATCAATTTATATAATCTCAAATCTGATTCATATGTATACATTTGCATCCGTAAATATTTTAATTTTATCATACTTGCTGTATATATATACTTAGTTTAATTTTACTCTTTTTATGTAGCGAATCTTTTTTTAAAAAAACTTCATAAAACCTACATTTTACATACTTTAAAATAATATAAGTTCTTTTACTTAGTATAAATTAGGTGTTCCAACTGTATTACAAAAGATGTCCGTACAAATTCATATAAAAACTATAACACATAAAAAATACCCCTTTCTCTGGTTTGTCCAGTAAAAGGGGTACATATCAGTCACCCCCGCAAAGTTTATTAGATATCTAAAAAGCTTTCACAAAGCGAATTTAGATATCAATAAACCACTGCGTCTAATGAGTTCTCATATGAACTTTGTTAAGTTTTAGGTCTTTTGGGTCAGCCCCTCCCTCTTCTACAAATACATCATAAACTCTGCAATTATCATAAGAGTTTACTTTATACCCTGTTTCTTCTAGAAATTCCCTAACTAAAATTTCGGTAAATCCTTCACTAGTTTTTTGACTACCTCCTAGTAAATCATATCTATTCTTATAAGGTCCCCTTGCCTTTTTTATACACAATACTTTATTATCTATTAAACATACACCATACACGCCTAAATAATCAATAATCATATTACCTCTTGAAATATAATAAAATGATGCAAACCTTGTTTAAATCTGCATCATTTCTTGTTTATTA
This sequence comes from Gemella haemolysans, assembly GCF_901873445.1. Taxonomy (GTDB): domain Bacteria; phylum Bacillota; class Bacilli; order Staphylococcales; family Gemellaceae; genus Gemella; species Gemella haemolysans_C. Next base: position 188,550 of record NZ_CABFLN010000016.1, read on the forward strand.
TTCTAATTCTGCTAATTTTTGTTTTAGATAAGGTACTAACTCATCTTTAAGATCGCTCTTAAGGGCAAAATCAATAGTTGTCTTAACAAATCCGATTGTTTCACCTACATCATAACGTTTACCTTGGAAATCGTAAGCATAAACATTTTCTTCTTCATTTAACATTTGGATAGCATCAGTTAATTGAACTTCTCCACCAACACCTACTTGCTTCTTAGCTAAGTGTTTGAAAATCCCTGGGTTAAGAACGTATCTTCCCATGATAGCTTGGTTAGACGGTGCTGTTCCTGGTGCTGGTTTTTCTACAAATGTTTCAACTTCATATAAATGACCATCTTGTCCTTTAGGTGCAATTACACCATATCTATGAGTTTGATCTTTTGGAACAGTTTGAACCCCGATTACAGAACATCCAGTTTCTTCAGCTTTATCAATAAGTTGTTTAATTGCTGGATACTCATCGTTAATTACTACGTCATCTCCTAGTAATACCGCAAATGGTTCGTCTCCAATGAAACTACGCGCTGTTAAGATCGCATCACCTAAACCTGCCATTTCTTTCTGACGTACATAGTGAATATTCGCTAGCTGAGTTGGATATTTCACCTTTTCCAACATCGCTAACTTTCCTTTATTCTCTAATTCTACCTCTAGTTCAACATTTCTATCGAAATGGTCTTCGATGGCTCTTTTTTGTTTTCCTGTAACAATAATTATATCTTCAATTCCAGCTTTTACCGCTTCTTCCACTATGTATTGAATAGTAGGAGTATCGATAATAGGTAGCATTTCTTTTGGTAGTGCTTTAGTTGCAGGTAGGAATCGTGTACCATATCCTGCAGCAGGAATAATCGCTTTTCTAACTTTTTTCATATATTCACCTATATTCTTTTCTTATAATTTTACAAACTAATGATAACATATTTTCGTGATTTTGGCAAATTTTTCTTCACTTTTCAAACTATATACATAACATTTTTTATTTCAGCATCCCTACACATCTCTAACTCAAAACACTGATATTATGTTAATTTAAAACTTCCATAATAAAAATAACGTTATCTTTCGAACATTTTACAAACAAGAATTTAATAGAACTTGAAACAGAGAATTCTATTCCAAGTTCTAATTATTTTATCTTGTATTTAACGCTTGAACTACAACACTTGTTGTAGTTTCTTTACCATTTCTATAGTAAGTTACTTTAACAGTATCACCTATTTTTGTTTTTTCAAATAGATATTTTCTAACTGCAGCAACATCCTTAACATCTTCTCCATTTAATTTTGTGATAATATCATATTTTTCTATCCCTGCTTGTGCAGCTGGTGTACCATTTTCAACAAATCTAACTACGACACCTTGCTTACCTTCATAATTTAATTGCGATTTCAATGTATCGCTATCAACCGTATTTACAGATACTAATTGAACACCTAGAGCTGGACGAATTACTTTACCTGCTTGTTCTAATTGTTCTGTTATAATTTTAACCTCATTAGAAGGTATTCCAAATCCTATACCTTCGGCACTTACGTTCGCTGTCGCTTTTGCTATTTTTGATTCATTAATTCCGATAAGTTTACCTTCATTATTAATCAGCGCTCCACCAGAGTTACCTGGGTTTATAGCCGCATCAGTCTGAATTACTGTTTGGTTCCAGTCATTTTTACCATCACCATCAACATCCATAGGAATTTGTCTATTTACAGCAGATACTATGCCTTTTGTTACAGTATTTGATAAGTTAACATCAAGAGGAGATCCGATAGCAAATGCTGTTTCTCCTACTGCAATTTTATCACTATCAGCAAAGTCCATTGTAGTTGTCACATTATCACCACTAATTTTTAGTACAGCTAAGTCTGTCCATACATCAGTTCCAACAACTTCTGCATTAACATTAGTTCCGTCACTCAAAATTACCGATAATTTCTTAGCTCCATTCACTACGTGGTTATTAGTCACTACATAAGCGGTATTACCAGATTTTTTATAAATAACACCACTTCCGCTAGATGCTGGTTTTAATTCACTAGAATTACTAGAATCACTTCCTGATTTTCTTGAATTTCCTCCTAAAATTGACTCAAGATTATTGTTAGAGTTACTTTGATAGTTTACGATTGAAACTACAGCGTCCTTCGCTTTTGAAATTGCATTTACTGTAATTTGTTGATTATCTTTATCTTCTTTCGTAGCAGTTACCGAAGAATTCAATGCTTTTCCAGTTCCCATTACAGCTTGCGCTCCAAATACACTAGTAGCTCCAAGTGCAAATGCTGCAAAGACAGTTAAGAATAATTTTCCATAATTATTCTTTTGCGGTGCAGCTACCTGCTCATTATTCATTCCCTGTAAATTTTCAAAATTATTATATTGAGAATTATCAATATTATCATAATTTTGATAACCTTGATAATTATTCTGTTCGTTATAATTTTCCTGATTATTTAAATCTTGTAAATTTTTATTATTTTGGTTGTTATTTCTATTTTCCATAAAAATCCTCCTTTTGATTTTTATTCTATCATTAAAAATTTTAAAATTAATTTTTACATTTTTATCATATCAAAATCAACTTAAACAAAGTTTAAAGAAAACTTTAAATGTAATTAATATTTTTTTACACCTACTATTCTCTCTACTTCTTATAGAAAAATGCTTAATATTATAAAACTCCTAAATTAATCAGCCTTTAGACATTATTAGAAACAGACAATATACAATAAATCTCAACTGGAAATTAAAACTTCTCACATAGTTCCTTGTTTATAATCTATCTTAATGTTATAATTCTATATATAAATTATATGAAAAAAATAAGAAGGATGCAACATTTGTTGCTTGATAAGAGAACTATATGAAAACACAAAGATACATTACATTAGCTAGCATACTTGCTCTAATTTTCACATTCCTATACACATTTAATATAAACTTTGATCTTAGTAAACAACTGAATCTTGCCAACTTAGCAATTACTTTGATAGTTTTAATTTTATGGGTATTATCTGGTTATATATTATTAATTAAAGATATTTTTACAATTACAGAAAAAGAACGAAATGGAATCACATTGATATTGGTATTATTAGCGATTATATTCTTCTACTATAATCCATTTCCAAATCCAGAAAGTTTTTACATTACTATACCTAGAGTTGTATATTTTATTCTAACAATAATAATATTTTTCTTACTTATTATTGCTTTTTGGAAAGAAAATCTTACACCACTAATATCAGCAATCTTTATTCCATTCAGTATTCAAAGCTACTTAGTAAATATTAAAGAAATTACACAATACACAAGCTACACTCTTTACATAATAATTTTCTTTATAGCTATAGCTTACACATTAAATTACTTTAGAGGAAAATAAAATTAGAGTAATAAATTATGCTATAAAATAAATTCATTAAATACAAAACAATAATCTTCAAACATACAAGTCAAAATATGTTTGAAGATTATTTTTTATACTAATACTATATATTTTTTACAAATATCCGCAAAGAAACTTTGAACATCGCCTGCTTTTAACATAGCTTCTTGTTCTTCATCTACAATATAGTTCTCACTAACTTCCATAACCGCAAGAAGTCGTTTGAATGTATCAGCGAACAATGCTTCATCCTCATTTAATAGATAATTAAAGTTTTGTTCAGCAAAAAATGGAACGAACACCTCTCTAAAGGCACCTTGACGTATTCTACCAATAAGTTTTTCTCCACTAGCAGTAACGAATAAATCACCTTGTTTCTCTACAAATTCCTTCGCCTTTATATGACTAGAAAAAATTTGGAATCCTTCCGCCTCTTTATACTCTCTAAAAACTGGAATTTTTAATCCTTGTTCTTCATAAAGAGCTTTATCTATTATTACGAAAACCTCTTCTAAATCCCAAAATTCTTTTGCTATATAATAAAATGCTACACGCCATCTACTATCACTTTTTGGCAATCTCTTAAATGTAGCTGTTTGTTCAACTAATTTAATATCTTTTTCCAATATTGTTTCCTCTATTCTATATGAATTTAATCTATTTGAATTATTGTTCCGATACGTTTTGGAGTAGCATTGTCTAATCTATATGAGAAGAATCTATCATTATCTCTAACCGTACAGAAATCAATAATTTTGATGTTATCTTCTAGTATACCACATTTTTTCAACAATTCTTTATTCAATTTCCATAAATCTAAATAATATTTACCATCATTTTCTTTATAATAATTCGGCACTTCTAAAGCAGCGAATTTCTCTATAAGATCATAAGAAACTTCATAGTTATCAACACTAACCGACGGCCCTATAATAGTCTTAATATTTTCTACTTTACAATTATATTTATCCGTCATGATATTTACCATTTCCCCGGCAATATTTCCATATGTTCCTCGCCATCCTGCATGAGCTAAGGCGACAACACCTTGCTTTTTATCATAGAATACTACAGGTACACAATCAGCAGTAAAAATCAATAGCGATGTCGCAGCCAAATTAGTAATTAACCCATCAGCTTCCTTCCCGTTCTCATTAATATCAGAATCTGATTCAACAATACGCACATCCGCTCCGTGAACTTGTGTGTTAAAGACTATATTATTATGATTAAATCCATATTCATCAGAGAATCTTTTCATATCCTCACTATTTTTCGCATCAACCTTTCTATTAGTGAATGCTATTCTTATATTCTCATCATTAACTAAATATCCATCAACTATCTCTATCATGTGACCTCCTTTTTAAATACTCTTTATACATACATCATTTCAAAATTAGAATAGATTTATTTTAATTTTTTCAGTTCCTGTAATGCTTTTTGATTATTTTTTATTAATATATTTTGTTGCTCTATTGCAATTTCATTTAATTTTTGTAATCTAATTTCAGACGATATTCCTGATTTTAACATATCGGCATTTAATATTTGTAAATTATTCATTATCATTAACTGCTCAATAGTAGAGTTATCTCTTAAATTCCCTTCTTTTTCAGGATATTTGTTTTTAAATTCTTTTGCAGTCATTCCGTATAACGCCATATTTAAAATATCAGCTTCGCTTGCATACTTATGTCTTATTTGTGTAGTAGTAAGTGTAGGTGTAATTAAGTTATTTTTTATTGCATCTGTATGAATAGTATAGTTTAATTTTGAAATATATCTATTAGTTTGCCATTCTAATTTATTTTTATATGATTCTTCCTGTTTTAATCTTTGATAATCTTGAATAATATATAATTTAAACTCTGGAGAAATCCAAGAAGCAAATTCAAACGCAATGTCCGAGTGTGCGTAAGTTCCCCCATATCTACCCGCTGTTGATTTTATCCCTATTGCATTTGTTGTTTCTATCCATTTTTTAGGAGACATTAAGAAACTGTTAAGACCTGCTTCACTTTTAAACTGGTCGAATTCGACCAGTTTAAAATTTAGATTATTCATTTTTTCCCAAGCACCTAAAAACTCTAGAGTATTTCTATTTCTTAGCCAATTTTTTATAATATCAGCAGGATTTTCTGAGCTTTTATATTTTGCAATGTCAGTTAAGCTGATATAATCAGTATCTGAAGTTAGTAATGCTATTTCATTACCGTTAGCTTTAATTTTTACCATTTTATAGTCCTTCCTTTATATTTAATTATACCTTTCTAATATTTAATATTTTCTTTATCGGATGAAGCTTACAATATAATTATACTCTCCTATCATCCGTTTTTAAAATCAATTCTTCTCTCAACTAATTATACTATATCCATTTTAAAATTTAAATAAATAGTAGTCCATATCCCACTAGCTAAACTTCGATTCTACCAAACAAAATAGGAATCTGAAAAATATCTATCTTTCAGACTCCTACTTAACATTTATCTTATTCTTCTACTAAATCTAAGTAAACTTTTTTACTAAATGTTGTTGAATTTAGCACAGTACGGATTGCGCTAATTACTGTACCTTTTTTCCCTATTATACGCCCACAATCTTCTGGGTGTACTGTTAAAATGTAGTGTTCGCGTGCATTTTTAACAAATTTTTCGATTTTAATTTCATCTTTATGCTCAACAATCTCACTAACAATACTATAAATTAATTCTTCCATGTGTCTCTCCTTATTTAGCTACGATATTAACTAATCTTCCAGGAACTACAATTACTTTTATAACTTGTTTTCCTTTGATTAATTCTTTTACTTCTTCATTAGCTAGAACGATTTGCTCTAATTCAGCTGGTGTTAAGCCTTTCTTAACATCTAATTTAGCTTTAACTTTACCCATAAGTTGAACTACGATTTCTACAGTATCACTTACAAGTTTGCTCTCATCAAATGTTGGCCATGGTACATATGAAATTGACTCAGTATTACCATAAACTTCCCACATTTCTTCAGCAAGGTGAGGTGCAAATGGTGCAAGAAGTTGGATAAATCCTAACGCATATTTACGAGGGATGTATTCAGCTTTGTAACAGTCATTTACAAATACCATAAGTTGAGAAATAGCTGTATTAAATCCTAGAATTTCAATATCTTCTGAGACTTTCTTAATAGTGTAGTTATAGCTTACTTCTAATTCTGAATTATCTTTGTCTTGAACCTTATCATTTACTTTTCCAGTTTCTTCATCAACGAATAGACGGTATACTCTATCTAAGAAACGACGAGATCCATCAAGTCCATTTTCACTCCATGCGATTGAAGCATCTAATGGCCCCATGAACATTTCATAAACACGTAATGTATCAGCACCGTGAGATACGATAATATCATCAGGGTTAACAACATTACCTTTAGATTTAGACATTTTTTCCGGACGACCATCTTTACCTTCAGCAAGAATCATACCTTGGTTAAATAGTTTTTGGAATGGCTCACGACTTGGTACTAAACCTAAATCATAAAGTACTTTGTGCCAGAAACGAGCATATAATAAGTGAAGTACAGCATGCTCTGCTCCACCGATATAAACATCTACAGGTAACCAGTATTTTAATTTCTCTGGATCAGCAAACATTTCATCATTATGTGGATCAATGTAACGTAAGTAGTACCAACAAGAACCGGCCCATTGAGGCATTGTGTTAGTTTCACGTTTACCTTTTTTACCAGTCTCAGGATCTACTACATTTAACCACTCTTCAATATTAGCAAGTGGAGATTCTCCAGTTCCTGATGGTTTAATGTTGTCAGTTTCTGGAAGTAATAGTGGAAGTTCACTATCAGGTACAGTAGTCATAGTACCATCTTCCCAATGAATAATTGGAATTGGTTCTCCCCAGTAACGTTGTCTTGAGAATAACCAGTCACGTAGTTTGTATGTAACTTTACTACGTCCAACTTTATTTTCTTCTAAAAATTCAATTACTTTTGAGATAGCTTCTTCGTTGTTTAATCCATTGATAAAGTCAGAATTAATGTGTTTACCATCACCGTAGAATGGTACAACAACTTCTCCATTATCTTCGATAACAGCTTTGATTGGTAGGTTAAACTTAGTCGCAAATTCATAGTCACGCTCATCGTGCGCAGGAACAGCCATAACAGCTCCAGTTCCATAGCTTGCTAGAACGTAGTCTGCAATCCAAAGTTCTACTTTTTCACCATTTATAGGGTTAATCGCATAAGCTCCTGTGAATACTCCTGTTTTATCTTTGTTAAGATCTGTTCTTTCAAGGTCAGACTTACGTTTAACGATATCAAGATACTCCTCAACAGCCGCTCTTTGATCTTCTGTAACGATTTCTTCAACAAGTTTGTGTTCAGGTGCAAGTACACAGTAAGATACACCAAATACAGTATCAGCACGCGTAGTAAATACTGTGAACTCTTTATCAGTTCCTTCAATTTTGAAGTCAATCTCAGCACCAACAGATTTTCCAATCCAGTTACGTTGCATAGCTTTAAGACTTTCTGGCCAATCAAGAATATCTAAATCATCTATAAGTTGCTCTGCATACTCAGTAATTTTAAGTACCCATTGGCGCATTGGACGACGCTCTACAGGGTGTCCTCCACGCTCAGATTTACCATCGATAACCTCTTCGTTAGAAAGAACTGTTCCTAATGCCGGACACCAGTTTACAGGCACTTCATCAACATAAGCAAGTCCTTTTTCATAAAGTTTTTTGAAAATCCATTGAGTCCATTTGTAATACTTAGGATCTGTTGTATTTACTTCACGATCCCAATCATAAGAAAATCCTAATTCTTTAATTTGACGACGGAACGTATCAATGTTAGTTTTTGTAAAATCTCTTGGGTCATGCCCTGTATCTAAAGCATATTGCTCTGCTGGCAAACCAAACGCATCCCATCCCATTGGGTGAAGTACATTATATCCATTTGCTCTTTTATATCTACTTAAGATATCAGTAGCTGTATACCCTTCTGGATGACCTACGTGAAGACCAGCCCCTGATGGATAAGGAAACATATCTAACGCATAAAATTTCTCTTTACTGTGATCATCTGACGTCTTAAATGTCTTATTTTCTTCCCAATATTTTTGCCATTTTTTTTCAATAACTCTGTGGTTATATACCATAATTTAAGCCCACTCCTTCGCTTTCAAGTTCTTTAACTTATAGTATACCAATTTTAAAGACTTTTAGCAACAACTGTTATAATTTAATATGAATTTATTGATATAATTTAACACATAAAAATGAGGATACCTCATAAAAAACGATTTTTACAAATCAAAATTTTTGAGATACCCTCATTATAATATTTTATACTTTATTAAATAATAGCATTAAACTTATTTATAGTATTCTACGATTCCATTAACAATACCATCGGCAAGTTTTTCTTGATACTCATTAGTCTTAATTTTATTTGCTTCCTCTTGATTGTCTATGAATCCTAATTCAACTAAGATTGATGGAATAGATGTTTCTCGAAGTACTGCAAATGTTTCTCTTTTTACGCCTCTGTCGTATGCTCCTGTTTTACTTACTAGACTTTGTTGTATTTTCTGTGCTAATTTTCTACTCTTTTCTAGTCTTTCTGGGTCATTATGTTTATCCTTATTTATAGCAGGAGTATACTCTGGGCGAGCCTTATAATAATAAGTTTCTATACCATAAGAAGCTCCTCTACCTCCAGCATTAAAATGAATACTTAAAAACATATCCGCATTAGATTTATTTGCTTGATCAGCACGACTTACTAAACCTACATCTTTATCAGTATTTCTACTTGTTAGTACTGAATAACCTAAAGAAGCAAGACGACTACTCACTTTATTATATACACTAAGGGTTAAATCTTTTTCTCTTAAACCATTACTAACCGCACCTGAATCACTTCCACCGTGTCCAGGATCTAAGAAAATAGCACGTTTTGTGTTTTTGTTCTCTTCTTTAGCGATAGCATATTTACCATTTACAAAGTGATGGGCTCCCGCGTTGTCTTTTCCATATCCTGTAAATTTCTTACCGTTTTGGAAGAAGAACCAATCTGTTCCATCGTCATACCACCAGTTTGCATATTTCCCATTTACAAAGTAATGTGTTCCCGCGTTATCTTTTCCATATCCTGTTAATTT